>CAMOMP010000029.1:0-36979 GCA_946619915.1 uncultured Prevotellaceae bacterium | reverse complement strand
GACCACGACAAGCTTGCTCACTATGCAAATGCTGCAACAGACATCGAGTTCCGCATGCCATTCGGCTTCAAGGAGGTTGAGGGTATCCACTCTCGTACCAACTTCGACTTGTCACAGCACGCCAAGTTCAGCGGTAAGAAGATTGAGTACTTTGATCCTGAAGCAAACGAGAGCTACACTCCGTATGTAATAGAGACTTCTATTGGCGTGGATCGTATGTTCCTCTCTATCATGTGCCACAGCTACGAGGAGCAGCAGCTGCCCGACGGACAGACACGTACCGTTCTGCACCTGCCCGCAGCATTGGCTCCTGTAAAACTGGCTGTATTCCCCTTGACCAAGAAGGATGGTATGCCTGAGAAAGCTCAGGAGATTATCAACGACCTTCGCTTCCACTTCAACTGCAAATACGAGGAGAAGGACCAGATTGGTAAGCGTTACCGCCGTATGGATGCCATTGGCTGTCCCTACTGCGTAACTGTTGACCAGCAGACACTGGAGGACAACACCGTTACTCTGCGCGATCGCGACACAATGGAACAACACCGTGTTGCCATCAGCGACCTGCGTAGCATCATAGAGGATAAGGTCAGCATAACAAGTCTGTTGAAGAAGTTGCTCTAATGAAAAAGATTCCGGTTTTTCTAGTTAATCTAGCAGGACTAGTCGGGCTAGTATGGCTAGTTAGCCTAGTCTTCGTCTCTTGTTCTGAAGAGAGCACAGAGTGGGATCCCTATTACAGTTGGGAAAGTAGGAACGCTTTGTGGTTCGAGAATGTTGCGGACTCTGCTCGTACAGCCATTGCTGCTGCCAAGGCTCAGTATGGCGACGAGTGGGAAGATCATTGTCAATGGCGAATGATAAAAAGCCTGCAACGCAGTGAGGATACCCATGGCCCCATTACCGACAGCATCATCTGCAAGATTGTTCCATCCGAGCCAGGTACGGTAAAGGGGACAAAACCTGCAAACTACACAGATTACGTGCAGCTACACTACAGAGCATGGCTCATGCCCTCAGAATACATCTCAGAGGACAATGTCACCAAGGAAGAGAAAATGGCTGTCTTCAGCCAAAGCTACTACGGTGACTTTAATCCTGCTACTGCTGTACCCGTAACCATGTCTGTTGCCAACCTGATTGAAGGATTCCAAACAGCTCTGCAGAATATGGTAGAGGGTGATGAGTGGTACGTGTATATTCCTCAACAACTGGCATACGGTTCAGAGGAGTCAAGTGCCGTTCCCGCTTATAGTACCTTATTATATTTAATAAAGCTGGTGGGCATCTACGAAACAGAAGATGATGTCCCCGACTGGAAATGATTATGTAATCATACATTAAAAAATATCGGAGGTGGATTCAACAATCCACCTCCGTATTGTTTAACGGCGAACGACAATCTCCGCCAAATCTTTACGTTTCTTCTCAGTCGGTTGCATTCCCGCAGCAGCCTTTCCTATCGGAATAAGCACAACAGGTTCCTCCGTCTCAGGAAGCCCCAGTAGCTTATGGCAAAGCTGAGCGTTGAAATTGCATACCCAACAGGAGCCCAATCCCTGCTCAGCAGCAGCCAGACAGATATGCTCGGCTGCAATGGCAATATCTATATCGCCATGACGCTTCCCATCACTTCTCACCCACTCTACATCATGCTGAACGGTCAGCAGGATATACAAGGGTGCCTGGCTCAGCCAGTCGCGTTTGTAGCACTGCTGCAACAGCTCTCTGTCCTGCTGCGAGGTCATCACATAGAACTTCCAGGGTTGCAGGTTCACTGCCGAAGGAGCCAGACGGGCACATTCCAATATATACTGCAACTGTTCCTCCGTTACAGGCTCACCTGAATAGGAACGAACGGAATACCGTTGGGCGGATAAGGTTTTAAAATCCATCATTCACTTTAACTTTTATCTTTATCTTAACTTTTAATTCTTATCTCATTTTTATCTTTTCTCTTATAACTTTTATCTCTTCTCCTTTATCTTACCGATAAAGTCCTTCATCTCTGCCTCGTGCGCCTCTATGCTGAGCAACAGATGCAGCTGGTTATTAGAGCGGACGAAGTTATGCTCTGGATATTGGCACTTCCAGTATTTGTCGCCACTGAGGTAATCCCACAAGAAACGCACGCACTGCATATAGGGGAATAGCTTCACGGCATAAGGCAAGTTCTCTATCTCCACACGGGTCAGGAATGAAGAAGCACTGCTCAGATAGCCTTCTGTGAAGGCCTTGAATATCTCTATATTAAACTGAACCTTATCCATATCAGGACAATCCTCAGCAACCACATTGGCACCGGTACGCAGGAAGTCACCGTAATCAGAGAAGATGAAGTTGGGCATTACGGTATCCAAGTCGATGACGCAGAGCACATTGTCGTTCTTGTCGAACATCATATTGTTAACCTTGGTATCGCAGTGACATACACGCTTGGGCAGGATACCTTCGCGTCCCATACGCTCAGCTTTGCACATCTCTTCGGCACGGGCATCAATCTGACGCAATACCTCCTGCACCTGTGGTTCGCTGACACGACCCACGGGATCTGCCTTCACTACCTCGCGTAACTGCTGCAGGCGGAACTCCATATTATGGAAATCCTTGATCGTCTCGCCCAACTGAACGGGGATGTCAGCCAGCATAGCCTGGAAGTTACCGAAGGCCTTACCAGCGGCACGACTACTCTCGGGATTCACAGCCTGCTTGGTGATGGCATCAGGTATGAAGATCATGATACGCCAGTACTTACCGTCAACCAGCGCATATAACTTCTTGCTGTCGTCCTTCAGCGGAATAAAAGTCAGCACCTTGCGGTCGATATCCTTCTCACCCTTCTGCTCCAGCTTCTTACGTATATGACTGGTTACGGCATCAATATTGCGCATCACCATGTCCACATCGGGGAAAACCACATGGTTAACACGCTGCAGCACATAATCAGGCTGATCGGCTTCTGCTGTCAGTACCTTATAGGTATCATTGATTAAACCCTCGCCTAAAGGCTTTATCTCACTCACTGTGCCACGAATGGCAAATTTCTCGATAATGTTTCTTAATTCGTTCATAATATCATGGTTTAGGATTATCTGTCTTCAGGCATACTCTTGCCTGTATAAAGTGTTCCATCTGAGCCCATTCCTTCTGCGCTTATCGCTATCTGGGTTTGTTTGCTGTTGTTATAGAATCGGACCTTAGCTGTTCCTGATTCATCCAGCTTCAGGTTGGGATTCCAGTACAGCGTTCTTCTGTAGTCCTTTGTCTCGGGGAGAGGCTTATTGCTATAATCGGGATGATAGAAATCGTCTGGTGCCGAGAATCCGGGCAGGACGAAGATGCGGTCACGTCTAACAGTACGCTTTGCTTCATTAGGGAAGGTACGTAGGTCGATTGTAACCTCTGGTTGGTTACTTGCCTCGAAATGTTTGTCTCCCTCGCGGCGCGGACTATAGTCGGTATAGATATACACCTTATCCAAATTGGTGAATTTGTTAAATTTCTCCTGTTCCTCGGGAGTCATCTGGAAGCTATGCCAAGTGGGTACGCTTGGAGCGCCGGTTTCCCTCTTCTTCTTCTCAGATTCCGACAACTCAGATAATTGAATAGTGTTCAGACGAGTTCTTAAATCATACTGGCGATCCGTATTCATATCACCGATATAGGCTCTGGCCACATCAGCGGTGAAACGACTCTGTCCGACAAAATAGCCCGTACAGAGTCCTGCATCAATAGCCTCATTAAGGGCAGTGTAAGCATCTACCACGAAGGCAGGTTTGCTGGGGTCGAACTTCCTTAGCATATTGCGTTTGGCTCCAACCGTAACCTCGTGCAGGGTTCGTGCCCCATCCAACAACCAGTCTTCATCCAGAACACTTCCCTTGGGTGCCTCGGCCAAATGCTCTTGATACCAATCGTAGGGTTTTACAAATCTGGGATAGATATTATGCACACGCACATAGAACTCAGGATAGTTGATATCGCCATATCTGGTAGTTCCTGATTCAATCCACACATGCTTGTTGTCTTTCCACTTCGTTGTATCCGAGGCGGACAATTCCATAACACAGCCATCGTAGAAGCGAGGGGTTTGAATGCTGAACTGCCCGTTCTTTGTCTCAACCTCACCCACTACATCGTCAACTCCGTTCTCTATCTTCTTCTTGAAACTGGCATGCACCAGCATCTCTCTCTTCAGGTTTCCTTCTTTTTTATTAAACCGTTCGCGTGCATCGTGCAGGGTCTTTATCTCCTTGTTTTCACGGTCATCAACGGTCTCATTTGTTACAATTTCACCCTCCTGAAGCAATTTCTCCTCCTCCTGGTTACCTAACTTCTCGGCTGACTCAGAAAACAAATCTTCTGCCGTCTGCGCCTGGAACTTGTTGACCTCTCCTGTCATCAACGGGGTCTGTTCCGGCATGTGGTTCAGCACAAAAGCACCAGGCGTAGCCATCGTGTGCCAGTCATACCTGCGCCAGCCCTGAATCATTAGCAACAGATCCAGTGCACGCTGATGCTCGTTATCGTTTTTCTCAAAGAAATATTCAGGCTGTTCTACGAACCCGCGAATCTGGCTGCTCAGCAACATCTCCGTAAGGATGTTACCCGAGTCATAGATATACTCCGTACGTGCAGCATCACGCACGGCAATGCTGACATGCCCGTTGGGCATATCGGTTTTCACCTGCAGATCGATAGGATCAAAGGGCTCGATAGGTACATCAGCAAAACCACTGAAGGTAATGTTCCGGGGTTTAAGGTCGTCCTTGCGAACAAAGAAAAGACGGTCGGCATAAATCCTTCCTTGTTCATTGAAGACTGTCACCTGGCATACACCCGTTTTGAGTTTGTCGGGTGCAAGGATGGCCGTCAATTGCTGCCCAGTTCCCAGTTCCTGGAAGTCCAGCAACAGTCCCTGATTCATAACCGTCATACCCAAAGGCTCGTTAGCCGCTGTACCGCTCTGAGCCAGATTAACCTTCACCTCACCGTTCTCCTGCGTTACCATGATGGCACAACCATCATCCTCTACCTTGGGCAAATCCTGTTTACCCATCTTCAGGCTCCACGTGAACTCAGACTTATATTTCTCTCCACTCGCGGGGATAAACTCTATGCTACCCCTTCCGCGCTTCTCCGTCTTAGCCTCTGCCACAATGTTGCCTTTCGAATCCTTAACGGTCAACTTACCTTCTATGTGCATGCCGTCATCATCGTTGGCTTCAAAGGCAACGCGGTTCTTGACGCCTGCTACCAGATGACCGCCCTCTGGGTAGAAGTGAACGACTGCCTTTGGCAATTCTCCCTCGGCCTTGAATACGCGGCGCAGGGGGCGCAAAGTCATAAAATGCTCATAGTCGCCAGGAGTCTTAGGCTTGTCATACACAGGGAACACCTTGCTATAAAGCTTCTCGTAATCCCTGTAGTAGTCCTTGGCCATCTTTTTATTATAGAACCACTTCTCGGCATAGCTAGTATGCGGATGTTCCGTCTCGCCCCAGTTGAGCTGCCATCGCGTATAGGCACGCAACTCATAGTATCCGCCGTACAGGGTATCTTCCAATGCGAAGTCACCATGTGCCTCTCCCTTGTCCAGTTCCAGCAACTGACGCTGTACCAGATAGCCATCCTGATTCAGCAGTTCCACATAGAGCACCTTGCTCACCCTGCTGGGCAAACCGTCGCTCCTGCGCACGTACGCCTTATAATATATAGTATCACCCAGGAAGTAACACGTATTGTCGGTATGAATGAAAATCTGTTCCTGCGGGATGTTCTTGCCGAATTTCTGCAAACGGTCGGCCCACCCATCCAGGGTGCTAGGAACATTAGCCTGAGCCATCAGACTCAGGGGAAAAAGGAGAAAAGCGATAAAAGAAAGTAATTTACCCATATTTGTGTGAGTTCATATTGTTGTTAGCGTAGGCAAAGATAAGGCTTTTTTCCTTACATTCCCTTGTATAACCCGTTTTTTTACGTTAAATTTGCGAAATTATTATGAATGCTGAAACAGCAATTATGAATTATGAAGGCTGCGATTAAGCGAGTGCAATGATAAACTTGTTTAAGCATTGCCGAGCGTGAGCAGGCTCGAAGCACAGCTTCAAGTGTGAATTATAAATTATGAATTATAAATTATGAATTGTGAATTATAATTTAACTCCATACCAGCCAGAGTCAGCGGCAGATTTTTATGCCGACATCCTTACCATCCTCTCCAAGCGGACGAAGGATGCCGATCGCTATCTGCTGCTGAACCGTCTTTTCCTGCATCTGCTGGAGGAGCATACGGCGCATTTGCCTGTGCATCTGGTAGGGCCTTTTGCCAAGACCGACTACCTGCTGAAGGAGCACAAAGCCTCCAAAAGGCTCTCTCGCATGGTCAACGACCTGCGTGTCAGGCTTATCCGCCTGAAGAACGGAGAACTTACTCCCGAGGAGCAGCAGCATATGCTCGCGGACGATGCGCAGGCGCTCAGCCTCTTTGTCAAGCTACTCTACGGCATTCCCGTTCCTGATTCCCTCGTTGCCTTCTTTCCTGCCAAGAGGCAGCGGCGCACCGGCAAGACACTATTAGGCGAATGTGTCAGGATGATTGTCGATAGATGGGATAATGACTACTTGACTGGCCGATTAGAAAGCGATGGCGTGGAGGAAGTTCGGGTCTGCTACTCAGAAGGGAATGAGCATTATCCATTCGACTGGTCGTATCTCACCCCGCTGCTGAAAGCGGGTATGCAGCTTCATCTGATAAGACCCGCTGCCAACGAGGAGGGAACTCTCTACCCCGAACTTATCATTCTGGAGCCCGACTACCTGGTGGATATCTCGCAGATAGCCCGATGTATGGACAGCTATTCCGACTCTCCCCTTGTCTATTTGCTGCATATGATAGAGCCACCTGCCGAGTCAGAGGCTATCATGTTGGGTAACTTGGCAGGACAACTTCTCGACGAGACCCTTCACACGCAGGGACATTCTTACGCAGCCTCCGCACGCGAATTCTTCCAACAGCATGCCTTGAGCCTGCTTGCCACCCCTCCCAGTGCCCAGTTCCATACTAATGCCCAGACACAGCTACATAATATACGCAAGGCCATCCATGAGGATTTGCCTGCTCAAGTGGGCAGTTTCCATACTGACAAGGTGATGGTGGAACCCTCCTTCTTCTCGTCCATGTTAGGCTTGCAGGGACGTATGGATATGCTGCAACTCGACCTGCGCGTTCTGGTGGAGCAGAAAGCAGGCAGCGGTGCCTTTGTCCCTGGCGATGCCGATCCCTCTACGCCCAAGGCTCAGCGGGCCCATTACGTGCAGTTGCTCCTCTATATGGCGCTGCTGCGCTATAACTACAGAAAACAGTACGAGCAGAACAACCGCGAGCTTCATGCCTTCCTGCTCTACTCCAAATACCCCCAGTCGCTCCTGGGATTAGGCTTTGCACCCGAGCTACTCTTCCATGCCTTCCGACTGCGTAACCAGTTGGTATGGCATCAGTTCCGTCTGGCAGAGGGAGGGTTCAACGTGTTAGAGACCCTCACACCCGACCAGCTGAACCGCAACGGTGTGAAGAACCGCTTGTGGAAGGAGTTCCAGCGCCCCAAGATAGAACAACTGTTGGCCCCCATTCATCAGGCAAGCCCTACGGAGAAGGCTTATTATTACCGTATGCTCACCTTCATTGCCCGCGAGCACCAACTCAGCAAGTTGGGCAATCAACAGAAAGAGAATTCGGGCTTCTCCAGCATCTGGATTGACAGCCTCGACGATAAGCTTTCTGCCGGCAACATCTACCACCAGCTGCATTTGGTGTCCCCAGCCGAGGGTGCAGAAGGGCGTGTGGACCAGGTGGTACTACGCTTTCAAAAGGATGCTTTGAACGATATGAGCAACTTCCGCCCTGGAGACATTGTCATACTTTACTCCTACAAACAAGACAGCCTCCCCGATGCCTGCAACACGATGGTGTTCCGTTGTAGCATCGTGGCTATTACTCCAGAGGATATCACGCTGAACTTGCGCAAATCCCAGGTGGATGCCTATGTCTTCCTGCGTCATAAGGATCGCTTTTGGGCTATCGAGCACGATTTCTACGAATCCTCCTACACAGCCCTTTACCGAGGAATGCATGCCTTCCTCTCCGCTCCGAGCGAGAGACGGGAGCTGCTGATGGCAGCACGTCACCCAATGGTGGACGAGAGTCTTTCCCTGAAGGGCGAGTATGGTGCGTTCAATGAACTCTCCCTGCGTGTCCGCCAGGCACGCGAGCTATTCCTTATCATAGGTCCTCCTGGCAGTGGAAAGACATCCTATGGTATGCTCAATACACTCAGAGAGGAACTACTGCACTCGGATACCAATGTGCTATTGTTGGCATATACCAACCGGGCGGTGGATGAGATTTGCAGCAAACTTCACGGCGAAATTCCTTTCCTGCGCATCGGCAACGCGCTGGCTTGTCAGCCGCAGTATCAGGAGCATCTGCTCGATAACCGGGTCAGAACTTGTTCCGACTTGCAACAATTACAGGACTTGATTCTTCAGACGCGTGTCTTTGTGGGCACCGTAACGGCTATGAACAGTGCGCAAGCGCTCTTTAGGTACAAACAATTCTCCTTAGCCATTATCGACGAGGCATCTCAGATTCTCGAACCGCAAATCATAGGATTGCTTAGCGCCAAGCATAAGAGTCAGTCGGCGATACAGCGTTTTGTGATGATTGGCGACCACAAGCAACTCCCCGCCGTTGTGCAGCAGACAGAACAGGAATCGGTTGTCCTCGACCCCCTACTCCACCAGATAGGTTTGCGCAACTGCAGGTTCTCGCTCTTCGAACGTCTGCTTCACCTCTATGGCAAAGACCCGTCCGTTACCTATATGCTTACCCGCCAAGGACGTATGCACCCCGAGATTGCAGCACTACCCAACCAACTGTTCTATGATGGCAAGTTAGAGGTCGTACCCCTGCCGCATCAGGTGGCTACGTTGCCCAAGGAGGGTGGAACGGATGATGAGCTGACCAACCAGCTCCTTACCCGCCGCGTGATGTTCCTGCCCTGCAAATCGCCCAAGCATTCACCTTCGGATAAGGTCAATCAGGCTGAGGCTGACATCATAGCCTCACTGGTGGAACGTATCTATAAGATAGAAAAGGAAAAGTTCAGCGCTCAGGATACAGTGGGCATCATCGTCCCCTACCGCAATCAGATTGCCACCGTGCGCAATACCATAGCACGACTGGGCATCCCCGAGTTGATGGACATCACCATAGATACGGTCGAGCGATACCAAGGCAGTCAGCGCCGCTACATCATCTATGGCTTCACTATCCAGAAGCATTATCAGCTACGTTTCCTAACCAACAACACGTTCATCGAGGACGGCAAGCTCATCGACCGCAAGCTGAACGTTGCCATGACAAGAGCGCAGGAGCATCTTATCATGATAGGGAATCCGGCCATCATGAGCAGCAATCCGCTGTTCAAAGAAATATTAAGCCCCCTCCCCGCTCCCCCTTTGGGGGAGTGATAGGTATGCGTTTTTGAATTTTGCTTTTTGAACGTCGAAGAGGTCGCGAGCGAAACGCAAGAACGAAGTGGCAATCTTGAATTAGAAGACCCTCCCCCAAAGGGGGAGACGGAGGGGGCTGACCTACACCGCATTCTGCGGCCTGCCCTCCATGAATGCTTTTACGTTTGCTACGGCAATGTTCAGCAGACGCTCCCTGGCTGCCTTTGTTGCCCAAGCAATATGGGGTGTGATATAGCAGTTGCGGGCATTGATAAGGGGACTGCCGTTGCGTGGCGGCTCCTCCTGCAGGACATCCACGCCAGCCGCCATGATACGACCCTCGTTGAGGGCGTCAGCCAGCGCTGCTTCATCCACCAGCGGGCCACGACCGGTATTAATCAGGATAGCCGTTGGCTTCATCAGTTTCAGGCGCTCGGCATTCACCAGATGATGTGTTTCTTCGGTAAGCGGACAGTGCAAGCTCAAGACATCGGCTTCGCGGAACAACTGTTCGTAGCTGCCAGCTTTCTCTATGCCCATTTCCTTTAGAGCATCAGCACTCTTGCTGCTGTATGCCAGGATACGCATGCCCAAGCTCTGTGCTATGCGTGCCGTGGCGGTACCTGTGTTTCCTAGTCCCACAATACCCAAGGTCTTGCCGTCCAACTCTATCAAGGGAGTCAGTGAGAAGCTAAAATCCTTGTTCCGCTGCCACTCACCCTGCTTGACGGCATCGCTGTGCAAAGCCACCTGATTAGTGATATTCAGCAGATGAGCTATCACCATCTGAGCCACCGACATCGTGCTATAGGCTGGGATGTTCGTAACGATGATGCCATGCTTGCGAGCAGCAGGAATATCTACCACATTGTATCCTGTAGCCAGAACACCAATATAGCGCAGGTCGGGCAACTTATCCATCAGTTCCTCCGTGATAACCACCTTGTTGGTCAGTATCACCTGTGCCCCTTGGGCACGTTTCAGCACATCCTCGGGTGCTGTGCGGTCATAAACCGTCAGTTCGCCCAATTCTCTAAGGCCATCCCACGACAAATCGCCTGGGTTAGCTGCATATCCGTCTAATTCTACGATCTTCATTTTGAGAATTGAAAGTTGAAAATTGAAGGCTGCGATTGAGCGAGAGGAAAGCTAAGCTTGCTTAGGCTATCCCGAGCGTGAGCAGGCTCGACCGCAGGTCAAAGTTGAAAATTTTATTTCGATATCTCGTTATCTCGATATTGACTTTTTTTCTTAAGTTCGAAAAACGCTATGCTTGCTGCTGCTGCCACATTCAGTGAATCAACATTGTTATACATCGGAATGCGCACCACATAATCGGCGGCATCTATGGTTGCCTGTGGCAGGCCATCCCCTTCTGTACCCATGACAATGGCCAAACGGTCTATTGCCTTCAGCGTGGGAGAGTCGATGTCTATGTTGTCGTCCCTGAGTGCCATAGCAGCAGTCTTGAAACCGAGGTCATTCAACTGCTGCAGCCCCTCAGTGCCTGCAGGAATCCATGTCCAAGGAACTAAGAACACACTACCCATAGACACCCTCACAGCTCGGCGGTTCAACGGGTCGCAGGCATCCTCAGTCATCAGCACGGCATCCATGCCCAGGGCAGCTGCCGAGCGGAAGATTGCCCCTACGTTGGTGGTGTCGCACACACTGTGCACCACCACCACCCTACGGGCATCCTTCAGGACCTCTGTAAGGGGACGAGGCGTAGGTCGGTGCATAGCACAGAGCACACCGCGTGTCAGCGTATAGCCAGTTAGTTGAGCCAGCAACTCGCGCGATCCAGTATAGACAGGGACATCCTCGCCTGCCATTGCCAGAATCTCCTTGGCATCGCCCTCAATATGTTTCTCCTCGCACAGGAACGACTGCGGCTTATAGCCAGCCTGCAGCGCCACCTTTATCACCTTAGGGCTCTCGGCAATGAAGATACCCTTCTCCGGCTCCAGCCTATTCCTTAGCTGTGCTTCCGTCAGCGTAGCATATGGCGCCACCGCCGGATCCGTAATATTACTGATATTGAATTTTGCCAATTGTGAATTATGAATTGTGAATTATGAATTATGAATTATTGAAGTTTAAACTTTACCTTACAGCTGATATTATCCGCCGCATCTCCCACCAATGCCATGAAGTCGCCTGGCTCAGCCTTCCAGTTGTTGGTCTCCTCGTCCCAGAACGAGAGGGCACGCTTGTCGGTCTTCAGCTTTATGGTCTTTGTCTCGCCTATGTTCAGGAAAACCTTTTGGAAGGCTTTCAGTTCCTTCACAGGGCGATCAACGCTGCACTTCATATCCGTAATGTAAAGCTGGACAACCTCAGCGCCAGATCTGCTTCCTGTATTGGTAACATCCACGCTGAAGGTCATATTACCGTCTTCAGTGACGGTATTCTCAGCTCTCAAGTTGCTTATCTTGAAAGTCGTGTAACTCAGGCCATGACCAAAGGCAAAGGCGGGTTTCAGCTTCTGCTTGTCTGTCCAGCGGTATCCTACATAGATACCCTCCTTGTATTCCTCGTCGATAATATTCTTCTCCCCGTTGCGCCAGATGCCAGGGAAGGCAGCCTCGCCGAATGAGTGGGCACCCACCTGCTTCAGGCTCTCGTACCAAGTGAAGGGCAGTTTGCCGCGGGGGCTGATATCGCCCACCAGAACGGATGCCAGTGCTGTACCTGTCTCACTACCCAGGAACCATCCCTGCACAATGGCAGGTACCTGCTTCTTCCAAGGCATGCAAACGGCATTACCGCTTATATTCACATAGATGGTATTCTTGTTGACAGCAGCAAGGGCCTTTATCAGGTCGTCCTGAGCATAGGGCAACTCCATGCTCTTGCGGTCGTGACCCTCGCAGTCCTGATAGTCGCTCTTGTTCAGACCACCGAAGATAATCACATAGTCGGCAGTCTTGGCCTTCTCCACAGCCTCGGCAATGAGCACCTCGGGCTTGCGTTCATCCTTCAGGTTCTGTCCCGTTGTCACACCATTGTAGTTACCCGTTACATCGCCCACATAGCCACGGGCATATTCTATCTGGCAGTTGCTGCCCTTCAGTCGGTTCTGCAGACCCTGCAAGGGACTGATCTCGTGCTGTGCCTTCAGCGAGCTGGAGCCACCACCCACAGTCATCATCTTGATGGCATTCTCACCAACCACCAGAATCTTCTTGCCCACAGGGTCTATAGGCAGCACATTACCTACGTTCTGCAACAAGACTATACCGTCCTGCGCAATCAGTCGGGCTGCCATGTAATGCTCCTCGTTGCAGAGGAATCCATAAGGTTTCTGCTTGTTCATGGTGGTACGGAAGAAGGTACGCAGGACACGACGAACCTTGTCGTTCAATTCTTTCTCTGTGTACTTACCCTCCAGGATAGCCTTCTGGTATTGCTTCGAGAGGTAGTACATATCGTAGGCATTCGAAGCTCCCTCCGTCAGACCGTTGGTCCATGTCCCGAACTCCATATCCAGTCCGTTCTTCACAGCCTGGTCCAGATCATGTACACCACCCCAGTCGCTTACCACAACACCGTCGAAGCCCCATTCTTGCTTAAGGATCTTGTTCAACGTAATGCTGTTATGGCAGTTATGCTCGTCGTTATAGAGGTTATAGGCACCCATGATACCCCAAGCCTTACCTTCCTTGATGGCAGCTTCGAAGCCAGGCAGATAAATCTCCCTGAGGGCACGGTCGCTAACCTTAACATTCACATTATGTCGATACTCCTCCTCATTGTTCAGACAGTAGTGCTTAACGCAACTGGACACGCCCACGCTCTGCAAGCCCTGAATATAGGGAACCACCATGCGGGATGTCAGATAAGGATCCTCGCCCATGTACTCAAAGTTGCGTCCGCCCAGAGGGGTACGGTATATATTGACGCCAGGGCCCAGAATCATGCTCTTGCCACGATACAGCGCCTCCTCGCCTAACGCATGACCATATATCCACGATAAGGTGGGTTGCCACGTTGCTGCCAAGCAGGTCAACGCAGGAAAGGCCACACACGAGTCGTTGCTCTGCCCGGCCTGCTCCCACTGATCCCACAATACATCGGGGCGAACGCCATGAGGACCGTCGTCAGTCCAGAAATCCGGGAATCCCAAACGTTTGATACCAGGGCTTGAGAATTTGCTCTGCGCATGAATCACGCCAATCTTCTCGGCCAGCGTCATACGCTTCAACGCATCTTCTATGCGTTCCTCAATGTCCTTACTTTCATCCAGATAGACAGGTTTTGTCTGCTGAGCCAACATAGCCGTGCTCACCATCATTAGGCATATGAATTGAATCTTCTTCAACATAATGTGTAGTTTTTTGATTTTCGTGATGCAAAAGTATGGAAAAATATTGAAACTCAAAAATTTTCAGCCGCTTAGAGAGATTACAGAACTCCACTTCCAGTGGTGAGTCCTGTAACAACTCTCTTTAAGAGTATGTTCATTTATAAGGGATTTATGTGCTTTTTCAGAGACAGAAAACCAGACAAAAAAATCAACTTAGAAAAATAATTATTTAACTTGATTGCCAACAAAAATCAAGTCGTTTTTTGTGCAAAAACAAGCTGAATAGAATTCAACGTGCAAACTCATCGAATTCACGCTGAATTCGAGGTGAATTCAGCGTGCAAACGATCCGCAATCAGCCTTCATGCTCGCTAACTATCAATAATTATGAATTGTGAATTATGAATTTTGAATTAAAATTTGCACCTTTGTCCCGCAGATAGATGAAGATATGACACAAGGAACCTATACTATGGACGAAATCGGCAAGCTGGTAGAGGAACAAGGCTTGGCCGTATTTGAGATAACACAAATGCCCGTTTATAACGAGCCTATTGTTTCACCCTTTGTTGTAATTGCCTTAAATAACAGCGGATGGATTAGGTCGGAGTATGATTTTGAGCCAGATTTATTTGGCAAACACGACTTCACCCTTCTTAATCCGGGACATGTAATGGTTGCGCTAGAGACAAGCGAGGATTATCATGCCACTTTGGTTATAGTTTCTCCCCGACTCTATGAGTATTTAGCCAAGATGTTCCCTGATAATTACAAGTATAAACATTACTATCAGACAACGTTCCATCTTACAGATGCTCAGTACAAAGGAATCCGGTCTTGTCTCGACACACTGAAGATTCTCAGTACGTTGGATCATCCTTTCCGTGATAAGCTCTTGGTTTCGCAGCTCGATATCATGGCCCATCTGACGGAGGTTTACGGTGCGGAGAACGGCTTTACTCCTGAAGCCAAGACTGGCACAGAGCAACTGCTTCTGCGTTTCCATGCCTTAGTAGCAGAGAATTACTGCAAGAGCCGTGAGGTGAAGTTTTACGCCGACCGCCTTTGTCTCTCGCCCAAATATTTCGGTACCATCGTCCGTCAGGCTCTGGGATATAGTGCTGGCGAGTTGATAGCACGTTACGTAATGGTACAGGCCAAATTCATGCTGCGTGTTAAACGTAAACTGTCCATCCAACAGATTAGCGACAAGATGGGATTCTCCGACCAAACCGCTTTTGCCCGCTACTTCAAAAGTCATGCAGGCATAACTCCGCAGGAGTATAGGGAGGGAAAAGAGGAAGAGATAAAAGAGAAAAATTAAAAGAGAAAGGTTAATTATCGAGATAGAATTCCGGAATAGCGAAGCGATCCGGAGTAGCGTTAGCGGTCCAGAATAGCGTCAGCGGTCCGGCAAATCTCAATACTTTTCTATGAAATCTCTGACCAGACGGAATACGGGTTCGTAGCTGTCGAACTTGACGGTCTCGTACGTATCGAAGATAGTGTGGTAATATTGGAAGGCATCGCCTTTCTCGTTCTCTAAGAAGATGCAGGGCACATGGCGTGTGGCAAAGGGGTAATGGTCGCTATTGGCAGCCAAATCGCCACGATGCAGACTGGTAAAATAATGCTTATCGTTGTTAATCTGCTCGAATAGCTGATAGCCACGCATGCCCTCATCGCTGCACTCGCAGTACTGAACGGGATTGTTGTCGCCAATCATATCTATATTAAAGAGGTACTTTATCTGGCTTAGTGGCACGATGGGATTGTTGGCAAAGAACTCCGAACCGCGCAGGTTGGCATCCTCGCCCGAGAAGGAGAGAAAGTACATGTCGTACTGAGGCTTATGCTTGGCGTAATATTCAGCCAGAGTGACAATGCGGGCAGTACCCGAAGCATTGTCGTTGGCGCCAGCGTAGAAGATTTTCTTTCCCAAATTTCCCAAGTGGTCGTAATGTGCCGTGAAGACGTAACAACTATCGTGTCGCTGTCCCTCGACCTTGGCAATCACATTGAAACATTCGTAGTCCTTCAGGAACTTATTGTCCACGTTCAGGCGGACACGTTGCACATCCTTTATAGCCTCGGGTGTCACCCAGATGATAGGCTTCTCCACTACCCTATGGCCGTATGCCTTGAAGAACTTGATGGGCGCAGGCCAAGTGTAGATAAGTCCGGCATTGTTGCACTCGCCAGCTTTTTGCAAACGCGAGAAAGCCTCCTTGTGTCGATAGGTAAACCAGAATTCGCATGCCACCAGAGCATTGGCATACTCAGGCTTGGCAAGGTCGGCAAACATACGGTCGGCATCGAAGTTCAAGGTATCGACATGGTAAACAGGGAACTCGCCATGCACACCAGGCGAATACTCTCGCATAGAGAAGTCCACACCGGGCGTAAGCTTTTTGAACCCCCTCTCCAACTCCCCCGAGGGGGAGGGCATCATTTTCTCCCTTCTCCGCGGAGAGGGGACGGGGGTAAGGGTTCCCATTTCCATTCTACCACTGAAGGTGTTGATATCCAGCTTGAAAGGTTGCAGGGTTACCTCGTCCACGCCCGCCTTTTTATATTCCTTTTCCAGAAACAATCCAGCCTTATTGGCACCACCCTTGGCATAGCCACGTCCTTGATACTTGGCACTCGCCAGTTCCTTAATCACTCGTTTGTAATGCGCCAAATCCTGCGCACCAGATTGCATGGCACAAAAAGCCAGTAAAATCAGTAGAAGGAGCCACCTCCTCTCTCCCGCCATGGGGGAGTGTTTCATGTTAGAAATAAGCATTGTTAACAAAATATATATCACGTGTTGTTAGCCAGACCGCTTCGCTATTCCGGCAATTTTTATCTTTTAATTTTTCTCTTTTATCTTATCATCTGTCGATTCTTCATTCTTCACTTCCTTCGGTTCCACATGGACCGCAATGTGTGTCTCCTCACCATAATGACTGCGAAGCAGATCCTCCACCTCAGATGCCTTTTCGTGTGCCTCGCAGAGCGTGATGTTACCATCCATCAGGATGTGCAACTCTATGGCATAATGGTTGCCAATGCGACGGGTGCAGAGCTCGTGCGGCTCAACAACTCCTTCTACGGAGGCAGCCAGCTGCAGAATCTCCTCCTCCACCTCGTCGGGCAGGGAATGTTCCATCAGGTCGCCTATGCCATCGCGCAGCAGAAAGTAAGAAACTCTAATGATGAAAAGACCCACAATGACAGAGGCTATAGGGTCGAGCACCGTCCAGCGTTGTCCCAGGAAGATGGCACCGCCAATGCCAATAGCTGTTCCTATGGACGAGAGCGCATCGCTCCTGTGATGCCAGGCATTGGCCTCTACGGCCTGCGAGTTCAGCTTGCGTGCCTCACGCATGGAATAACGGAAGGTACCCTCCTTTAGCACCACAGACAACAGTGCCGCCCAAAGTGCCAAGGTGTCTGGTGCCTGCAGCTCCTCGCCATGCGCCCAAGCCACGATCTTAACGATTCCACCATAGACAATGCCCAAAGCCACCAATAGCAGAGCCATGCCGATGATGGTCATAGCCAGCGTCTCGTACTTGCCGTGTCCATATTCGTGAGACTTGTCTTGAGGCTTACCGCTGATATGAACGAAGACGAGTACGACAATATCCGTCACGAAGTCGCTGAACGAATGCACAGCATCGGCAACCATAGCGGCACTGTGGCCTAAGATTCCGGCAACGAACTTGAAGACCAGCAACACCACGTTCACCAGCCCTCCCACCAGGGTAACCTTATAAATCTGACGGTTTCTTTCCATCAAAAACAGTTATTTTGCCAACAAAAATAGCACTTTATTCTAATAAATGAACCAAAAATCTCAAAAAAAGTGCTACATTTGCGCCTGCAAAAACGAAACTAATCAACATAAACCCCAAAAATATACTATTATGAAACAACGAATCCTTAGCTGCCTGCTGGCAGTATTGCTGAGCCTTTCCGCTATGGCCGAGGTGAAGTACGTTTTCTACTTCATCGGCGATGGTATGGGCGTTAACCAAATCAATGTTACCGAGACCTATCTGGCTGCCCTGAAAGGCAAGATTGGTTTCGAACCCCTGTTGATGTCAAGCCTGCCCGTTGTAGGTATGGTCAACACCTATTCTGCCACCAACGGCGTAACAGACTCTGCTGCTGGCGGTACAGCCCTGGCAACAGGTAAGAAGACCAAGAACGGTGCCATTGGCGTACTGAAGGACTTGGAAACTCCCTGCTACAGCATTGCTCAGTGGGCTAAGAACTCAGGCAAGGCCGTTGGTGTTGCTACCTCAGTAGCTGTAACACACGCCACACCCGCCTCTTTCTTTGGTCATCAGGCCGACCGCAACATGTATTGGGAGCTAGGTAAGGACCTGTGCAAGAGCAACTTCGACTTCTTCGGCGGTTCCGACTTCCACACTCCTTATACCAAGGAGGGTGAGCCCTCGCTGCACGAGCAAGCAAAGGCTGCCGGCTACACCATCGTTAAGGGTTACAAGGAATACATGAAGAAAGGTCGCCAGGCAGAGAAACTCTGTCTCTTCCAGAGCGACAAGGCCAACGAGAAACTGGGAAGCGACCAGATTCCATACGCATTGGATCGCACCAAGGATGACCTGACACTGGAGCAGATTGTACGTGCTGGTATCAACTTCCTCTCTTCAAAGAACACCGATGGTTTCTTCTTCGAGGTTGAGGGCGGTATGATCGACTGGGCTTGCCACAGCAACGATATCGGCAACTGCATCAACGAGGTAATTGACTTCGACAAGGCTATCAAGGTAGCTTACGAGTTCTACGAGCAGCATCCCGACGAGACCATTATCGTTATCAGCGCCGACCACGAGACAGGCGGTTTGGTAATGGGTGTTGGTCCCTACGAGATTCATACCGACCTGTTGAAGTACCAGCGCAAGAGCATCAACGAGCTGAAGTGGATGCTGAGAGAGCAGTACAAGAAGGCACCCAGCAAGTTCACATGGGCTGCTGTTGACAAGGTGCTGAAGGAAGAGATGGGCTTCGGTGCTGGCATCAATCTGGACGACAAGCAGAAGGAGCGTATCCAGAACCGCTGGAAGGATATTGAAAAGGCCTTTGGCGACGACAAGAAGGTACGCGACCGCATCGGTGACCTCTGCGAGACAACCAAGCATATCCTCTCTGAGGTTGCTATGATCAGCTGGGCAAGCGGCGGCCACTCTAACGGCTACGTTCCCGTCTATGCAGTCGGTCCCGGCACAGAAGTCTTTCAGGGTAGAATTGACAATATAGAGATTGCGCCCAACATGGCAAAAATTGCTGGGTACAAGACAGAATAAGAGATAATAGTTAATTCAAAATTTATAAATTCAAAATTCAAAATTGAAGATTATAAATTGAGAACTATGAGTCAAAAGCCTCTGAGCAATGCTCGGGGGCTTTTTGCTTATTAAACTTTCAACTCTCAACTCTAAACTCTAAACTCTCAACTCTAAACTAATTTCCGTCGTATATGATAATAAAATATTTATTTTATTTTCGTATTCCCTTACTTATTCGTAATTTTGCAGGCGAATTATAAAAGATTGTATGCAAAGTATTAGGAACATAGCCATCATTGCCCACGTGGACCACGGAAAGACTACGTTGGTGGACAAGATGTTGCTGGCTGGTAATCTTTTCCGCGAGAACCAGCAGACAGGTGAATTGATGTTGGATAACAATGAGTTGGAACGTGAGCGCGGAATCACTATCCTTTCTAAGAACGTTAGTATTAACTACAAGGACACGAAGATTAACATTATCGACACTCCGGGTCATAGCGACTTCGGCGGAGAGGTAGAGCGTGTCCTGAATATGGCCGACGGCTGTCTGTTGCTGGTGGATGCCTTCGAGGGTCCCATGCCTCAGACACGTTTCGTGCTACAGAAGGCCTTGCAGATTGGTCTGAAGCCCGTTGTGGTAATCAACAAGGTGGACAAACCCAACTGCCGTCCCGAAGAGGTATATGAGATGGTCTTCGACCTGATGTGCGATCTGGACGCCACAGAGGAGCAACTGGACTTCCCCGTTATCTACGGCTCTGCCAAGAACGGCTGGATGAGCGAAGACTGGAATAAACCTACTGACAATATCACATATCTGCTGGACAGTATTCTGGAGTACATCCCCGCCCCCGAGGTATTGGAAGGTACACCTCAGATGCTGATTACCAGCCTCGACTACAGCAACTACACTGGACGTATTGCCGTAGGACGTGTACACCGTGGCACCCTGAAGGAGGGCATGAACATCACCATCGTTCATCGCGATGGCAGCAAGGAGAAAACGAAAATCAAGGAGTTGCACACCTTCACAGGTATGGGACGCCAGAAGATTTCAGAGGTTTCCAGCGGCGACATCTGCGCTATCGTAGGTCTGGAGCACTTCGAGATTGGCGATACCATCTGCGACTACGAGAACCCCGAGGCACTGCCTCCCATCAGCATAGACGAGCCAACGATGAGTATGCTCTTCACCATCAACGACTCACCTTTCTTCGGCAAGGAGGGTAAGTTCTGTACCAGTCGCCATATCGGCGATCGTCTGACAAAAGAGTTGGAGAAGAACTTGGCACTGAGAGTGGAAACACCAGAAGGCTACACAGACCGTTGGATTGTAAGCGGTCGTGGTGTGCTGCACCTGAGCGTGCTCATCGAGACCATGCGTCGTGAAGGCTACGAGCTGCAGGTAGGTCAGCCACAGGTTATCTACAAGGAGATTGACGGCGTGAAGTGTGAGCCTATCGAAGAGATGACCATCAACGTACCCGAGGAGTTTGCCAGCAAGATGATAGACATGGTTACCCGTCGTAAGGGCGAAATGACCAGCATGGAGAGTCAGGGCGAGCGTGTGAACATCGAGTTCAACATCCCCAGCCGTGGTATCATCGGTCTGCGTACCAATATGCTGACAGCCAGTCAGGGTGAGGCTATCATCGCACACCGCTTCAAGGATTATCAGCCTTTCAAGGGCGAGATAACCCGTCGTGTGAATGGTTCGCTGATTGCCTTGGAGAGCGGTAATGCCTACGCCTATGCCATCGACCATCTGCAGGACAGAGGTAAGTTCTTTATCGAACCTCAGGATCAGGTATATGCAGGTCAGGTTGTTGGCGAACATGTCCACGATAACGACATCGTGATTAACGTGTGCAAGGCTAAGCAGCTGACTAACGTTCGTGCCAGCGGTACTGACGAGAAGGCTCGTATCATCCCCGCTACCATCTTCTCTCTGGAGGAGGCACTGGAGTACATCAAGGAGGATGAATACGTGGAGGTAACTCCCAAGAGCATGCGTATGCGTAAGGTCATCCTGGATCATCTGGAGAGAAAGAGAGCGAATAAATAAAAAGCCCCCTCTAACTCCCCCTTTGGGAGAGAACAGAGGAGATAAGAACTAAAAGATAAAAGTCACGCTAACCCCTAATCTATCACTCCCCCAAGGGGGAGCAGGGAGGGGGCTGATAATTGTTAAAAAATGGAACATATGATACCCATATGGATGCTGATACCTTTTGTTTGTCAGCTTCTCTGCATAGCAGTATTCCCGCTTACCAAGCTGGAACACTGGTGGGACAATAATATGCACAAACTGGTGGTGTCCCTGCTGCTGGGTCTGCCCGTTGCGGGTTGGCTCTGCATGCATGGCATGACACATGAGTTGGAGCATCAGATGGTGTACGACTACGTACCCTTTATCCTGTTGCTGATGGCCTTGTTCGTGACCACAGGCGGCATCTGCATCAAGGGCGACCTCAGGGCTACCCCGCTGATGAACTGCGCCATCCTGAGCACAGGTTTCCTGCTGGCTTCCTTCATGGGAACAACAGGCGCAGCCATGCTGCTTATCCGTCTGCTGCTACAGACAAACAGTCAGCGTAAGTACACCACACATACGGTACTGTTCTTCATAGCTATGGTTGCTAACTGCGGAGGTATCCTTACCCCGTTAGGCGACCCCCCATTGTTCCTGCTCTTCCAAAAGGGCACACCCTTTGACTGGTTCCTGGGCTTAACTCCCGAATGGCTGACGACAGGACTCTTGATGCTGCTGGTTTACTTTGTGATGGACAGTATCTTCTACAAGCGAGAGGCTCACGAGAGACTGAAAGCCGACGAGGCAGAACAGGAGAAGATTACCGTTACAGGACTTATCAATCTGGTGTGGCTGGCATGTGTGATACTGAGCACTATGTTCATCAACAGCACCTACATCCCCGCTATGGGTGACCCCGATGCTCCCTTCTATCTGAAGTTGCTCAGGGAGTGGGCCTTCCTGCTGATTATCTGTCTGTCTATCCTGACAACCAAGAAGACGGTACGCGTCAACAATAACTTTGCATGGACACCCATCCTGGAGGTTGCATGTGTCTTCTGCGGCATCTTTGCTACCATGATTCCTGCATTGATGTACCTGCAGCAGCACCCTCTGCCCATAACAGAGCCCTGGCAATTTGTCTATTGCACAGGATCGCTGTCGGCTTTCCTAGACAATGCACCCACGGCTATGGTGTTCCACGCTACCGCCACTACACTGTCAGACCCTGCAGCTACCAATCTGGTGGCAGGCGTATCAGAGCCCTTGCTGCGTGCCATATCTATGGGCGCCGTATTCTTCGGCTCTATGACATACATTGGCAACGGACCTAACTTCATGGTGAAGAGCATTGCAGAGCAGAACGGATTCCGTATGCCCAGCTTCTTTGTTTACATGCTGAAGTTCTCGCTCATCATCTGCCTGCCCATCTTCATCATTGTTCAACTGTTATTCCTGTAATCATTACATGAACGTAATAGACATCATAAATAGCAAACAAGGAACGGCTTTCTCGTTCGAGGTGCTCCCCCCACTGAAGGGTACGGGAACCCAGAACCTCTTCAACACCATAGAACGCCTGCGCGAGTTCGAGCCACGATACGTAAATATCACCACTCACCGCAGCGAATATGTGTACCACGAGATGGGTAACGGCCTGATACAGCGTCAGCGTATCCGTCGTCGTCCCGGTACCATTGCCATCGCCGCATCCATCCAGCAGAAATACAACCTGCATGTAGTGCCTCATATCGTATGCAGCGGCAACAACAGGGAAGACCTGGAGTACATGTTGCTGGACCTTCAGTTCCTGGGGGTGAACGATTTGCTGGTGCTCAGAGGCGATAAGGCCAAGGAGGATTCCAGCTTCCAGCCCACAGGGGACGGCCCTACTCATGCAACAGAGCTGATTGAGCAAATCAACAAGTTCAATGCTGGTCAATTCTGGGATGGCTCTGCAATTAAGGTGCCTGGTGTTCCCTTCCAGTACGGCGTTGCCTGCTACCCCGAGAAGCACGAGGAGGCAGCCAATCCGGAAGCTGACCTGAAGGTGCTGAAGCAGAAGGCCGACATGGGAGCTCAGTATGCCGTAACACAGTTGTTCTACGACAACGATAAGTACTTCAACTTTGTCGAGAAGGCTCGTGCACTGGGCATTAACATTCCCATCATACCGGGCTTGAAGCCATTGGCCAAATTGAGCCAACTCTCTATCGTGCCCAAAACTTTCCATTGCGACCTGCCCTCTGACCTCTATGCAGAAGCTGTAAAATGCAAGACCGACGAGGAAATCAAACAGGTGGGCATCGAATGGTGCGTGAAACAGTGTAAGGAGCTGATGCAAAAAGGTGCTCCCAGCTTGCACTTCTATACGGTAAGCGCCGTAGATAGCATAGCCCAGATTGCCAAACAAGTATATTAAGAGATAAGGATATATGTCATACGGATTCCAGCAGGTAATAGCACAACAGAGCGTGAAGGATCATCTCCTCCAGATGGTCAGGGAGAACCAACTCCCCCATGCGCTGATGTTCTGCGGCCCCCAGGGAGCAGGCAAACTGCCGCTTGCCTTGGCCTTTGCCCGTTATCTGCTGTGCACAGAACCCGCAGACAATGATGCCTGCGGACAATGTGCCGGATGCCGTATGCTGGACAAATGGGCACATCCCGACCTGCATTTCTCTTTCCCCGTTTACAAGGGCAAATCTTCCGACCATCCTGTTTCAGACAATTATCTGGAGGCTTGGCGCACCCAACTGATGGAGAATCCGTACTTCGATACGGAAATGTGGCTGAACGATATCAAGGCTGAGAATCAGCAGATAACCTTCTATGTACAGGAAAGCGATGCCCTGCAAAGGAAGCTGGCGCTGAAATCCAGTCAGGGCGGACGCAAGGTGGTGCTAATGTGGTTACCAGAGAAGATGAGTCAGGAGGTTGCCAACAAACTGCTGAAGCTAATAGAGGAACCTCCCTTGCACACCTACTTCCTGTTGGTGAGCGAAGACCCCGAGATGGTATTGGGAACCATTCAGAGCCGTGTGCAGCGCATCAATGTTCCCTCCCTCGCGGAAGAGGAGATTGCCAATGCCCTGATAACACTGCGTGCCGTACCCGAGGAACTGGCCAAAAACATCGCCCACATCTCACGTGGCAACTACACGGAAGCCTTAAAGCGACTGGAGGCAGGCAACGAACAGCAGCAGTTCTTCGAGCTGTTCAAACAACTGATGCGAAGCAGCTATATGAGAGACCTGCGCGACCTGCAACAATGGACACAGAGTGTTAAGGAACTAGGGCGCGAACGTCAGAAGCGAATGCTGGATTACTTCCAGCGACTGATTCGCGAGAACTTCATCTACAACTTCCACCAGGATGAACTGAGTTACCAAACTAAAGAAGAGCAGCAATTCAGCTTGAGGTTTGCTCCCTTCATAAACGAGATAAATGTAATAGGAATTATGGACGAGCTCTCTGATGCTCAGCGCGACATAGAACAGAACGTTAATGCGCAGATGGTCTTCTTTGACTTCGCCCTGAAGATGATAATACTGTTAAAGAGATAATGGAATACAACTATAAATGCGGATGCAGGGGGCGAGGCCTCTGCGCCAAAGGCAGTAATACAGGTCACTACGGACAGTTGAACACCTTCAACTACTTAGCTGACATACCTGAAAACCAAGAGGTAACGGACCTGGTAGAGGTTCAGTTCAAGAATACACGTAAGGGTTACTTCCACAATGTCAACAACCTGCCGTTGCAGAACGGAGACCTTGTTGCTGTGGAGGCAACAGCCGGACACGATATAGGAACGGTAACGCTGACAGGCAAACTGGTGGCCCTGCAAATTAAGAAGGCCAACCTGAAGAGCAACGAGGAGATCAGGCGTATCTATCGTATAGCACGTCCCAACGATCTGGAGCGCTACGAGGCTGCCAAGGCTCGCGAGCACGAGACGATGATCAAGAGTCGCCAGATAGCCAAGGACTTAGGTCTGGAGATGAAGATTGGTGACGTGGAATACCAGGGCGACGGCAACAAGGCCATCTTCTATTACATTGCCGACGGACGTGTTGACTTTCGCCAGCTCATCAAGGTACTGGCCGAGGAGTTCCGCGTTCGAATAGAGATGAAGCAGATTGGTGCCCGTCAGGAGGCTGGACGTATTGGCGGTTTCGGTCCTTGCGGACGCGAGCTTTGCTGCGCCACATGGATGAAGAACTTTGTGAGCGTAGGAACAGGATCTGCCCGTTTCCAGTATCTGAGTTTGAATCCTCAGAAGCTGGCAGGACAGTGCGCCAAGCTGAAGTGCTGCATGAACTACGAGGTTGATCAGTACATCGAGGCAGGACAGAAGATTCTACACAAGGATGTGATTCTGCAAAGTCAGGAAGGCGATTATTATTTCTTCAAGGCCGACGTGCTGAGCGGCATGGTCACCTACTCTACCGACAAGCGACTGGCTGCCAACCTGGTTACCATAACAGCTGACCGCGCCCTTGAGATTGCAGAGATGAACAAGAAGGGCGAGAAGCCTGAGACCATCGAGTTAGGCGGACGAAAGGAGCCAGAACGTCCTGTTGACTTGGCTACTCAGGACGACCTGAACAGATTCGACAAGAAGAAAAAGAAGAAAAAGAAGAAGAAACCCCACCACCACAACGATGGTGAGAATAATGCTCAACCCACTGCCAAGGAGAAAGAACCCAGGAATGCATAGACAGGTCTTTCTCTTCCTGATAGCTGTCTTTCTGCTGGTAGGTTGCGACAAAAGCACATTGGTGCATTCCTACCAGCCAATGAAAGATAATTGCTGGGACAAGGCGGATACCGTTACTTTTACCCTTCCAGCGCTGACGCAGGATGATAATTGCAGTTTGCTGATTGGTCTTAGACTGAACGGCAATTATCCGTACGAGCAATTGGTGCTGCAGGTGGAGCAGGATTTCCAGCATCCCATAACCCACAGGTTAGATACAATCTATTATCAGCTAACCGACGAAGGCGGCGAGTTTTCACAAGAGGGAGTTAATTATTTCCAGTATGAAACACAGGGCATACCCTTATATCTTAGAAAAGAACAGACGGGTGAAATCAGAATCCGTCATCTGATGAGAAAAGAGGTATTGCCCGGCATTACGGATGTTGGCATTCACATCATCCGTTAGCGCTTCATTCTGTTACGTCCTGCATCTATTCTCAGGAAAACAAAGAGCAGGATGGTAAAGCCCCAAAGCGAAGAACCTCCGTAGCTAAAGAAAGGCAGTGGGATACCAATCACAGGTGTCAGACCCAGCACCATCCCAACATTTATAAATACATGGAACAGGAAGACACTCATCACACAATACCCATATACGCGCCCAAAGGTGTAGGGTTGCCTTTCCGCCAAATGAATCAGCCTTAATATCAAAGCCAGGAAAAGCAGTAATACCACAGCACATCCTACGAAGCCTTCCTCCTCACCTACCGTGCAGAAGATGAAGTCGGTATCTTGTTCAGGTACATATTTCAACTTTGTCTGTGTACCATTCAGGAAACCCTTTCCCTGCAAGCCTCCAGAGCCGATGGCAATCTTGGCCTGAATAACATTATAGCCGGCACCACGCGGGTCATCCTCCAAACCAAGCAGCACGCGGATACGTGTCTGTTGGTGGGGCTTCATCACATTATTCAGCACAAAGTTGGCAGAATAGAAGAAGCACAAGCTACCCAAGGCAAACATGGCTATGTAGAAGTACCGCGCCAGGTTATCCCTAAGCGCACGGTATATCAAGTAGAGGATGGTAACAGCACACACGCCCTGCAAAACCCACATTACGTTGCACTTAATGATATAACGGGCAAATAACAAGGCCAGCATCATTACCAATGAACCCCAACCAAGGATACGCCATCCGACCTGCTTGTTCTTGGTATATACCCATACCATTCCCACAGAGAATATCTGTACGAGTATGAGCACCAGTGTCTGTCCCAATGTCATACCCGTACCCTCCATCATTTCCGTCTCCGAGAAACGCACACCTACCACAAAATAGACAACTGCCGCAACAGCAGAGAAGAGTATGCTGCCCGGCATTCCCTCACGATAGAGCATCAGGAAAAACGCACTATATACGAGGGCACTTCCCGTCTCACGTTGCATGACAATCAGCACCATAGGTGCAACAATCAGGGCCACGCTGATGACAAAGTCCTTCCATCGTCTGACATCAAACTCGTAGGTACTCATCACCTTGGCTACACAAAGGGCTGTTCCGAACTTGGCAAACTCGGCTGGCTGTATGCTGAAGCTGCCAATCTTAATCCACGACATGGAGCCCTTGATATCATGAGCCAACAACGGGGTAATCGCCAACAGTACCAGAAACCCTAAATATATAATGTAGGAGAGGGATTCTATCAGACGGTCGTCCGTCATAAGTATCAACGTACCCAGCAGCAGCGAGGTGCCAATCCACACAATCTGCATACCACTGCGGGTAGCAAAATCCACAATGCTGCCTCCCTGGTCAAGGTCGTAGCTGGCACCACAGACGCTCATCCATCCCATAGCCAACAGCATCAGGTAGATGAGTATGGTAAACCAGTCGATAGAGCTCAACAGGTTAGGGCCTTGATTTGTTTTATTCAGATTCCGTCGCATTATAGATAGTGGGAGTAAATAGATATTTATGTTCAAAGACATTGGCTTTTTGCTGGCTGCTCTCAGAGAGTTTGCCGTTGATGTACTGTTCCATCATCAACGCGCCAATGGGAACGCCATAGGTGGCACCCCAGGTTCCGTTCTCGACATACACACAAATAGCAATCTTGGGATTATTACGTGGAGCAAAGCCCATAAACACGCTATGGTCCTGACCATGAGGGTTCTGTGCCGTTCCCGTCTTACCGCATACCTCGTACATACTGGTATTGGCTGTACGACAGGTTCCGCCCAAGACGGCGTGGCGCATTCCCTCCACCACATATTCGTAGTTCTTACGCTCCACCATAGTGTAGTGCTTCTTTGTATATAAGGTATCCAAGGGTTGCCCCTGCACCTCCTTCACCACATGTGGTATGATGTAATAGCCTCTGTTGGCAATGGTAGCGCCCAGGTTGGCAATCTGCAAGGGAGTCAGGTTCACCTCACCCTGGCCAATGGAGATACTGATAACGGTCAGCCCGCTCCAGTCACCTCTGTAAGCCTTGTCGTAATACGGAGCATTGGGAATCATGCCGCGCTTCTCGCCAGGCAGGTCGATACCCAGCTTGTATCCGAATCCCATAGACACCATGTAGTCCTTCCATCTGGTCATGGCATCCTGAACAGTAGGATATTTCTTGCGGTTGCCGAACATATAGTAAAGTCCCCAGCAGAAGTATCCGTTGCAGGATGTGGCAATGGCAGGAATCAAAGGCAGGGGCGACCCGTGGCCATGACAACCTACAGTAAGTCCTCTGTTATGGAATCCATGCGTGCAAGAGTAGGCTGTTCCCGGGGTGATGACACCCTCTTGCAGGAAGGTCAGCGCCTGACTGGTCTTGAAGGTAGAGCCAGGAGGATACTGTCCCATGATAGCTCTGTTGAGCAAAGGCTTATGTGTGTCCTGACTCAGCAGGATATGATTCTTACCTCGCTGACGACCCACCATCATCTTGGGGTCATAGGTAGGACTGGAGACCATACAAAGCACCTCACCTGTGGAAGGCTCGATGGCAACGATACTACCCAACTTGCCCTTCATCAGCCTTTCTCCCAGAGCCTGTAGCCTTACGTCGATACTTAACTTCAGGTTACGACCAGGAACAGGAGCCACATCGAACTTGCCATTCTGGTAGTGTCCTTTCAGACGGCCACGTGCATCCCTGAGCAGAATCTCCTTACCCTTCACGCCACGTAGCTCATTCTCGTAACTACGCTCCACACCCAGTTTTCCTATATAGTCACCACTCTGGTAATACTGATCCTGCGACAAGTCATCAGGGTTCACCTCTCCCACATCACCCAAGATATGGGCAGCATAGGGATGACGGTACTGACGGATGCTACGTTTCTGTATGTAGAAGCCGGGGAAGCGGAAGAGCTTCTCCTGAAAACGGCTGAACTCCTCGGTAGAAAGCTGACTCATAAAGAGCTGCTGGGTGAATTTGCTGTAACCTGGATTGCGCCTGCTGTCCTTAATCTCCTCCATACGATGCTCGTACCATTCTCTGGTGATATGCAGGCTCTGGCAGAGGTCCATCGTATCCACGCCTATCTGCTCGTTCATGATTACCATCACGTCATAGGCTGGCTGATTGTACACCAGCAGTTCTCCGTTACGGTCGGTGATAATACCACGAGCAGGATACTGGATACGCTGCAGGAAAGCATTGCTGTCGGCATTCTTCTTGAAGTCGTCGCTCAGCAGCTGTAGCGTAAACAGCCTAACCAGATAAATCAGTATGATGAGGAATGCCACACCACCCAATATGTACTTCCGCTTCTCTAAATCGTAATTGACAGCCATACGGATGGGGGCGTTTTATTTTGTTTTGCGGAATGTCTCAAGGAGCAGAGCCAGCAGAACACTGCTAACCCAACTTGTTAGCATTAGAATGATAGCATCCGTCATGTGATATAGCGAGAAACTTTCCAGTCCATAATAAACCAAATGGTGGATCATGAAAATAATCATCGTATATCTGACGTAGTTCCAGGTTCCCATCGTCTGCATGGTAGGCACAATGTCCTCGGCAGCATCTCTGGGAGCCATCAGTTTCAACAAGGGTGGCTGTATCAGGGCAGCAAACGTCATAGCACCACTGGCTACACCGGGTGTGTTGCTGAATATATCCACTATCATACCTGTACAGAAAGCCCACAGAAGAACTCCTGCCTTCAGACTACCCAGAGGCATATACAACACCATGCAGGCAATGATGATCGGAGTTCCATAACCCGATATCTGCAGGTGGTTAAGCATCAGCACCTGAAATGCCACTAACAGCAGCATTATCAACAACCGTTTTAACAGAGTTACTATCATTGCCTTCTGAGTGAGTCTAATTCTTCCTTCATTTGATGCTTCAGCACACAAACGTTCTGCACATGGGCGATATCCGTTCCCATCTGAATCTCCAGCGAGTAAGCCAGACCGTCGCCGCTGTTATGAATCTGCGCTACCCTACCCAGGAAGATACCTGCAGGGAAGAGGCTGCTAAAGCCACTGGTCTCCACGATATCACCTATGCGAGGTTTGGCATGGCGGGGCACATCATCCATTGATACCTGTAAAGGATTGCCTCCGTTCCACTTCATATAACCGAAGTATTCCGTTCCTCTCAATCGGCAGCTGATACTGCTACGGCTGTTCAGTACGGAAAGGACAAGGGCGTAATGCGGAGTTACCTTGCTGACAATTCCCACTACACCGGTTCCGCTGATAACACCCATCTCAGGCTCTACGCCATCGTTGCTTCCTACGTTGATGGTTATCAGGTTATCACGCTGACGTACACTGTTGGAGATAACCTGAGCAGGAATCATCTCTATGTCCTTCAGCAAATCAATCTGGTATTGCTGCGTTACGGATGTATCCTTCTTCAGCTCCGCCAACTCATGACGAAGTACGTTCAAGTTGTTCTGTAATAGAATGTTCTGGCGTACAAGGTAAGCGTTCTCCTTGCCCAGATTCATATATTGGAGGCCTTTAGCTTCCCATTCCAACACTTTCCCGGCAACCGCATTGGCTTGTGTAAACCATACGCTACCCTGATAATGGTTGAACTTGAAAAGCATGAATCCACTGAGCACTTCCAAAAGCAGGAAGATAACCCAGTGGACATTCTGTGATATTCTATCGAGTAGTTCTCTCAAATTACATCAAGAAGGGGAATTCACGAATATTCTTCAACGCGATACCCGTACCCTTAGCCACACAGTGCAAGGGATCTTCTGCTACATGGAAAGGAATGCTGATCTTCTCTGTCAGACGCTTTGCCAAACCACGCAACAGGGCACCGCCACCAGCCAGATAGATACCGTTCTTTACGATATCAGCATACAATTCTGGTGGAGTCTCCTCCAAAGCGCTCAGGATGGCAGCCTCAATCTTGGCGATTGTCTTCTCCAGACAGTGTGCAATCTCCTGATAGCAAACGGGAACTTCCATAGGCAGCGCTGTGATACGGTTAGGACCGTGAACCACGTAATCCTCGGGTGCATCGTCACCCAGATCGGCAAGGGCTGCACCAACGTGAATCTTGATACGCTCTGCCATACGCTCACTGACCTTAACGTTATGCTGACGGCCCATGTATTCCTGGATGTCTGCTGTCAACACATCACCTGCGATACGCAAGCTCTTGTCGGCAACAATACCACCCAAGCTGATTACGGCGATTTCTGTGCTACCACCACCTATGTCAACAATCATGTTGCCCTCGGGTGCCAACACATCCAGTCCTATACCGATGGCAGCAGCCATAGGCTCGTATATCAGATAAACCTCACGGCCACCGGCATGTTCTGCGCTGTCTCTTACGGCACGCAGCTCTACCTCGGTACTGCCGCTGGGAACACCAATTACCATTCTCATGCTGGGAGAGAACAGGCGGTTTCCAGAATGAACCATCTTAATCAGACCGCGCATCATCTGCTCACAGGCATTGAAGTTGGCAATCACACCATCACGCAGAGGGCGGATGGTCTGGATTTCGGGATTCGTCTTCTCGTACATCATTTTTGCCTTGTCACCTACGGCAATCATACGCTCGCTGCGACGATCCAGGGCAACAACGCTGGGCTCATCAACCACTATCCTACCATCACTGATGATGATGGTGTTAGCAGTACCTAAGTCCATTGCAAGTTCCTTGCTAAGCGAAAACCATTTCATATTTCTTTATTTAGTTGACAAGTTGGTGAGTTTACCGTTTGTTTCAAGTTTCATGGGTCTGCGACCCGGTTTCAGGTTTCAAGTTTCAAGGAGCTCAACTCCCCTCGCCTCGGAGAGGGGCTGGGGGTGAGGCCCATTCTTCACTCTTCACTCTTCATTCTTCACTCTTTCTCAAACCACGCGTGGATAGCAGTGTCGTAATGACTGCTTACACCGAAGGCACGGGTGGCGAACCAACGACGATCCTCGATCTCGCTCTGTGCGCCCTGCTTCTGCAACAGATCCAACAGAGGCTTGTACTCAGCCTTTGAAGGAACGATGATAACATCGCGGAAGTTCTTTGCAGCTGCACGAATCAGGCTGATACCGCCTATGTCAATCTTCTCGATGATGTCTGCTGCACTGGCGCCGCTGGCTACAGTATCCTCGAAGGGGTACAGGTCAACAATCACCAAGTCGATAGCAGGAATCTCATACTGCTTCATCTGCTGCTGGTCGCTCTCCAACTCACGACGACCCAGAATACCTCCGAATACCTTGGGGTGGAGGGTCTTTACTCTACCGCCCAGGATGCTGGGGTATGTGGTAACATCCTCAACCTTCTGGCAAGGAATGCCCAGACTCTCGATAAAGGTCTGAGTACCGCCTGTGCTCAACAGTTCAACACCTTGCGCATTCAGAGTGCGCAGAATCTCCTCTAATCCGTCCTTGTGGAATACAGATACCAGAGCTCGCTGGATTTTTCTTGTTTCTGCCATATATTATGTTTGTTTGTGCGTACGTGTTATGTTAAATGGAGGTGCAAAAGTACACATTTTCTATCAATGAGCCACATTTTTTTCTCCAATTTTTAATAAAAAACAGAAAAATGTGTAACTTTGTCTCTCGTAATGAAAAAAACCATAGAGATAACTATGAACTGGTTTGGCCGTACGCTCCTTATTATACCTATGCTTTTGATGTGCCTGCTGGCCAGTGCTCAGCAGGTCGAGAATCCTGTATGGCCTCGTAACTGGCCCGATCCTACTATTTGGCAGGCAGACGACGGGCTGTATTATTGTATCGCCACCAATCCGCGTCGCAGCCTTGTCAGCAACGACCTCTTCAGTTGGAGCATGTCGGATATCTCTCCCATTGATGCAGAGTCATGGAAGACTATGTCGAGTATAGCCCACAACTACTGGGCACCTGATGTTACCAAGGTAGGCGGCAAGCGTCTTATGTACATCACCTTGTATAATAGTGCCGAGGACAGCAACATTGCCGTACTGCAGGAATCCTCTCCCTGCCAGTTCCAGTACAAGGGAATCATCACAAGGGGACGCGAGACAGGTATCGAGGATACAATAGACCCAGAGGTTGTTACCGACCCCAAGACAGGACGGGTATGGATGTTCTTCGGCTCCGTTGGCGGTATCCACCGCATTGAGCTTACGTCCGACGGACTTTCCGTAAAGGAGGGTGCCAAATACCAGCACGTAGCCGGTCTGACCGTACACAAGTGCCCCGACCGCTCACAGGTCTTCGAAGGCTCTTACCTTCATTGGCACAAAGGCTACTGGTACCTGTTTGTAAGTTCCGGTTACTATGGCAATCACACCTACCAGTTACAGGTAGGACGCAGCAAAGAACTGACTGGTGAGTTCCTGAACCGTGAGGGTAAACCAATGGTTGAGGGATTTGCCACACCTGTGTTACACAGCGACGAAGATGACAATTTCTTTGGCCCTGGTCATTGTGGCGAGATATTCACCGCTATAGACGATAACGAATACATCTTCTATCATTGCCACGTGCGCGAAAGCCAGCGCCCAGGGCAACGCCCCTTGTTTATGTCACGCATCCAGTGGGACAAGGACGGGTGGCCATATATAGAAGGAGGGAAACCGGCGTAAGAGTTGAGAGTGTAGAGTGTAGAGTTTAGAGTTTTATTTCGATATTTCGCAATCTCGATATTTCGCAATCTCGACATTTCGTTATCTCGTTTATAAATTTTGAATGCCGAAGGGAAAAGTCAACGAAGTGGCAATTGTGAATTATGAATTGTGAATTATGAATTAAAATAATTAATGGCTGTTGATGAGAGAAACATAGTGCGCGGCCTGATGGAAGGCGAAGAGGATGCATACAGGTATGTGTTCAGGACATACTATGGACCTATGTGCATCCTGGCCGAGAGCATCCTTTTGGATGAATTTCTGGCACAGGCCGCCGTATCCGACGTCATCAGTCATATCTACGAGATACGCAGCGAGATAGAGATTCACTCCAACCTGCGCAGCTACCTTATGATGAGTACGCGCAACCACTGTCTGAATCTGCTTAACTCCAAGACAGTACGAACCGTACAGACATTCAGTACACTTAGCGATAACGACACCACAGACATATTCTCTGGCGTTGATAATGTTACGCCACAGGGTAAGCTGCTCGACAGCGAGCTCGAAGGTCTTATGCACGACTGCATTGAGCAACTCCCCGAGCCAATAAAGAGTACCTTCATCAAGAGTCGCTTCCAAGACATGACCTACCGCCAGATTGGTGCCGAAGACGGAGTTTCCGCCAACACCATTAAGGTGCGTATCCAGCAGGCCTTGAAGCTAATCGAGAGGCGTTTCTCTAAATATTTGGCCATTTTAACATTTTTTATGGTATTGATTTAACACAAGAGGGCAAAAATTTTGTCATAGATATGAGGACAAGCAAATATAGAAGAATGAAAGATCTTAAAGATATCAGTCTTTATATCATAGATTACCTTACGGGGCAAATCTCTGACGAAGGCAAGGAACTACTGGCCCAATGGGTGCAGGAGTCCGAGGCAAATCGTCAGCAATTTCTCCGTATGCGTGAAGCATGGATTGGCTCTTCCATCATAGATCATACCTATGATGGCGAGATGGCATTCCTTCGCTTCAAAAAGCATGTCCTGAACCGCTCTAATATAGCAAAAAGCACATGGTTCATGCGCAACAAATCCTATATACATAATACAATGAGATGGGCTGCTGCAGTTCTTCTTCCCATCTTGCTCACATGCACTGTGTTTATGTACTATAGTATCACCAATCTGCGCGACGGACAGATGATTGTCTCTACTGCATCTGGCGAGACCTCAACACTTCAGTTGCCAGACGGCACGCAGGTAATGCTTAAGGAAAGTTCGCAGATTTCCTATTCTACAACAGACTTCTCACACGGCATCCGCGCTGTGGATTTCCAAGGCGCCGCCTACTTCTATGTTTCCTCAGATGCCAGCCACCCCTTCACCATTACAACAGATAAAGAACAGGTGCGCGTGTTAGGAACAGAATTCTATCTGGTCAGCGAGAAGGGCGGACAGAAAGACGTACTCTCCTTGGACAAGGGAAAGGTTGACTTCACAGACATCAAGACCGGCCAGATGGTTCACATGCAGTCGGGCGACGAGCTTGTCTATAACAACTTCACTGGTAAAACCTATTGCAGGGCTCGTACAGAGGAGGAAGTTAAGTTGGCTCAGGAAACCTACAGGAACAATGCGGTACCCAACGCCGTTTATGCCGAACTGGAGCATGTTTCCACAGATCAAGAGGGCAGCTACAATATACAATTGAATGTAAGCAAGGGCCTAAGACCCGGTCTTTATCAGGTTCGCGTAAACAGCACCTGCGATATGGCCAGCTTCAGACCTGCCGAGGAGACCTCTAAGTTCTCTGGCGGCGACGGAAGCGTCGAGCATCCCTATCTTATCAGCAATGCCCGTCAGATGTGTAACATGAAGTCAGTGCTTACGCCTTATAAGATGACTTACTTCGCTCTTACCAGCGACATCGACCTGAAGGGTATTGAGTGGATGCCACTCAACGACAAGGCAGACGAATACTCGCTCTGGGTAACACTGGATGGTCGCGGACATGTCATCCGTAACCTCACCACCAGCAGATCATGCTATTTCGGCAGCTTCTTCGGTGTACTGTGCGGTGTTTGCCGTAACGTGGGATTCGAGGATGTGAACATCTACTGCAACGGATACGGAGCAGGAGCAATCGCTGGCTACCTGGGACACTCAGCCTATCCTCAGGCATCAGTTATCGAGGATTGCTATGCAACAGGCAGGGTTTGCGGACAGAGCTATGCAGGCGGACTTGTTGGCAACATAGGCAGCAAGTCGGTACTGAACAGATGCTACTCCGATGTGGATGTCAGCAGCATCAGCAGCTATGCAGGCGGATTGATTGGTAAGGTACGCGCACCATTTGTTATGGAGTCTTGCTATAGCACAGGTAACGTAACTGGTCAGTATGCTGGCGGAATTGTGGCAGGCGGTCAGAAGAAAGGCACGCCCCACTCACGCATACACGATGTAACGGCTATCAACCGCGGCGTTAACGGTTCGCGTCAGTCCTATGCTGTTATGCCTATTATCGACGGTGATACTTTAAGCCACGTGTCTCATTCCTCTAATCTTTATTTGAATGGCAAACGTATTAATAGCGGATTGTCAGATAAAGAGGTAAAAGAGCGTTTGAACACCCTTCGACACACTTGGTACGGCTCTAAGGTAACACTTCCGGCAGAATAATTACAGCCACAGCAAAAATTTCCCCTGAAAAGTTTTGTAGATAGCAGAAAAAGCCATACCTTTGCAACCGCAAACGCAAAAATGGCGGGATAGCTCAGCTGGTTAGAGCGTCGGATTCATAATCCGGAGGTCGTGGGATCGTGACCCACTCCCGCTACAGAAAAAGGAACTCAATCGAGTTCCTTTTCTGTTTTTATTGCTTCTTTTCCAATTATTTTAACGACACATTGCGGATAACGAAATCCTCCTTTCCCTCCCCCTCCTTGAAATCGAAGGTAGCGGGGATGGTTTCACATCCAGCAAAGCATTTAAATTCCTATAAATTTGCGACGTATTTCTACCGCAGGGAATTTACGAGGCTTTATTTTTGCCACATCGTGGACA
>CAMOMP010000028.1:0-39029 GCA_946619915.1 uncultured Prevotellaceae bacterium | reverse complement strand
CTCCTCCGCGGGTATGGCTAGAGTATGGCTGCAGTATGGGAAGGACGAGGGTGATAGGTAACTGGTGTTTTCCGAAAATGATTTTTTCTATCAAAAAGTTTTGTGCATTATTATTTCTTCGTATCTTTGTGTCTGAATAATCGATAGTATTATGATGTGTGTAATTAAGGAGGTCAAGATTCACAAAACAAATACAAACTATTATGGAAAATCAGGAATTTAATTATCAGAGAAACTATAAAGAAGGGTCAATTGAACTGTCGGAGGCATTTCCCGTCCTTATGCGAAAAGTTTACGTATGGATGGCATTGGCCCTGCTCATCACGGGAATGACGGCCTACTATGTCGCTACAAGTCCAGTGCTTATGAATGCTATCCTCACGAATAAAGTATTGTTCTGGGGCTTGTTCATCGCAGAATTTGCGCTGGTCGCTGGCGTCAGCGCGGCAATCAATCGCTTGTCACTGCTGACGGCAACCCTGATGTTCCTGCTATACTCCGTCATCAACGGCGCTACTCTGTCCATCATCTTCCTTGTATTTCAGCTTTCGTCCATCGCTACCGTCTTCTTTATCACAGCAGGCACGTTTGGCACTATGGCCTTGATAGGATATACCACCAAAAAAGACCTATCGTCTATGGGGCGAATCCTCTTTATGGCCCTCATAGGCCTCGTCATAGCCACTGTCGTCAATATCTTCATTAAAAGCGACGGCATGACAATGATATTGAGCTACATAGGCGTGCTGGTATTTGTTGGGCTCACGGCCTATGACTCGCAGAAGATTAAGCAGATGCTGCGACAGGCAACAGATGTGGACGAAGGCACAAAGAAGATAGCTCTCCTGGGTGCCCTTTCGCTTTATCTGGATTTTGTCAACCTGTTCTTGTATCTGCTCCGCATCTTCGGAAGGAGAAGATAAAGTTGGCGAGCTGGTTAGACGTTTGTTCTGCACGTGCAAAACTGTTGTTCCTTTTAACTCCCGATAGTTCAGCAAAGGCTAATAATTAGACTTTGGCCCCTAGGCTTTAGTCAATTTTGAAATTTGAATTTATAAATTTTGAATTTATTTGCATCGTCTTGCCCTCACATCTGTGATGATAGACAAGGCTACATACCAGAGGATGATGGCGGCAAAACAACTGGCTCCCAATAAGAAGCAGGGGAGGCAGCCAAGTAGGAAGATGAACTTTACCTTGTTCTTTTCCCAACTGAGGTCCTTGAACTTGAGGGCAAGCATGGGAACCTCGCTTACCAGCAACATGCAGAAAAGCAGCATGAAAAGGAAAAGGAACACGGCATTAAACTTCAGCGATACAAGGAAGGCATGCTGCCCCAATACCAGAGAGCCCCAGAACAGCGCATTGGCTGGAGTAGGAAGTCCTATAAACTGGGTGGTCTGACGCTCGTCTAAGTTGAACTTGGCCAGACGGAGGGCAGAGAAAGCTGCCATAATAAAAGCGGTATAGGGGATGACGTCCCTTAGGGGCATCAGCATCTCGGGGTAATGAACCTGACAGAATAGACGGAATAATATCGCGCTGGGGGCTACACCAAAGGTGACTACGTCTGCCAGTGAATCCAATTCTTTTCCGATAGGGGAGGAAACACCCAGTGCGCGAGCTGACATGCCGTCGAAGAAATCAAAGACAGCGCCAATTACAATCCAAATGACTGCCCAGAAGAAATGACTATGAAAGGCACATCCTGTGGCGATACAGCCGCTAATAAGATTACAACAAGTTATGGTATTGGGAATGTGACGGGTAAAATTCATGTTTTTGGGTTTTTGTTGGCTTATTGGCTTAATAGCTTAGTTGCTTAGTTGATTTTGGTTCAGGGTTCGAGCTCCTCAGACCTCAGCCGTCTTACTTCAGCCATCAGACCTCATTCTTCACTCTTCACTCTTCACTTGAGAAGAATCTTCACTCTTCACTTTCAGGCGTGCTATGATGGTTTCGTTACCTACCGTTCTGTCGTTGAGGTTCACGCAGATTTCTGTTCCTATGGGGAGGAAGAGGTCCACGCGTGAGCCGAATTTGATGAATCCCAGATGTTCATCGACAAAGCAGGCGTCTCCTTCGTGAGGATAGGTGACGATTCTTCTGGCCATAGCACCTGCTATCTGGCGAGCCAGGATTTTTGTTCCGTCGGCTGTGGCTATCACCACGGTACAGCGCTCGTTCTCCTCGCTGGCCTTGGGTAGCCATGCCTTGAAGAAATTACCGTCGTGATGCTTTACCATCTTAATGGTGCCATCTACGGGAATCCAGTTGGCGTGTACGTTCAGAAGGCTCATGAATATACTAACCATGATGCGCTTGTCGTGGAAATACTCGGTCTCCTCAACTTCCTCCACAACAACCACCTTGCCGTCGGCAGGAGCAATGACAATACCTTCGGTATCGCCCTCGAAACAACGGATGGGGCACTGGAAGAAATTGGCCAGAATCAAGTAAACACAGATACTAACTCCGGCAAAGACATAGAAGGGGAATTGGTTGGAGATGCAGAAGTGCAACAAAGCGTTGGCGGCCAGCAAGAAAATGGCACCTAACACCAAGGTGCGGGTGCCTTCGTGATGTAGCCTAATCTTCTTTATCTTCTTTAATTTCTTTAGTCTTTTTCCCATGGGGATTGTTTACTTTGGATACAAAGATAGGGTAATTTTGTTATTTATCAAAAACTTTTGGAGTAATTTTGGATTTTTCCTTAACAAAAAGAGGTTCAGAACTTTGCGTTTCGTGAAAAAACGCTATATTTGTACAATTATTGGCACATGACAGACAAGATGGAAGATTTTATACATTTACACGTTCATTCTCAGTACTCTTTGCTCGACGGACAAGCCTCTATCTCTAAGATGGTGGACAAGGCTGTTGCGGACGGAATGCGTGGCATGGCGCTTACCGATCACGGTAATATGTTCGGTATAAAAGACTTCTTCGACTGTTGCAATTCCGTTAATAAAGGCAGGAAGAAGGAGGGGCTGGAGCCCTTTAAGCCAATCTTCGGCTGCGAAGTTTATGTGGCTCGCCGTAGGAAAGAGGACCAGAGCGACCCCAGCATAGACCGTAGTGGTAACCACCTAATCCTTTTGGCAAAGAACCTGAACGGGTATAGGAACCTTATTAAGTTGGTTTCGCGTGCCTGGGTGGATGGCTTCTATGGTCGTCCCAGAACGGACCACGAGGACCTGAAGCTTTTCCACGAGGATATCATCTGCTGTTCTGCCTGTATTGCCGGAGAGGTGCCGTCTAAGATTCTGAAAGGTGACCTGGAGGGTGCCCGCCAGTCGGCTCAGTGGTTCAAGGATGTCTTTGGCGACGATTACTACCTGGAGCTGCAGCGCCACGAAGTGAAGGACCCTAAGGTGAATGCCAACAGGGAGACGTTCCCCTTGCAGCAGGTGTCAAACGCAGAGCTGATAAAGATAGCTCGAGAGCTGAACATCAAGTTGGTGTGTACCAACGATAGCCACTTCGTAAATGAGGCTGATGCCGATGCTCACGAACGCTTGTTGTGCCTGTCCACGGGCAAGAAGATATCTGAGCCTCACATGCTGTACACCAAGCAGGAATGGTTCAAGACCAAGGAGGAGATGAACGACCTCTTCGCGGACATCCCCGAGGCACTCAGCAATACGGTTGAGATTCTGGATAAGATTGAGACCTACGACCTGGAGTCAGACCCCATCATGCCTTTCTTCCCTATTCCAGAGGAATTCGGAACAGAAGAACAATGGAGGCAGAAATATACCGAGGAGGACCTGTTCCGTGAGTTTACAAGCGACGAGAACGGCGAGAATCCACTCCCCCAGGAGGAAGGCGAGAAGAAGATAAAGAAGCTGGGCGGATACGATAAGATATACCGTATAAAGTTCGAGGCCGATTATTTAGGTAAGTTGGCCTACGAGGGTGCCCGCAGAATATATGGCGAGCCATTGGATAAAGAGGTGGATGACCGCATCCGCTTTGAGCTGCACATCATGAAGACGATGGGTTTCCCTGGCTACTTCCTTATTGTGCAGGACTTTATCAATTCTGCCCGTAAGGACTTGGATGTGTGGGTAGGACCAGGACGTGGCTCTGCCGCTGGTAGTGTGGTAGCTTATTGCTTGGGAATCACCAAGCTGGATCCGCTGAAATACGACTTGCTGTTCGAGCGTTTCCTGAACCCCGACCGTATCTCTTTGCCTGATATCGATACCGACTTCGAGGACGATGGACGAGGCAAGGTGCTGCAGTGGGTAATGGATAAGTACGGACACGAGAACTGTGCCCATATTATCACCTACGGCACAATGGCCACCAAGAACAGCATCAAGGATGTGGCCCGTGTGGAGGACCTGCCGCTGGATAGGAGTAATGCCCTTTGTAAGGCAATACCCGACCGTCTGCCAGACGGCATGAAGATGAACCTGAAGAATGCCATCTCCTGTACGCCGGAGCTGCAGGTGGCTCAGTTCTCGGCCGATTCCCGCGAAGCAGACACCATCAAATATGCCCAGCAGTTGGAGGGACAGATTAGAGGAACAGGTATTCATGCCTGCGGCTTTATCATCTGTCGTGACCCGATTTCGGATCATGTGCCTATCTCTACAGCTGATGACCCCGACTTCCCAGACCGTAAGACGGCTGTCACACAATACGACGGCCATGTTATTGAGAGTACGGGTCTGATTAAGATGGACTTCCTGGGTCTGAAGACCCTCTCCGAGTTGAAGGAGGCCTGCCGCGTTATCAAGGAGGCGCATGGCGTAGATATAGACCTGGATCATATACCCATTGACGACGAACTGACATATCAACTCTATCAGAAAGGTCTTACGGTAGGTACGTTCCAGTTTGAATCGGCAGGTATGCAGAAGTACCTGAAGGAGCTGAAACCAACGGTCTTTGAGGACCTTATAGCCATGAACGCCCTCTACCGACCGGGCCCAATGGATTATATTCCTTCTTTCATCAGACGTAAGAATGGACAGGAAGAGATTACATACGATATTCCTGTGATGGAGAAATACCTGAAGGATACGTATGGTATTACCGTTTATCAGGAGCAGGTGATGTTGCTGAGCCGTCTGTTGGCAGGCTTTACCCGAGGTCAGTCTGATGCCTTGCGTAAGGCTATGGGTAAGAAGAAGAAGGCTATCGTTGACGAGATGAAGCCGCTCTTCATCAATGGCGGTAAGGAGCGAGGATATGACCCCAATGTGCTGGATAAGATATGGGGCGACTGGGAGAAGTTTGCTTCCTATGCCTTCAACAAGTCTCATGCAGCCTGCTACTCATGGGTGGCATACCAGACGGCTTACCTGAAAGCTCATTACCCTGCCGAGTTTATGGCAGCCCTGCTTACCCGCAGAAAGGATGATATAAAGGAAATCACAAAGTTGCTGGATGAATGCCGCAACCTGAAGATAGAGGTGTTAGGACCAGATGTCAACGAGTCGCATGTTGACTTCGGTGTTAACGATAAACAACAGATACGTTTCGGATTGAATGGCATCAAGGGATTGGGAGAGGCTGCTGCCGCCTCCATCATCTCGGAACGTGAGAAGAACGGCAAGTACAAAGATATCTATGATTTTGTAGAGCGTGTCTCTATCCCTGCCGTCAAGAAGAGCGGTATAGAATGCCTGGCCTTGAGCGGTGCTTTCGATACGTTCTCGGACCAGATAAGCAGAGAGCAGTTCATCGCTCCCAATGGAAAGGGCGAGCTCTTTGTGGATTCGCTCACGAAATACGGTACGCAGTACCAGCAGGCAAAGATGGAGGCTCAGTTCTCGCTCTTCGGCATGGAGGCCATAGACAAGCACCAGCCTGCCATTCCTGTAACAGAACGCTGGAACGACCTGGAACGACTCAACAAGGAACGTGAGTTGGTGGGTATCTACCTTTCTGCTCATCCGCTTGACGAATATGGAGTGATATTGAACGGTATCTGCAACATGCACATGGAGCAGTTGAACGACCTTACCCCGTTCGCAAATTCGGATGTTAGATTGGGAGGTATCGTAACGGGATTGAAGCGCCAGGGTATCACCAAGACTAATCAGCCTTATGGTATTGTTGTGGTGGAGGATTATACAGGACCTGGCGAGATTGCATTGTTCGGAAATGATTGGGCGCAGTGGCGCGGATATCTCTCGCAGGAGGGTAATCTGGTGTATATCACAGGCCGTGTGCAGCCCCGCCAGTACAACAGAGAAATACTGGAGCTGAAGATTGGCAAGGTGCAGTTCCTGCCCGACGTGAAGGACGAGCTCGTGCAGAGCATTACCATAACATTCGACTCTAACAAGTTGGATAGCAACGCTCTGGCTGAGCTGACCAAGCATATTCAGCAGATGCAGCAGCCCAAAGACAAGAACGGGCGACCTCCTCAGATAGAAGTAAAGTGGAATATCTTTGGGGGCGGAAATAGGCAAATCCTGCGTATGAAATCCAGAACGAAGTGCTACCAGGTCACTAAGGCATTTATGGATTACCTGAATGTCTGTGAATGGGCAACGTACAAGATAAACTAACCTTTTTATTTACTCATTATTAATTATAATAAGTATGGCACAGATTATTAACAGCGAGAATTATGAACAGCTTGTAGCAACTGGCAAGCCCATCGTATTGGACTTTTGGGCAACATGGTGTGGCCCCTGCAAGCGTGTTGGTCCTATCATTGATGCTTTAGCTCAGGATTATGAGGGACAGGCTATTATTGGCAAGTGCGATGTAGAGGAAGACGAAGAGCTGGCCGTTAAGTTCGGTGTACGCAATGTTCCAACAATATTCTTCATCAAAGGTGGTGAGGTTGTGGACAAGATTGTCGGTGCAGCTGCACGTCCTGCTTTCGAGGAGAAACTCAAGAACATGCTTTAAAAGGTTTGCGCTATGGGAAACATTGAAGACGACTTCCTGGCCGATGCCGAGGACGACCGCTTGACGGTAGAGTTTATAAAGAACTACCTGCCACAGGAAGTAAAGGAAAAGTTCACGGAAGACGACCTTTATTACTTCCTGGATGTGATAGGTGAGTACTACGTAGGGTTACTGGAGAAATCTGGTGACCAAGACGAAGTGGACATCGATATAGATGCCGTTGCAGACTATATAGCCAAGAAAGCCAAAAAGGAGAAGATTGGGGATTTTGACCCCGAGGATCTCCGTTGGGTAGTAGATGGTGAGTTGGAGTACGGCGAATCTTTAGAAAACTAATCGCCTTTCTCCGTTGGGAAGTGCCTCGATGGTGACATTGACAGTCTCCTCAGGCAGTACTTCCTCTATCAGTTCAGGCCATTCAATAAAGCATGGATGGCCGCTATAGAAGTACTCTTCGCATCCCATATCGTAGGCTTCGGAAACCTTCTTTATACGGTAGAAATCAAAATGATATATGGGGCGGCCTTGGGCTGCCTCATATTCGTTTACAATAGCAAAGGTGGGGGAGGTGACGGTGTCGTCCACTCCTAACTCTTCGCAGACGGCTTTTATGAATGTTGTTTTTCCGGCTCCCATCTTGCCATAGAAGGCAAAGACGGTGTTATCGCCCATCGACTCTACAAACTGACGGGCTGCCTGCTTGATATCTTCTTCCTTGAATTTAATTTCCATAAGTCTTTATCTCTTTTTCCCTCGCAATGTGATAAGCGGAATCAGCATCTCCTCCATGCTGATGCCTCCGTGCTGGAAGGTGTCCTTGTAATACTGGACGTAGTAATTATAATTATTGGGATAGGCAAAGAAGTCGTCGCCTGTTGCAAAGATGTAGGTGGTGCTCAGATTGGGTCTGGGCAGTCCCACTTGATGAGGCTCCTTGATCTCGAACACCTCCTTCTGGTTGTAGCTGAGATTCTTGCCTAATTTATATCGCAGATTGGTGTTGGTGTTCTTGTCTCCAACCACCTTTACAGGATTGTAGCATCGTATGCTGCCGTGGTCGGTTGTCAGTACGATGGTGTAGTCGCTGGCTGCAAGGATGCGGAAGAGGTCACCAACGGGCGAGTGGCGGAACCAACTCTGCGTAATGCTTCGGTAAGCGGCCTCGTTGCTTGCCAGTTCGCGCACCATACGACTCTCTGTACGGGCATGGCTAAGCATGTCTATGAAGTTCATCACTACCACATTCAGGTCGTATTTCTGCAGATGCGGTATCTGTTGTACCAGCTTCTCGGCAGCCTGCGAGTCGTTAATCTTGTGGTAGCTGAAGGTGTTCTTGCGTCTGAAACGGTCGAACTGTGTCTGTACCAAGGGGGCTTCGTTCAGGTTCTTTCCCTCCTCGCTATCCTCGTCGACCCAAAGGTCGGGGAACATGCGCTCTATGACATCGGGCATCAGGCCGCTAAAGATGGCATTACGTGCATACTGGGTTGCTGTGGGCAGGATGCTACAGTACAGGTCTTCCTCTATGTTAAAGAGGTCGGCAATCTCGTTATACAGCATACGCCACTGGTCATAGCGGAAGTTGTCTATCACCACCAGGAAAACCTTCTCCCCGTTATTCAGGTGCGGGAAGACGTTGTGCTTGAAGATGTCGGGACTCATTACGGGGCGTCCCTCAGGGTTGCTCATCCATTTGGTGTAGTTCTTACGGATGAACTTGGTGAACTCTCTGTTTGCCTCAGAGCGCTGCATGCTCAGCATCTCCTTCATGGCACTGTCAGTCTCTGAGAGTTGCAATTCCCAATAGGTAAGGCGTTTGTATACTTCGATCCATTCTTCCAAAGAAAGGGAGTCGTTAATCTGCATACCTATCTTGCCAAAGTCCTGCTGATAGGCACTTGTCTGCTGTTCTGTAACAATCTCCTTCTGGTGCAGGTTTTTCTTCAGGGTCAGCAGAATCTGCGTGGGATTGACGGGCTTTATCAGGTAATCGGCAATCTTGGCACCAATGGCTTGCTCCATGATGTTCTCTTCCTCGCTCTTGGTAACCATTACCACGGGGGTGGTGGGTGTCTGTTCCTTTATCCTGCTCAGCGTTTCCAGGCCACTGAGACCAGGCATATTCTCGTCCAGCAGGATAAGGTCGAAGACCTCCTCCGTACAACGATCCAGAGCGTCGTAGCCGTTTGTTACGGTCTCGACAACATATCCTTTCTTTTCGAGATACAGGATGTGCGCCTTCAGTAGCTCTATCTCGTCGTCAACCCAAAGCAGTTTGTAATTCATTTATTTTAATTGGTTTACTGTTTACCGTTTACTGTTTACTGTGTTGTCTAATTGGAAATCCTTGTTTTCGTGATTCCCAATTTTGAATTTTGAATTTATAATTTTTGAATTTTCTAATCCTAGAATCCCCATGGGAAATCTTCTTCCTCCTCTTCCTCTTCGCTCTCTTTCTTCTCCTCTGGAACATAATCGTCGGGATCAACAATCTTGAGGTTGGTGGGCTCGTCGATTCTGAGATCTTCTGGGATATCCATTGGAGCAAATTTCTCCTCGTAGAAGGCCTTGTAGTCGTCGAAGCTGAAATCTTTGCCTATCAGTTTCAGGTTATCTTCCGATATCAGCAATGTCCTGATACCTTCCAATAGGGTATTCATGTGTTTGTCGGCATAAAGCGTCTGGGCGTAGGAATGAACCTCGTCGTAAGAAAGGAATCCCTTCACGCACATCATGGTGATGCCCTGGTTTTCGACTATCTCTATGTCAAAGTTCCTGACCATGTAAGAGGTAAAGTTGTAGCGTGCCACTTCAAAGAGTAGCTGGTTCTCGTCCAGACTGTTGGTGGGATAAGCCAATACAAAGACGAAGTTGCTGTAGCGGTCATCCTTTAGCTCGGGAGCCACTTCTGTGCTGTCGCCCGATGCCTGGCGTGTTCTTCTTGCCCAGATGCTGCTGGCATCATAGCGGTCGTCCATCAGCAATCGTCCTGCCTCCAGACCTTTTACAATAGAGTTGGCAATCTCTGTCACCTCTTCCTTGGGGAAGTTCTGTACCACTTCCTTCAGACTAACCAGGAAGCTGTCGCGCTCGCCGCCATAGAGTTGACTCATGGCGCGTATGAATAGCATGCGGGCACGGTTCTTGCCAGTGGGGAAGTTCTCGGTGCTGAACCTGTAGTTCTTCTCCACCTCGGCATAATCGGATGCTTGGTACGCATTATAGGAGGCGGCATATACCGAATCCTCGACATGTGTGCCGTTACGTGCAATCATCTCGTAATTGGGGTTGCCCAGAAGGGCTGCCAGTTTGGTGTCGGCATATTCCTCAAGAAGCAGGGCTCTATAGTATTCTGCTTTCTCCTGATCGCCAAGTCTTCCATACAAGAGGAAGAGGTGGTAATAGATGTTGTCTATGTTGTCGTGCTCGGGGAAGTCTGTAAGCAGGCGTTGCATGGTTTTCTCGGCAAGGAGCCAGTTCTCCAGCTTCTCCTGTTCCATAATGCCTGCATTGTAAAGACCGTCGCTCAGGATGGCGTTGGATTCTGCTAACTGTTCTTCTGTAAATGGAATCTGCTTCAGGTAGAACTCCCTATGATGTGGGTCGTTCTGCAGTGAGTCTTTCTTTGCCTGATCTATAGTGTCGGATTCCACGGAACCATAAAGGCTGTCGTCGTCACCACCTGTTTGCTCTGCGAAGGTGGCATCCTCGATACCTGCAGCAGCGGCGTAAGAAGCTTTGTTGCTGATGCGCCACAGGTCTTCGTTCTTGCGTTGTCCCCATCTGCGGATAAATTCCTCAATGCCTCGTTTTACCGTCGTTGGGTTGTAGAAGTACCAGGGACCTTGTTGCTGGTTCCTCATTCCTGTATTTGTGGCTACGGGTCTGTTGGTCTGCGGTTGTTGGTTGTTGGTTGTTGGTCTTTGACCATTGGGGTTGTTCTGTGCAGCCTTCTTCTCAGCCTCCTTCTCTTCTTTCTTCAATTGCTCAATGACACGGTCTATAGCGGCCAGATATTCTGCCTCGGGCATTTTGGCTAAGGCTTGGAGGCTGTCTTGCAGCTTGATGGCGCTCAGATGAGGTTCCAGTTCTGCCAGGATCTTACTTCTGCGTTCTGTTTCCTTGTATTCCTCGTGTTCCTTATCCAAGATGGCAGCGCAAGCCTTATAGGTACGGGCAGCATCGATGTACTTCTCCATTTCCCAATACAGGTTGCTCAGCTTGAGCAGCAGCATAGCCTTGTCTGGACCGTTTTTGGTGCCATCCTTTACACCTTTCTCCCATGCGTAGATGCAATGAGTGGTGTCATTCACGTTCATGTAGATGTTACCCATTGCGTAATAGACCTTATCCAAGTAGTCCTTGTTCTTGTCGCTCTTGGCCATTCGCTTCAGCTTGGTTATCATCTGACTGAACTTGCTGCGGGGCATAACCTCGGTCTGGGCTATACGGGCACTGAACTCCATCTCATACGGAGGGTTGGCGCGCATAACCTTAGCGTAAGCCTTGTAGGCTTCCTCGTTCTGGCCTGTCTGCTGATAGAGCTGTCCAAGCAGGTATTTCAAACGTGTCTTATTCTGCTTCCGCTTGGCGTTTTTGATGGATTTTATTACGTAGGGGATAGCCTCTTCGTATTGGTTGGTCAGAATATAATAAGCTGCCGTGGTGTTGTCTTTTTCCTTCTGTCCGAGACGCGAGATACTGTCGCGTTTCATCTTGTTGAGTACATCCTCCGCATCATACGCCCAGTCCAAGGCAACATAGCATCTGGCCAACTTGGCTTTGGCAATGCTTGCAATCTCGGGTTGGGTGGAATACAGTCGGATGATGTAGTTGTAGGTGCTGGCAGCCTCGATGAACTCGCCTTTCTGGAACTGGGCTTCAGCCATCATCAGCCATGCGTGGTAAATATAGGGGTTGAACTCCTTTCTGGCCAGAAAGGCTTTCATCTTATCGTTCTTCTTCTGATTGGCATTTACTGTGGGACGTTTCTTCATGCTGTGCAGCTTGATGGCTTTCTCGCACTTTGTGATGGTCGTCTCGTAGTTGCCTTTGCCAACTCCGGCTGTTGACTTGTTGGTGCTGATGTACATGGGAAGCAGACGGTTGTAATCGTCCTGATGTGACTTCATCTGTGCTTCCTCGCCTTCCAGATATGCCACCTCTCCGTTGTAAAGCGTATTGAAACGGGCGGTCATGGCATGATAGAAACGGGTGGTTGGTGTGTTTTTCTTAATGGAGCAGGAAGAAACGAGGAATATTAGGAATAGTAGCATAGCAAAGCCTCTCCCGCTCCTTCCTAAGAGAGGGAGAAAGAATGTGTGATTTGCTCTTGGGTTCTCTTTTTCCTCTATTGTAATGCGTTGTTCCATTTATGCTTTATTGTTCCGTTTCCCCTCCTTGGGAGGGGTGGGGGAGGCTTTTCCTCCTTCTTTAATAACGTGCGCGCGTCCCGATTTATTGCATTCGCCGTTCTCCAACTATCAGAAAAACCTCATCTTTTACGTCATTCGGCAGGTTTATCTGCCTCAGTTGCAGACTTCTTACCCAACCAGCCACTTCCTCTGAGCGCATGGTGTACAGCACATTGCGGAATTCCTCTGTCTCTTCGTCTGTGTATTCGCTGCCGTCACGTCCCTTGTAGCGGTCCAGTTCCTCATCGTCGTAGTATTCGACCTGCTTGCTGATGGCAGCCAAGAGGCTTTCCTTTTCGCACACCTCATGCTGTCCGCAACATTCCATGTCGGCAGGATTCACCACAGGTTCCTCCCCCTCAGGCAACTGTCGGTTATGCCACCAACTGGCTACAGCTGCTATTATGCCCAGAACGGCAAGGGCCGTTACCATATAGAGTATTATCTGCATATCTCAAAGCCAGCTTTCTCTAAATCTCCCCAGAATGCAGGGTAAGATTTGCTAACCACTTGTGGGTTGTTTATCTGAATTTGTTTGCCTGTACGTAGGCAGGCGGGTGCCATGGACATAGCCATACGGTGATCCTCGTAGGTGTCTATGGATGCTGCTTCTTCGGCAGGACAACGTTCGCCATCCCAGAAGAGTATGCTGTTGTCTTGCTCCTTTATGTCGTAACCCAACTTGCGTAGCTCTGTGCGCAGGGCTGTTATACGATCAGTTTCCTTTATTTTCAGGCTCTGAAGACCTGTAAAGCGGAATGGGATATTCAGCATGGCGCATGTAACGACAAATGTCTGTGCCAGATCTGGTTGGTGAGTGAAGTCGCAATGGAAAGAATCGGTGATATTGCCGCTTTTCCTGAGCCTGGTTATCTCCGTGCCGTCTGCCTCAACAAAATATTGAGTTTCAACGCCCAGCTCGTTAAACAAATGCCTAACTCTGCTGTCGCCTTGGATACTCTCGTTGTGTAGGCCCACCAAGTCAATCTGGCTATCCGCGTCGTTCGATAGGGCAACTATCTCGTACCAATAGCTGGCGGCACTCCAGTCGCTTTCTATATGATAGCTGTGTTGTTCATAAGGACAGGGCTGAACAGCAATGACGTTATCTTCTGCCCAGTCTGCATGTGCACCGAACTCGCGCATCATGCTAAGTGTCATCTCCAGATAAGGCTTGCTGGCGATGTTGCCTGTTAATGTCAGGCGCAGACCCTTACGCAGGGTAGGGGCAATCATCAGCAGGGCTGATATGTATTGCGAACTTACATCGCCGGGTACTGTCAGTTCTCCACCTTCCAGATTATTGTTTCCCACAATGCGCAGCGGAGGGAATCCCTCTTCGCCTTCATAGGTGATGTCAGCTCCCAATTGGCGCAGTGCATCCACTAAGATGGCAATGGGGCGGTGACACATACGTTCCGTTCCTGTAATAATATGTTCGCCAGGGGTAACGCTAAGATAGGCAGTCATGAAACGCATGGCTGTTCCTGCAGCACCAATGTCAATGGTCTCTGGCATCTCCTGTAAGGCACGAAGCATTACACCTGTGTCGTCAGAATCAGAGAGATTTTGGGGGAGTTGCTTGTTGCCTGCCAAAGCGTTTATGAGTAAGGCTCTGTTGCTGATGCTTTTGCTGGCAGGAAGCACAATTTGGCCCTTTGGTTGCTTGCAAGGATATGTCAGAAGATGGCTCATGAATTCAAAATTAGCGATTTCGAGCACAAAATTACGCAAAAATTTGCAAGTAACAAAAAAATGCCATAACTTTGCACCCACAAAAACAAGGAACGGGATGTAGCGCAGTTGGTAGCGCACACGTCTGGGGGGCGCGAGGTCGCAAGTTCGAGTCTTGTCATCCCGACCTAAGAAAAGAGCGAAGCTTTAAGCCTCGCTCTTTTTTTGTTTATTTTTCTCCTCCTATTCTCTTCCCCTTTTCAATTATGAATTATGAATTGTGAATTATGAATTGCCCTCCTACGGTTTCCAATTCAGAATGTTGCGGATGAGGCCCTGATATTTGGCCCTTTTTACGGCAGAGCCTTTGAAGAGGGACTGATATTGTTCTTGCGTGAGGGTTCGCCAATCTTCTTCCTGCATGTTCAGAAGTTCGGAAGAGGGTTGGAAAGCCTCCTCTGCAGTTGGATGTGATTCCTTGAATTGTGGACAGGCGCGCAGACAGCGGTCGCAACCATAGAAAGTGCGTCGCAACTGTACGTCAGCGGGTAATTCTCCGCGATTCTCGATAGTCTGATAGCTGAGACACAGGCGGGCATCCAAGCCATCGGGGGTGAGGGCTGGACAAAGAGATTCCCAACCAGAATACTCCTGTGGTGGCGAACAGATAGGCAGGTCGTAATGGTCAAACTCCTGTTCTGCGAATATTTCGCCCAAGAAGACGGTGGGGCCGTAGCCTGGAACGGAGATGAGGTTGTTGCGACAAAACTCTCCAATGCCTGCGCGCCATGCCCAGTAACGTTCCAATACAGGGGCGGTATCAACGAAACAGCGTCCTTGCAATCCTGCCTCCTGCATCAGTAACAGGAGGCGCTGGCGCATCACATCGTGGTAATCTTTTCCCTGGGCATAAAGGCTAATGCCAGGTTGCTGGTTACTAGGCATGTAATTAAGGGCAACGCTGATAATGGTCTTGACACCAGGATGCAAGAGGGTAGGCTGCAGACGCATATCTATGTGACGTTGCATGTATTCCATATCAGCACAAAGACCTAACTGCAACCATTTGCGGAAGTGTTGGGCATACCAGGATTGAACGGGCTCGGCAGGAGCCAGTCCACAGGTAGCAAAGCCCAGACGCAGGGCCTGGGCTTTCAGATCTTTACTGTTCAATGATACGGAATTCATATCCTTGTTCTTGCAGCCATGCGAGTGCCTTAGGCAGAGCATGCTTCAGTTTCTCAATACTCTTCAGCGAATCGTGGAAGGTGATGATGCTACCCGGTCGGGTGTAACGCTTGACGTTGTTCAGCACATCATCGGCTGTGAGCAGGCGACTGTAGTCGCGGGTCACCACATCCCACATTACCACTTTGATGCCGAAATGCCTTAACACCTTGTATTGGGCCGTCCTAATCCATCCGTGTGGCGGGCGGAAAAGGCGTGTATGCAGGACTTCGTCAGCCTTCTTGATGTTGGCCAGGTAGGTCCATGTGAAATGCCTCATACCCGAGAGATGGTTGTACGTATGGTTACCCACCTGGTGGCCACGCCTACGCACTTCCTCTAAGAGATGTGGGTATTTAACGGCATTCTCGCCTACCATAAAGAAAGTGGCTTTGGCATTGAAGCGGTCCAGGGTATCCAATATAAAAGGTGTTGCCTCGGGGATAGGGCCGTCATCAAAAGTCAGGTACACCGACTTCTGATGATGGTCCATTCTCCACAGGGCATGTGGAAACATCCAACGCAGGAATATTGCGGGTTGCTCTATTATCACTGGTTAGCTGTCAACTTCTACAGTTTCTTCCTCTTCAGCAGGTGTGTTGATGCCGGCAGCTCCATATAAACGAGCCTGTATGGCCTTGTTGAAGGTATCCAGCATCACCATCATTTCCTTGGCCTTGCTGCTGCCTGCAGCCTGCAGCACTTCTATGGCGGCATGCATCTGATAGAGGTAGTACATGCAATCCTTTTCGCTCTGCAGCAACATCTTAGAGGGTAATGTCAGGTACCAGTTTAGGTACTCGGCTGAGTTGACTGCAACAGGGAAGGATATCTTCTCTCCCATCTTCTTGTCTCCGACGGCAATCCAAGCGCGAGCCAGATCCAGCGAGTAGCCAGCATAGTTGTGAGGCAGGGTAGTGGGGGGCAGCACCTTCTCGGCATAAGCTATCAAGCGTGCCACCTTATCCTTCTTGCCTTCCTGCAACATGCGGGTTGCCAACTGGGCGATCATACGACGATGGGTGTAGCACATACGGGTTACTGTCTCGTCGAGATAGATTTTGGGATTGTTGACACCGCCAAATGCGAAGCGTGTCATGATGTTCTCATACATCTTGTCGGTATCCATGTCCTTACCAGTCTGGCTGGTCTTGAAGGGCGTGATACGGTTGGCAAGACCTTCCTGAACGAAGTAGTCTCCCAAACAGCCGTAGTTGTCCTTGCCTACGGTGATGGCTACGTAGAGGGGACGCTCCCAGTTGCACTGAGCCAGCATCTCGTACATCATCATCTCGCTCTTGTAAACAGCGCGCTTACCCTTCAGGTTGATGTGCATGAAATCAGGTATGCTGTCTCCAGCCATCATCATGCCACTGCGACGAACAGCCTCCTTATCTACTGTCAGAACAATAGAATCGGTAGGTATAATCTGCAGGTCGGGGTTGCTGTTCAGCACCCATTTGTCTATGATGTTGCGCAGTTCGTATGGGTTGTCGCCCAATACCTGATGCATCATGACGGGGTCGTTCTTGTAGGCTTCTATAGCCTGCTCCAGTACACCGGGACGTACGCTTACACCCTCGCGTGTTCCTGCCACATACTGCAGACGGCTCCAATGGATAGGTACTGCAGGACTATCATAAGCAGGACGCTTCATCTGGTCAATGTACCAGTCTGTCTGCAGATAAGAGAGGTTGCAGACACGGGCGTCTGTGCGGAACTCCTCGGTCTCCTGTGCGTACCACAAGGGGAAGGTGTCGTTATCGCCATTGGTGAAGATGATGGGGTTATTGTTCTGCGACAGAGTCTGCAGGTAGTTACGGCCAAAGTCGCGACAGGTGTAACGGCCTGAGCGGTCATGGTCGTCCCATGTCTGAGAAGCCATCTGCAGGGGTACCAGCACGCAAAGGCAGCTCAGTACGGCGCACAACTTCTCGTTCTTGAGTAGCTTCTGCAGATAGTCGGCGATGGCAGCTACGCCCAATCCTACCCAGATGGCAAATGCATAGAACGAACCTGCATAGGCGTAGTCGCGTTCACGGGGCTGCATAGGTGTCTGGTTCAGGTAGATGACGATGGCCAGACCTGTCATGAAGAACAGGAAGAAGACGATACCGAATTGCTTCTCCCCCTCGTTGTTATTCTCCTTGGTATTGCGGAACAACTGCCAGAAGAGACCCAGCAGACCCAAAAGCAAAGGCAGACAGTAGAATACGTTGTGTCCCTTGTTGAAACGCAAGTCGCTGGGCAGCTTGCTCTGGTCACCCAGACGCAGGTTATCCAGGAATGGAATACCTGTCAGCCAGTTTCCGTGTTCCCACTCACCATTGCCCTGAATGTCGTTCTGTCGTCCGGCAAAGTTCCACATGAAGTAACGCCAGTACATGAAGTTGACCTGATAGCTCAGGAAGAAACGTAAGTTCTCCATCATGGTTGGTGTCTTCACCTGAATCATCTCGCCACAGCGTTCATAACTCTTTGTGTTTCCCTTTACACCGCCCATCCAACTTTCGTAAGCAGCTGCGTGATGGTCGCTGTACATGCGGGGGAAGAGCATGTTCTGCTGATAGACATACTTCATGTTATAGCGCTGAATCTCATAGCGGTCGGGTTCTTCGGGATTAGCCTTCTCCTTACGCTGATATACAGGAGCCTTCTTTTCGCTGACGGGAACGCAGTAGTTGCCCTCAACCTTCAGTTGTACCTGGCTGGTGTATGCCTGTCCGTAGAACAGGGGACGGTCTCCATACTGATCACGGCTCAGATAGGTTCCCAGGGTAAAGATATCCTCGGGAGAGTTCTGATCCATAGGTGTGTTGGCCGAGCTGCGGATTACGATTACGGCGTATGAGCTATAGCCAATCATAATCATGAGCATACACAGCAGACTGGTGTTCATCACTCGGGCAGTGATAAAGGTCTTGCCATCTTTCTTGTAGTTCAGCAGTATATACAGAGCAGCCAAAACAACCACTCCCAGTACGATGCTGGCGATGCCGTATCCGTAGAAGGGGATACCCAGCATGCCTACGCTAAGCAGGTAGGAGATGTTCATGCGCAGGCGGCTCTCCTGACGACGGGTCTCCCAGATACTCCAGAGTACAATGCCCACCAATAATATAATGTATATGATAAGACCTGTGTTGAAGGGGCAGTTCAACTGGTTTACGAACAGCAGTTCGAACCAACCGCCTACCTTGACAATACCAGGCACGATACCATACAATACGGCAGCTACCAATACACAACTGCCTACAACAGAGAGCAGAGCGCCCTTCAGGTTGGCATTCTTTGTCTTCTTGTAGTAGTAAATGAGTACCAGTGCGGGTACGCAGAGCAGGTTCAGCAAGTGAACACCAATGCTGAGGCCGGTAAGGTAGGCTATCAGGATAAGCCAGCGGTCGCTTCCAGGTTCGTCGGCATGGTCTTCCCACTTTAGCATCAGCCAGAATACCACAGCGGTAAAGAGACTACTGTAGGCATATACCTCGCCCTCTACGGCACTGAACCAGAATGTGTCGGAGAAAGTATAGACCAAGGCACCTGTCAGGGCACTGGCCTCAACAGTAATCAGCTGAGCCACGTTCTTCAGTTGGCCGTTCACGCCTACGAGCTTGCGCCCCAGATGACTGATGCTCCAGAAGAGGAACATAATACAGGCGGCACTGAACAGGGCACTCATGGTGTTTACCATGCGGGCTACCAGTGCGGGGTCGCTCACAAACTGCGTAAATAAGTTTGCCGTAAGCATAAAAAAGGGTGCCCCAGGGGGATGACCAACTTCCAGCTTGTAAGCTGTGGTGATGAACTCAGGGCAGTCCCAGAAACTTGCCGTAGGCTCTATCGTGCTGCAATACACGAAGGCCGCAATGGCAAAGGTAATCCAACCCATCAGGTTGTCTACTAATCTGAACTGTTTCATTTAGTGGTGTGTATTTTAGTTGTTTTTATCGTTTCGCTGTGCAAAAATACTATTTTTCTTTCTCTTTTCTTCCTCTACGGCCAAAATTATTATCCTTTAACCATGTTAAGAACCATAATTAGTATTCCGTAACGTATGGCTTTGCCAAACAGAATGCTTATGAAAGAGAATCCGACGTTCGCCCTCATGTATCCCAATGTTACGGATAAGGCGCTTCCCAAAATGGGCAGGAAACAGAAGAATCCCATCCAGGCACCGCGTCCCTGAAGCCATTGCTGCGTTTTCTCAACCTTCTCGCGTTTTACGTGCAGGTATTTCTCTATCCACTCTATCTTTCCCAGACTTCCTATCCAGTAGTTGAACATACTGCCCAGCACATTCCCTACGGTAGCGCTGACAAACAAAGACCATGGTTTCAGACCTGCCATGAGCAGACCCGTCAAGAGGGTCTCGCTGCTGAAAGGGAAGATGCTACCGGCTATGAATGCAGCAATACCCATGCCCCAATATCCCAGGGGCATTATATATTGAATGATGTCATCCATAAGTTAAAGTAAGCCATTGCGCCGCAAAGCAGCAGAGACAAAATAAAAAACATATTGCTAAGCCAACTGCCCGTAAGTGAGAAATAGTGGGCAATAAGAGGACTGGCGCTTACTACAAGCAGCGCCATGGTAGTCTCGTACTGGTCGGGCTGTAGCAGCAGGTATAGAATAAGCAGTATGGTTTGTATTGTATAGATATAAAGTATCATTCTGACGTGTATCTTATCATTGTATCTGGTCCGCAAATAGTGAATCAGCCCCACCAGACTCAGCAGGCAAACGATTCCCATGGACAACTTGCAGGTAAAAGGCAGATTAACCAATGCCTCCCACGAGACCGGATGCCATTCCAAATGTCGGTTCAGGACTTTCACCATCATGTCTGTCTTATCTGTAAGGAAACACCAAACGGCCCAGCACCAATAGGGTGTTATTATTCCCAATATGCCGGCCCAGAATCCGCGTCCTGTAAGGGAACGGAGGAATCCTATCAGATAGATGTAGTATAGGAGAGCCATGAATAACATGACGGAGGAGAATATACTGCCTAAGCCCAGAAACAGGAAGCTGTGGTAGATCCATATGGTGGAGTCGTACAGCTGGTAACAACGGAACAACAGGTAGTAGCTCATTGCCATGCAGACGGCGCTGATGCCTGGGGCTCCCCATGTATGTATGAAGGCCTGACTGGTCGCCAGCATGAGCCATGTGCAGGACATCATGCGGGTGCGGATGCGAATGACGTGCTGCAGGCTGTTTGTTTCCATGCAGATGTAGGTGGTGATGGCACATGTTACCCATCCCAAGATATTGGCCAGGGCAAAAGACTGTTGTGGCCACCACCATAAGATGGTAGCCAAAACAGCACAGATGGGCATCGTTGCCTCGCTCTCTGCAACTTTATTCTGGAATTTGTTGTGTACCATTTAACATCCCCGCCTCCCATTTGGAAGAGGAGGGGTTAGGGCTGGAGAGGGGCTACAGATCAGCTCCTATATCTCTGCGGAAATATTTATTCTGGAACTGAATCTTCTGTGCCTCGGTGAAGCTCTTCTGCAGCGCCTCGGCTTTGTCTGCTCCGTAGCTGCTGACGGCAATAACACGTCCACCATTGGTAACGACCTCGCCATCCTTCAGGGCTGTTCCTGCATGGAAGACTACGCTACCCTCTACCTGGTCTATTCCGCTGATGGGATAGCCCTTCTGATAGCTGCCGGGATAGCCGCCGCTAACCAACATTACGCAAACAGCGCTGCGATTGTCGAACTCTATATCGCGCTGAGCCAAAGTTCCTGTTGCAACACCCTCGAAGAGGTCAACGATATCGCTCTTCAGACGAAGCATTACGGTTTCTGTTTCGGGGTCGCCCATGCGGACGTTATACTCGATGACATAAGGCTCGGGGGTGCCAGTGAGTGTATTGGTGCGGTTGATGAGTCCAAAGAAGATAAAGCCCTTGTAGTCTATGCCATCGGCAGCCAAACCCTCTACGGTAGGACGAATGATGCGATCCTCGACTTTCTTCATCCACTCTGTTGTGGCAAAGGGAACGGGACTGACGCTACCCATACCGCCGGTGTTAAGGCCAGTGTCGCCCTCACCGATACGCTTGTAGTCCTTTGCCTCGGGCAGAATCTTGTAGTCCTTACCATCGGTCAATACGAATACGGAACATTCGATGCCGCTCATGAATTCCTCGATCACAACTCTGCTGCTGGCATTGCCGAACATACCGCCCAGCATCTCCTCCAATTCCTTCTCTGCCTCTTCCAAGGTGGGCAGAATAAGTACGCCCTTACCGGCACAGAGGCCATCGGCCTTCAGTACGTAGGGGGGCTGCAGGGTCTTCAGGAAGGCCTTGCCCTCCTGCAAATGCTCGCCGTCGAAGGTCTGATAGGCTGCTGTTGGGATGTTGTGACGCTGCATGAAGCCCTTGGCAAAATCCTTGCTGCCTTCCAGCACGGCACCTGCCTTGCTAGGCCCGATGACGGGAATGTTCCTCAGTTCAGCATCGTTCTTGAAATAGTCGTAGATGCCCTTTACCAATGGATCCTCAGGGCCGACCACTACCATCTGAACTCGGTTTCTCAACACGAAAACCTTGATGGCGTCAAAGTCATCGGCCTTCATATTTATATTCTCGCCTACTGTTGCCGTACCGGCATTACCTGGGGCGATGAACAGTTTCTCGCACTTCTTACTCTGAGCAATTTTCCAAGCTAAGGCGTGCTCACGACCGCCACTTCCTAACAATAAAAGTCTCATAACTATGAATTATGAATTGTGAATTATGAATTAAAAATTACTGGAGAGGGGCTTTAGGTAATCTTCAAAATACTGTGTGATTCTCTCATGCAGATGCACACTCTTGTGCCCCGCCATGTTGTGACCCTCGCCAGGATAGGCATAGAAATCGGGCTGTGTGCCAGCCTCGGCACAGGCATTAAGGAACTGTAGGGAGTGCTGAGGAACGCAGACAGGGTCGTTCATGCCGATGATAATCTGCAACTTGCCCTTCAGGTTTCCTGCCTTGTTGATGCAACTTGCCTGTGCATAGCCTTCGGGGTTCTGCTCAGGGGTATCCATATAGCGCTCTCCGTACATCACCTCGTACCACTTCCAGTCTATGACGGGCCCTCCGGCAACTCCCACCTTGAAGACATCGGGGTAGTTGAGCATCAGCGATGTCGTCATGAAGCCGCCGAAGCTCCATCCGTGAACACCCAGTCTGTTGGCATCCACGTAGGGTAGGCTCTTCAGATACTCTATGCCGCACATCTGGTCTTGCATCTCTACTTGACCCAGATGACGGAAAGTAGCCTGCTCGAAGTCGCGGCCACGGTCCTCGCTGCCTCTGTTGTCTATGCTGAAGACGATGTAGCCCTTCTGTGCCATATAGGTATCCCAACTGCGACTGCCCCAGTGCCATGATGCCTCTACGCAATGAGCGTGAGGACCGCCATAGACGTACAGCACAGAGGGGTATTTCTTGTTGGGGTCGAAGTCTGCGGGCTTTACGATGCGCCAGTACAGGTCGGTCTTGCCATCGGCAGCCTTTACAGTTCCCTGCTCGAAGATAGGCTGGTACCACTCCTCCCAGGGATTGGGAGCTGTTTGCAGCATGGTGCTCTTGCCCGTCTTGGTGTTGGTTACGGCACAAGCGCGGGGCACATCGGGCTCCTGCCATGTGTCTATCAGCCAAAGACCGTCCTCTGACAGCTTGGCCTGATGAACGCCCTTGCCATTGTCCAGCAGGGTGCGCTTCTTGGTCTTTATATTCAGGCTGTAGATATTGCGTTGCAGGTCATTGGCCTCCTTGGTGATGAGGATGGCACTCTTTGTGGTGGGGCAGAAACCTACAATGTCCTTCACCTCCCAGGGTCCGCTGGTCAGCTGACCAAGGTCTTTGCCCTCTGTGTTCATAAGATAGAGGTGTGTATAGCCGTCTTTCCAGCTCCAGTAGATGAACTTGCTGTCATCCCAGGGCAGGAAAGTGATGGGGTGACGGGGCTCGACATACTTGTCGCTGGTCTCTGTGTAGAGTGTCTTCAGCTTATTGCCCGTAGTCACATCGTAAGCATCCAAGGTGGTGTGGTTCTGGTCGCGATTCAGCTCGAACAGATACAAGGTCTTGCCATCCGGGGCCCATGAGATATTGGTGAAGTAGCGGTCGGTAGGATCGCCAACGTTCAGATAAACGGTCTTCTCTGTCTCCAAATCGAAGATACCTATGGTAACCTGATGTGAGGTCATACCCGCCATGGGATACTTGTCGGGGGCATGCTCAGCCTCACGCTTGAAGGTGTTCACCTGAGGATAGTCGGCCACCATACTCTGGTCCATGCGGTAGAAGGCCAGCTTCTTGCCGTCCTTGCTCCAGAAGGTGCCTTTGTAGATACCGAACTCATCGCGGTGAACGCTCTGGCCATAGACAATCTGACGTGAGCCGTCGGTAGAAAGCTGCACGTCGTGTCCGTCGGCATAGCGGACCCATAGGTTGTTGTCGCGCAGGAAGGCAGCAGCGTTTGAGGCCTTGCACCATTCCAGGATACCTCTGGGATTGGGGCGATTTGTCTTCTCCTCCGTAGTCTGATAGTCTGTTGTCTTACCATTAGCAGGGTTCACCTCGAAGGTTTTGTCTCCGTTCTTAAAGATCAGTTTTCCTTCGCGCCAGCTGTAGTTCCATCGTTGTGGAACGGAAACGCTGTAGTTCTTGCCGCCGAAGTTCAGTTCCTCCAGTGTAAACAGTTTCTGTGCCATTGCTTGCGTTGCAGCCACGAGCAGGGTGGCTAATATCAATTTAGTCTTCATCGTTGTCGAAGTATCTTTTGCCAAACTTTTTGTTGCCGCCCTTGTTGCGGTCGAAGGGCTTCTTGCCGCCACGGTCGAAACTCTTACCGCCATCCTTCTTGAAGTCGCGGCGGTCGCCCTTTCCTTTCTTGAAGTCGCGACGCTCCTCGCCCCAGTCGTCCTTTCTGGGTTTGCGCATACGCTCCTTGGGGTTCTCTTCCAGTTTGTCTTTGAACTCGCGGTGCTGCTTGAAGCGCTTGTGGTCTGCCATCATACGGCGTTCCTTAGCTGTCTTGATGTCACCACCTTCGGCACGCATATCGTTGAACTTGCCGCTGAAGATCTGGTACTTACGCAACTCGCATTCCAGACTGCCGTTGAACAGAGGTGTGCGCAGTGAGGGCTTCAGACCAATCTGATCGAAACACTCCTCCCGGTAGCTCAGTACCCAAGCCTCGTTGTCCACGAACTGATGTTTCAGACGTTCTCCAATCATCTTGTACAAGCCCAGCAGGTCGGGAGCCGAGATACGCTCGCCATAGGGTGGGTTGGTGATGATAACGCTCTTCTCCTGAGGTTGTGTAAAATTGGCGAAGTCCTGTTGCTGGATGGTTATCTCCTTGCTCAGACCAGCAGCCTTAACGTTGGTAGTAGCGATGGCCACAGCGTTACGGTTGATGTCGTAGCCGTAGATATGGTGCTCGAAGGGATGCTCCTTGCTGTCGTCCTCGTAGATCTTGTCAAAGAGTTCCTGGTCAAAGTCGGACCACTTCTCAAAGGCATATTCCTTTCTGTATACGCCGGGTGCTATGCCACGGGCGATGAGAGCTGCCTCTATGGCGATGGTACCACTTCCGCACATAGGATCAATCAGGTCGCACTGGCCGTTCCAGCCCGTCAGCATGATGATGCCGGCAGCCAAGACCTCGTTAAGCGGAGCCTCTACGCTCTCCTGACGGTAACCGCGACGGTGCAGACTCTCGCCTGAACTGTCCAGCGACAATGTGCAGTCATACTCTGCCACATGGATGTGCAGCTGCAGGTCTGGGTTGTTGATGCGGATGTTGGGGCGGTTGCCTGTCTTCTCGCGGAACTGGTCCACGATAGCATCCTTCACCTTATAGGCCACGAACTTGCTGTGGCGGAACTCGTTGCTGAAGACCACGCTGTCAACGGCGAATGTTGTCTCGTTACTCAGATATTCCGTCCAATCTATTTGCTTGATGGCTTCGTACACCTCATCGGCGCTGGTAGCACGGAAATGCTTGATGGGTTTCAGAATGCGAATAGCGGTGCGCAACTGGAAGTTGGCACGGTACAGCATCTCCTTGTCGCCTGTAAAGCTGACCATTCGTCTGCCTATCTGTATATTGTTGGCACCAAGGTCCGTAAGTTCCTTTGCCAATACTTCTTCAAGACCCTGAAAGGTCTTTGCAATCATTTCAAACTCCATGAAAATATTATATTGAATTTTGAATTTTGAATTTTGAATTTTGAATTTTGAATTTTGAATTTCTTCCCCTCTTATAGTCCTCCCCAGTCTTCCGGCCTTACCACGTGGCTCTTACGTTTCTTAGCCTGAACCAGCTGTTCGCCCGGTTGAGTGCTCTCTGTTACCCACAGGTTACCGCCCACGACGGTACCCTTGGCCAGTGTGATGCGTCCCAGAATGGTAGCGTTGCTATATACGATGACATCGTCCTCCAGGATAGGATGACGGGGAACGCCCTTTATGGGGTTGCCGTTTTCGTCCAACGGGAAGCTCTTGGCACCCAAGGTTACACCCTGATACAGCTTCACGTTATTGCCGATGATACAGGTGGCACCAATCACCACACCTGTTCCGTGGTCTATGGTGAAGTGCGAGCCTATCGTGGCACCCGGGTGAATGTCGATACCCGTCTCGCTATGCGCCATCTCCGTGATGATACGGGGAATGAGGGGCACACCCAAAATGAGCAGCTCGTGGGCAATGCGGTAGTTGGTTACTGCCTTGATAACGGGGTAGCAACTGATAATCTCGCCATATGACTCGGCAGCAGGGTCGCCGTTGTAGGTCGCCTCAACGTCCGTTGCCAGTATGCTCCTTAACTGTGGCAGACGGCTGATGAACTCGGCAGCCAGCTCCTGTGCTTTGGTAGCCATACAGTTGCGCTCACCGTTGCATTCGTCGTCCTCGTCCTTGCAGAAACAGAGTCCTGCCTGAATCTGCTGCGAGAGCAGGGTGTACAGACGTTCAACATTCATACCCATGTGGTAGGGCAGTGTCTGACTGCTCAGGGTAGAGTTACCATAAAATCCAGGGAAGATGATGGCACGGCACAAATCTACTATCTCTGATAAAACGTTTCCAGAGGGTAGGGGTTCGCCATCTTTGTGCTTGTGGAATAGCCCACGCAGCGAGCTGTTTTCGGACAACTCGGATACAGTCTGTTCCATCAGGCGATTCAGTGTTTTAGCACTCATATATATAAATGTGTCAAAAAGTGCTGCAAAGGTACGAATAAGCAATCGGAATACAAAAGGAAAAAACATTTTTCTTTTTGTTCTCGAGCGAAAGTGCTTTCTAGAGTCGTTATCAAACCTCCTCATCACCCTCTGTCTCAGCCAAATAGGACCAAACAAAAACCCCTCCTTCAAGGGAGGGGTTGGGTCTGTCTACGATTATGCCGCCATAGCTCTTTCTCTCTCTTTCTCATAATGGTTCTGCTCCTGATTTGTTGCACTGTTGCTCTCACGACGCTGCTTCTCTTCGTTTGACAAAAGAAAAAGCATAAAGAATACTGTAAAAATAATCCACATAGTTGTTTCGTTTTATGATTTCGAATGCAAAGTTAGAGGGGCGCTGTACCATATCGCGGTACACATAAAAGAAAAATGCATTTTTTTTGATATTTTTTGTGTTTTTCTCGTTTTTCATTGAAATCAAGGTTGCAAAATTACAGAACCGCCCTTATTTCTATCTTTATTATAAATTAATTAAACTATTCTTTGTTGTATTGGGGGAATTTAGTATTTTTGTGTCGCAATCCTAAAGGATTAACATAAAACTAACATTAACACACTATTATTTCAAACAATGAAGAAGACTGTTTTTACATTGCTGTTTGCAACTCTCTGCATGGGAGCCGCAGCACAGACAGAGAATCCCCGTGGTATTTATAAGCTGATGACTCTCATTGGCAAGAATGGTGAGGTGGAGTCCCCCTATCACCAGTATAAGGTCTGCACCGATAGTCTGACGCTCATGGTTGTTTTTCGTGGGAATGGAGTCTTTACGTTTGGTAACAACGACCACATGGTGTTCAACTATACAGGCGATCAGCCAAAGTCGGAGGATGACAAGAGTATTCTGATTTATGACAGTAATGCCGATCACTTCTGTGAGAAGTGGTGGAGCAAATTCCCCAATCACATAATCTTCCCTCACAATGACTGGTGTGTGGAGAAATACCAGTCAGGACAATACACGCCAGAGAGTCGCATTGCCTTTGACGCATTGACCGGCAAGGCAGAGGTAGATGAGAATAATCCTCTGACAGGTACTTGGCGTATCATCGGCATTGTAGATGATATGAGCGATGTGAAGAAGATGTTACCAACGTTGCATGAGAGATATGCCTATAGCAAGTACCGTGATTGCTTCTTTGTGTTCACTCCTACGGATCTGGTTGTGCTTAATCCAGGCATTGGTATGAGTGATAGCGTGATATATAATGGGAAGAAATCCTATAAGTTAGGCAAAGTCAATCATCAGGTTAAGTGGTTGACAAAAGACCGCATTGTTGTGGATCAGCCAACGGATAGCGGAACAGATTGGATGATTTTGGAACGCTCTACAGACAGCCAGCCTCCATTGAGCTACATCATCAGCCGTTACGTACATGTTAAGCCCAAGGTTCTTAACTAACGTGATAAGGAAAGAACGGAATACGAGTGAAGGGGAGCAGCACGCTCCCCTTCACTCGTTTATATACCTTTTATATATAAGGATTTAAACCCTCAGGAATATCTTCTTGCGGTACATAATGTACAGGATGATGAATAGAATGGTGACGTTGCTTATCTGGATAATCACCTGATAGTAATCGCCCACGTACTGCTCCAGTCCGAAGAAGAGAGATTTGCTGATACTCTTGAAACTGATGACATGGCTGATGACATAGGCAGTGATGCTGTTCATACCGTAAACCTTCAGCACGGTTAGGTGCTTGTTGTGTCCCAGACAGTCTATCCACAGGTAGAAGATACCCATCAGCAGGAAGCAGTAACCGCTGCTCACGAGGACCATAGAGCCCGTCCAGATGTGTTTGATGACTGGGTGAACCATGTCCCATGTCCAACCCAACGCTACCATGGCAATGCCAATGAGAAGAAGTAAAAAAGCCCCCTCCTTACTCCCCCTTTGGGGGAGGGATTTTATAGGCTGACCATTGGAAATAGAGCACTCACCCAAAGGGGGAGCGGGGAGGGGGCTGTTCTTTTTCAAAATTTCGCCTGCAAGAACACCAGAGAGTACCGTCACTACAAAGTTTAGGCTGCTAAGAATCCATGTATAAGTGTAGGAGGTTTTCACTACCACCTCTCCGTCTATCACCTGTGCTGTATCGCGGAAGCGCCCCAATACCATCATATCTATTCCCTCAGCCAAGTTGCCGTGAGGTGTGTAATCGCCACCTCCGTAGCCTCCGATAGTGATAAATTCCATTGCTCCCCAGAAGGTTAGCAACAGGGCTACAGCTATGCCAATCTGTGTCTTCCAACTGGTATGCATATAGATAATTGCGCTGAAGAAATAACCCAAGGCAATGGCCTGTAGGGTATTGGTGAACAAATAGATTCTGTCAGGGTCGAGTGCCATCAGATTCCCCTGCACCATCATGCCGAATATCCACAAGAGCAGCACACGCTTCCCTAATCGCCAGTAAAGATTGGAGATTTTGAATTTTGAATTTTGAATTTTGAATTGTTCCTCTCGGTATTTACCGAGGCTATATGGTATAGCCACACCAGCCATAAACATGAACAGCGGCATCACCAAGTCCCAAGGCGAGAAGCCTTCCCACTTCTTGTGGGTGAAGCATTCCATAACAGCGGCCATCCAGGGTGTGTCTATTACCTCTGCCAGTTCCTCCATGATATCGGAAATGGCGACCAAAAACAGCAGGTCCATGCCTCTCAGGGCATCTAAAGATTCAAGGCGGCGAGGAGAATTCAAAATTCAAAATTTATAAATTCAAAATAACTAAAGTCTAATGTCTAGAGCCTAAGGTCTTTTGTACGACAAACAGCTTGTCGTTGCGTCTCACTTTCGTTCCTTCTGTTGAGATGCTGATGCACCAGCCCTTCTTGGCAGTATCAATGGGACCGTCATCGTTGCGAATCTCGTTGGCCGTCAGACGCAGACATCCTGTGGTGGGGCCAGTGACCATAATCTCATCGCCCTTGTTCAACTCACAGGCTTCAATCTTGAACTCTGCCACACCTAACTTGCTGAAGTAGCGCACCACCTTGCCGCAATAGACTTTCTTCTCCGTTGCCAGACTGCCGTAGTTGGCTGTATATTCCATGATGGTACTGCCCTGGTAGTAGCCGTCCCAGAAGCCGCGGTTAAAGACACGGCTCAGGCGTTCGTCCCACTGGGCTTTCTGTTCCTCTGTGAACAAGGGTGCCTCATCGGGTTGGTTCTTGTCGTGCAAGACAGCTTCTATTGCCTCGTTGTAGCATCGTACCACAGTATCCACATATTCGGGACCGCGGGCACGACCCTCGATTTTCATTACGCGGACGCCGGAATCCATCAGACGGTCCAGGAAGGAAATGGTCTTCAGGTCGCGTGGACTCATGATGTATTTGTTCTCGATGTCCAGCTCAGTACCTGTCTCCACGTCTGTTACCGTATAGCGACGGCGGCACAGTTGCATGCACTCGCCACGATTGGCGCTACGGCCCCAGTTGCTCTGGCTCAGGTAGCACTTGCCACTGATAGCCATGCAGAGAGCGCCGTGGCAGAACATTTCTATGCGTATCAGTTCGCCCTTGGGACCGCAGATATGCTCCTCCTGAATACAGCGGTATATCTCGGCTACCTGATCCATATTCAGCTCGCGGGCCAGTACCACCACGTCGGCAAACTGAGCATAGAAGCGCAGGGCCTCGATATTAGAGATGTTCAACTGCGTGCTTAGATGAACCTCCTGACCTATCTTGTTGCAATAGCTCATTACAGCAATGTCGCTGGCTATAACAGCGCTGATGTTGGCCTCCTTGGCAGCATCCAGAATCTGGCGCATCAGGGGCAGGTCCTCACCATATATAATAGTATTAACCGTCAGGTAGCTCTTTACACCGCAGATGCGGCACTCCTCGGCAATGCGCTTCAGGTCGTCTATGCTGAAGGTGCTGGCCGAGTGGGCCCTCATGTTCAGGTTCTCGATACCGAAGTAGATACTGTCAGCTCCCGCTCTGAGGGCAGCAGCCAGACATTCGGGTGAACCCACAGGGGCCATTATCTCAAAATCTTTTCTTTCCATGCCGCAAAGGTATGACAAAAAAACGAGACAGCTGTTAGGCTGCCTCAGTTTTTTAGGGATTGGGAAGTTTCTGTAATAAGTGGCAGGGATGTGTTAGCATCCCATGCTCTCGCGATAGAAATCCAGCATCTCCAGGATTTCCTCGCGGTCGGCACTCTGGTTGATGCGGATATCCCCTATGTTGGCCATAAGGGTGAAGTTGATGATGCCCGACTGATTCTTCTTGTCGTGCGTCATGAACTGATACAACTTGTCGTATTGTTTGCAGTCGAAGGTGAAGACACCATAGTTCTCCTTTATGAACTGCAGCGTCTGGTTGAGCTTGTCGTGTGGGAAGCCCAGACGTTTAGCGCTGAGGTAAAGCTCGCACACCAGACCCCATGCAACAGCGTATCCGTGCAGGACGGTGCGGTTCTCCTCTAGCGCCAGGCTTTCCAAGGCGTGACCGGCAGTATGCCCCAGGTTCAGAGCCTTGCGGATACCTTTCTCTGTGGGGTCTTCCTCAACGATATGCTCCTTTATGGCTACGCTCTTGGCTACCATCTGCTGCAGCTGGGCGTAGTCTATGTTGTCCAGGTCGAAGTTGATTAGCTCGGCCCAGTTCTCAGTATTGCTAATGATACCGTGCTTCAGCATCTCGGCATAACCCGAACGGATGTTGTAGGCATCCAGGGTGCGCAGGAAGTCGGCGCAGAGGATGACAGTACTGGCGCAGTTGAAGACTCCAATCTCGTTCTTCAGTCCGCCAAAGTTGATACCTGTCTTGCCTCCCACGCTGGCATCTACCATACTCAATAGGGTAGTGGGGATGTTGATGTACTGAATGCCACGCTTGAAGGTGCTGGCTGCAAAGCCGCCAAGGTCCGTAACCATGCCGCCGCCCAGACAGATAAGCAAGCTGTGGCGTGTGGCACCACCCTGCTGCAGGGCCTCCCACACAGAAGAGAGTGTCTGGAGGGTCTTGTTCTCGTCGGTAGCACCAATGGTTATCATCTTGGCCTCCTGCAGATAGGGATAGTCCTGAATGACGGGCCAGCAGAGCTGCAGGGTGGTTGTGTCGGTGAGAACAAAAAGCTTGTCGTGCGGACAGCGTTCGATGGCTTGGTGCAAATCTTCCGGAAGGTTTTGGCTTATGATTACGTCTTGTTTCATCTTGGTCTTTTGTATTTTGGCGACAAAAGTAGTTATTTTAATTCATAATTCATAATTCACAATTCATAATTCACGAATCGAGTGATAAAAAAAGTGAAAAAAGTGCTAACTTTGCCGCCGATTGATTAAACCATATATAAAAGGTTAGGTCTTAGATTTAGACTTTAGGCTTTAGACGTTAGTCTTTAGCTCTTTTTGAATTTTGAATTTTGATTTTTTCATGCTAATGAAACGTACCTTATTATATTTGTCAGTGATGATTCTGTGTCCTGTGATGATGATGGCACAGAAAGTAACGGTGAGTGGATTGATAATGGATGGCACCAACAACGAGGCTTTGATGGGCGCAACCGTGGTTTTGCTACAGCCCAAGGATAGCACCCAGGCCGCTGGAGTGGTGACGGATACAGATGGTAAGTTCAAACTGCCAGCTGTATCATCCGGAAGCTATATCATGCGCATATCCTATGTGGGATATACGACACTATACAAGAATCTGACTCTTGGTAAGAACAGCAAGACGGTGAACGTGGGCACGCTGACCATAATGGAAAACAGCAAACTGCTGAACGAGGCTGAGGTGGTTGCGAATCTGGCTCAGATGGAGATGAAGGCAGATACCTTTGTATATAATGCCGATGCTTTCCGCTTGCCCGAGGGTTCAGCCCTTGAGGAATTGGTAAGGAAACTGCCCGGTGCCGAGGTGGACGATGAGGGTAATATCAAGATCAACGGCAAGAGCGTCAGCAAGATTATGATGGATGGTAAGGAGTACTTCCAGAACGATACCAAGATGGCTATGAAGAACCTGCCGGCGAAACTTATCAAGAAGCTGAAGGCATACGACAAGAAGAGCGATTACAGTCGTATTACCGGTATTGATGACGGTGAGGAGGAGACGGTGCTTGACTTGTCTGTCAAGAAAGGTGCGAAGGATAGCTGGGTAGGTAATTTTGATGGAGCCTACGGAACAGCGGACCGTTACTCGGGTAACTTCAACCTAAACCGTTTTATGGACCATAGCTATCTGTCTATTATAGGTAGCCGTAACAACACCAACGACGGCAGAGGCCGATGGGGTGGTGGAAGCAACGGTATTGCTACAAGTACGTCGGGCGGTGTTACTTTCGCATGGGAGAACGGTAAGCCCGATTATACGGCAGGTCTGCTGAAGATGGGCGGAAATGTTCGCTACAGAAGCAACGATAGCGAGTCATCTACGCGTACCAATAGCGAGATGTTCCTTCCTTCTGGTACAAGCCAGTTCTCGAACTCTAAGAATAATGGTACCAACTGGAATCAGAATGTCGATGCCAATTTCCAACTTGAGTGGTTTCCCGATAGCCTGACCAACATCATGTTCCGTCCCAACTTCAGTCATAGCAATGGCAGTAATTTCTCGGATAGCAGGAGCGTGACTTTCAACCAGAGTCCTTTCGAGGCTGGTTTGACTGACCCTGTGGAAGAATATAAAACATGGGCAGACCCCAATGGCATTCGTGTTAATGGCAACGAGCGTTTTAACAATGGCAACAACAATAACAACAGCGTGAACGGAGAGTTGCAAATCAATCGTCGCCTGTGGGTGCCGGGACGTAACCTTACCCTTAACCTGAACGGATCGTATAGCGAGAGCAACAACGAGTCGTACAGTCGCTCTGTTGTTAAGTATTACCAGCGCACTACAGGCGACTTGAATGCCGACTATCAGAATACGATGTCACCAGCGAAGAATTACAGCTATCAGGGCCGACTCAGCTATACGGAACCTATTCTGAAGGGAACCGTCGTTCAGCTTAGCTATCAGGCACAGTACCGTTTCCAGGATAGCGACCGCGAAATGATGGTCTTCGACAAGCTGGAGGATGCCCTTAAGGAAAAAGGTCTTACTGACGTTACTGCTGTTGACCTGTACAACGGCACTTATAACGGAATGAGCTTTGCCGATTATGGTATCGACTTCACCCAGCTTACAAAGGATGCACAGAACAGCCAGTATGCTACATATCGCGAGTTCAACCAGAACGTCAATCTTATGCTTCGCCACAACAGCAAGTTGGAGAACGGTCAGGAGCTGTTCTTTAATCTGGGTGTCAACTTCCAGCCTCAGCGTACCGAGATGGACTACGAAAAGGGACAGGTAGATACCTCTGTAGTGCGCAAGATACAGAACTGGGCCCCTCGCTTTAATGTGCGTTGGAAGATCAATAATACCAGTCAGCTGCGTGTACGTTACTTCGGTAGTATGAGTCAGCCTTCAATGACCAACCTTATTGAGGTAATGGATAACAGCAACCCCCTTTATGTAAGTACGGGTAATGCAGGACTGAAGAGTTCGTGGAACGACCGTTTCAACGTTGACTATAATGGCTCTATCGTCGATAAGCAGTTGTCGTGGTATTTAAATGGTTATGCTAATATCAACCGTCGCTCTATTAGTAACGCTACCATCTACGACACCGAGTCTGGTATCAGCTACAGCCGTCCTATGAATATAGACGGAGGATGGAATTCAGGTGCCTGGATGGGAATTAATACGGCTTTGGATAAGAAGAAAGCCTTCAATCTGAACTGGAATCAGAGCCTGAACTATTCTAATAGCGTGGGTTACATCAGTAGCGACTTGGACGATGAAGCCAAAAGATATGTTACGGGAAGCATAGATATGAACGGCCTCTTTAGCTACATGGACCGTAATGGCTTGCTAAAGAAATCCACTACACGTAGCACCAGCGTTGGCGAGAGTCTGCGCTTGAACTATCGTACCGATTTGATAGAAGTTGGTGTGAACGGAGGTATGAACTACCAGCATGCACGTAATGAGATGCAGAAGAACGGCAACCGTGATACATGGAGCTTCAACTACGGTGGTAATGTTGTTATCAATACACCTTGGAATCTTCAGTTTAGTAGCGATATCTCTCAGCAGAGCCGTCGCGGTTATGATGATGCCAGCATGAATACCAACGAGCTTATTTGGAATGCCCAAATCAGCCAGAACTTCTTGAAGCAGAAGAATGCAACGGTAAGCGTTCAGTGGTACGATATCCTGAAACAGCGCAGTAGCATCAGCCGTAGCTATAGTGCCACCAACCGTAGTGATACCTGGACCAATGCCATCCACAGCTACGTAATGGTACACTTTATTTATCGCTTTAGCCTGTATGGCAACAAAGAGGCACGCTCCAATGCCAGTGGCTGGGGCGAAGGTCGAGGTGGTCGAGGTGGTCGAGGTGGCCGAGGTGGCTGGGGCGGTGAAGGCCGTGGCGGCTGGGGCGGCGGAGGAGGCTTCGGCGGTGGCAGATTCTAATCCACCCCTACCTTATTTAAAGAAGGAGAAGTTCACGCTGCCGTAGGCCCTGTGATCTACGAAGCGTGGATGATTAGAGAAGTCCTGCTTCTTTCCGTGTTCCAGGACAAAGAGTCCGTTCTCGCGCAACAATTGGTGCGAGAGGATGATATCTGGCAGCTGCTCCAGTTGTGGCAGCGCATAGGGAGGGTCGGCAAAGATAAAGTCGAACTGCTCGTGACATTTGCTCAGGAAACGGAAAACATCAGCTCTTACAGGAAAAGCGTTCAGGTCTTGCAACTTCTCGACAAAACCGCAGATAAAGCTATAGTGCAGGGCATCCGCCTCGACTGAGACGACACGGCTGCAGCCGCGGCTCAGCAGTTCTAAGGTGATGCTACCTGTACCGGAGAAGAGGTCAAGGGCTGTGGGTTCTTCATCGAAATCGATATATCCCTTCAGTACGTTGAACAGATTCTCTTTGGCAAAGTCCGTGGTGGGACGTGCCTTGAAGGTACGGGGCACATCAAAGTGGCGCCCCTTGTATTTTCCTGTTATAACTCGCATACTATGGTGTTTGGTATGAAGCGTTTAGCTTGGTTCTGTAGTTCCGTGCTGGCATTGTTGAGGTAAAGGGGTTGGGCGCTCTCGTCCATCTGCAGGTTCTTCCATGCACCCATAATATAATAAAGGCGGTCGGCGTCGTTATCTGCGGTGTAGGTGGTCGCAAAGTATAGGCGCTGCTCCTTGAAACAGCAGATAAGCATATTCTTGGGGGCAATCATGGCATAGAAGTGAATGCTGTCGTCCTGAAGCTTGCGGTCGGCATTGGCAATGGTTTCTATGGCCCGTCCCTCCAGACTGACAATCTCCACGTCAGGATAAACGTCCTGAACGGTTTGTCGTATCTGCTGGTTTAACGAGAAAAGTTCCACTACCTCGAGCGAAGGAAGAATCTGGTAGTGTACCTCGCCCTTGCTGACCTTTAGGGAGGGGAAGGTGAGGTTGTATAATGGAAACACCTCTTCGCGACGGAAGTATTCCAGGGGAACGCAGGTGCTGGGCGAAAGGACCAACAGTTCCACGCTTTGGAAGGTGTATTCCATAAGGTGAGGACGCCTGAGCGTCTTCTCCAGTAGCTGGTACAGGGGCATACTGCCATCGGCAGTTACATCCTCCTTCTGTACCAGGGAATTGTCCGAGGTATATAGGATAGATAAAGAAAATCCATCCGAGAAAAGTCGGATGGATAATCTATATGTATTATGCAAATTACTCCCAGTTACCTGCATTGTTGTTCCAGTTGCCACTAACATCACCAATCTTCAGACCGGGATATGCACCCTTGGCATCAGCCTCTTCTGCACGGTTGTTGATAAGGCGCTTACCCTGCTTACCCATGCCTTTCATGAATGAGCTGTCTGGTGCGTTGCACTCCATCACCTGCATGATGGTACCAGAACGGGTTGTAACGGGTACTGCAATCAACTCGAAGGTGTCACCCTCGGCAAAGGGGATGTAACGCATAGAGTCTGCAACAAAGCCTTCGTAGTTGTACAGAGAATCCTGCAATGATACCCAAACGGTGTCACGACGGAAGTTCTGCAGTCCGTTGGCAGCAATGGCAGCCTGATCGCCGCTGGCTACAATCTCAGCAGCCTTAGACTCGGTAAGGCCATTATCCATCTGCTTGTCGGTAAGTACACCCTGCTTCATAACGATGGGCAGACGACCTGTCTTTACAAACTGGATAAGTACAGACCAGTCTGGGCAATATTCGCCATGCTGAGCCTTGTAAGCTTCCTGAGCTTCACGAATCTCCATCAGTCGTGCCTTTACAACGTTCTCGCGGGCCTTTACGTCAGCATCAAAGTCCTCGGTATCCTGGATGCTATGCCATGTGATGAAGAGCAATCCTACTGCACAAAGACCTAAAAATACATTAATTAGCTTCTTGTTCATGTCGTTATTTGTATTTTATTTTGTATATTCGCATCGCAAAAATAGAGAATTTAATTCACATAAACGATATTTCGTGCTTTTTTTTCAAAAAGAATGATGATAAGTGATGATTTGTGCGGTCTAATAAGACGGAATTTCGCTCACGAACCTACGAATGAGCAATATTTGGTGGTGAGGAAGTGGGAAGAGTTCCTGCTGAGCAGAAAGCCTAATACGCTTTTCCTGTTGAAGGGTTATGCCGGAACGGGAAAAACCTCGCTGGTTGCTGCTTTGGTGAAGACGCTGCTACAGCTGAAGCAGTCTGTGATGCTGCTTGCCCCAACGGGCAGGGCAGCTAAGGTCTTCTCGTCTTATGCCGATGCGCCCGCTTACACCATTCATAAACGGATATACCGCCAGAAGTCTATTGTAGACATGGATAATTTCCAGACCAACATCAATCTGCATAAGCATACGCTCTTTATCGTGGATGAGGCTTCTATGATTTCGAACGAGGGACTCGCCGGCTCGATGTTTGGCACAGGTCGTTTGCTGGACGATCTGATGCAGTTTGTCTATTCTTGCGAAGGTTGCCGACTGATATTGGTAGGCGATACAGCCCAGTTGCCTCCTGTGGGCGAAGAAGAGAGTCCTGCCCTGTGTAAAGGCGTGCTGGAGGGATACGACCTGGATGTTACGGAAATTAGGTTGACGGAGGTGGTAAGGCAGGAACAGGAATCGGGCATCCTATGGAATGCTACGCATTTGAGGCAACTGATGCAGGACGAGCTTTATTACGACTTTCCCCGCCTGCGTACCAACTTTCCTGATGTCTGTGTGATGCCCGGCGACGAACTGATAGAAGCGCTGGAGAGCAGCTATCACCATTGCGGAATGGATCAGACCATAGTGGTGACCCGTAGCAACAAACGTGCCAATATCTTTAATAATGGTATCAGAGCCCGGATTCTGGATTACGAGGACGAACTGTCTGGCAACGACTTGGTTATGGTAGCCAAGAACAACTACTACTGGACAGAAAGGATTAACGAGAACGTTAATCCTGAATTCAAAATTCAAAATTCTCAGCTCTCAACTCTCAACTCTCAACTCTCAACTTCTTTCTTGGCCAACGGCGACGTGGCAGTTGTCAGGCGCTTCAGGAATGAGCGCGAGCTGTACGGCTTCCGCTTTGCCGATGCCACCCTGCGGTTCCCCGACTACGACAATATGGAGTTGGATGTGACGGTTCTGTTGGATACACTACAGAGCGAGGCACCTGCTCTTACCCGTCAGCAGCAGGAACAGCTCTTCAATGCCGTCTGGGAGGATTATCCTGAGATTCGCGACAAGCGCGAGCGTATGAAGCGCCTACGTCAGGATCCTTATTATAATGCCCTTCAGATTAAATATGCCTATGCTGTAACCTGCCACAAAGCGCAGGGTGGACAGTGGCAGCATGTGTATATCGACCAGGGCTACGTTACCGAGGAGATGCTCACGCCTGACTATTTCCGTTGGCTCTATACCGCCCTGACGAGAGCAACCGAAAAGGTATTCCTGGTCAATTGGCCCAAGGAACAAGAATTCTAAATTCAAAATTTATAAATTCAAATTTCAAAAAAAATATCCCTATTCATGTAATTTACCAATACCTAACAGTATAATGCTTTGGCGTATTATTAACAGTTTTCTCAATCACTCTGTCAGGAAAAACAAATCGAATCTTATGAGGAACCGAGTCCGTTTCGTTAAGGGAGAAGAGACAACAATTTTCAGGTTCTATAAAATGGTATATATCTTCACCTCTCAAGAATCTCTCGTGTATTTTTATATCATTGTCCCAAAGTACAGACCATATGGTATCTTGGCCATAAAGGGTCAACATATCATAACTTCCTCCTGTCCCATACGGAACAATCGAAGAGAAACAATCGTTCAAACATATGCCATATTCAGTTTCGATAAATATATTAATCAGAGAATCTTCTGAAACATTTGGGAAATGGTCTACTGCATCATAATAGATACTGGGATGAATTTCCGTCCTCGTTCCTTCTCTCAGGCCTGTTTTCATAAGATATAGTTTCTTGCCCGATAACAAACTGTCCCCATCTATGATTACTCTTTGTAAGGTTACATCTGATATAACATACGTTTGTG
>CAMOMP010000027.1:0-41152 GCA_946619915.1 uncultured Prevotellaceae bacterium | reverse complement strand
CGCAGCCACATTCAGTGGCTACTCTACAGCCCCCAGTCGCTCCCATGGGCGAGGGGAACTTGGATTTTGGTTTTGTTATCGTTGACATTAACGTTATCGTTACCCGTCCAAGCTGTTACTTACGAGCGGGAAGATAGCATTCGTGTGGTAGAGTTGTTGCAGAAGGGTAGGAGGCAGGCTGCGGACAAGAACTTGGTCCTATACTATGCACATCAGTTCTTAGGCATCCCGTATGTGGGGCATACTTTAGAGGTTAATAAGGAGGAAGAACTGGTGGTAAACCTCAGGGAGTTGGATTGTACTACGTTCGTAGAGACAGTTACGGCTCTGATCCTTACCACCAAGCATGGAGGAATCACTTGGCAGGATTATCTGCGTTGGCTTCAAACCATCCGATATAATAATGGTAAACTGGACGGCTATTGCAGCCGCAACCATTATTTCAGCCAATGGATAGCGAGCAATTCCCGGTTGGGACTGGTAGAAGAGCAGACAGGGACAGATTATCCTTTCATTGCCACTCAGCAGTTACAACTCAATTACATGAGTCGGCATCCCGAATATTACACCATGCTGAAGGACAATCCAGAAGATGTAAAGACAATAGCACAGTTAGAGAAAGCCGTCTCGGGAACAGAGGTTCGCTATATTCCCTCCAGTCTCTTGAATGAGTCAAGGGATGCGCTGAAATGTATTAATGATGGTGATATCCTTGCCCTTGTGACCAAAAAGAACGGATTGGATGTCAGCCATGTGGGATTTGCCGAGTGGGGTAAGGACGGCAAGCTATATCTGCTGGATGCCAGCAGTATCTACAAGAAGGTAGTCTTAGAGCCGATGCCCCTGTACCAGTATGCAAAGAGACAACCCACCATGTTGGGAATTAGGGTGATAAGAAGCCCCCTCCCAGCTCCCCCTTTGGGGGAGTGTCCTAAGGAAGAGGGAAGAAATGATAAATCTAATTAAGAAACCTACCCCGGGTATAGTACTCCCCCAAGGGGAGCGGAGGGGGCCGTTGTTATGAAAAATAAAGCTGCACTTTGGGTTCCAACCCTTTATTTGGGAGAATCACTTCCGTTCTCGGCAGTTATGCTGATTTCGGTTATCATGTTCAAGGATTTTGGTTTGTCTGACGGACAAATCACAGTTTACACTGGTTGGTTGGGTCTGCCGTGGGTTATTAAGCCACTGTGGAGTCCTTTCATTGACAACTTCAAGACCAAGCGTTGGTGGATTTTGTCTATGCAGTTCCTGATGGGAATTGCTTTGGCAATGGTTGCCTTTACGCTCCCAATGGCCTACTGGTTGCAGAGTTCACTGGCCATCTTTATGTTGATTGCTTTCGCAAGTGCAACGCATGATGTGTCTGCGGATGGATTCTATATCATCGGACTGAAAGAGAAGGACCAGGAATTGTATGTAGGTGTAAGAAACACCTTCTATCGCATTGGTATGGTAATAGGGCAGGGAGGATTGGTGCTGTTAGCTGGCTATCTGCAAGATGGAAAGCTGGGGGCAGCCTTTCAGACCCCATCAGCCTCATGGATGGTTGTCTTCCTGATATTGGGTGTACTGATGCTCTTACTTGCCACTTATCATAGCTTGTTGTTGCCCAAGGTCGAAACATCGTTGCATAACGATTTCAACTTGAAGACCCAGCTGATTGAGTTCTGGAATACGCTGAAGGTGTTTGCAACAAAGCCCCACGTTATCACAGCCCTGATGTTTATCCTGTTGTTCCGTTTGCCAGAAGGACTTCTGACGAAGATCGTACCATTGTTCCTTACTCGCGGAATAGAAGAGGGTGGCCTGGGTATGAGTAACGTAGATTTCGGATTGGTTTACGGAACCTTGGGCGTTATCGGTCTTTTAGCGGGCGGAATCGTAGGCGGTTGGACCGTTTCTAAATGGGGACTGAAGCGATGCCTGTGGCCTCTTGTGCTGTGTATTACGTTACCGGATATCGTATATGTTTTCCTTAGCTATTTCCCTACAGATCAGTTATGGATTACAGGAACCTGTGTCTGCGTCGAGCAGATTGGTTATGGTTTGGGATTTGCCGCATATACGTTGTTCCTTGTTACCTTCTCACGAGGCGAACGCAGTACGGCAGTCTTTGCCATTTGTACGGCAGGACAGTATCTGGGAGGCGTGATGTTGCCCGGAATGGTTTCGGGATTGATATCCGAGAATGTAGGCTATCAGACCTTCTTCCTGATAGTAATGGCCTTCTGCCTTGTCACCTTTACCGTTACAGCTTTGGTCAAGATTCCGAAGAACTGATGTTTGCGGGGAGTCGCAAAGGGCTTTCCTGCAACTTGTAAATATTTTTTAAGGGTACTTTGTTAGTCCCTTTTTCCTCCCCAGTTAGAGAAATTTTATTCCCTAACGGGGGAGTTTTTGTTTTCCAACCTGACAGTAAAAAACTTATGGCTAATAGCCCTGTAATGAAGGTGAGACCAATATCTCCATTGTCAAATTAATTCACGAAGCAATAGCTATGCGCTAAAGTCTAAAATCTAGAGCCTAAAGCCTAAAATGACTACTATTAATAGTAATACTTGCAAACCTTAATAGTAACATGTGAAGGTATTAATACATGTTTTTACCCTTAGCTCTCTGCTCCGACAATGGAGTTTTCTCAAATAATTGCCAACATATACCCCAACGAGGCTTTACCCCCGATGGTTATCGTTCTTATCAGACGGTACATATTGTCTAAACATGTACCTAACATATACCCTATATGTACCTTATGATTCAAGAATTTGACAGAGATGTCAGGTATATGTTAGGTACATGATAGGTACATATCGCACAAACATATACCGTGCCTTCAACGCGATAACCATCGGCTCTCAAAGGTTCTTATGGTATATGTTACCTGTTTTTGCGAAAATCCAATAATTTCAATATACATCTTCCACATCCGCCAGCAACCTTCATTCGCAGGTCGTATATTTATTAGAGAAACGGCGTATCACTATGAGCAATACGGCCTTTCACTCCCAGAGAAACGCCGTATTGCTATTTGCTTTATGGAGCGCTATAAATAATTCTTTTTCTTTGTGAGTGTTAAAGTGTTTTTTTTGTCAATGACAAAACTGACAGAAGAGGCCAAAAACTTATTCTTTTTTGTTCATATATGCCTTTGACTTTTCTGTCAATGCATAACTCTGCTTAGGACTATTGGGCGTTTCTTTGATTGTTGGCTCTACCAATTCTGCACCAATCAAAGGATACAGCACTTTCTGACGAAGACGATTCTTGTTTTTTTCGCCTGAGATTACCATCAAGTCTGTTATACTGCCATTCTTGGATTTCAGATATTCCAATATCTTTTCGGCTTTCTCCAATTGTGTAGAATTGAACAGAGGACAAACTTTGGGGGTCACTTCACTACTGGGGACAAACTGGGGACAGTTCCATCGTAATCGAGACGATAGAAGGTTACTTCTGTCAGAATCAAGTCGGTCTTGAAGAGCACGCTCTTGCCAGTCAACTTCTTCCATATCTTTGGCTTCGCTTTTTTTATGCTTTGAGTATGAACACTGAATTCGGATGGTTTGCACGCTGAATACTCCTCGAATTCAGCGTGAATTCAAGGAGTTTGGAGGCTGAATTCTTATTAGCTTGTTTTTGAGCAAAAATCAACTTGATTTTGGGCAAGAAACAACTTAAATAATTTATTTTGCAAGTTGATTGTTTTTGCAACAATTGCAAAAGTGCCACAAGCCTCGTTTTTTCGGTTGAGCCGGCTCACTCGATCAGTTGAGCCGGCTCGATCGATCGTTTGAGCCGCCTCAACTTTTTGGGGGCGTTTCAAAGAAATTAGTTAAAGCGGCGCTTTTTTCAATTCATAATTCTTAATTCATAATTCATAATTCATAATTACCACTTCGTTTTCGCTTTCGCTCGAGACCCCTTCGGTGTTCATAATTGAAGTTGTGCTTCGAGTCTGCTAACGCTCGGAAAAGTTCATACGAGTTGTTCGAAAAATCAATAACCATTAACCATTACCACTACCTTCTAACCACTTTTATCAGTAGCCAACAGATGGGGGCGGTGAGGGTGTTAAGGAGGAAGAACTGGTGATAGCCCAACCATGATACCAGCCAACCGCTTGCCATTAGGGGAAGGAGCATACAGGTGGCAATAAGGGGAACGCTAAGCAGGTTGGCGCAATTGCGGTAACGTTCGCCTGAGATCATGGCCAAGGGAATACGGCAGATGCAGATACCCAAGCCGAAGAGCAACTGGGCGTGGAAGGTGGCAACGCATAATGCCCCAAGGTCGGTAGGCGTCTCGATGGTCATAAACAGATAAACGGCAGGAGAGAGTCCTAAAACAAGGGTCAACGGCCAGAAGAGCTTCTGGGCAGGAATCCATCGCATCAGACTGCGTCCGATGGTTAATCCGAGGGTAAAAGCTATCACGCCAACAGTTCCCTGTGCAAAACCAATCTCCTGAATGGTGCATCCAAGTCCGCCGTTTGCCGTCTTATCAAATAAATAATGTACGCGCGTAAAGAACATCAGGCTCTGTGGTAGCAGCATCAGGAAGATACAGAGCACATACTTCCACCAATTGGGTTGTTCCCTAATGCGTTCTATCACATGAACTTCGGCCATGACGGATGCTCCCATACTATGCTTGCGTACCTGATTCCCTATTTGTGGGGTGGGGAGCGTCAGAATGTGTAGCACGGTAAAGAACATAAAGACACCTGCCGTCATGTAGCAACCCATTGCCCACGAATGCCTTATCTGACGAAAGAATACCTCCAGATTACCTACCATGATAATCAGCACACCATAGGTAAGGATGACTGCCAGTTGGGCTGAGGTAATCTTGAGGTTGGTATAGAATTTCTGCTGGCGCGGATAAAGCATCCGTTCGTAATACATGCGGGCTGTCAGTTCGTGCCATGCTACCAGAAAGCTAGTGAGCATTAGGGCGCAAAATACACACCATATCCCTTGTGAGAAGGTACCGGCAAGTATGAAGAGGGTGACGCAGATAAGTCCTTCTACAAGGAGAAGCATATCCCTAAAATGACCAACCCTGCGTACCCACGTCCTCAGGAAGGACTTGAGTATGCAGGGCAGGAACAATAGGGCTGCTAATGCTGTTGAGAGCGTAATGGATGCCCCTGTCTGCAGGAACATCAGCAGCGCCACAAAGGTTACTATGGCAGAGGGAATCTCCTCGGCTGCAAAGAGCGTGCTTATCCAGATTCCCGGCCTCATATGCTTAATAGCTTCTTGCGATCAGGACGCGAGCCTTGGCAGGCTTGCCGCTGACCATATCGGTACCAGGAGTTTGCTCCACGCCGAAGGGTACGCAACGTATGGTGGCCTGTGTCTCTTCCTTAATCTGAGCCTCAGTCTCGGCTGTGCCGTCCCAGTGGCAAAGGAAGAAGCCGCCATCCTTAACGCGCTCCTTGAACTCCTCGTAATTATCGCATTCGTAGATGTGAGCATCGCGGTAAGCCTTAGCCTTCTGGAAGATGTTCTTCTGGATGTCATCGAGCAGGTTCTTGATGTACTGCTCAATGCCTTCGATGCTGACATTCTCTTTCTCCAAAGTGTCACGACGCATAATCTCGACAACACCCTGCTCCAAATCGCGAGCACCCAGAACCAGACGAACGGGCACACCCTTCAGCTCGTAGTCGGCAAACTTGAAGCCTGGACGCTTATTGTCGGCATTGTCGTACTTAACGCTGATGCCCATAGCCTTCAGGTTCTTGACAATCTCCTCAGCCTTAGCATCGAGCTGCTCCATCTGTGCAGGCTTGCCAATAGGAATGATGACAACCTGAGTGGGAGCCAAAGCGGGAGGAAGTACCAGACCGTTATCGTCAGAGTGTGTCATGATAAGTGCACCCATCAAACGTGTGCTGACACCCCAGCTGGTTGCCCAAGCATATTCGGGCTTGTTCTCCTTGTTGAGGAACTGAACATCGAATGCCTTACCGAAGTTCTGACCCAAGAAGTGGCTGGTACCGCTCTGCAGTGCCTTACCGTCTTGCATCATAGCTTCGATAGTATATGTGTCGAGGGCACCGGCGAAACGCTCAGTCTCGCTCTTTACGCCCTGGATAACAGGTACTGCCATGTAGTTCTCGGCAAAGTCGGCATAAACCTTCAGCATCTGCTGGGCACGAGCTTCAGCCTCCTCGCGTGTAGCGTGAGCTGTATGGCCCTCCTGCCACAGGAACTCGCTGGTACGCAGGAAGAGGCGGGTACGCATCTCCCAACGCATAACGTTACACCACTGATTAACGAGCAGAGGCAGGTCGCGATAGCTCTGAATCCAGTTCTTGAAGGTATTCCAAATGATAGTCTCGGAAGTGGGACGTATGATGAGCTCTTCTTCCAGGCGAGCTGCAGGGTCAACCACAACACCATCGTGTGTCTCGTTGGTCTTCAGACGATAGTGTGTTACAACAGCACATTCCTTGGCAAAGCCTTCTACGTGCTCAGCCTCCTTAGAGAGGAAACTCTTGGGGATAAGCAGGGGGAAGTAGGCATTCTGAACACCCGTCTCCTTGAACTTGTCGTCAAGTACACGCTGCATCTTTTCCCAGATGGCGTAACCGTAAGGCTTGATGACCATACAGCCACGAACATCAGACTGCTCTGCCAAATCGGCTTTTACCACCAACTCGTTATACCATTTGCTGTAGTCCTCACTGCGTTTTGTGAGAAATTCCAATTCTTTTGCCATTATATTTTGTCTTTATTTTGTTTGCCTGAATAAACGGTTTAACCCTTTTAGGGTGTTAAAACCGCTGCAAAAGTACTAAAAAAACGCGGATTTTTGTATGCTTCTTATCAAAAATGTGTAACTTTGCGTCAATATTTAATCAAGTAAGGAAATGTATAACATTTAATAACGATAGAATAATGAAAGGAATGAAAGGTACAATGGGAGCTCTTGCAGTAGCTCTTTTAGTTTCTGGTTGTAACATGAGTAATACCGCTAAGGGTGGTCTTATCGGTGGTGCAGGTGGTGGCGCTTTGGGCGCTGGCTTAGGTGCAGCTATTGGCGCTTTGGCTGGTGGTTCAAGCGGTGCTAAGTTGGGTGCTGCCATTGGTGCCGGTGTAGGTGTTGCTGGTGGTACCACAGCTGGTGTTCTGATTGGTAAGAAGATGGATAAGGCTAAGGCTGCTGCTGAGGCAGTTCCCAATGCTGAGGTTGAGACTATTACTGATAAGAATGGCCTGGAGGCTGTTAAGGTTTCCTTCGACAATGGTATCCTCTTCAAGGTTGGTAAGTATGCTTTACAGCCCGCTGCACAGCAGTCTCTGCAGAAGTTCGCTTCTACCGTACTGAACGTTTATACAGATTGCGATGTTGCCATCTATGGCTTTGCCAGCAGCGACGGTGCAGAGGATAAGAACATGGTACTCAGCCAGAATCGTGCTAATGCTGTAAAGAACTATCTTACTGGTACTTGCAGCGTAAACAATGCTCAGATTAAGAGCGTTGTCGGCTATGGCGAGGATCCTCAGTATCTGATCCTTGATGCCAATGGCAAGGAGGATGTAAATGCCAGCCGTCGTGTTGAGGTTTATCTGTATGCCAGCGAGGCTATGATTAACGCTGCCAACGCAGGTACACTGAAGTAAAAAGCCCCTCTCTAACTCCCCCTCTATGGGGAGGACTTTTATGCTGAAAAAGATTCAAAAGATAATGCAATGGATTGTGCTTCTGTTTTTCGGAAGCACAATTCTTGCTGTTATAGCCTATCGCTGGATGCCTGTCTATGTGACTCCGTTGATGGTAATTCGATGCTGTCAACAAGTGGTACACGGCGAGAAAATCAGGTTGAAACATCATTGGGTTCCGCTCGACGAGATGTCAATCTATATGCCTGTTGCTGTTATGGCCAGCGAGGATCAGCTCTACCTGAAACATCATGGTTTTGACTTTAAGGCCATTAACAAAGCCATCGAAGAGAGTAGGGCAGGTAAGCGCAACAGAGGCGGTAGCACCATATCCCAGCAGACGGCCAAGAATGTATTCTTGTGGCCTGCCCACAGTTGGGTTCGTAAGGGATTGGAGGTCTATTTTACAGGGCTGATTGAGATTGTTTGGGGTAAGCACAGGATCATGGAAGTTTACCTGAATTCCATAGAGATGGGGGATGGTATTTATGGGGCGGAAGCTGTGGCGCAGCAACACTTCGGGCGAAGTTCTTCGGAACTGACTCGGGCCAATTGCGCACTTATTGCCGCCACATTACCTAATCCGTTGAGATTCAGTAGCAAGAATCCATCGTCTTATATGTTAAAACGTCAGACTGCAATCATGAAACAAATGCGTCATATTGACGTTTTTCCCAAAAAATAATGGTCAAAATTCACTTTTTGTTATGTAGAGTTTGCAATTTGCACGAAAATAAGTATCTTTGCACCGAAAAAATAATATATTTCGGGTATGTTAGAAACATTCTTTCGGATACACCAATTTCTTTTGGAACATACGCAGGCTCCAGTTCGCAGAGCGTTGATGGACGAAATCGACTGGAAGCAGCGTTTGATAGGAATTAAAGGCAGTAGGGGTGTTGGTAAAACAACCTTCCTGCTTCAGTATGCAAAGGAGAATTTTGGTTTACGGGATAAGAGATGCCTGTACATCAACATGAACAATTTCTACTTCCAGGGAAAGACACTTTTCCAGTTTGCGCAGGAATTCCAGCAGGCTGGTGGACAGGTCTTGCTTATAGACCAGGTTTTCAAACAACCAGACTGGAGCCATGAGTTGCGTTTGATTTACAACCGTATTCCTCGTCTGCGCGTTGTCTTCACGGGAAGTAGCGTTATGCGTCTCAAGGACGAGAATCCTGAGTTGAACGGCATTGTTGACAGCTATAACCTGCGCGGATTTTCTTTCCGCGAGTATCTGAACCTGAAGACAGGTGAGAACTTCAAGGCCTACAGCATCCGTGAGATTCAGAACCGTCACGAGCGTATTGCTCAGGAGGTATTGGCAAAAGTAGATCCGCTGGAGCATTTCCGCAACTACCTTCATCACGGATACTATCCATTCTTCCTGGAGAACAGTAACTTCAGCGAGAATCTGTTGAAGACCATGAACATGATGATAGAGGTGGATATCCTCCTCATCAAGCAGATCGACCTGAAGTATCTGAGCAAGATAAAGAAGCTCTTGTACCTCTTGGCAACAGGCGGAACAGGTGCTCCCAACGTTAGCCAGTTGGCCAGCGATATGCAGACCAGCCGTGCTACGGTGATGAACTATATCAAGTATCTGAGCGATGCCCGATTGCTGAATATGATATACCGTCATGGCGAGGAATTCCCCAAGAAACCTTCTGGCCTGTATCTGCATAACACCAATTTGATGTATGCAATGACACCTGGCAAGACCGACGAGGAGACGCTGATGGAGACTTTCTTCCAGAATGCACTCTGGGGTCGTCATAAGGTTGAGGCCGGCGATAGAAGCAGTACGTTTATCGTTGATGGTAAACAGCGCTTTCGTATCTGCCTGGAACATCCCAAGCGTAAGAATACCGATGTCTTGTATGCCCTCTCCAATATAGCCGAGGGTGCCGAGCAGGAGATTCCTATCTGGGTGTATGGATTCCTTTATTAATGCATAATTCTTAATTCATAATTCATAATTGAGAATTCAAAATCAAGATTCAAAATAGAAATTTAGGATAAAGATTTTTATATAACTATCAATTTATTATGGCAAAAGAAAAGAAATTTGTGACATGGGATGGTAACACCTGTGCAGGACATGTTGCCTATATGTTCAGCGAGGTTGCTGCTATCTATCCCATCACTCCTTCGTCTCCTATGGCGGAGCATGTTGACGAGTGGGCCGCTCAGGGTCGTAAGAACCTTTTCGGCGACACGGTAATGGTGCAGGAGATGCAGTCTGAGGCTGGTGCAGCAGGTGCTGTTCACGGTTCTCTGCAGGCTGGTGCTCTCACAACAACATTTACTGCATCTCAGGGTCTTCTGTTGATGATCCCCAACATGTACAAGATTGCCGGCGAGCTGCTTCCCTCTGTATTCCACGTATCAGCTCGTACCGTAGCCACCCATTCATTGTGTATTTTTGGTGACCATAGCGACGTTATGGCTTGCCGTCAGACCGGTTTCGCTATGCTGGCTGAAGGTTCTGTTCAGGAGGTTATGGACCTTTCTGCAGTTGCTCACTTGGCCGCTCTCGAGGCTCGCGTTCCTTTCATCAACTTCTTCGACGGCTTCCGTACTTCTCACGAGTACCAGAAGGTTGAGCTTATCGAGGAAGATGATGTTCGTGACTTGGTAAACCAGAAGGCTCTCAGCGAGTTCCGTGCACGCTGCCTCTCTCCTGAGCATCCTCAGGCTAAGGGTATGGCCGAGAACCCCGAGACATTCTTCGCTCACCGCGAAAGTTGCAACCGTTACTACGATGCTGTTCCCGCTATCGTAGAGAAGTACATGGCTGCTATCTCTGAGCGTACTGGTCGTAAATATGAGCTCTTCAGCTACTATGGTGCTGAGGATGCAGAGCAGGTTATCATCATGATGGGTTCTGGTACTGAGGCTGCACGCGAGGCTATCGACTATGCTAATGCCAATGGCAAGAAGTATGGTTTGGTTAGCGTTCACCTGTATCGCCCCTTCAGCGTAGAGCACCTATTGAAGGCTGTTCCTGCTTCTTGCAAGCGTATCGCTGTTCTGGATCGTACAAAGGAGCCCGGAAGCAATGGCGAGCCTCTGTTGCTCGATGTTAAGGATGCCTTCTACGGCAAGCAGAATGCTCCCGTTATCGTAGGTGGCCGTTATGGTTTGGGTTCTGCCGACGTAACTCCTACCATGATTCTTAGTGTTTACGAGAACCTGGAGTTGCCTCAGCCTAAGAATCACTTCACCGTAGGTATTGTTGATGACCTCACCTTCACCTCTCTGCCCGCTAAGGAGGAGATGGCTCTTGGTGGCAAGGGTATCTTCGAGGCTAAGTTCTTCGGTCTGGGTGCCGATGGTACCGTAGGTGCTAACAAGAACTCAGTTAAGATTATCGGTGACAATACCGATAAGTATTGCCAGGCATATTTCTCTTACGACTCTAAGAAGTCTGGTGGTTTCACCTGCTCTCACTTGCGTTTCGGTGATACCCCCATCCGTTCAACTTACCAGATTAAGACTCCTAACTTCGTGGCTTGCCACGTTCAGGCTTATCTGCGTATGTATGATGTACTTCGTGGTCTTCGTCAGAACGGTCAGTTCCTGCTGAATACCATTTTCGATGGCGAGGAGTTGGTTAACTTCCTGCCCAACAGCGTAAAGAAGTACTTCGCTCAGAAGAACATTACTGTTTACTATATCAACGCTACCAAGATTGCTCAGGAGATTGGTTTGGGTAACCGTACCAACACCATCCTGCAGTCTGCTTTCTTCCGCATCACCGAGGTAATCCCCGTTGATTTGGCAGTAGAGCAGATGAAGAAGGCTATCGTTAAGTCTTACGGCAAGAAGGGCGAGGATGTCGTTAACATGAACTACGCCGCCGTTGACCGCGGTTGCGAATACAAGACTCTGGCTGTTGATCCCGCATGGGCTAACCTTCCCGATGATGAGGCTATCGTTCGCGATGAGCCCAAGTTTGTTTCTGAGTTGGTTCGTCCTATCAACGCTCAGAACGGTGCTGACCTGCCCGTTTCTGCATACAAGGGTTACGAGGATGGAGCTTGGGAGCAGGGTACCGCTGCTTATGAGAAGCGTGGTGTTGCCGGCTTCGTTCCTGTTTGGAATCCCGAGAACTGTATCCAGTGTAACAAGTGTGCCTTCGTTTGTCCTCACGCTTGTATCCGTCCTATCGTTATGGACGATGAGGAGGTGAAGGGCTTCCAGGGTGCTTCTCTCGAGATGAAGGCTCCCGCTGCTATGAAGGGTATGCACTTCGTTATGCAGGTAGGTGTTAAGGACTGTCTGGGTTGCGGTAACTGTGCTGATGTTTGTCCCGGCAATCCCAAGTTGGGCAAGGCTCTTACCATGGTTGCTTACGACGACTCTTCAGAGGCTGCTGCTAAGGAAGCTGCTAACTGGGAGTACTGCGTTAAGAACGTTAAGAGCAAGCAGGATCTTGTTGATATCAAGCAGAGCCCCAAGAACAGCCAATTCGCTACTCCTCTCTTCGAGTTCAGCGGTGCTTGCTCTGGTTGTGGTGAGACTCCTTATGTTAAGTTGATTTCTCAGCTCTTCGGCGACCGTCAGATGGTTGCTAACGCTACGGGCTGTTCATCTATTTACTCTGGTTCTATTCCTTCAACTCCTTATACTAAGAACGAGAAGGGTCAGGGTCCCGCATGGTCTAACTCACTCTTCGAGGACTTCTGCGAGTATGGTATGGGTATGGTTCTTGCTAACAAGAAGATGAAGAACCGTATTACCGACCTGCTGAACCAGCTCATCGCTGGCGATAAGGCAAGTGCTGAGTTCAAGGCTGCTGCCCAGAACTGGATCGAGCAGAAGAACGATGCTGATGGCTCAAAGGCTGCTGCTGCCGCTCTGAAGCCCTTCTTTGCCGAGGGTGTTAAGGCTGGCTGCCCCGTTTGTGCTCAGTTGAAGGAGCTCGAACACTATCTGGTTAAGCGTTCACAGTGGATCATCGGTGGTGACGGTGCTTCTTACGATATCGGTTACGGAGGTCTGGATCACGTTATTGGTTCTGGCGAGGATGTTAACATCTTTGTTATTGATACCGAGGTTTACTCTAACACTGGTGGTCAGGCTTCTAAGGCTACTCCTATCGGTGCTATTGCTCAGTTCGCTGCCAACGGTAAGCGTGCCGGCAAGAAAGATCTGGGTCTCATGCAGGCAACCTATGGCAATGTTTATGTTGCTCAGGTAGCTATGGGTGCTGATCAGAGCCAGTGCTTGAAGGCCTTCCGCGAGGCTGAGGCATGGCACGGACCTTCACTCATCATCGGTTATGCTCCCTGTATCAACCACGGTCTGAAGGCCAAGGGCGGTATGGGTAAGAGTCAGGCTGAGGAGGCTAAGGCTGTTGAGTGTGGTTACTGGCAGTTGTGGCGTAACAATCCTGCTCTGGCAGAAGAGGGTAAGAACCCCTTCCAGCTGGATAGCAAGGAGCCCGACTGGGATAAGTTCCAGGACTTCCTGGAGGGCGAGGTTCGTTTCCTCTCTCTGAAGAAGGCTGCTCCCGCTGAGGCTCAGGAGCTTTACGATGCATGTAAGGCTGCCGCTAAGCGTCGCTACCAGAGCTACATCCGTAAGACTCAGGAGGATTGGAGCTTGTAATTAAGTTACATTAATCCATATGCAAAAGGGCACCCAAATCGGGTGCCCTTTTTTGTGTGTTTAAGTACAAGGATAAAAAAAATCACCCCTCCCGTGAAAGGAGGGGTGAAAGTAGAGTATTCAAAAGTTCAGATTCACTTGACAGCTCTCTTCTGTCCATTGATGATATAAACACCCTTGTTCAGTTTAGAGTTCACATTTGAACGTTTAGCATCGCCAGAGTTCTGAATCTTAATCTTGCGACCACTTAGATCATAAATTGAATCTTCATTCTTCACTCTTAATACGTCATTCAACGAAGTCGCTTCATCCAGTTCGATAACCAACGGATTGGTGGGTGTTCCATAAACACCGTCAGCCTCGAAGGTAACAACTGTAGGAGCGTCAACAATCTCGTCGTCAACGGCAACCTTGAAACAGAGTGTAGTCTCGTCTTCGCCAGGGATAGTCAGATATGCCACACCTTGTGCATTGGTCTGAGCCATAGCACGGCATTCGTCATCAGCAAAGATACCCAGTTCTGAGTTAGACAGAGCCACGCCGCCGTTTAATACTTTAACAGCCATTGTAGCGTTGTAAGGATACTTGCGGAAGCTGACGGGATGGAAGGCGGATGTCTCCTCTGTTGATGTCACTTCATCCATATCCTCGAACTGATATGCCTTTGTATATCTTGAAACTGTCGAGCTGGGATAGCTGAATGAGTAGTTTCCGTCACCATTGATCTTCAGAATGTATCCAACGTTGGGCTCCATGATGGACAGAGAACCTGACCACTCATAAACATCGTAGTAAGATACACCTCTTTGTCCCTTCAGGATGTCACCTTCTGACTTCTCCAGTCCAGAGAGGGCATTGGCTACAGATGCAACCTGCTGGCCGTAGTAGCCAATCCAGTTCCAACCCTTTTCAACAGTAATAACATTGTCGGCAGGCTCAATGCGCTGACCTACAATACGCAGGGTGCAGGGCTCCTTCATCTGAACGGCATACATTTCTGTATTGTTCATGTCTCCTGTCAGGTTACCACCCCAGACGCCGTTCTCAATTGACAGATACTCCGTCTGACTCTTAACAGAGGTAACATTACCAGCAATCTTCTCAAAGACGGCAGGAACACTCTTCTGTTTAGGAATTACGTTCATAGAGATCCAGTTCCACCCCTTCTTCAGTTCAACAGACTGCTCAATGATGTCTTCAACGTCGAAGGTAACGGGTTCCTTGTAGTTTCCTACCAAGGTCAATGGGTCAAATACAATGGCCTTGCTCGGTGTAACAACAGGATAGAGTGTACCAGTAGAGGCATCATAAGCACGGAAGGTTATGGCCTTCTTGGCATCGCCGTTTTCCACATTCGTGTTACCATAGATGTCCATGGTGATGTAGCAGGCATCGTAACGAGCGTTGTAAACGGGATGTGCTACGCCACGACATTCCTCGCCAATGAAGGCGGCCAGAATATCATCCTCGTCATCTACGGGAAGATTATCTATCTGAACCTGACCGATTACGTTCATAGAGTTCTCGAAGTCGTTGGCGTTTACTGCCCAGTTGGGGATATCGCCGTTCACCTTGATATTCAGGGTCAGAGGAACATCTATGCCATCGTTACCAGAGAGGTATATGGTAGCCTCGTGACGACCCAATGGAGCAGAAGGTGCTACGGTGAAGGTTACCTTGCTTTCGTTCCTTGGGTTTGTGGTACCATATTCAGAGCTTGCTGTCAGCCACTCAGGCAGACCCGTGAGTGTCCACATCTGCTGCTGTCCGCCCAGGTTCTTGATGGTAGCGGTAACATCGGTTTTTTCCTTCACATGCTGCTCAACGCTCAGGTTGTCATCCTCCCAAACCAGTTCCTTGCGGTTGACGTAGGCACTCCAGATAGCATCGCTAGAATAGTTGCCGTTCATGTCACCCACGTTGCGTATGTTGAAGTTCAGTGTACAACCTTCGATGGTGGCAGGATCCTCGTCAATCTCAATAACAATCTTCTCGTCTGATGCTACGTAGCTAAAGTTGACATTTGTCTCAGCGGGTTTTGTGCGCAGGGCAGGAGCGTTATCCACATAGTTCAGAGTTGAGGGTTCAGAGTTGAGAGACTTAAGCTCAGCCTGCAGGCCGCTGCCGGTGAGATCCTTGGCTGTGCCTATGGTCACTACCTGGTTGTAGTCATCCAACGTCTTAGTCTCGAAGGGATAGTAAGCCTTGAGACCGCCCTCCTGACCTGTGAAGCGTACCTTGCGGTTCTTAGTCAGCAGGTCACCGTTCATGGTTGCACCCCATACACGTACTTCATCTATCTCCCCCTTGAAGGCGTGGTCGTAAGTGTGCTGGTCTGTACCTCCGATGGTTTCATCATAGATACGGCGTACACCCATGACAAGCTTGTCTGTGTTGATGGCACCTACATTGGCGGCATTGGTTGTCAGACAGCGCTTACCATCTACATAGACAGCAGCTGCACCCTGACGCAGCACGTTCAAGGCGATATGGTGCCATGCATTGTCGGTCAGTTGAGAATTGGGAACAGAGAATTGAGCATCAGACTGCGATGCCTGGGTGCTGGCACCCTTACCAATGAGCATCAGTTCGCCATTTTCATTCAGTGACAGAGCAACCTCGCCCATTTGCATGAGCTGGGCTTCACCTGTCTGCTTGCTACCACGCATCCAGAACTCTACTGCATAGTCATCGTATTCCGAGATAGGCAGTCTGGAAGTGTTGATGCTTACATAATGCTGACCATCCAGGCTAACAGCCTTATTTACATTATTTATATACCATGTTTCATCAGGCATAATCATGTTGCGGTTGCGGCTGTAGTCACGAATCTCCTTACCTTCGCCCTCGTTCATCTTCCAGTAACCGATAAGGTGGCGGGTAGAGGGAGCCTTGCTCTTTGAACGGTTAGCCAGAGCGGTGGTGATGTCGTGAGCCTCATCCCAGAGCAACAGCTCGTGCATAGCAGCGGCAGAACCACAACCTACACTCAATGGACCGTTACCTGCATAAGATACAACGTCCATATTATTGAACAGAGGTACAGTCTCGTCGGCAGTAGCAACGGTAGCCGTCAGTTTGCCGTCTGCCGTCACGTTCATGCTCAGGAATGCCCACTTGCCTGTAGGAACAACATTCTTAGAGGTATAGGTGTTATTGGCTATGGTGACTACCAGCTTGCCGTCAGCGTTTGTACCTACGGTCAGTTCTTGGTTGCCCTGGCCGTGGCTCAGCAATGTACCGGCACCAGTGATGTTCATCCAAGTGTCAATGCTAAAGTCCTTACCGTTCAGGTTGATGCTGGCTTCTGTCTTGGCAGCTGCAACCTTTTCGGTACCGCTGTTTACACTAAGGGCGGTCTCGTGATCAATCTCTGCACCATTCAGTACACCAGTGATGGTGAAGTTGTTCAGCTTGGTCAGTTCGCCCTTCACAATGGCCTCGTTGAATAAGATGCTCACATCATCACCGATGTCGAGTACACCGTCTGCAGGCTCAGGTGTTCCAAGGGGACGTGGTTTCACCATATCCTTTATCAGAGCAATCTCGTCGCTGTAGCGGTAAACCTCCTCTGTGCCGTAAGTGGCAGCAGATACACAACGGAAGATATAGTTGCCATCGCTGAATGCTGCAAAGGGTTTCGAGAAGTCCACTGTGGCTCCTGAGGGCAGTAGCTCATTGTTGTCTGTCTTGTCAGCCTCATTTAGCACATACTCCTTTAACTGTGTCCAGTCGGTACTTCCTTCCTTCTTGTACTGCAGGCGGAAGGCCTTCAGGTTTTTGTAGTTGCGATCGAAGTCCTTGATGGTAAGCACAAGGTCTGTTCCGCTCAGGATGTTCATTGTACGGGTTGACATAGCCAGCGTCACAGGTGATGATGATGGTGTGAAGTGTGTCGAGAGATAGACAATACCATAGATTTCGTCAGGCTGTGAATCAGAAGCGAAGACCACAGCGATAGAGTCATAGTCAAGCACACCAATATCAGTCTGTCGTATCTGCAGTGCCTTGTCCAATGTCTGGCTACCGGGAACCTTGAAGAGTCGTCCTTCGGAAGTGAGTACACTACCGTCAATGCTCAGTTGTGCACCATTGGGATTTGTTTCATCAAGGAAGAATAGTCTGTAAGCAACGTCCTCGCCTATTTCTGATGCATTCGACAGGTGTAGCGTGTAGTTGGCTGCCGATCCGGTAGGTACGTCGCTTATCTCAAACTTGTCAACACTTATCTGCGGAACTTCTATCTGCATGGTCTTCTCCATGATAACGGTTCCGGGATTGTAGTAGCTTGTCGTATCCTCGTCCTCATACGGATTGCAGGTCTGTCCGGCGCGTGTGCGGAAGATGGGGCCGAAGGCACCGTACTGATATACATCTACCGTGATGGCATCGCTACCTTCCTCTGCCAGAGTGTATGAGAAAGAGGTATTTGTTCCATTAGCCGTTTCCGTGGATTCATGAAGACCGCCACTGGCAGATATCTCCAGGTCCCAGTCAACACCTGTATTGTTTATTTCAAAACCGAGCCGGTTGGCTACTTTTATGCCAGCCTTGACGTTCTGCTCCCACGTAGAGGTATGTGTGGAGTCATTTTCTACCGTATAGGTGTAGCTGGAACCTCCGTCAAACGAGTAGTTCTCAAACTGTACGGAAGGATCATTCTTCTTGTGCAGTTCGTAGGCAAGTACCTTCTCCTCCTCGTTCAGCTTCAGGTTATTCTCCCAGGTCTTAATCTGGTTGTTAATCCATTCTACGCTATCGGCGGTGGCGTATCCTTCTGTAATAAGCCACGTGAGCAGTTGCTCTTTGGTTTTCTTTACAGAATCAGGCATTGCCTCGTAGGGGTTGGGGACAACCAACGTATAGGTGCCTTCCTCGCCATAATTTTCATCGTCGGGTGTGAGATTGGTGAGGTAAAGGTTACCTGCATTCTTGCCTTTGTTATGTGTACCGATTTTATTTACGGGATTGTACTGGCTGATTTCTGCCGGAGTTGCCCATTTAAGCATGCTCTGGCGTATCTTCTTGAAGTTGGGCAGCAATGTATTCTTGATGTAGCTCTGTGTGTACATGAAGGTGGTGCTGTCAGGGTTCAGGGAAGTCGATATTACGTTGCGCAAACCGATGGAGAAATCCGAGTTTTCTCTCTTAAAGCCTATACGACGGGCATCTCCGAAAATGATGTTGGTAGATCGTCCGATGAATATGTCACCGTCTGATCCGACAAAGTCAGATTCTCCGGAGGTAGCCACAGCCTTGGTAATTGTGGTTGTCTCCTCTATTGTCTCTCCGCTTTCACCCTCACTTTCTGATACCACATGAGTTGTCAGGTCATCTTTTGCGTCTATTTTTGTTACTGCTAAAGTTACTGCCTGTGCACCAGGAACTCCACTGGCAGTACCGGTCATGACATCATTACTTTTTCCCAAGTGGCTAGTGAAGCCTGTTTCTTCGCTGTCTGACCATGTGTTGTTCCTAAGTGTGGTCGTAGTGGTGGTGGATCCAGTGCTCCACTCAGCTGATGAACCTGTTCCTGGTGGGTCACGCAGAATCATGGTCAGATGGTCGGGACCGGCGGTTACGAAGTTGTTGCCAGTGGGCATATCGCCCAAGATGATACCTTCCAGTCCGCTGCCGCTCCACTGGTATTTCCGTCCGTTAATGTCGTAGGTCATGCTGATGGTACGTGTGTAGGGTTCCGACACATTGGGGATACCCGCCGTCCATTGGTATATGGCCTTACCGTCTTCGTCTAACAGTAACTTGTTGTTCTTCAGGTTGAATACTTGTCCAGCTACGGCATCGTAGGTCTGACCGTCACTATCCAAGGTCACCTTACCCGTATTGATCCACACAGACTGGCCGTCGGAGAGGGCATTTCCGATGGTTACTTCTACATTCCTTAGTGGCACCTTCTTCACCACTGCTTTTTCGTGATTGGGGTCGCCGTCATAGTTCTTGTATTCCTCGAATCCTTCCAAATTGAAGGTGTAGGATTGTCCGCCCAGGAACAGCGGAGCTTCATGGCCAGAAACACCATAGTTGTATTTCACGTTGCCATCGGCATCTATCTCATAGATGTTATCAATGATGGTGTTGATTTCATCCTGGAATTTGTAACTCTTGATACCGAACGAACCGTCATTATGACCTTCCTGCGTTACAACTAACTGTGGCTCGCTGTGGTAGGCCTGTGTCAGTTTGGTGTTGTAGGTGTAAACCTGGTAAGAGCCGTCTTCGAGGGTGAGCGTATCGCTGTTTTCAATCATTGGTTGTGTGAGGTCGATAGTCACTCCATTACCCACGATGGTACCTGTATTTCTTACCATCATGTTGCCAAGAGCATACTCCAACGGTGGCAGCAGGGCAGAGAACTCACCTGTCACTGAGTCTGTCTCGATATATATTGTTCGGGCTTCAGGTACGCTGCCTCCGCCACGCCATGACTTGCTATTGATCTCGTCTGTGGCAGAAGGCACAGAAACAGTCTCAGTGTTATATTTGTATTCGAAACTGGTATCTGAAATTTTTTCTTTCACCGCATTGATGTAGGGGCTGGTGTTCACAGGATTAAGGGTAAGGCGTGTGATACCGATGTTGTTCTGGCTCAAACCGAAGCCTACGGGGTAGGCGTTCTCGATGTCACCACCCACAACGCGGCCGGTAAAGTTAACCAGTGTAGTATCGCGGAACTCCAGACCAGTTATCTTACGGTCGAAGTTGGCCTTTACTTTTTCTCCTAAGCCTTCAGGGTCAGCGGGATAGCGTCCGTTGTTCACAAACACGTGACCGTTCAACACGGCCTGAATGTAGTGCTCGCCAATAGGTACGCTGATTTCGAACTCGCCGTCGGAGTTTGTGGCGACCATCTTTCCGTCCCTTGTGCAAGCTACCCCGTCCACATAGAAGTTGACACCTTCAACGGGATAGGTGGTGCCTGAGTAGAGAACAGTACCGCTAACGGGGAACGACGAAACGTCGGTGAAGTCGGTGCCGTTATGTACCAATGAATTGTTGCTCACGAAGCGTAGCTGCTGCGTGGGGGTGAATTCGTGGGTGTTCAACTTAGGAATGATGGCATAAGTGGTACCTTCGCCGCTGAAGGGAACGCCTTGGATGATGAAGTTGCCATCCTTGTCGGTCTTTGCTTTCAGTTTCAGTTGCTCAGGTGTGAACAATGCCGACTCTGTGTTATTGCCTAACTCGCCATGGTGCTGGTGAAAGACAGTGAGGGCACGTGAGTAGTCGAAGAACTTATGCTTCAGACCCTCGTCGAAGGTCCAGTAGGTCTCCAATCCTGCCTCGTTGCCCACCAGCAGGTGGTCGTAGTTCTCCAGAATCTCAGCCTCGGTTAGGCACTTCGTCCACAGACGGAACTCGTCGGCATAACCTTGATAGTAGCCCAATGAGAACTGTACAGCGCTATCGAGGTCCAGACTTCCTTCAATGGTCAGGGTGTCCTTCGTAGCCTTAGCAATACCCTCATCATCTGTGGTTATCAGGTAACCGATTAATGTGCCTGCCTTGCGGGTCAGTGCCACGTGGTTATACTGCTTGGCAGCCAGCTGGAGGTTGTTGAAGGTCACGGAATCCTCTCCGTTAACCAGTGTCAGCTTACCATTGCTGTTCATACCAATGTAACAGGTCTCGTTGTTCAGACGTATCATCTTGGCTTCGTTCAGCTCGTCGGGACTCAGCCACAGCTGGATACTGAAGTCGTTGTTGGCGAACTTCTTGGCGGCATAGGTCTTGTTGGGGTACGTCCACTTTACGGCACCTGCGTTATTGGTAAAGCGCATAGAGTGGTACTGATTCCCATTCTCGGCCGATGTGCCTGTCTTTTTTGCCTCCACGTCAACGCCTACCACTGAAGTACCTGCCGAGCCAAAGGTAATGCGGCCGCTCAATGTACCTGTAGTCTGGGCAAAACCAATGTCAGTCTTGTCGTTGGTGATTTCTGTTCCCTCGGAACATTTGTCAATCACCGTTACGCGGTAGTCGTAGAATACACCTGGCAGCGGCGTGTCGTCGGAATAGGTCAGGTTATCATCTGCACTCGACATGCGGGTGAGTTGAGTCCATTCTTCGTCATTGTTCTCGGCAGTACGGCGTTCTACAATGTAAGTCTTGGCTTCGTAAGAGCCTTGCTTATTGACGCGCCATGATAGATTCACCTTGCCTGGATAGACACCTTTCGTGGCATCCAAGGAATAGAATAGGGTACCGTTGCCGATGGCACGGTTGGTAAATATCACTTTATCGTTCTCCAATTCCTTGCCTTTGATAACGCCCTGTATGCGGTATGTGTGGGGCGCACAGGCGTTCAGTGGCTCCTCTACGTATGGGATACCATTCTCGTCTATGTCTTCCTGACGGTCTGAGTGTAGGTCGGTGGTACGGTGTATCCACTTGAATACTCCAGTGCTGTCCGTAGGTGTGATAGTGTAGATGGGGGATTTCTCATTGTCAACATAGATGCGGAACTCATGACCATAGTCCAAGGAATGTATGTCGGATGTCCATGAGAACTCGATGCGATCGTCATAACAGATTGCTTGTGCATCCTTGACGGGCACCGTACGGGTGGTGCTTACCTTATTGCAATTTTCCGTCTTGTTGGTTGACTTCAGTTCTTTCACCTTCTCTTTTACGTCCCAATCTCTCCATACATAATAGATTTCGTATTCCAGATTGGTTTCGTTGGGGAAGTCTTTGTCAACAAAGAAGTATGAATTTGCCTTCTTGTCGTAATTGGGATTTGTATATTCAGAATCGTTCAATTGTTGAAGTACTGTACCTACGTATTCACCGTTGCGGTAGATGGCCCATGAAGTGCCCCATTTGCCTATCGAATACGACGAGTTGTCGCCCTTCCACGTTATTGTCACTCGATTGCTATCCTGATCAAACTCAGTCTTCTCGATGACAGCTATTGGAAATGGTGCGAAGGCCTTGGTTTCGGCAAATTGATCAGTGTACTTTTTCTTCTTGTCCTTGTCGTTGCTATCCATGTCCCAATCATGCCTGAACTCATGTAGGGGCTGAATTTTAAATTCTTTGCAACGAAAATCCTTACCAATATCCTTCAATTTGAAGGAGTAGGTGCCTGCATTGTAGTTGTTCCCCAATTCCTTAGCGGGTATTCTACTCTCCCAGCTACCATCAATAAATGTCCAGATACGTGTGTTGCCATCGGTGTTGCAGGCTGAACCAAACTTGTAGGGGATGGTAATTGTACCGTCAGGTGCAATCTTGAAGTTGCCATTCCAAGATATTGTACGCACTTGGAATTTGTATGCGGTGTATTTCTCGAAAAGGGTGCGGTTGTCATTTGTAAAAATCTCGTGAACATTATTTACGCCGTCTTTGTCACACCATTTACCCTGAAACTTGAATATGAGTTTACAGTTACGCCACGCTAGGGGGAGGTACCAACGCACATAATGATGGTAAGTGGTTCCTATGGTTCCGTCGCTCCATGCGTAGGGGGTACCAGACTTGTCACAACCCTCAATTTTCTCTGAGGTGTTGAAGTTGTGGTTAGCATCGGTCTTAACGTTGATAATCTTTACCCAATTCTTTCCGTCGTCTGGACTGACCAAGATGTTCAGACCGCCCTGAGCTGCCATGAATCCCTCGGTATAACTCGTATAATCATAGCAGTAGGGGATTGAGAAATCTACGTATGGCTTGTTACCGTTATTGTTTGAGTTGTAAGTGTAATTGCGCATTAGGAACCTGTACCAGAAGCCTGTTCCGCTTATATCGGAACCTAGTACGGCACCTGCCCTTTGCGGCATCAAAAGCAACAATGCCATTAATAACACGACAGTAGCATGTAGCCGCCTGCCATTAGGAGAGTTGTGCAGTGGCACTTGCCACCACGGTCTCCATGAACTCTCAGTAGGTGTTTTTTTCATAATTCTAATACCGTGAAATTATTAATTGTGTTAATTGAAATTTCTACCTAAATGCCGCAAATAATCATTCTTTTTGCCGCTTTGGGTATATGAATATACCCTAAAAGCGGTCAAAGATACTAGTAATCTATAGAATAGAACATTCCTTTTTGTACAAAAACATTCCTTTTCGTACAAAAACAAGAAATAGATGTGAAAAAAAGCGGATTTTTCACACCTGCGTAGGGGCGCTAACCGCTATCTTACCTTATTATATATAAAGGAAACTATTCGCTCTCGTTGCCGTATCTGTCTAAGGCGGTGACCTTAAAGTGCAGTCCTAAGAGAGTGGAGGAGAGCAGATTGTATGGGTATTCGCTTTGTGAGGTTACTGTAACGATGTTGGCAGGATTGGTTGTGTCAACAGGCAGTTGTTTGCTGGCATAGATTACGTAGCGACAGCCATCAACAGGTTTCCATCTAAGGCAGCCAGTTGTAGGGCCTGTACGCTCCTCCTTAACCTCTGGAGCCTCAGGTCGTTTGCTACTTTCCCATGTCATAGGTGGAAGCAGGGCAGGGTAGGGATAATAGGCAGTCTTTACATAATCATAAAGTCCTTTCGTGTTCTCTGTCAGGAACTGGCTGCGGAAGTAAGCCTCTCCTTGCAATCCCTGTTCGCGAATGTAGCAAAGCTCACGCTGGATAACGCCAAGGTCCCAATCTTTCTCTCTGGGCGAAAGGAAGTAAATGCCCAAACCTGGGACAATGGTGCGTCCATAGCTGTTCTCCTGCCAATCGGCGGCAAAGGGATAGAAGTGGTCGCCTTGGAAGTACATCATGGGGCAGAGCATATCCATGATGCCGTCGCGTAGCCATCCCTGTGCATTCTGATAGACAGCCGCATAGGCGTCCCATCCGCGTGAGGAGAAACGGCGCATATCCTTAAACTTGCCCACGGGCGAGCAACTGAGTCTTACCCAGGGCTTTATAGCTTTGATGGCTGCATGCGATTTGCGTACCATGCGGGTGATGTTGTCACGCCTCCAATTGGCTTTTGACTGCTTGCCGCCATATTTCTTGTAGGTTGCGCCATCGGGGAAGCCTTCGGCATTTTCGGGGTAGCGGATGTAGTCGAAGTGGATGCCGTCCACATCATAACGGCTTACAATCTCCTTGCAGATGCCTACCAGATAGTCGTCGGAGCCAGGTAGACCCGGATCCAGGTAATACATATCGTTATGTTTCTTCAGTAATTCGGGGTGTGTCTTCAGCAGACTCTTGGAGCCCAGTTTGGCAGCATCTTTAATCTTAAAGCTGGGAACCGTCACCACCCAGGCGTGCAGTTCCATGCCGCGCTTATGTGTCTCTTCTATGGCAAATGCCAGTGGGTCGTAGCCAGGGTCCTTGTCGTACTGCCCTGTCAGACAAACGTCCCATGGTTCTATCTTGCTGGGGTAGATAACAGCGCCCCTGATGCGTGTCTGCATAAACACGGTGTTTATCTTGGCAGCTTTCAGTTGGTCCAGTATCTGGCAGAGTTCCTGCTTCTGTTGTTCGCGTTTTGTTGCCGATGTGGCTTTAATTCTGGGCCAGTCCAGTCCGCCTAGTGTTGTAAGCCAAACACCTCTTACCTCATATTTGGGTGCGGGGTAGGCTGGCGAGAACAATTCCTGAGCTATTGAAAACTGAGCCATTGCAAGCAGAATGGCAGCAAAAAAGAGGCGTTTATATTTTTTCATGCGACAAAGATAATAAATTATGAGATAAAAAAGAAAAGATTGAGTTTATAAGTTTGTTTACTGTTTGTAATCGAGTTGGCGATATTTCGTAATTTCGATATTTCGATAATGTTTAATTAAAGTCTTCGCGTCTTGTCGCTAAAACAAGCTATGCTTGTGAGACTTAATGAAAATAAACGGGTAATTTGTAAAAAAATAATTGGTAAATTGCCAATTTATAAATTAAATTGTATCTTTGCGGTGGATTAGAAAGAAAATAAGGTAAAATAAGTATGATTACATTTTGTATTGCATTGGCTTGTCTAGTGCTGGGATATTTTCTCTACGGAACGTTTGTAGAGAAGGTTTTCGGGTTAGATCCCGACCGCAAGACACCTTGCTACACTCGTCCTGATGGAACAGATTACATTCCCATGCCCACGTGGAAGGTTTATACCGTACAATTCCTGAATATTGCTGGTACAGGTCCCATCTTTGGTGCCTTGATGGGTATTCTGTATGGCCCTGCCGCATTCCTATGGATAGTCTTGGGCTGTTTGCTGGGCGGTGCCATGCATGATTATATGTCGGGAATGATTAGTATTCGTCGAGACGGCGCTTCTCTGCCCGAGATTATTGGCGATGAGCTGGGCGGTACCTGTCGTCTGGTGATGCGTGTGGTAACGCTGGTGCTTATGATTTGTGTAGGTGCCTCGTTTGTGATGATTCCTGCAGGCCTTATGGACCAACTGACTGTGCAGCTGGTGGGCATTGCAGATACACGCCTTATCTGGACGGTGCTTATCTTCCTTTTCTATCTGGCTGTTACCGTTTTCTCTATCGACAAGATTGTGGGTAACGTCTATCCCATCTTCGGAGCCGCTCTTTTGCTGATGGCTGTGTTGGTGGGCATAGGTATCTTTTCACATCCCGAGGGAAGCATCCCATCCTTTGCCGATTCGTTCACAGACTGGTATCCTGTAGAGGGTGCCACGCCACTTTTCCCAGGCCTCTTCATTACCATAGCCTGTGGAGCCGTCAGTGGTTTCCATGCTACGCAGAGTCCTATGATGGCACGTTGCATCAAGAACGAGAAATATGGCCTGCGCTGTTTCTATGGCGCTATGGTAACAGAGGGTGTTGTGGCTTTGATTTGGGCTGCCGCATCCATCAAGTTTGTAGATGCTTTGGACGTAAATTCTTTCTACGGAATAACAGATACTTTCAGTAATGCGTACGAGAAGTTGTATTACACCATGACCCATGTGGTGCGCGACGGTCAGGTTGCCGAGGTCAAGATGGATCCCTCGCTTTTGGTGAATATGCTCTGTAATGACTGGCTCGGACGTACGGGTCTTGTGCTGGCTGTTCTAGGTATTGTGGCTGCTCCCATGAGTACTGGTGGTTCAGCCTTCCGCGCTGCCCGTCTGATATGTGCCGACTTCAGTGGATTCGGTCAGAAGACGGTTCTGCGCCGCGTTCTCCTGGCTGCGCCTCTGTTCCTGATTGCCATCCTTATGCTCAATGTCAGCAGCTTCAAGGTTCTTTGGCTCTACGTCAGCTGGTTCAATCAGGTACTGGCCACCTTCACCTTCTTCACTATTACGCATTATCTACATCACAGAAAAGACGGCAAGGGCATCCTGCCACGTTGGAGTTGGTGCATAGCTTTCCTTCCTGCCGTATTTATGCTGAGTGTTAGCAGCGAGTTCATCTTGGTTGACAAGGGCAATGGCTTTGGCCTTCCTGTTGAAACCAGCGAGATAATAGCTGCAGTGATAACAACGGTATTCACTGTTTTGTTTGTATGGTACGATAATAAAAAGATTGAATAACACACAGAATTATGGTAACCTTTACTTTTGCCCTGATTGCATTGCTCCTGGGATACCTTATTTACGGAGCCATTGTTGACAAAGTTTTCTCCCCAAAGGATTACACTTCCTCCATGCCTTGTTATGCCAAGTGCGATGGTGTGGATTATCTGCCCATTTCCCCTTGGAAGGTTTTCCTTATCCAGTTTCTGAATATAGCCGGCACGGGCCCTATCTTCGGAGCCATTCTGGGTATCCTCTTCGGCCCTGCCGCCTACTTGTGGATAGTTTTTGGTTGTATCTTTGCCGGAGCTGTTCACGACTATATGTGTGGTATGATATGCGTCCGCAAGGGCGGTGTATCCTTGCCTGAGCTGATAGGTGACGAACTGGGTATGGGAATGCGTATTCTGATGCGTCTGTGTTCCCTGATCCTTTTGGTATTGGTGGGAACCGTCTTCATCACCACTCCAGCCGCTTTGCTCGATAATATGATTGCAGATCAAGGGTGGCTTTGGAGCAATTGGTTCTGGATTGTGATAATACTGCTCTATTACCTGATAGCAACATTCCTGCCCATAGACAAACTGATTGGCAAGATTTACCCCTTGTTCGGTTTGGCCCTGCTGATAATGGCAATAGGTATAGGATGGCATATTTATACGGCACAAGGATGGCTGCCTGAACTTACCGACCAGCCTTTTGTTTCTCATCACCCCAAGGGCCTGCCCATCTTCCCCATGCTGTGCATTACCATAGCCTGTGGAGCTATCAGCGGATTCCATGGTACACAGAGCCCGCTCATGGCACGTTGTCTTACCAGCGAGAAATACGGCCGCCCCATCTTCTACGGCTCTATGATATCCGAGGGTATTGTGGCTCTTATATGGGCTGCTGCCACTATCAAGTTTGCCAGTATGTTGCCAGGCGAGGCTGGTGCTACGGCTTACGAGAAATTGGCCTCTATGGGTAATCCTGCTGTTGTGGTGAACGAGGTGAGTGTGGGTTGGATGGGTACAATAGGTGCCATTCTGGCCGTTCTTGGCGTGGTGGCTGCTCCTATTACCAGTGGCGACACAGCTTTCCGTAGTGCCCGCCTGATTGCTGCCGACTTCCTGCATATGGGTCAGAAGAATGTTTGGACGAGGTTGGCTCTCTGTCTGCCCCTCTTTGCTATTGCCACCTCCCTGATGTTTATGGACTTCAATGTCCTGTGGCGTTACTTTGCGTGGTTCAATCAGACGCTGGCATGCATCACCTTGTGGGCAGCAACGGTTTGGCTGGCTCGCAAGCAAAAGGCGTATTGTATCTGCCTCTTGCCTGCCATGTTCATGACGGTGGTTTGTACCTCTTACATCACAGTCGCTCCCGAGGGCTTTAGCTTACCCTATAAGTGGGGACTGATAGCAGGTTTCGTGATGATGGTGTGCTGTACAATTGGATTCTTTATCTGGAAGAGCAAATATAAAAGTCAATATAACCTAAACTGCCGAAGGCCTTAAAGCAGTTCTCTCGTAGCAGAGTTAAAGGAGGTCTTATTACTATTATGAGAAAGAGTCTTTTGCTGTTGTTATTTGCAGTGGTTTCTATGAGTTCTTTTGCACAGTTCGAAAAAGGAACCAAGTATGTGGGTGCATCTCTCACGGGTTTGAACATCTCTTATAGCACAGGCGAAAAGTTCGGCTTGGGATTTTCTGCAAACGGTGGTTATTTTATTGAAGATTCATGGATGATTCATGGTATTTTAGGCTATGATCACAAGTGGCAGGATGGACCAGATTTTAACGAAGTTGTCTTGGGTGCCGGCGCCCGTTATTATTTCCAGTCTAATGGTATTTTCTTGGGCGCAGGCTTGCAGTATCGTCATTCTGTCGCTCAAAATGATTTCTTGCAGTTGCCCTTGGAGGTTGGCTATTGCTACTATCTGAACCAGCATGTCAGCATCGAGCCTGCCATCTATTTCGAGCCTTGCCTCAATAAGTTCTCTGATGGAACAAAAGTAGGACTCAAGATTGGTCTTGGATTCTATTTCTAAGCCTCCGATCCCCCTTATTCTAGCTGTTTTCTGAAGAAGGAAACAGCTATTTTTATGGCCTCTTCGGGGTGCGGACCGAAGCCGTGGTCATAGCGGTCCAGCAGATGCCATTCACTCTTCTCCCATTGTTGGTGGAAGCGCAGACCGTATGTGTAGGGAACCGTGCGATCGGCTGTTCCATGTATGATGCAGGCAGGACCCTTGTAGCCTGCTGCCGTCTCGTAGATGGGTAGCCAGAAGGCCGACTTGATGTAGTCACGTCCCAAGTGATGGCCCCAAACCTCAACGTATTCAGGAGGGTCTAATGGGTCGCCCTCGCTTACAGGTTGCCCCGCTACTGTTCCGCGGATGGCATCATCGCGTATCACACCCGCTGGAGCCAGCAGCACCACGCCGCCCTTGAAAGCTTTCTTGCCCATCTTTCCTGCCAGCATGGCGGTAACAACACCACCTTGCGAGTGTCCTGCTATGCCTATCTTGCCAAAGCGTCCGTCTTCTTTCACCCAGTTATATACATGGTGTGCATCCTCTATCTCGTTGGGGACGGTCATCTGCACAAAGTCTCCTTCGCTCTCGCCGTGTCCGTTGAAGTCGAATCGGATGCTGGCAATGCCCTGGGCCTCCAGCTCATGAGCTATGCCCTGCTCCAGTCCGCCGTTTCTGTTGCTGGTGAAACCATGGCATAGAATCACTATGGGGCAATGCTTGGGCATCACGTCCGGTGTTTGCAGGTCGGCCACCAACTTGCCGTGGTCCCCCTGAATAATCACTCGTTCTGTTCGAGCGTTACAGAAACCCGCCGTAAGCAGGCAAGCTATAATAAGAAGTGTATGTTTCATGACATTGAACGTTGAATATTGAATATTGAACATGGGCCGCAATAATTGTCGTAACAACGTTATAATGATATATCGAAATAACGAGTGCGGCCAACACAATTATGAATTATGAGTCATTTTTTCTCTCTTAATTATGAATTATGAATTGTGAATTATTATCAATCACTTTCTGGCTACAAAAATACATAAATAAGAGATAAAAGAGAAAAATGAAAAGAGAAAAGTTGTTATAGATTATAGATAAGAGATGATAGATGATAGATAGTTTCAAGTCGCTAACCGCTAACCACTAACCACTAACCGATTCCATTGTAAACAATTTTCTGAACGCCTTTTCGCCCCTGTTTTACTGCCCAGTTAGAGAAAATTTACTGCCTCACTAGGGAAATTATTTTTCCTAACGTGGGAACAAATACTTATGGCTTATAGCGTTATGAGAAGGGTGAGGGCAATTTTCCCATTGTCAAATTATTTCAAAATCATCTATCATCTCTCATCTCTCATCTAACTTAAGACCTCCCATCTTCAATAATTGGCTTCCAGCTCGACAGCCATGGTATCTTACGAGACGGGAGGTGTTGTTCTAAGACCTCCTGAAGACCTCCTGTATTTCTTTAATGCTAAGTTATAATGTTACTATAGCTTTTAAACCGACGGGAGGTTATACGGGAGGTCTTAAAGCAACACCTCCCGTCCAATGGCCCCGATAACCATCGGACTTTAGACGTGATTTTTGAATATGGGAGGTTAAAAATGGGAAAAATGCGCCAATAATTTCTGGGTTTAAGCTTTACTTTTACAGTGTTTCCTTTGTGCGTACATAAATTAATTCGTATCTTTGTGTTCATAACGTGGGCATTCGCATGTATATATAGAAAAATCCCATTTGAGATCGATAACAACATGTACGAACAATGAGCGATATAAAGCAATATCAAAACGCGGTGGATGTCATCAAAACCGCGATACTACAGAGTCAGGCGCGTGCCGCAAAAGCTGTTAATCAGGAACAACTGGCACTTTATTATGGTATTGGCAGATACGTGTCCGCAAACACCCGAAAGAAGAATTGGGGGCAAGGAGCTATCGAAGTTATCAGCAACCAATTGAAGCAGGAGTTGCCTGGATTGCGTGGATTTTCTGCAACCAGTATGCGCAACATGCGTACTTTTTATGAGGAATGGAGGCTGTTAGAATCCAATTCATCAGTTGCGACTGATGAAATTCCGCAGTTGAGTTCCAATTCATCAGTTGCGACTGATGAATTTACAGAAATTAACACTAATTCGGCAGTTGCGACTGCCGAATTTGGAGACGATAGAGAAATCCGCCAGTTACAATTGTCAAACTTACCCGACTTCCCGTTGCGTGAATTCCTGAGCATCAGCTTCACACATCACATTGCCATTCTTGCAAAGGCGAAAGCCTATGACGAGCGCGTCTTCTACATGAAGTATGCTGATACTTATAAACCTACCGTAGAGGATTTGGAGAAGGCCATCAAGCAAGACCTCTATCACCATCAGGACAAGATGCCCAACAACTTCCTTGCAACCATCCCTGACTACAAGCAGGCATATCGAGCCATTCGCATGTTCAAGGATGAATATCTTCTGGACTATATCAATGTAGAGGAGTTGGGTATGCACGACGAGGATGTGGACGAAAGAGTGATAGAGAGCAGTATCGTTCATAATGTAAAGAACTTCATCATGACCTTTGGGCGTGGATTCTCTTTCTGTGGCAGTCAGGTTCATTTCGACAAACTTGGGCATGACCACTGGATAGACCTCTTGTTTTTTTGCCGAGATTTGAATCGTACCGTAGTGTTTGAGTTGAAGAATGGTGGTTTCAAGGTGAGCTATCTTGCACAACTGAGTGCCTATCTGCGAATACTGAACGATGACGACCGTCGCAGTCACGAAGAAGCCCCCATCGGCATCATCCTCTGCAGGCATGCCGACAAAGAGTATGCTGGATATATTATGCAGGACTTCAAGCAACCAATGGGTGTTGCCACCTACAAGACTGCTGACGAAATGGATCCAGAACTTCTGAAAGCCTTGCCTCCAAAGGAAGAACTGCAACGCGTGTTTGAAGAGAGCGGTAAGAAGGAGAACTAAAAGATATGTCCGAATAACATATCTTCCACCAGCCTCTCAGCCTCATCGTTGAGAGGCTTTTTTTGTGCTTTTTCTATTCCATATCTTTCACAAAAAGAGATACGGCATGTTGCTATGAGAGAAACGGCCTTTCACTCCCAGAGAAACGGCATGTTGCTATTTGCTTTTATGGGGTTCTGTAAATAATTCCGTCTTTTTCTTTGTGCGTATTAGAATTTAATCGTATTTTTGCAGTACGATACGAGCATTTCGATAATTTATTTGTTGACACATGAAGTCGAGAAAAGAATACATAGAGCTCATTAAGAGTCATGCCGGCGAACTAAAAGAACGTTTTGGCATCACCTCTCTGCGCATTTTTGGTTCTGTCGCTCGTGATGAACACCATGAAGGAAGTGATGTTGATCTCTTTGTTAGTATGCCTCCTAAGTTTTATAATCATGTAGAGGCTGCTCGTTATCTCGAGGATTTGTTAGGCTGTGACGTCGACCTTATACAGGATCATCGCAATATGCGTCCGTTTTTCCGTAAACAAATAGAAACAGATGGAATACTTGTCATATAATCAGTTGAAGATTAACAATAATACCAGCCTCTCAGCCCTACCGCTGAGATTTTTTTTTGTGCTTTCTCGATTCCACAGCTTTCACAAAAAGAGAAACGGCATGTTGCTATGAGAGAAACGGCCTTTCGCTCCCAGAGTAAGGGCATGTTGCTTCCAGAGAAAGGGCATGTTGCTGTCGCAAGAATTATCTTAGAGTAAGCGAGAGTGAATCAGGTCGGGGTGGATTTTGCCACAAACGATTCCGAAAGAAATACGAAAAATAAAAAGCCGCACCATGCATGATGCAGCCTTTTATTTAAATGGAGCAGTATCTGTAAAGCCTTACTCCCCGCACTCAGCGGCGTAGTCAAGAAATTCTTCTTGACAATGCAAAAGTAGAGATAAACGATAAATGTTCCATATAATCCATGGATTATTGTCGGAAAATCGAGCTATTTGATAGTTTTAATTAGCAAAACCAGACTTTTTTGCTATGAGTGAAACGGCGTATTGTGTGCCTTATAACCACAATGCCCAAAATGTTTTTTCGATAAACGTTTTGTGGTATTTGATTTTTTTGTAACTTAGCGCCCAGACAACCATATATTATATAAGGTAGATAACCATGAACATTATTTATCACTCTCGCAGCTCAAGTTCAATTGTTTTTTTTCTTTCGACATTATGGATGAGTTGGCGAGGTGAAGATAGTGGATTGAAAGACGAAAATGGAAATAGATATAAGAAAAGAGAGCGAGAAACGATATCATAGGTATACGACCTTTGGTGGGCTATTGTATTGGTCGTATGCCAACCTGCAGATGCTTTTTGTTGCGAGAAAAGAGGGTAAGTTGAAGTATGACCGTATGTGCTATATGATTCGCGCTAAGGCGTTCAAGGCATACAAGGAGGGGAAGTGGCAGATTCATGACTTATTCGAGTTTAACATTGAGAAGATAAAGTCTAACAATTACTGCTGGTATTGTGGCAAGGAAATCGATCCTTTACATCTTACAAAAGACCATGTGTTCCCAAGAGCAAAGGGTGGGAAGGATTGTTTGGATAATATCATTATGGTTTGTAAGTCGTGTAACTCTTCCAAGGGTAAGATGGATTTGTTTGAGTGGTATGAAGACGTTCGGAATGAGTGGCCTCCCATCAATGTGTGGGTACATTATATGAAGAATATCTATCTCTACAGTATTGAAAATGGTTTGATGGATAAGAGTCTGGATGAAATTGATGTTATGAATTTGCCTTTCAATTGGCGATATATCCCTCTCGATTATCCTCAGCCGGAAGTTTACATTTAACACTAATTCCCAATAATATGATTTTTACTTGGATTCCATTTTACAAAGAGTTTGCTCAAAAACTTTTGCACTACAGAAACGACAGAAAGCCGTTAATTAACTGGATATATGATAATTTGGATGGATATGTCAAACATTTGAAAGTTGGTGAAAATGAAGAAAGACTTCCTGACATAGACCCATTTTCTATCTTTGCCGTCATAAACCGCAAAATAACATACGATAAAAAGAAAGAAATTTGTGCTAAATACAAGATTTTCTTTAATATATCCGCGCCTGTACCTGAAGATTTTTCTGGCGTTCCTGAAATGAATAACCTCTCAAGTGCATTTATAGGTTATGGTAAGGATAGAAAGGAAGGTGATATCGAAAGACTATGGAATGTTTTCGAGTGCGCAGTTCTTGATAAAGATATTGAGAATGCCTATGATGCACTTAATGGTCAGTATCTTATCAAATACAATATCACAATGGGCTTGTTTTGGGTTCGTCCTGACAAATATCTTGCCTTAGATGGCAACAATCGAGCCAATTTAAAATTACTCGGAATTACTACCTTAAAAGGATATAGGTTTGTTCCATACAAGGAGTATAAGGGCATTATGGAACGCCTTGATGCAAAAATGCAATTAGGCGAGGTCGACTGTACCAATTATGCAGAATTCTCTCAATTTGCTTATGTCCAAAATGATGGTGCAAGCAAACGAGAGACTCCTAAGGATGTATCTAAAACATATTGGCTTTATTCACCAGGAGAGGGCGCATCAAAATGGACTTTATGCACTAGCGCAGGTCTCATGTGTATAGGCTGGGACGAATTGGGTGATTTAGCTAATTATTCATCTCGCGATGAAATGCAGAGGACGATAAAAACTCACTATCCTTCAGAAGGCTCTGCTAAAAATGATTCGTTAGCAGTATGGCAATTTGCGAAAGAGATGAAACCTGGCGATGTTGTTTTTGCAAAAAGAGGAATGAGCAAAATCATTGGTCGAGGGATTGTCGAGTCTGACTACATGTTTGATGATAATCTTACTGACTTTAAGCATATTAGGAAGGTAAGGTGGACGGATGTTGGTGAATGGGATGCTATCGGAAAAAATGCGATGAAGACATTAACCAACATCACGCCATACCTTGATTACGTAGAGAAATTGAATCAATTGTTTAACAGGATAGATAAAGTAGAAGTACCTATTGAAGCGCCATCGTCTGATATAAATTATTGGTGGTTAGTGGCTAGCCCTAAGATATGGAGTATCTCAGAAATGAAGGTCGGTGACGAACAAGACTACACCCTTTACAACGAGAACGGCCATCAGCGTAGAATATTCCAGCATTTCCTGAATGCAAAAGAGGGGGATATAGTTATCGGCTATGAATCAACACCAACAAAACAGGTAGTTGGACTCTTAACAATATCCAAAGCCAATGATGGGAAATCGGTATTCTTCAAGAAGACAGAAACCTTTCCTGAACCTATCAATTATTCTACATTGAGGACAACACCAGGTTTGGGAAACATGGAGTATATGAAGAATCAGCAAGGCTCTTTCTTCAAACTTACAGCTGAGGAATACGACATCATAATGGAATTGGTACGTGGAGATAATCCTATCCCCAAACAGGAAAAGAAAGAAAAATACACCAAGTCGAATTTCCTTGATGAAGTTTATGTCAGTTATCACGATTATGAAAGGCTCGAAAATCTGCTACTCAGAAAGAAGAACCTGATACTACAAGGAGCGCCAGGCGTAGGTAAGACTTTTGCCGCCAAAAGGCTCGCTTATGCTATAATGGGTGAAAAAGATGATAGCAAAGTGATGCAGGTGCAGTTCCACCAAAATTACAGCTATGAAGATTTCGTGATGGGTTACAAGCCAAACGAAGAGGGTGGCTTTGAGCTGAAGAATGGTGTATTCTACCGTTTCTGTAAGCGTGCTGCTGCCGACAGCGAACACAAATACTTCTTCATTATTGACGAGATTAATCGTGGTAATTTGAGCAAGATATTTGGCGAACTGTTGATGCTTATAGAAAACGACTATCGAGACAAGCCAATTCAGTTGGCATATAAAGACGAGATGTTTGCGGTTCCATCTAACCTCTATATCATAGGTATGATGAATACGGCAGACCGCTCTTTGGCTATGATAGACTATGCACTACGCAGAAGATTTTCATTCTTTGAGATGAAACCTGGCTTCAACAATGTTGCTTTTGAGGAAGAAATAAGAAAATTGCATGACCCTCACCTTAATAATCTTGTAAAGGCAATCGTCGAATTGAACAAAGTAATTGAAAACGACGATTCTCTTGGCTCTGGTTTCTGCATTGGACACAGCTATCTTTGCAACTTAGGATATCATTACGAGTTAGAAAACATTGTTGAGTATGACATTATCCCGATGCTAAGGGAATATTGGTTTGATAATGACAACCTTTTCAACCAAGAAGCTCAAAAACTGAGAACTGCAATTAAATGACAGAAGACAAAGGCATACTGATTCGCAACATCTATTACATGTTGGCCTATGCTTTCCAAGAGCTTAGGCAGAATAACTATGTCGAGATAGAAGGTGAATCCTTTGATGACATCTATGACTTGTTTGCTGAAATTCTGGCACGAGGCATTTCGTATCAGCTGAAACAGGGACTATATCGCGAATATGTTGCGCGAAATGAATCGATGCAGACTGTAAAGGGTAAGATTGATATCAATGGTACCATTGTCCAAAGAATGCGTAATAGCCAGAAGATAGTCTGCAACTATGATGAGTTGTCTGAAAACAACATCTATAATCAGATTCTGGTAACAACAGCATCTATTCTGATTAGACACTCTGACGTAAAAAAAGAACGAAAATCGCAGCTAAAGAAACTGATGCTTTTCTTTCTGCAAGTGCAGCCTATAGATATTCACGCCATCCGTTGGAATACGCTAAAATTTGATCGTAATAATAGAAATTATCGTATGCTGTTATACCTCTGCTATTTCATAGTCAGTGAATGGCTGATGACTACGGAAGAGGGTAAGTACAAAATGCGAGAGTTTTCTGATGACCACATGTGCAGGTTGTTTGAAAAGTTTGTATTGGAATATTACAAAAAGCATCATCCTGAGACAAAAGCAAGTGCGGCCCAGATAGGTTGGAATATAGTGGAAGAGGCTACAGATACTTCTGTGCTGCCCATCATGCAGTCTGATGTGCTCTTGTCATTAGGAGGGAGAACGTTGATTATTGACACCAAGTATTATTCCAAAATTATGCAGGAACAATATGGAAAAGAAACACTAAGGAATAATCATCTTTATCAAATTCGCACATACGTGGATGAGTACGATAGAGGCCATCTTCACAATGTTGACGGTATGCTACTCTATGCTAAGACCAAGGAGACTGATTTTGACGATGCTCAAATAACACATCGTGATGGCTATACGCTTTATATACGTACGTTAGACCTAAATACTAATTTTGAGACTATTAAGAAACGACTTGATAGTTTCGTAAGCAAACATGAAACGGGAATTTGATAAAATGTATGAAGGGAAAATACTGATGGTTTGTACGCAGAATTCCATGTGAACAGAAGTATTGAATAAAATGATGTGGATAATAATAGCAGTAATAGTGATGTTCCTTTTTGCTCGCGCATTGAATAATACGGGGAAGAAAGGAGGTAATGCTTGGACAGAAGAAGATGAACAGGCATATTGGGACGAAGAATTGGATGATTAGAGTTTGAAGCCCAAATACGGATCGTTTGCACGTTAAATACTCCTCGAATTCAGCGTGCAAACGATGGGTTTGGAGGCTGAATTCTTTTTAGCTTGTTTTTGAGCAAAAAGTAACTTGATTTTGGACAAGAATTAAGTTAAATAATTTATTTTTCAAGTTGATTTTTGTTGACTGGGGAATAAAACAGATTTTTCGCTCTAGCCTCCTCCTAAGCTCCTCCGCGGGTAAGGCTAGAGTATGGCTGCAGTATGGGAAGAGCGGGAGTGAAAGGTACCTGGGCTTTTTCTGGCGTAAGACACTATACAGGGAATCTACCTTTCGCTCTGTATTTGTCTATTGATATATCCCTGAACCCCATAAAGTGGGATGTTCTCCATCCAGTCTTGGTCAATGTAGGGTTTCATGGAGCAACGCAGACCTTTGAAATGTTCATTGGGATAATCTTCTACAACAAAGCCACGAAGTGACTTGCTTCTTAGGTTTTCCTCTGCCTTTACTTCAATGGGGACGATACGTTCTTCTGTTTGTACAAGGAAATCTATCTCCTGGGTAGAGTTGTCTTTGCTGAAGTAGTAGATGCTCAGATCGTCAAATGTCCTAAGTTGCTCGAAAACATAGTTCTCAGAGAAAGCTCCCTTGAACTCTTTAAACACATCATTGCTTGTTAACATCAAACTGGCAGGGGCATTTGCCATCGCTCCTAAAAGGCCAACGTCGAGGGTGAATAGTTTGAACGCATTGAAATCTTCGTAGAAACTTAATGGCATGGTAGGCTTGGTGCAACGATGCACTTTAAATGCGAGTTTCGCATCTACCAGCCATTGGATAGCAGACTCCAGATCGCGTGCGCGCCCCCCAGGTTTCACTGCTCCATATATAAACTTTTTATTCTCTTTTGCCAGTTGGGCTGGGATACTCTTCCATACTAGTCGTATGCGTTCTGTCTCGTTGCCAGCATGCTTGGCAAAATCGTTATCGTATGTTTTAAGGATAGCTTTTTGTATTTTTCTTACCTTATTTACATCTCCATGAGTGGTGTAATCCAGAACAGCCTCGGGCATGCCGCCAACATAGTAATATTGTCTTAACAATTCCTGTATCTTCGTATCAAGGATACTCATCAGATCCCAATCACAGTTAGCAATCTTCTCAGCTAAAATGTCCTCTCCTTTAGCCCATAGGAATTCTTCGAAAGACATGGGATACAGATAAAGCAAATCGACCTTTCCAACAGGATAGGACTCGCCAGGACGATGGGTTACACCCAGTAAGGACCCGGCAACAACAATATGCTGATCGCGAGCATTCTCGCAGAAATATTTTAGACAATCAAGACCTCTGTGAGCCTCTTGTATCTCGTCTATGAAAATCAGCGTTTTATCTGCCTTGATAGGTTGCTGAGTAAAAGCTTGGAGCGCCTGCATGATACGCTCTACATGAAGATCCTGCTGAAACAGATTTTGCATGCGCTCGTCATCATGGCAATTTACATAAACCAAGTTGTCGAACTCGTTCTTGCCAAACTCTTTTAGCAGCCAGGTTTTACCCACCTGACGAGCTCCCTCAAGTACCAACGGCTTGTGGTCTGGGTCATTTTTCCACTCTATTAGCGAATTGTATAGCTTTCTTTTCATGCCGATTTAAACTTCCAAAACGGATTGTCGCTGCAAATATAGTCGTTTTTTGACGAGTTTCCAAACATTTTTGCCAATTTTATTGGGGAACTTTGGTTGTCTTTTGCCAATTTTATTGGGGAACTTTGGTTGTCTTTTGCCAATTTTATTGGGGAACTTTAGATTATTTTTTTATAGAATTCCAAGTTATCAGAAATGTTGAGTAAAATTGTGGCTAGTAATTGTAGTAATAGTGGTGTTCCTTTTAGCTTGATTTTGATGAGTGGGGAATAAAACAGTTTTTTCACTCTAGCCTCCTCCTAGGCTCCTCCTTGTCTCCTCCTAAGCTCCTCCTAAGCTCCTCCACGGGTAAGGGTAGGGTATGGCTGCAGTATGGGAAGGATGAGGGTGATAGGTGACTGGTGTTTTCCGAAAATGTGATTTGAAGCGTTTTCTGAAGGATAGGGTATAAGCGTAAAGAAAGGGATTACAGGTGAATATGCAAAAAATCCCCCGAAAGTTCCTTGTTGGGCTTTCGGGGGATTTGATTTTATTTTCCAAGTAATTTAATCTTGAGGTTCTTTATCATGTCTTCCGTCATGCGGTCGAGGTCGTACTCTGGTTTCCAACCCCATTCCTCGCGAGCGCAAGAGTCGTCCATCTTGTTGGGCCAGCTGTCGGCAATGGCCTGCTTGATGGGCTCGGGCTGATAAATCATCTTGAAGCTGGGATAGTACTTGCAGATGGCGTGATAGATAATATCGGGGTCGAAGCTCATGGCTGTAACGTTGAAGCTGTTACGATGCTTCAGCTTGCTGGGGTCTGCCTCCATGATGTCTATCATTGCCTTCTGAGCATCTGGCATGTACATCATATCCATATAAGTTCCCTGCTTGAGGGGGCAGACGAAGGTCTCGCCCTTGACAGCGGCGTAGTAGATCTCTACGGCATAGTCTGTGGTACCACCGCCAGGAAGGCTTAGGTGACTGATAAGGCCGGGGAAACGTACGGAACGGGTATCGACACCAAAGCGGGTGTAGTAGTAGTCGGAAAGCAACTCGCCAGTAACCTTGGTTACACCATAGATGGTGTTGGGGCGCTGGATAGTATCCTGAGGCGTGTTGTCGTGTGGTGTGCTGGGACCAAAGGCTCCGATGGAGCTGGGGGTGAAGACTGCACAGCCGAAGAGGCGGGCAACCTCCAGACAGTTGACCAGTGAACCGATTCCTACATTCCAACCCAACATGGGGTTCAGCTCGGCAGTAGCACTAAGGATAGCTGCCAGGTTGTAGATGGTGTCGATGTTATACTTCTTGACAGCCTCTGCAATCTGCATAATCTGGGTAGAGTCAATACGCTCTATGGGGCCACGTTCGTATATTTCGCCTTTGAGGGGACGCAGGTCTGAGCAGACTACATTGGCGTCGCCGTAAATATCACGCAGGTTGCGGGTGAGCTCAGAACCTATCTGACCACCAGCTCCTACTATGAGAATTCTTTTCATATTATAGATTTAAATCAATATAGCTTATTTGCTTAATAGCTTAATAGCTTAATAGTTTATTGGCTTATTTTTCTATCTCGTTTCTTACCTTCTTGAATGCCTCGATACACTTGTCGAGGTGCTCACGCTCGTGGGCAGCAGAAATCTGTACACGGATACGTGCCTGACCCTTGGGTACTACGGGGTAGTAGAAACCTGTTACGAAGATGCCTTCCTCCTGCATCTTGGCAGCATACTGCTGACTCTTGGCAGCATCGTAGATCATAACGGCACAGATGGCGCTCTCTGAGGGCTTGCAGTCGAAGCCTTCTTCCTTCATGCGGCGCAGGAAGTAGTCGGTGTTCTCGTGCAGCTTGTCCTGAAGGGCGCTGCTCTCGCTCATGAGTTCAAACATGCGGATGCCTGCTGCAACCAAGCCGGGAGCCATAGAGTTAGAGAAGAGGTATGGACGGCTACGCTGACGCAGCATGTCGATAATCTCCTTCTTACCTGTTGTGAAACCACCCATGGCACCACCGAAGGCCTTACCCAGGGTACCTGTCAGGATTTCGATCTTGCCACGCAGGTTGTAACGCTCTGTTACACCACGACCGGTCTTACCAACAACGCCTGCACTGTGGCTTTCGTCAACCATTACCATGGCATCGTACTTCTGAGCCAGCTCGTAGATCTTGTCCAAGGGGCAAACATTACCGTCCATAGAGAAGACGCC
>CAMOMP010000026.1:0-41751 GCA_946619915.1 uncultured Prevotellaceae bacterium | reverse complement strand
ACATCAGGTACATGCCAAGAAGGGCTTTTCGCTGATGGGATACACGAAGATGGATTTGGGCATCGCCAAATACCATTTTGAAGTGGGCGCAGGAAAGGAAAACTTCGTTTGGGTATAGAAAGAAATTTTTTGCCTTTACAGCTTAAATACAAAAATTAATTGTATCTTTGCATGACTGAATTTGAAACTGAACGTAAAACAAATGGCAGAGAGAAGAAAGCAGACAACTAAGATTGTGGAGGTGCCCAGCGTGGACCAGTATGGCCACAAGCAACCACAGAGCCTGGATATGGAGGTAGCTGTGATAGGTGCACTGATGGTGGAACAGGAAGCTTGGGGACAGGTGGCAGAGATTCTGAAACCTGAGAGCTTCTATGATAAACGCCACCAGTTAATCTTCCAGGCTATACAGACACTGAACGTGGAGCAGAAGCCTGTGGATATTATGACTGTCTGCGATCAGCTGGAACGCACGGGTCTGCTGGAGGATGCAGGCGGCAACACGTACCTGATGCAGATTAATGCTGAGGTAGCAAGCAGCGCCCACATCCTGTATCACGCCAAGGTGATTGCACAGAAGTCTTTGGCACGCCAGCTTATTACCTTTGCCAGCTATATTCAGACACAGGCCTTCGATTCAACAATTGATGTAGCAGACTTGATGCAAACAGCTGAAAGTCAACTATTCTCTATCTCGCAGAAAAACCTTAAGAAGGACTATACACAGATTAATCCGGTCATCGACAATGTATATAAACTGCTGAAGCAGGCTGCTGCCCGCGAAGGTGGATTGAGCGGTCTGAGCACAGGATTCGAGGAGTTGGATAAGATGACCAGCGGATGGCAGAACAGCGACCTTATTATTATTGCTGCCCGTCCTGCCATGGGTAAAACGGCCTTTGTGCTGAGTATGCTTAAGAGGATGGCTGTGGACAATGGCATGCCCGTGGCGATGTTTTCACTGGAGATGAGCAACGAGCAGCTGGTGCAGCGTCTGATGGTTAACGTCAGTGAGATTAGCGGTGAGAAACTGCGTAGCGCTCAGCTTCAGCCCTATGAGTGGGGACAGCTGGATGCACGAGTACGCCAGCTATGGGATGCTCCTATCTATGTGGATGATACGCCACAGCTAACGGTCTTCGAGCTTCAGACAAAGGCTCGCCGTCTGGTACGCGAGCATGGCGTGAAGATTATAATGATTGACTACCTGCAGCTGATGCATGCCAGCGGTCTGAACATCAACAGCCGTCAGGAGGAGGTTTCGACCATCAGCCGCTCGCTGAAGGGTTTGGCAAAGGAGTTGAACATTCCTATTATCGCACTGAGTCAGTTGAACCGTGGTGTGGAGAACCGCGAAGGTGAGGAAGGTAAGCGTCCGCAGCTGAGCGACCTGCGTGAATCTGGTGCCATCGAGCAGGATGCCGACATTGTTTGCTTTATCCACCGCCCCGAATACTACCATATTTATACGGACCAGTCAGGACAGAGTTGGAAGGGTCTTGCACAGTTTATCATTGCCAAGCACCGTAACGGTCAGGTAGGGGATATCAAGTTGCAGTTCAAGAGCGAGTTTGCCCGTTTCGAGGATTTGGTTACGCACGTTCCCTTGCCAGGCGAGACAGCAAGTGACATGGGCGGCCGTTTCGTTTCGGAAAAGCTCAGTCCCGAGGAGTTGGCACAGACACAGAGCCAGCTGCCAGAAAACGACGAACCGTTCGCCGGACTTTCAGCGGAAAACGTGCCATTTTAGTTAACCGCAACGTTAACTAAATTCAAAATTTATAAATTCAAAATTCAAAACGTGATCGTAAGCTCGTTTATCGTTTATCGGTTAGCGACCTTAAACTATCTATCATCTATAATTCATCTATAATCTATCTAACAGATAAAAGAAAAGCCCATCTGGTTCGCAGACGGGCTTTCTTGTTTGTTTATGAATCCAGGAATTATTCTTCCTCGGGCTTCATGTTAGTGTAAACGGTCTGAACATCGTCGAACTCCTCAAGCTTCTCGACCATCTTGTTGATAGTCTCGCGCTGCTCGGGTGTAACGTCCTTCAGGTCGTTGGGGATATAGGTGAACTCACCACCGACTTCCTCGTAACCATCAGCCTCGAGCTTCTTCTGAATCTCGTTGTAGCTGGTAGGCTCACCATAGATGGTGATGGTGGTTACGTCCTTCTCCTCGTCGTACTCCTCGTCGTACTCTTCCTCGACACCGCAGTCGATCATCTCGAGGATGAAGTCGTCCATATCCATGTCGGCCTTCTTCTTGAAGGTGAACACACACTTGTGGTCGAAGAGGAATGCCAGAGAACCGGTTGTACCCATGTTACCGCTGAACTTGTTGAAGACACTACGTACGTCGGCAACGGTACGTGTGGTGTTGTCTGTAAGAGTATCAACGAAAATAGCAACTCCGTGAGGGCCGTATCCTTCGTATGTTACTGACTTGTAGTCGCTCTGATCCTTACCCATAGCGTTCTTGATAGCACGCTCGATGTTGTCCTTCGGCATGTTCTCGCGCTTGCACACAGCAATGATAGAACGAAGTGAAGGATTGTTCTCGGGTTCTGGACCACCAGCCTTTACGGCAATGGCAATCTGCTTACCCAGGCGGGTAAATGTCTTGGCCATGTGGCCCCATCTCTTAAGCTTGGTAGCTTTTCGATATTCAAATGCTCTTCCCATTATGTATAAAATTCAAATATTATAAATTCAAAATTCAAAATCTCATTTAACGAAGTTCTGCTTTCAGCTGGGTGGTGAGGTTGCTGATGAGCTTCTGCATGATAGCTTCGATTTGCTTGTCGTTCAGCGTCTTCTCGCTATCCTGGAGGATGAAGTTGACAGCATATGACTTCTTGCCCTGAGGCAGCTTGTCACCCTCGTAGACATCAAAGAGCTTAACACCCTTGAGGAGCTTCTTCTCTGTCTGGTAGGCAATCTTCTCGATCTGCTCGAACTCTACACTCTCGTCGAGGAGCAGAGCCAAGTCGCGACTAACAGCAGGGAACTTGCTAATCTCGGTATAGGTGACAGCCTGATTCTTGATAGCCTTCATGAGCTGGTTCCAGCGGATGTCGGCAAAGTAAACAGGAGCTGAAATGCCAAAGCCCTTCAGAATCTTATGGCTAACGATACCCATCTCGATGAACACCTTACCACCACGATTCTGAATCTGAATGCTCTTGTCGTAAATGTCTGATGAGCCCTCTGCAAAGACAAGTGAGCCAAAGGGAACACCCAGACGACTGATGATATTCATAACGTATGCCTTGAGCTCGTAGAATGAACTCTCCTCATCGGCATGAGCCCAGCTGCCGCTAACACGCTTGCCAGTTACCCAGAGACCAAGGTGGTAATCCTCGGAATAAGCATCCAGAACGTGCTTGATAACCTCGGGGTCACGACTGCTGCTGACACCAGGAATGATATCGGCACAACGCTTCTCGGCCTGGAACTTGTAACAGTTACCAAACTCGAAGAACTTGAGGTCGGCATTCTTGTAATTGGTATTACGTGCAATGCTCTCCAAACCACCAAAGAGGAGGGTCTGACGCAATGAGTTCAAATCCTGACTGAGGGGATTAAGGAGCTTGACAAGGTTCTCGCTCTTGTAGCTCTCGAGTCCATCGTAGTAAGCACCACGCTGCAAGCTGTTGTTCAAAATCTCGCGGAAGCCAGCACCTACCAGCTGCTCGCCAATGATGTTCTGCAGCTTGTGGCTCTTGTCGGGGGCTCCCTTAACAGAAAGGCTGCTCTTGAGAGTAGTGGGAATCTCAATGTTATTGTAGCCATAGATACGCAGAATGTCCTCGACAACATCGCAGGGACGCTGAACATCCACGCGATAGGCGGGAACAACCAGTTCGAGACCTTCTGCGTTCTCGCTCTGAATCTTCATCTCCAGACTGGTAACAATACTCTTGATGGTCTCGGCAGGGATATGCTTGCCAATGAGAGAATCAACATAGTCGTATTTCAGAGATACGTTGAAGTCGGGTAGGGGATTGGGATATACATCCACAATCTGCATGCTTACCTTGGCACCTGCCAGTTCCTTTGCCAGGATAGCAGCTTGCTTGATGGCGTAAATCTGACCGTTGGGGTCGATGCCGCGCTCGAAGCGGAAGCTGGCATCTGTGCTGAGGCCGTGACGACGGGCACTCTTACGAATCCATGTGGGATTGAAGTATGCACTCTCCAACAATACGTTAACAGTGCTGTCGTAAGTACCGCTTCCCTTACCACCGAATACACCGGCAATACACATGGGCTCCTCGGCATTGCAGATAGCAAGGTCGCGATCTGAGAGCTTGTGCTCCTCGCCATCGAGGGTGATGAAAGGAGTACCCTCGGGCATTGTCTTAACAACCACTTTCTTGCCCAGAATCATATCGGCATCGAAGCAGTGAAGAGGCTGGCCGTATGCCATCATGATGTAGTTGGTGATATCAACGATGTTGTTGATGGGGCGCAGGCCTATCACACGCAGCTTGTTCTGCAACCACTCGGGGCTCTCCTTAACCTGGCAGCCTGTGAGTGAAACAGCGCAGTAACGGGGGCAAGCCTCGGTGTTCTGCACATCAATGGTGATGGGCAGAGCCTCGTCGTCGACCTTGAAATCGTCGCAAGAAGGACGCTTGAGGCTGGTCTTGTAACCGTTCTGGATAAGCCATGCATAGAGATCGCGAGCCACACCGTAGTGGCTGCAAGCATCAGCACGGTTAGGAGTAATATCCACCTCGATGACATAGTCGCTCTCTATGTTGTAGTATTTGGCAGCGGGTGTGCCGACAACAGCATCGTCAGGAAGAACGATGATTCCGTTATGGTCGTTGCCGATTCCAATCTCGTCCTCAGCGCAAATCATACCGAAGCTCTCTACACCACGCAACTTGCTGCGCTTGATAGTAAAGCACTCGTCGCCATCATACAGCTTAGTGCCGACAACAGCTACAATAACCTTCTGGCCAGCGGCAACATTGGGAGCACCACAGACAATCTGAAGGGGCTCGCCCTGTGCAACATCCACTGTGCAGATGTGCATGTGGTCACTGTTGGGGTGTGCCTCACAAGTAAGTACTTTACCAATCCAGAGGCCTTCGAGACCTCCCTTTATGCTCTGGACTTCCTCTACGCCATCAACCTCCAAACCGGCACTGGTAAGCGCATCTGCAACCTGCTGTGCGGTGAGGTCTGTTTCGACGTATTCGCGAAGCCATTTATAAGATATATTCATTGTTTTAAAAAAGAGTTATTTTTTTCGAGGTGCAAAATTACAAATAATTCGACACACATCCAAAGGTTATATTTATTTTCTGTAAGAAAATTACTTTGTCATAGACCAACCCAGCTTCAAGCCCTTGTAATTGCCCAGTACAGAAGCTGCTGTAGCATTGCCCAAGGATGAATTGCTGAGAGTATTTAAAACAGAAAGCACCTTGTTAGAATCGAAGAGCAGATAAAGCTCGTTGCCGTTCTTGCAAGCAGTGCACTTGACATTACCAACTCCAAAAGCATCGGTAATGGTAAGTCTGTTGGCTGACGCGTCAAACTTGTAGGTGCCAGGATATGTACGAGAGCCGTATGTAAAGCTGCAGGTATTATCCTTGTTGAATGTCAAAGTGGTCTTGCCCTTTGCGAATCCGATACGAGAGAGCTGATCGCCAAGGGTTTGTTCTATCTTGTCAGAGGCAATGTCTGAGCCTAATTTTGCCAGGATATTCTCGCTCTCGAAGATAACCTTTGGCGAAGAATACGTCCAGGTGCCAATGATATTGTCTTGGCTGATGGTATTACCATAAAGTAAATAAGAGAGTACGCGACCAAGAAGGTCGGTTGTTGTCTGAGAGGTGTTTCCTGCCAATGCGTTATCAAGAAGAGACGATGCATCGGTCTTTGTATCCTTCTGATAATTAAAGGCTTGGCACGAGGAGAGAACGATGCTAAACAGTACTAGTGATAAGATAGATAAATTACGTTTCATGTTATTTTTACTTTTTAATAGTTTCGAATAAGTTTCTGAATGAGGTAGGGAAGGGGGTCTCAAAATCCATAGGCTCGCCAGTGCGAGGGTGGTAGAAATTCAGGCGATAGGCATGTAAGGCCAGTCTGCCAATGGGATTTCTGCCATTGCCGTATTTGGTGTCTCCTGCAACGGGGAATCCGAGGTCGTTCATGTGTACGCGAATCTGGTTCTTGCGGCCTGTCTCGAGTCGCATCTCGACCAGGCTGTAGTCCTGATTCTTCTGCAGGCAATGATAATGTGTGATGGCTTCCTTGCCGCCATTATCCGTGGGACTACTGAAGGTAAAGAATGCTTTGTTGTCTTTCAGCCAGGAATGTACGGTTCCGCCTTCTTGTTCCATACAGCCACAAAGAACGGCAATATAACGACGGTCATAAACGATGTCGTGCCAATTATTTTCGAGAATTTGCTCCATCTCGATGCTCTTGGCATAAATCATCAATCCTGAAGTCTCGCGATCCAAACGGTGTACCACATGTGCCTTGCATTTGAAATGACGCTTGTGGAAATAATCATCAAGAATGGATTTTACGCAAAACTGGTTGGGAGAAGAAGCCATACTGAGAATACCAGGCTGCTTTTCGATAACAACAATATCCTTGTCCTCGTAGATAATCTTTATATGCTTGTTAATCAGTTCGGTGCTGCGCTTGTGACGTGTAACACGCACAATCTCGCCAACCTTAAGCATATGATTATATTGTGTTACAAGCTTACGGTCAACGGTAACAGCATGTCCTGCCAGCAAATCCTTTGCGCGGTTTCTGCTGATGCCAGACATCTGTTTCATCAAGAATTCCATCAGTTCCTGAGGCTCTCTGACGGGTAATTCAATGTATTTCTGTGCCGAATATTCTTCGCCTGTTATGTTTCTGCCCATTAAATATCGTAATCGTGATTATGTTTAATAACGTTTCCTCTAATCTAAATTCTCTATCTCCTCTTCTGGAATCACCACATCTTTTTCGTGGAGCGTGAAATCCTCAAGGTCCTTGACTGTTCCGTTGAAAATGTTACAATCAACAAAACCTTTTATGCCATCCACTTTTCCGCAATCAGTATGTTGCCACATTACCCAGTCTCCTTTGTATTCGAGCTTATTTATATAATAATGTGCAATCCAATATGGATATTCGTTGAAAACCGGATCGTCAAGAATTTCCTTCTTGAATTTGTAGCTTGTATATAATATCGGTTTAACGCCGTATTCTTGCTCTACGATGTCCAACCATTTCTTTACGTCCTTCTGGAGCTGCTTCTTTGGCAGTTTGCCGTCTTTTTCTATATCCAGCACAGGTGGTAAATCGCCAGGTTGCAGATGAACCTGATGCAAATAGAATCTGGCTTGCTTGGCTGCATCAACGCCAGGAACAAAGAAATGATAAGCCCCTCGTATGAAATCGTTTTCCTTGGCACGGAAGAAATTGTCGTTGAAATCGTCGTCGTAGAGCTCTTGGCCCTCTGTAGCCTTTATAATGACGAAACGCACAGGATCGTTGTTGATAGATGCGTTTCGAAGTTTTTCCCATTTAATATCTGTCTGGTAATGGCTGATGTCAATACCACGGACATTGTATCCCTCAGGATACGTGGGCTCTCCATAAATTGCCTTCCACCTGAAACTGTACGGACCGACAAAGAAATAGTAGAAAAGCCCTATGTATGCGATGGCAACAAGTACGATACCAACCCAGACGCCGATTCCGAAACGGCCGAAAACACCACCTTTTCCCTTGGTTTTTCTGCCCTTTCTGCCAGAAGCCGATTTCCTTCGTGTCGAGGAACCACTCCTTACCGTCCTTGGGTTGTAATTACTTGCCAATCTGCTTTAAATTAAAATCCCCTCTCCTACTCTATGTAAGCAGAAGAGGGGAATTGGATATCTAAATTATTTCTGCTCTAAAGCAAGAGTCTTGGTACACTGGTCGCATACCTCAGAAGGACCCCAGTACTGGATAGGACCGGGATATACGTAGCAGGTGTTCTTAGCCCACTCCTCGCGCTTGCTTGCGAAGAACTTGAAAGGAGCACCATCAAGCTCAACAAGAGCCTTGCGGATAACAGGCTTCATAGCACCGTTACGACGTTCCATGTTCATCATCATTGTGATGGGCACACCACCGGCAATCCACTCAGAAGCAGGAGCTGTAGTGTTCTTGATGATACTCATGTAGCCAGTCTTGCCATTGGCAATCAGGCGGCTGGCATTGAAGCCGAGGCTGTAGCAGTAGTCGGCATCGTAGTTGCTGGGAGCAGCACAACGACCCTCATAGCCGAAGAAGTGGTGCTGAGCGCTGAACTTACCATTGTACTTGCCTTCTGCCTTCCATGCAGCCAACTTGCTGGCAACCATAGCAGAGAGCAACTTCTCGGTCTCGATGAGAGATACCTGTACGTTTCCGTGAGGATCGCGGTCGAGGCAGAGCTGACGCTCAACATCCTTGGGAAGAGACTCCAGAACAGCCAAGTTCTCTGGAGCGATGTGACTCTTAACGAAAGCAACCTGCTCGTCCTTAGAAGCGAACTCGCGGCTCTCGCCTGTTGCGGGGTCTGTCAATACCTCGTTCAACTCAGCAATCAACTTCTTGATAGCAGGAATAAACTCGATAAGACCTTCGGGGATAAGAACAGTACCGAAGTTGTTGCCTTCTGCAGCACGGTCAGCAACAATCTTAGCCAAGTATGTTACAACATCGTCCAGAGACATCTCCTTCTGCTCAACTTCCTCAGAAATCAAGCAGGCGTTGGGCTGAGTCTGCAAAGCGCACTCAAGTGCGATGTGAGAAGCAGAACGACCCATCAACTTGATGAAGTGCCAGTACTTGCGGGCTGAGTTACAGTCGCGCTGGATGTTACCAATCAGTTCGCTATATGTCTTACAAGCTGTATCGAAGCCGAAGCTGGTCTCGATCTGCTCGTTCTTCAAGTCGCCATCGATAGTCTTGGGGCAACCGATAACTTGAACGCCATACTTCTTGGCAGCATAGTACTCAGCCAGTACACAAGCGTTGGTGTTAGAGTCGTCACCACCGATAATAACCAATGCCTTGATGCCAAGCTTACGCAGAATCTCGATACCGCTCTCGAACTGAGACTCCTTCTCCAGCTTTGTACGGCCAGAACCAATGATATCGAAACCACCAGTGTTACGATACTCGTCGATAAAAGCGTCAGTAAACTCAACATACTTGTGGTCAACCAAACCACCAGGACCCATAAGGAAGCCATACAGCTTGCAGTTGGGGTTGAGTGACTTAACGCCGTCATAAAGACCGCTGATAACATTATGTCCACCAGGAGCCTGGCCACCACTCAGGATGATACCCACATTGAAGGGCTCGAGAGCTTTCTGCTCGCCAGCCTTGAAAGTAATAACAGGCATGCCATAAGTATTGGGGAACATAGCCTTTATTTCTTCCTGATTACCAACACTCTGTGTAGCTGCACCCTCAACAGCAACTACAGGACCTTGCAGAGCCTTGGGAAGCTTAGGCTGATAGGCAGCACGGGCCACCTGTAATGCACTTTTTTCCATAATTTTGAATCTTATTAAAATATTTATAAACTATTTTCGCAGCGCAAAATTACAAAAATGTACAGGAAATAAAGAAAGAAAGCATAAAAATTCATTTTTTTTATTAAAAATAAACGTTTGATTGAGCGTGTTTGAGCTTTTCTTCTTATCTTTGCTTTGTTAGTCACCCATTAAACAATTCCGCATTATGAAAAGAAGAGAGATTAAGAAGGACATCAATTCATTGTGTGGCGACTTGTTCGCTGAGTGTGTTGCTTTGCTTCAGTACAAGAAAGAAACAAACAAGAAGGACGTGGAAAACGTCATGCTTACCATTCTGCAGATGCAGAACGAGATGATTACAAGATTGTCGCACGTAGAGCCTGGTAGCACCAAGCTTTTCTTCAAGAAAATGCGTGAGGACTTGTTGGCACGTACAGAAGATATTGTTGAACAGATAAAAGCATTGGCGTAAAGAGAAAATATGCTGCAAAGCCTTAGCAGAAAGATATTGTTTGACTGGTTGGGATTTCGTGAGAATATTACTGAACCCTTACCGGATAAATGCGTTATTGCATTAGCACCACATACGAGCAACTGGGATTTCATCATAGGCAGGTTATACACCACTGCAATTGGTGAGTCCATCATGTTTCTGATGAAGAAAGAATGGTTCTTTTGGCCTGTGGGTATCATGATGAGACGCATGGGGGGAATTCCTGTGCACAGAAATAAAAAGATGAGAGTAACCGATTCTGTAGCTGAACAGGCCAGACAGACAGATTCTTTCAGGATTTGCGTAACTCCAGAGGGTACACGTAAAGCCAATGCTGATTGGAAGAAAGGTTTCTACTACATTGCCTTGAAAGCCGATATGCCTATATTACTTTATGGCCTGGATTTCAAGACAAGGACCATAGAATGTACTAAAACAATCGTTCCCAATGGCGATGTGGATGGTCAGTTACAGGAAATAAAGAATTACTTCCGTAGTTTTACAGGTAAACACCCTAAACAGTTTGCTTTATAATTCATTATAGTTTTCAGGTATGTTTTTCAGGAGTATTTTGGTTCTATTCGTTTTTCTGTCTGTATTCGCAGATTGTGATGCTCAGCGCAGACTCAACGATAAGACTCCCCTGGCAATATACTTCGAAAACTACCAGAACCCCAATTATTCATCTGCTGATAAGATAAGGATAGAAGATCTGGATATCAATAACGAGCAGAAACGTTATTCCATATTTCTTAATGATGCATTCAAGTCGCAACCGTTTACGCCATCTCTGGTAAAACGTATTTACGAAGACGTGCGTCGAACCCTGGGACCTCCATACAACACTTACGACATCGTAATCTATGCTCAGGATGTGCCCATAGAACAATTGATTTCAATTGACCAACTTACGGAACGCGACAGTTTAAGAGTTTACACCAAGAATCCCTACAAAGGAAATGCTTGGGTGAATCCTATTAGTGTACCCTACTCTATCGAGAAAGGATTAAAGGGAAAACATCTGTGCGTATGGGCCAGCCATGGTAAATACTATAATGTAAAGACAGCGGAATGGATTTTCCAGCGTCCGCATCTGTATTGTACAACAGAGGATCTGTTCACGCAAAGCATTGTTGTGCCCTACCTGATTCCTATGCTGGAGAATGCCGGAGCTGTCGTTTTCACCCCCAGAGAAAGAGACTGGCAGAAGAACGAGATTATTGTTGACAACGACATGGGAAACTTATATGGTGCCTATGGCGAAAACAACTCTCGATTTGAATGGGAAGGTGCTCCCTGCGGCTATTGCAAGACTCACGATGTTTATACAGACAAACAGAATCCTTTTACGGAGGGAACATATCGCCAAATTGAAGCTACCAACAACAAACGTGGTCTGAGTACGGCAGTATGGGTTCCTAATGTTACTGAAAGCGGAGACTATGCTGTTTATGTTTCATACAAGAGTTTACCTAACAGTGTAAGTGATGCATGCTATACGGTTGTACATCAAGGCATTACAACAAGCTTTAAAGTGAACCAACAGATGGGTGGAGCAACCTGGGTCTATCTGGGAACCTTCCGCTTCGACAAAGGACAAAACGACCAGAATTACATATACCTTTCCAACCTAAGTTCATACAGAGGTGTTGTAACAGCTGATGCAGTAAGATTGGGGGGCGGTATAAGTAACATTGCCAGATGCGATACCTTGATGCAAAATCCTGCCGTACGAAGTGGATTGGCACGTTGTCTGGAAGGGGCTCGTTATTCGGCACAATGGTCTGGTTTCCCATACGAGGTATATTCACGAACCGGTGCGGATGACTATTCTGATGATATCAGAGTACGTTCGTATGTTCAGAATTACCTGGCTCGTGGAAGCGCCTATTTGCCAGGAGACAGCGGACTTTGCGTTCCCCTTGAATTGAGCCTGGCTGTTCATAGTGATGCAGGATTCAAAAAAGATGCTTCGTATGTTGGAACCCTTGGCATATACACAACAGGTTATTATGACAACATTACAGGTGCAGGACTCTCGCGACTTACCAGCAGAGACTTAGCAGATATTGTTATGTCGCAGGTTACCAATGACCTTACCAATACATATGGAAGTTGGAATCGCAGACAGCTGTACGACAAGAACTATGGAGAGACGCGCGACCCGCAGGTGCCAGCCATGATACTGGAGATGCTGAGTCATCAGAACTGGCAGGATATGCGCATGGCACACGACCCAACCTTTAAGTTCACAATGGCACGTGCCATATACAAAGGTGTCCTAAAGTACCTGAATAATGTTCACCAGAATGCAGACTACTGCGTTCAGCCTCTCCCCGTAAAAGACCTTTCTGCCATAGTTAATGCAAATAACAGCGAGGTTAGATTGAGTTGGTCTCCGACAGAAGACAAGTTGGAACCATCGGCACAACCGACACATTATATTATATATACAAGTGTTGGTGACAAGGGATACGACAATGGTATAGTGGTATCTGCCAACGAGACCTCCATAACGCTGTCCATACAACCAAAAACACTATACAGATATAAGGTTTGCGCTGTTAATGCTGGCGGTAAGAGCCTGTCTAATCAGGAGGTCTGCGCATACATGACATCGCAGTTCAGCAAGCATATCCTGATGGTAGATGGCTTCCAGCGCGTTGCTGGCCCGCTGCCCATAGATAACGATTCGATACGCGGCTTCAGGTTGGATGTTGACCCTGGTGTTATTGACGTGAAATCCCCCGTATATTGCGGTTACCAATATTTATTCAGTAAGAAATCGTGGGACACAATTGGTGAAAGCGGTTCGGAATTAGAAGGAATGATACTGGCTGGTAACACACACGATTACAGTTCTTTGTATGCCAAGGATATTATTTCGTGTGGATTGGATTATAATATCAGCACATGTGTCTCATCGTCATTGCCGACCCTTGACACATCTGCATTTCAACTGATAAATCTCATCTTCGGAGCTCAAAAGAACGACGGATATTCTCTTGGAGGCTATAAAACATTTACGCCAGCGTTGATGCAGTCCGTTTCTTCGTATGCAACAAGAGGTGGAAATCTGATGCTCAGTGGTTCCTTTGTTGGTGCTGACATGCAGAGTACCGAGGAACGTAATTTCACAAGAACGGTTTTCAAATACGATTATGAGCAGTCAATGCTATTAGACAGTATTCCAAGCATAGATGGCATGAACACCAGTGCTCAGATCTATCATACACCCAACGAACAACATTACTGGGTGAGGACGGCAGATGTGCTGCGTGGCACAGAAGGCTCGTTCTGCACAATGCTATACAAGCAGACTGCCCTACCCTCTGCCATAGCATATCAGGGAGCTGACAGAAGGTCACTCTCCTTCGGTTTCCCTCTGGAGTGTATCATGGATGAGAATGTGCGCAGGAGTATCATTGCAGCTTCCGTCCAATTTTTGTTAAGTAACAACTAAAAGTAAAGTATATATGTATAAGATTATCTGTAACATGAAAGCTTCCCGTACCATGGATATTACCGAGAAGCAACTACATACGATTGAGAAGTATTTACTTTTCAACGAACTACTGGACAGCAACGGTATCGTTGACGAGAGCGTGTTGGAGAAGCTTCGTCTAAACGTACGTTCTTTACTTGAATCCAACTCGTCAGACTCTGATTTGTTGGATTTGTGCCAGAATGTTCTTTTCCATAACAACATGAAGTGCTTTGGATTGCATCAGCTGATATTATTGTACATAGAATGGGAAAAGAAACAGCTGGATGCTCTAAAACCAACTCTTAAAGAAGATATAGCTGAAGAATAGTCTGGCAAATGGAGCACAAATTGTCAGATTGGTTGCCTACCACCCGAAAAGAAATGCAACTACGCGGGTGGGATTGTGCTGATGTAATTCTGTTCAGTGCAGATGCCTATGTGGACCATCCTTCTTTTGGAGCTGCTGTTATTGGCAGACTTCTGGAAGCAGAGGGACTGCGTGTCTGTATTGTGCCTCAGCCTGATTGGCATGGTGACTTCCGTGACTTCAAGAAACTGGGAAGGCCTAGACTCTGGTTCGGTATTGCGCCAGGCTGTATGGACAGTATGGTCAACAAATATACAGCAGCCAGAAGACTAAGAAGCGAGGATGCCTATAGTCCGGATGGCAGACACGACCTAAGACCAGAATACCCGTCCATTGTCTATTCCAAGATTCTGAGGCAGCTGTATCCTGATGTCCCCATCGTTCTGGGCGGTATAGAGGCAAGCCTGCGCCGTGTTATGCATTACGATTACTGGAAGGAGAAGTTCATGCCCAGTATTCTAATGGATAGTGATGCAGATATAATCACATACGGCATGGGTGAGAAACCCACACTCATGCTATCGGATTTGTTGTCGGCAACACTAAACGATTATCATCCATCGTTATTTTATGACGAGAACGGAGAAGCGTACATAACACGAGAAACCTTCAGGGATGTTATACAAAAACAAAACAACGTTCCTCAAACAGTTTCCATCTATGATAAGCATGAGATTCCTGGTGGATTCCAGAAGGATGATATTGTCTTGCATAGCTACGAGGATTGTCTTTCCAACCTGAAGCTACATGCTGATAACTTCCGCCATGTTGAAGAAGAAAGCAACAAACTGAAGGCTCAACGCTTGTTGCAGGAGACCAGAGGGAAATGGGTTGTTGTGAATCCGCCATTCCCTCCATTAACGCAGGAAGAGTTGGATCATAGCTTCGACCTGCCATATACCCGCTTGCCACATCCCAAATATAACGGAAAACGCATTCCTGCATACGACATGATTAAGTTCAGTGTGAATATGCATCGTGGTTGTTTTGGCGGATGTGCATTCTGTACGATTAGTGCACACCAGGGCAAATTCATTATGAGTCGTTCCAAGGAAAGTATCCTTCGTGAAGTTAGACAGATAGCCCAGCAACCCGATTTCAAAGGCTATCTAAGTGATTTGGGCGGACCCAGTGCCAATATGTATATGATGCATGGTAAGAATCCTAAGGCCTGCGCTGTATGCAAGCGTCCTTCGTGCATTCATCCGCAGATTTGTCCCAATCTGAATGGTGACCACAGACCGTTACTCGAGATATACAGAGAAGTTGATAAGATTCCAAATATCAAGAAGAGTTTCATAGGTAGCGGCGTCAGATACGACCTTCTGTTGCACGACTGGAAAGACGAAACGCTGAATAAGGCGGCAAGGGAATACACACATGAACTGATAAAGAACCATGTAAGCGGAAGACTTAAGGTTGCACCGGAACATACATCAGATCAGGTGTTGTATATAATGCGCAAGCCGTCCTTCCGCTTGTTCCATCAGTTCAAGAAGATATTTGATGATATCTGCAGGAAGGAACATCTTCGCCAGCAGATTATACCTTATTTTATAAGTAGTCATCCAGGTTGCCATGCGCAGGATATGGCCGAATTGGCTATTGAGACAAAGAATATGGATTTCCAGCTGGAGCAGGTTCAGGACTTTACTCCTACCCCTCTGACTGTAGCTACTACATGTTGGGCAACAGGTTATCACCCATATACCTTAGAGCCAATTTTCTCTGCCAAGACGCCAAAAGACAAACAACAGCAGCGTATGTTCTTCTTCTGGTACAAGAAAGAAGAGCGCAGGAATATCGAAAGCTATCTGAAGCAGATAAAAAGGCTGGATTTACTGAAACGATTATTTCATTAACAAAAACAATAATAACAAATAAAGAATACAACTATGACAGAATGGTTTGAATGTAAGGTTAAATATGACAAGACAATGGAGGATGGTCTCATTAAGAGTACAACAGAGACTTATCTGGTTGATGCCATTAGCTTTACAGAGGCAGAGAAGCGATTTATCGAGGAGATAGAACCCTTCATGGTAGGAGAATTTATTGTAACAGATATCAAGAGAGCCCGCCTCTCTGAGGTAATGGAAAGCGAAGACCTTACAGACGACAAGTGGTTCAAGGCCAGAGTGGCATATATTACAATAGACGAGAAAAAAGGAACAGAAAAACGTACCGTTCAGTCTATCCTGATTCAGGCAAAAGACTTCCGCACATCATTGAAGAACCTGGATAAGGGTATGCACGGAACACTTGGCGATTGGGCAATTGTTTCAATAACGGAAACAAAGATAATGGATATTTTCAAATCTCAACCAAATGAAGAGCCCCAAGGAGATAATCAGTGAGATAAAGCAGACTCTCCCACCCTATGTTAAACTGGTTGCAGTAAGCAAATTCCATCCTGCAAGTATGATAGAAGATGCTTACGCAGGCGGACATAGGTTGTTTGGCGAGAATCATGTACAGGAACTTCAGCAAAAACATGAGGTGCTACCCAAGGATATTGAGTGGCACTTCATTGGTCACCTTCAGACCAACAAGGTAAAATACATTGCTGAATATGTTCATTTGATTCATGCCGTTGACACACATAAGCTGCTGATGGAGATAAACAAACAAGCCGAAAAACACAACAGAGTTATAGATTGTCTGCTGCAATTACATGTTGCACAGGAAGAGACGAAGTTTGGCTTTGCTCCCCAGAAACTACTCGACTATGTAAAAGAAGGTGAGTGGCGAGCATTAAAGAATGTCAGACTCTGCGGCCTGATGTGTATGGCAAGTAATGTTGATGACGAGAATCAAATAGCCAGTGAGTTTAGTCAGGCAGAAGAAGTATTTAATAAAATAAAAAGCGAATATTTTCTGAACGAGGATTACTTCTCGATACGTTCATGGGGTATGAGCGAAGATTATCCCATCGCCATTATGCATGGAAGTAATATGATTCGAGTTGGTAGTAAGATCTTTGGTCCAAGAGTATATTAATTTCACACTTTTATTAAATTTGTGCAAAATAATGGTCTGTTTACTTGCAAAAACGGCCTAAAAACGCTACCTTTGTGCACAAATTTAAAGATTTTGTGCAGATGGAGAATATAACAATACCTTCATATAATCTAATTGTTCAAGAAAGTATTCAGAAATATTGGGATAAAGATTCCATGTCAGACCATGGACTTTTTACCTTTAAATATAAAGATGTAGCTGAAATAATTGAAAAATTTCATATCCTTTATACTGAATTAGGTATTCAGAAAGGAGATAAAATTGCAATATGCGGCCGTAACCTAAGTCGTTGGGGTGCCGCATTTTTTAGTATTATTACCTATGGCGCAGTAGCTGTTCCTATACTACACGAATTTCATCCTTCCCAGATTCATGACATTGTAAATCATAGCGAAGCCAAACTCCTATTGGTAGGCGATAAAGTGTGGCCCGGTCTCACCGCCTCTGAGATGCCTGACCTTGAAGGCATCATCTCACTGGCAGACTATGACGTACTCTGCAGTAATACTGACAAGTTCGCACAGGCATTCGCCGCAGTAGACGGTATCTATGCCGCCAGATACCCCCAGGGTATCCAGCCCGCTGACATACACTACCACCGTGATGAAGCCGATGAATTGGCCATCATCAACTACACCAGCGGCACCACCAGCAACAGTAAGGGCGTCATGATTCCCTACCGCGCCCTCTGGAGCAACTATGACTTTGCCGTAAACGTACTGGGCCACATCATCAAGCCCGGAGACAACGTACTCTCCATGCTCCCCATGGCACACATGTACGGCATGGCATTCGAATTCACCTTCGAATTCCTCTCCTGCGTACACATCCACTTCCTCACCAAGATGGCATCACCTACCGTCCTGATGCAGGCCCTGGCAGATGTCAAGCCCGTCATCCTGATAGTGGTACCCCTTATTATAGAAAAGGTAGTGCGCAAAGCCGTCCTGCCCAAGATTCAGACCCCGCAGATGCGCATCCTCATGAAGACCCCCATCATTGGCCGGATCATCAAGAAGAAAATCTGCGACGGACTCACCAATGCCCTCGGTGGCAACTTCTATGAAGTCATCATCGGCGGAGCAGCCCTCAATCAGGAGATAGAGAAACTCCTGCATGACATCGGCTTCCGCTACACCGTAGGATACGGCGCCACAGAATGCGCCCCCATCATCACATACGAGGACTATCAGAAGTTCGTTCCCGGCTCCTGCGGCAAGAACGTCATCCATCAGGAACTTAAGATAGCCAGCCCCGACCCCCAGAAAGTCCCTGGCGAAATCCTCACCCGCGGTCTCAACGTCATGTTAGGCTATTATAAGAACGAGGAAGCCACCCAGTCCACCCTTGACCAGGAAGGCTGGTATCATACCGGAGATCTCGGTGTAATGGACAAAAAAGGCAACGTCTTCATCAAGGGACGCTGCAAGAATATGCTCCTTGGCGCCAACGGACAGAACATCTACCCCGAGGAGATTGAGGACAAACTCAGCAGCATGAAAATGGTAGCCGAGTGCGTAGTCATCCAGAAGGGCGAAAAGCTCTACGGCCTTGTCTATCCCGATCCAGACCAAGTACAGGCCAACCACCTGACTGACGAAGCCCTCGCCGAGCTCATGGAGGAGAACCGCAAGGAAGTCAACCCCCTCCTACCCGCCTACGCACAGCTCGCCGGCATCAAGATCATGAAACAGGAGTTTGAGAAGACACCTAAGAAGAGCATCAAACGATTCCTCTACGCCAACGAGGAAATATAATAAAGGTGCCGGCTCTTTAGGATTTTAAATTGGTCGATATCTGTTTGCAGGTGTTGACAATTTTACCTCCACAACAAAAACGCCCCGGGGAATCCCGAGGCGTTTTCTTATCTCACGCACGATGCAGTGCTCAGTGCGGTGATGGCAGCTGTGATGATACTTGCAATCAGCTGCAGAATAGTCTTCCAATTTTCCTTTTTCATAATCTTAGTGGTTAGCGGTTAGTAGTTCATTCATCATACTTCAGCCTTTCGAGAGTCTGGAGTCGAGGGGCAAGGAGCAAGGGGCAAGAGGTTCATGGTTAGGGACTTTTTGAACTACGGAATTACGGAACTATTGGAACTTTAGAACCCCTAGAACTCAGGAACCCCTACGCTCCCCTTTAGGGGGCTCGGGCCTCCTACCCCCCCTCCCTCACGGGAGGGGCTACGGGGTCAGCCTAGATTCACTCCCTTTCCCTTACTGACATGGGGGGGATGCCGTGATAGAGGCGGAACATTTTATTGAAATATGAGGGGGAGTCAAAGCCGAGGCGGAAGGATATTTCCTTGCAGGAGAGGTTGGTACTCTGCAGATAATCCTTGGCACGTTCCATCTTCAGGTGCAGGAAGTACTGGGCGGGCGGGAAGCCCGTATACTCACGGAACAGCTTGCGGAACTTGGAGTAGCCCATTCCGGCTTCCCTGGCTACATCCAACATGGGCATGTTCTGATTCAGGTGCTGGCGCATGAAGCGGATGGCGGCATTGAGACTGCCCAGGTCCGGGCTGCCGAGATAGGGCATTTGCTGGCTACGGGCATATACGGTGCTGGCTATCAGCCATACATAGCCTAAGAGTTGCTGCTGGTAGGCTGGCAGGTGATCCTCTGCTATCTGGCAGACGGCCTGGAAGGCATCACATAATATATCTGATATGCCTACGTTGTGGATGGGCCGGGTACGTTCCAGGCTGAACTTGCTGAGGAGCTTTCCGGCGTAGTTGCCGGTGAAGCCTATCCAAGCTTCGGTCCAGCCGGTTTGGGGATTGGGGGCGTAGTTGTGCCATTCACCTGGATAGAGGATGACTACATCGCCGGCATGGAGCTGGGTACGGGGCTGATGGGCGGATACGAACCATCCCTCGCCCTTCATTATATATACTATCTGATATTCGCTGAGTACCCTACCCTTGTCTGTCATGAAGAGGTAGTCCTCGGGGTGTTCTCCAATGGGGTAAGGGCTTCCGGGGGGTACGGTCTGTACGCCTACGGTCTTAGTGATGATTCCCCATTCGTTATCAGAATCCTGATTCAGCAAATATTTATAGGAGGCCATTTTGTAATTAATTCATAATTATTAAATTAAAAATTCAAAATTGATGCTGCGCATCCTTCTAGGGGCGAGGAGCGAGGGACAGGAAAACCCCTCCCCGGCCCTCCCGAGGGAGGGAGACCTTAGGGGCAAGGAGCGAGGGGCAAGAGGATAGTTCTACACCTGTTATGGTATTGTCTTCTATCTCCTTCTATCTCCTTATTATAATATTTTGGCAAATATATGGTGTTTTTGGGAAATTGTCAAATTATTACATAAAAAAGTCACTTAATTATCATTTACAACGTATTAAAGTCCGTCCTTTGTGCAAATAATATCATTTTAACCAAGAAAAAGTAACTACACTGACATGAAAAGAGTATTATTCCTGCTGGCGGTATTGGCTACCCTACCCGCCTGTGCCCTTGAAATCAAAAACCTAAGGACTGAGGATTATCACAACCCTGTGGGCATTGACCGCACGGCGCTGCACTTCTCCTGGGAATTGGAGAGTACGCATAGAGGTGTGATGCAGACTTCCTACAGTATTCAGATAGCGCGTGATGCCGAATACGGTAATGTTGTCTGGGAATCCGGCACCGTCAACTCGGACCGGAGTGTGGACGTTGAGGCCGGTAACTTCAGGCCTGAGGCCCGTACCCGCTATTACTGGCGTGTTACCGTCTGCGATAATAAGGGGGAAACGGCTACCAGTACTGAGAAGGCCTACTTTGAGACTGGACTGATGAGTCCTGACGCCTGGAGCGGCACCCACTGGATCAAGGCCTCTACGAACGAGGCCGGCTCTGCGGAAGACGGTCCCATTACGGATTATGAGGTGGAAGTGAAGTTTAATATTACGCAGTTGGCCGCAGGAGTCATCTTCGCTGCCTCAGACCATAGCAATTACTACATGTGGCAGGTAAACACCAACGGCAGCCTGCGTTTCCGCCCCCATCAGTGGTCAGGCGGTAACCCTGCCCTGCTGGCAGAGAATGCTATTACCGGTGTTAATGTAAGGAACGGTGAGCAGCATACGCTTAAGATAAGTGTTACCGGTGGCACTACCGCGCGCACGTATATAGATAATGTATTGGTGGATACGCGTACGGGTGACTTTGCCTACGGTGACTTCGGCTTCCGTGAGGACTATGATAACGGCAACCAGCCCGAGGAGGCCAACTTTGATGATTTTATTGTCAGGAGCGGTGACAAGGTGCTACTGGAGGAGCACTTTGACGGCAATACCTGTATGTTTGCTGACGGTACGCTGCTGAACGGCCAGTTTAATGTGAAGGGCCCTGCCAAGTATGCCTGGCAGCAGAAGGCAGTAAAGCCGGTGCATTATGATGTGGAGTACGACCTGACGCTGGTGAATGACAATGCCAGCATCTGCTTCAGCGCCACCACATCCGACACGTACATGATGTGGGCCATCAACACGCTGGATGTAAACCAGCCCGTCATACGCCGTCATGTGTATAAGAACGGCAATCTGAACTATAGCGACACGCCTGTGACCGCCTTTACTAAGGCCGACATCCTGGGTAAGCAGCATCATATCGTCCTGGAGTGCGAGACTCCTTATGTGCGTACCTATATAGATGATATCCTGGTGGACACCTATACGGATACGCAGGGCGTGCTGGCAGTGGGCGACTTAGGCGTCCGCGTCAGTGCTACGGGCAATGAGCGTGAGAAGGCTTACTTCGACAATATTACGCAGATAGTATATGATGCTGAGGGGACTCCCACCACCACATTCACTGAGGACTTTGAGGGCGCGGGCAATGCCTTCAACGCAACGGATATCCGCGACTACGACGGAAGTCGGCAGTGCTACATGGAGGCAGCCGTAGGCGGTTCCAAGCGCCTGATGCAGCAGGACGGCAGCATCGCCCCGGGTATGCCTATGTTCCGCAAGGCATTCGACCTGAGCCAGGCAGTACGCAGAGCCCGCCTCTACGCTACCGGACTGGGTGTATATGATGTCTATATCAACGGCCAGCGTGTGGGCCAGACGGATGAGGACGGCAACACGCAGTATGATGAGCTGAAGCCGGGCTCTACCGAGATGAAGAAGACGGTATTCTATACCACGCATGATGTTACGGCGCTGCTGCATGAGGGCCGTAACGCCATAGGCGCCGTGATGTCCACGGGTTGGTGGAACGGTGCCATCGTTCACGGTATGTACGGCAACAAACCCAATGCCTTCCGTGCCCTGCTGGAGGTGGAACTGGAGGACGGCAGCAAGCAGGTTATTCCTACCGACCTTACCTGGCTGTGCAATACCAACGGTCCCCTGCGTAAGGGTGATGTCTATAACGGTGAGACCTACGACGCGCGTCTGGAAGACGGACAGTTTACCCCCGAGTATGACGATACGGGATGGTTCGCCACAACCGTAAGTAACGATTTCAAGGGTGAGATACGTGCCTTTGAGGGGCCTGCCATCATGGCTGTGGAGGGGCTGCGCCGCTATCCGCAGACTATTCAGATTTACGAGGGCACGAAGCCCAACGGCAAGACCTTCGGCGCTATCAATGTGGTGGAGGAACTGAAGGGACAGAACAGCTTTACCCTGCATGCCGGTCAGACGGCTGTCATAGACCTGGCACAGAACGCATCCGGATGGGTCAGCTTCAAGGCCAAGGGCGAGAGAGGCACCAAGTTGCGCTTCCGCTTCGGCGAGATGCCCAATACCACCGGTGACCGCGGCAGAGGTGACGACGGTCCTGAGGGCTCTGTCTATACCGAGAATCTCCGCTCTGCCGAGGCTACCCTCTACTACACGCTCCGCGGCGATGAAATGGGTGAATCCTTCCATCCTACCACTACTTACTTCGGTTTCCGCTACATAGAGGTTACCACATCAGCTGACGTGCAACTTTCCGATGTTATCGGCGAAACTGTGACGAGTGCTATGGAAGAGAAGTCCTCCTTCCATACCAGTCACGAGGATGTGAACAAGCTATACAGCAATGTGATTTGGGGTCAGCGCTCCAACTTTGTGAGCGTTCCTACCGACTGCCCCCAGCGTGATGAGCGTATGGGATGGACGGCCGACACGCAGGTGTATTCGCTGACGGGACTCTACAACAGCGATTCACGCAACTTCTACAAGAAATGGATGCGTGATATGCGCGACGCTCAGCGCTCAGACGGTGCCTACCCTGTTATCGCTCCCTATCACTGGGGTGTGGAATATTGTTCTGCCGGATGGTCCGAGGCAGGTATAATCGTTCCCTGGAACGTATATGTGATGACAGGCGACAAGGACATTCTGCGTGAGAACTTGGATGCCAACGAGCGTTATATGAGCTTCCTGACCACCAAGGCAGGCGGTGGATACCAGTACAACGGATCCGATCCCATCCACGGCGACTGGGTGGCCTATGTCACCACCGACGGACGCTACATCAGTGTATGCTACTACGCCTATGTGGCCGACCTGATGGCCCGTACATGCCGTGTGCTGAGCGAGCAGGAGGGTGACATATACAGTCAGAAGGCCGAGCAGTACGAGCAGCTCTTCCAGAATATCCGCCAGGAGTGGCAGGGCCGCTACCTGAATAACTCCAAGGTGCCCACGCAGGCCACACAATGCGGTTTCCTGATGGCACTCCGTTACAACCTTCTGACCGACGAAACCTCAATTACCCGCACCCGCAGCTACCTGCACCGTGCTATTATGAACAACAGCTACAAGCTGAATACCGGTTTCCTGGGCACGGCTATCCTGAACCAGACTCTTACCGAGAACGGCTTTATCGATGACGCCTATACCCTGCTGCTGCAACGCAGCGACCCGTCATGGCTCTATAGTATCGACCAGGGCGCCACAACCATCTGGGAGCGCTGGAACTCTTACACCGTGGCCAGCGGATTCGGTCCTGTCAGCATGAACTCCTTCAATCACTATGCCTACGGTGTTGTGGCAGAATGGATGTTCCAGTATATGGCCGGAATCGTTCCTGACCAGGCTAACCCGGGCTTCAAGCACTTTATCCTCCAGCCCTATACCGATACGCGCAGCATGCTGCGTATGAGTCAGAAGCGTATCACATCGGCCGATGCCGACTTTGCTTCGGACTACGGCAATATCAGGGCTGCCTGGGAGTGCGACGGCACCAAGGAGATGACCTACCGCGTTACCGTACCTGTCAATACCACCGCTACCCTGCGGTTGCCCATTGCGGAAGGTCTGTATGTATATGAGAGCGGCGAGCCTGCCGAGGATGCCGAGGGTGTGGAATACGTTGGCACCAAGGACGGATACGCCGTGTATGAGGTAGGCTCAGGATCATACCTGTTCAGCGTCAGCAAGACGATGACGGATGGGATAAGAAACGTTAACGGGAACAATAACAATAACCTGGGGATGGTCTATGACCTTTCGGGGCGTAGGATTTATTCTGAGGTGAACGGGAATAACGCTCAGTTGGTAATCAAGAACGGTCATGTTGTAAGTATAAAATAAAAAAATCGGGATAATGTTTAATTTCAATACACAGAGTAACTCATGTTGGCCGATGGCAGCTATTGTATGCTGCCTGATGGGTTTGAGCAGCCACATAAGGGGAGCCGATTCAGCCCTGCTGCAGACGCAGAAGTTCGGTCAGCCCCCTATGGGCTGCCGACCTATCCCTCTGTGGTTCTGGAACAATACGCAGATCAACCGCGCCAACGTGGTTCAGCAGGTGGGCAAGATGATTGAGACGGACGGCTACGGCGGCTGCGCCATACTGCCCTTCGGAGCAAATTTCCGTCCGGGTTATCTCAGCGAGGAGTATTTCGCCCTTTACGGAGCCGCCATTGAGAAGGCCCGTTCGCTGGGAGCTGGAATGTCCGTCTATGACGAATACGGATTCCCCAGCGGCAGTATGGGAGCCATCAACGGATCGGGCGTCACCACGTTTATGAACAATCACCCCGACCATACCGTGAAGCGGCTTGACAAGACTGAATACCGGGTAAGCAGCGGTGCTACCTTCAACCGTGAGATTCCCAAGAACGGCAAGCTGATGGCCATTTTGGCTTTCAATGCCAACACAAAGGAGATTATCTCACTGCGCGAATATTATGATGAAACGGAAGGTAAACTGGTTTGGAACGCTTCCAAGGGGAGCGGCTGGCGCGTAATGGTTTGCCAGTGCGTGAAGGACGGCGACCCTAATGTGGACTATCTGTCGGCTGAGGCGGTGAGTATGTTCATACAGGATACCCATGAGGCTTATTATCGCCATTTTTCCGATGACTTCGGTAAAACCATCGTATCCACCTTCTTTGACGAGCCTACCATGTACCGCGCTCAGGGCCGTATGTGGACGAGCGATTTCAACGAGAAATTTGAGCAACGCTACGGCTTCTCGCCCGAGACGCTCTATCCGGCTTTGTGGTATGATATCGGGCCCACGACCGCCTATGCGCGTAATCTGCTCTTCGGAATGCACTCCACCCTGTACAGTGAGGGCTTTATGAAGACAATCTGCGACTGGGCTACCGCTCACGGTATCCTTGCCACCGGCCATCAGGATCAGGAGGAGATTGCCAATCCTACTAGCGTCGCCGGCGACCTTATGCTGGTAGGCAAACATCTGACCATGCCTGGTATCGACAAGATAGGTGGCGGCCGGCCTACCGAGAACTTCTATAAGGTGGTTTCCTCCTCGGCCCATAACTGGGACAAGACCTATGTGATGTCCGAGACGTACGGCGCTATGGGCAATATCTCGGTTGAGCAACTGTACCAGATTGCCATAGAGCAGTACACTAAGGGTATCAACCACCTTATCCCTCATGCTGTATGGTACAATGACGGTGATGTGACTTTCCTGCCCGAGCTCTCCTGGCGCAATCCCCTTTATAACAAGGATTTGCCCCGTTTCAATGCATTTCTGTCCCGTCTGAACTACATGCTGGCCCGTCCGGGACGTCATGTGGCGGATGTAGCTGTGCTCTACCCCATTCAGACCCTGTATGCGGGCCATTACCTGGACGGACCAAAGGGCTACTATGAGGGTGGCGTTGAGGTGGAAGGGACGGATTATCCGCAGGTTTCGCGTATCCTTACGGATGAGCTGGGAATTGACTTCACTTACCTGCATCCCGAGGTCATTGATGACCGCTGCACTGCTGAAGGGGGGATGCTGCATCTTAACAACGTCGTCAACCACGAACATTTCCCTGTCATCCTGCTGCCTGGGGTTAAAGTAATCTCGCTGAGCAATCTGCGTAAGATTGAGCAGGCTTGGGAACAGGGTGCGCGTGTCATCTTCACTACCCAATATCCCACCCTGTCAGCTGAAGGGCCCGATGCGGACGCTGAGGTTCAGGCCATAGTAAGCCGTATGCTGGAGTCGGGCGACCATCCTGCCGTCTTCATCTCTCAGCCGTCGGCCCTGACGCTGGACGATGCCCTGAACCGATGCCTACCTGAACGCGACGTTACATTTGTTTCAGCCAACCAGCCATTCAACTATATCCATAAGGTAATAGAAGGCCGTGACGTATGGTACTTCGGTAACATAGACGCTGCCTCTGCCACCAATACCATCCGGCTCAGAACCGCCGCCAGACGGCTCAGTCTGCTCAATCCCCATACCGGAGCCGTAACGGAAGCCCCTCTGCTGCAGACGGCGGACGGATACGCTGAACTGACCCTTACCCTGCGTCCCGATCAGTCCGTATTCCTGGCAGATGATGAATTGCTGCTGCACAATGGTACGGTCATAGACCCTGAAACCGCCAAGACATCTTATGTGATAGAGGCAGAGGCCGAGATAGACCAGCTGTCGGCGGGACTGTGCTTCTCGGTGGGCGACGCTCAGAACTTCTATATGTGGCAGTTCAATGCATCGGATGCTCAACACCCTACCCTGCGTCCGCACCGCTGGCTTGGGGGCAACGCCTCGCTGCTTGCCGAAGTCAGTCTGCCCACACAGGTAGCTATACAACCCGGTACACCGTTCCGTATCAGACTGGAAGTGGAGGATGAGTCATACGTCAGGACTTTCATCAACGATGTGCTGGTAGATGAGCGTGGCGGTTCCTTCGACTACGGCAAGATTGGATTCCGACAGGCACATGACGACGCTTTCGGCCGCACGGAGATTGCCTGTTATGATAATATCCGCATTACCGTAAAAGGCAGAAACGGAGCGGAGGCGGTGACTTTCTCAGAGGATTTCTCCGGCGCCAACCCTTTCACCGAAGGCAATATAGTATCCGGCAGACTCTGCGTAGCCGGACAGATGTCACATGACGTTTACTCCTGGCTTACCGGCATAACGGATGCTGAGACCGGGATTGACAAGGGTACTTTCCTCACAGGCCCTGCCTGCTGCTCGGACGGGATATATACCCTTAGCGGCCAAAGGATTCAATCAAAATCTGAAATCCGTGATGCGATGCCAAACGCAGGCATTTACATCTGCGGAGGGAAAAAGTTTATAAAATGAAAAGAATGAAGGCTGCGATTCGCTCACCGCTCACCGCTTAACGGGAACGTTAAAGTCAATTTAAGAATCTATGATTCTGACGGAGGCCCAAAGGAGCGAATCCCCATTCACGAAGATGGCTAGGGCGGGGAGATAGGCTGTTCTCATCCCGTCACAAACAACGGCTAGATAACTAAGACAACTAAGATAACTAATAACATTATTATTAACCTTTTTAAAAAAACGGAGATGAAAAGGACTAGATTTCTTGCAGTGCTGCTTGCCGTAATGGCATTCAGCATCCAGGCGTGGAGTTACAGATTCACTGACAACTACACCATCGAGACTAAGTTTAAGATCAATGCCATCGGTGCCGGAATCGCTTTCCGTGCCTACGAGGGCTATAACGGTGCTATCTGCATGTGGCAGTTCAATGTGGGAACTGACGGCAGCAAGTCATTGTTCCGTCCGCATGACTGGAAGGTGGGCGGTATTCTGCTGGGCGAGATTAATACCAGCAATAAGGGTGTTACCCTGAACAACACCGACTGGTTTGTTACCCGGATCGTGATAAGCAATAACGGCCAGCATGCCGACACATATCTTCGCCGTGCCGATACAGAGGAGTTTACCCTGATTGACTCAAGGGACGGAAACTTCCGCTACGGACTTATCGGAACACGTCAGGACCATGACGGCGACGTCAACGAGTCTGCTAGCTATGACTACTTCCTGGTTACCGATAATGAGACGGGAGATGTACTTTACAACGAGGACTTTGAGGCTACAAACGGTGACTGGCGTAACAACCCCGGATGGGAGAACGGTTGCATCACCACTGAGGGTCGTAACCTGAGCGAGGTAAAGTACTTCCCCAACAATATGTTCAAGTCTGCCAAGATGCATTATGCAGTAGAGGCTGACCTGACTATTATGAACGGATATGCATCCCTTGTATTCGGTCTGGGCGAGAACGGCAGCAACTACATGTGGCAGATTTCTCCCAACTACTATAACGACACCTCGGTCAACACCTATTACCATCTGGACAAGGGCAACGAGAACTGGAAAGCCCATGCCGCCGGTCCGCGCTACCCCGACTTTGAGGCTATGGACTTCTGGGAAGTAAAGCGTCATGTTAAGATCGAGGTAGATGGAAACGTAGTAAACACCTACGTGGACGACAAACTTGAGGATTCATTCGTTCAGAGCGATATGACCGACCTGGAACTGCTGAATATGGGCAAGATAGGTATCCGCATAGATGCCGGAAACGGTGTGAATCACGAGGTTTATGTGGACAATGTAAAACTTACCGAATATGACAGCGAAGGTAACCCCACCGTTAAGATGGAGGAGAAGTTTGACGGCGGTGTATCCCGTTTCTTCGAGCTGAGCGGCAAGAACGCCACCTATGCCAAGGTGGAGGATTGGAATGGTGACTATGCCCTGCATATCACCTGCGACGGTACAGTTGATAAGAGTGCCAAGGTGCGTCTTATCCAGGCTGACAAAGCCGTATGTCCGCACAACTTCGTAAACGGTATATGTACCATTTGCGAGGAATATCAGGAGCCCGGCTATGACATTGACCTTAGCGCCTACACTATCGGCAACCTGGGTCAGCTGATACGTTTCTCACAGATTGTAAATGGCGGTGAGCAAGATGCCAACGGCTCGCTGACAGCGGATATCGATATGGAGAACAACCAGAACTTCCAGCCCATCGGCCTGAACAACGACAACAACTGGCAGAAGCCCTTCCGCGGTACCTTCTACGGCAATAACCATGTTATCAGCAACCTATACGTCAAGACCGAATGCGAAGGCGGACTCTTCAGCCGTACCTTTGGCGGAAAGATTTTCAACCTGGGTGTGGAGAATGCTTATATCCAGAGTACTGCCAACCTGCGTTGCGGTGTCATCGTCGGAGAGCATCACGCCAATGCACAGATGGTTGACTGCTATGCGCGCGGCACCATCCAGTTTGTTACGGATCATGCCCAGAAGAACGCCATTGCCGGTGAAGGTGCGGGCGGTCACTTCGTTAACTGCTACACCACATTGCCTAAGATCTGCTGCGACCTGCCCATGGGCGGTACTATTACCAACAGTTATGACAATGTTACGGAGGAGCAGGCTATGACCGGAGAGATTGCCTACAAGCTGGGCGTAAGCTTCCGTCAGACCCTCGGTACCGATACATGGCCCGGATTCAAGCAGACCAGCCAGCCTGTATCATACGTAGGCACGGACGGCTATGCTACCATCTATGATGAGACTACCGGCTATGAGCTGAACGGTGATGTGAATGCTTATGTGGCTGTAAAGAACCCGCAATTCACAAACCTGATCCTTACTAAGGTAGAGAACGTACCTGCATCTACCGCTGTTATCCTGAAGGGTACCTATTATAATAAGAAGGAGGCTGATCTGGCTGCTCTGAATATTGATAACGAACTGAAGGGTACAGCATCTGAGACTCAGGCTGACGGCACTATGTATGTGCTGGCTAAGCCCGAAGGCGAGGAGGTAGGCTTCTATCTGGCAGAGAACGGAACAACTATCCCTGCCGGCAAGGCTTACTATCAGGCTGCCACCCCCAGTGTCAAGGCTTATTTCTTCGCTGGCGAAGGTACTACCGCAATCACTAATGTTAACGTGAACAAGAACGGGTACAATGATGCTATCTACAATATTGCCGGCCAGCGCGTCAGCAAGCTGCAGAAGGGCATCAATATCGTGAACGGTAAGAAGATCTTGAAGTAAAAGACCCACCCCCTCATTAGTCACCTCCCCTAAAGGGGAGGATGGGAGGGGTCTTAATATTTAACTTATGACCCAAACCCTCATTAGTCACCTCCCCTAAAGGGGAGGATGGGAGGGGTCCTTATATGAAAAGATATTTTAAACCAACAATGAAGATTGAACTGGCTCAGGTTGCCAACATGTTGGCAGAGAGCCTGGTGATTAACAATACCACTACGGTGGACGGTAGTCAGGCACTGACTAAGGAAGATACCTGGGACATCTGGTCCGAGGAGGAGTAACAATTCTTTTTAATCATAATAACCAAGTGTGTGGCAGTTCCTTGTGAAAGGGACTGTCACTTTTATTTTAACGTGAACGTCAACGTTAACGTCCCAGCCAACGGATGGGCTAGAGCTTCACTCCTGTTCACAGAACGACAGGAGTCTTTTGTAGAAAGGGATACGGCATAATGTAGAGCGGTCACCTATGAGAATCAGTTTCATGCGGGCCCGTGTAATGGCTACGTTCATGCGGCGAAGGTCGTGCAGGAAACCGATGTTGCCCTCAGCATTGGAGCGTACCATACTGATGAAAATCACATCACGCTCCTGCCCCTGGAATCCGTCAACGGTATTGACGGTAATCAGGCTCCGGAACGGACGCCAGTAACGGTCCTTCCTCAGCAGTTGACGCAGGAGCCTGATCTGCCCTTTGTAGGGGGAGATGATACCTACGTCTATGCGCTCCTCGAGGATGCGGTCCCGGCCAATGCGATCAAAGTATTGCTGGAGGGTCTGCAGGGTGAGGGCTGCCTCGGCGGGATTGGCACGGGACAGGCCGTCACTGACCTCGCCGCCTTCCTCGTAGGGGCTGTCAATCCATTCCACGGGTGTATCCCAGTCCAGGATGCCGCGGTATTTGACATCGGGGGCGCTTTCCAGCTGGCCGTCATAGAATTCCTGATTAGGGAACTGCATGATGGCGTCACACATGCGGTACTGCATGCGCAGCAGGGATACGGCGCGGGGCTTGTTCTCTACGATGGCTTGCATGAGGGTGCGGTCCAGGCCGCCGCGCAGGGCTTCGGGGCTTTTGATGGTGGGCGGGAGCTGACGGTGGTCACCGGCCAGCACTACCCTATGTGCTTTACGGATGGCTATCCAGCAGGCAGCCTCGAGGGCTTGTGCGGCTTCGTCAATGAAGAGGGTGCCGAACTTCATGCCCATGAGCAGATGGCTGGCTGAGCCGGCTAAGGTGCAGGCTATGACCTTGGCGTCGGCGAAGATGTCCTGGTTGATGGTTAACTCCATCTCGGTGGCGCGTTCCTTGAGCCGGGCTATCTTCTGGGCGCGGTTCTCGGTATTGCCGCTGCGTGACTTATACAGTTCCCTTATGGTACGTCGGACGGCCCAGAGGTCGGTATAGAGGGGATGGGCCTCGAACCGGCGTTCGTAGGTGTAGCCTAACATGCGGTCTGTTACGCGGGTGGGATTGCCGATGCGCAGTACGCTGACGCCGCGGTCCACTAACTTCTCGGCTATCCAGTCAACGGCCATGTTGGACTGGGCGCATACGAGTACCTGATTCTCGCGGTGCAGGACTTCATAGATGGCTTCTACAAGTGTGGTGGTTTTGCCTGTTCCGGGCGGGCCGTGCACTACGGCTACGTCCTTGGCCCAGAGGACTTCGTTCACGGCGGCTTGCTGTGAGGTGTTCAGCCAGGGGAACCTGACGGGGGCGAAGGTGAACTTCCGGGCGGGCAGTGTGCTGTGAAAGATGTCGCGCAACTCAGCCAACCGGCCCGTACGGGCATTGATAACCTCATCCAGCGCCTCAAACATCAGTCGGTATGTCTGTTCATCCAGGTAGAGCTGTACCCCTAAGCGGTGGGCCGACTGCAACTGCAGCAGGGCATCAGCATCGGGCAGGGCTATTACCATGAGTTTTTCCTCTACAAAGCTGACCTGGGCGATGAACTTGTAGTAATGGAGCATTCCGCCTGTTCCCTGAAGGTCGCCGGAGGCGTCCTGGGAGAAAAAGCAGACGGGTTTGCCGGGTTCGAAGAGCGAGGCGTCCTCCTCCTTGTTATCGGCGGCGGTCTCTGCCCTACGGACTTCTACTACAAACTGGTCCAGGGAGTTATGGTAGCTCCGGCCTAACGTGAGGGGGTACCAGGCGAGTCCGCGGCGGACTTTGGTGCCGATTCCGGTGGCCTCGGTCAGACGTTGGAATTCTTCCTTCTCATAGGCATACTCCTTCTGCAGCAGTTCACGCTGCCTGATAAGCGTTGTTACCATTAAAGTTCTTCGATGCTGATGATGCCTTTTACTACACAGTAAATGATAATATCGGCGAGGGAGCGGGCATGGAGCTTGTCCATGATGTTCTTGCGATGCGATATGACGGTGGTGGTGGCAAGGGAGAGTTTGTCAGCTATCTCCTTGTTGATAAAGCCTTTGCAGAGCAGGATGGCTACCTCTATCTCACGCGAGGAGAGGACTTCTTTCTGCTCGGCCTGGCGTGCCATGTTAATGGCGTGGTCATGTCCCCGATGCTGCAGGGCCATGATGTCTGCGACGAGTTTCTGTTCACTCTGGCAGATGTTAAGGGTATAGACATCGCGGATTTGCATGTCGCCCTTGACCAGTACGATGGTTTTCTTGGGGTACTGGCGATAGAATGCGGTTTGCTGAAAATAGACGTTTGAGGATACAAAGAAGTGTTGGAACGCGGAGGCGTCTCCGCATTCCAGCAATTCCTGTGTATCGGAAAAGACTTGTATGTCTGCCATTGGCAGCAGCTGGCCTAACAGATGCTGCAGGCCGATGCACGTGAGTACATTACTGTCAATGACGGCAAATCTTATACAAACCATTTTACGTAGCAGAAGTCCTGACGATGAGGAATGTTCTCGTTCTTGGGATACATACGATAGCAAACCTTGAAGCTTCCGGCATTGTCAACGCTGTGTGAAGCACGGAATGTGTAACGATTGCCTTCAACATTTACCAGCTCGAAGTCATTTACGTGGTAAATATGCTCCTCGCCATGAATGTCTGTCTGCAAAGTTACCAACTCTATTCCAATAGCATTGTCCAAACCAGCCTCGTCAACAACAACCTCTACATTGTACTTCTTGCCTGCTTCGATGTTGCCATTCATAACCTCTTCAGACTTTCTAATCTCCAATACGTTGATGGCATCCCAACGCTCAGCGACTGTCTCTTTCCAGAGGGCAATATCCTTAGCCAGTTTGCGATCGTTGGCATTTAATGCGTTGGAACGATCACGAAGCTTGTTGTAGAATTTGTTGTAATAGTCGTCCAACTGACGCTTCATCGTATAATGAGGAGCAATCTGTGCAATGGAGTTCTTTATTACCTTGATCCACTCAGGACTGTATCCCTTGGAGTTACGTGCATAGTAGAGAGGCATTATCTCGTTCTCCAGCAGAGAATAGATGGTTGCAGCATCCAACTGGTCTTGGTAGTCCTGATTCTGATAGGTACGTTTCTCGGTCAAAGCCCAGCCTGCACCCTCACGATAGCCTTCCAGCCACCATCCGTCCAAGACAGACAAGTTAACAACACCATTCATCTCAGCCTTCTCGCCAGATGTACCAGATGCCTCAAGAGGACGAGTTGGGGTGTTCATCCAGATATCAACACCACTAACCAAACGACGAGCCAACTGCATGTCGTAATTCTCGAGGAAGATAATCTTTCCAAGGAACTCAGGACGCTGACTGATCTCGTAAATTTTCTTAATCAAGCCCTGGCCTGCACCGTCTGCCGGATGTGCCTTACCAGTATAAAGGAACTGTACAGGATAATCAGGGTTGTTAACGATCTTAGCCAAACGATCCAAATCAGTGAACAGCAAATGAGCTCGCTTGTAAGTTGCGAAACGACGACCGAAGCCAATCAGCAAGGCGTTGGGGTTAATCATCTCCATCAAGTTTACAACCCTTGAGGGATCGCCCTGATTCTTTAGCCAACTGTCACGGAACTGTTCGCGGATATAATCAACCAACTTGGTCTTCAGTTCCATACGGGTCTTCCAAACTTCCTCGTCGCTTACATTATATATAGCCTCCCAGATGCTTTGGTTGCTTTGGTCATTCAAGTGATTGCTGTCGAAGTGCTTAGCATAGAGCTTGCGCCACTCGTTTGCACACCATGTTGGGAAGTGAACACCATTGGTAACATAGCCCACATGGCTTTCCTCGGGATAGTAACCCTTCCATATTCCAGCAAACATCTTCTTGCTAACTTCACCATGCAACCAGCTTACACCATTTACTTCCTGTGAAGTGTTGCAAGCGAAGGTTGACATACAGAAGCGCTCTGAATGATCATCGGGATTCATACGGCCCATGCCAATGAATTCATCCCAACTGATACCCAGCATCTGAGGATATCCGCTCATATATTTACTGAAAAGACCTTCGTCGAAATAGTCGTGACCTGCAGGTACAGGAGTGTGAACGGTATAGAGTGAAGAAGCACGAACCAACTCAAGAGCTGTGGTGAAACTCATGCCCTCATTTACAAAGTCAACCAAACGCTGAACATTACACAAAGCGGCATGGCCTTCGTTACAATGGTAAACATCCTTCTTGATACCCAGTTTCTTCAGAGTAAGCACACCACCGATACCAAGCAGGATCTCCTGCTTCAAACGATTTTCCCAATCACCGCCATACAGCGAGTGAGTGATGCTGCGATCGAACTCTGAGTTCATCTCGTTGTCGGTATCCAACAGATATAGCTTGATTCTACCAACATTAACACGCCATACATACGCGTGAACATGGTAGTTCATATAAGGAACATCAATTACCATTGGAGTTCCGTCCTCGTTCATCTGCTGTTCAATAGGCAGTGCACCAAAATTCTGAGCCTCGTAGTTAGCAATCTGCTGACCATCCATACTCAATGTCTGGGTGAAATATCCATAGCGATACAAGAAACCGACTGCACACATGTCTACGTTAGAGTCGCTGGCTTCCTTCAGATAGTCGCCGGCCAAAATACCAAGACCACCAGAATAGATCTTAAGCACCTGATTCAATCCGTACTCCATACAAAGGTATGCTACACTTGCACGATTCTTGTCAGGTTCAACATCCATGTAGTTTCTGAACTCTGTATAAACGTCGTTCATTTTCTTAATGACGGCCTTGTCCTTTGCCAACTTCTCCATCTTCTCAAAGCTGAGGCGCTCTAAGAGGAGAACAGGGTTACCGTCACATTCTTCGTATAATGGTTCATCAAGACTACGGAACAAACTTCTTGCACTGTGACTCCAAGACCACCACATGTTATGAGCGAGTTCTTCCAACTGTCTCAATTCTGCTGGCATATTACTCTTAACGGTAATAGGCTTCCAACAGGGGTTATTAGCATTACTTGCCTTGATTTTCATATTTTCCTTAATTGTTAAATATATGGTTATTATCCTAATCTTTGATTTCTGTTTCTTAATGCAATGTTATATGCTTCGAAATAATATTGTATGAAATGCTTCCAAAGTGCTTTTTCAGAAAGACTTGCTGCTTTCTTCCTGATTGCATTCTGTTTTCTGCTGTCCAATGCAGAATATGTTGCAATGGTGCTAACAATATTATCCACAACTTCATTGAAGTTATAGTCGTTACGTGTTATTACCTCGACACCATCCTGAATCTTACTCTGATGTCCCATCTCTTTGTTTGCCCAGAGGCCAAAGCCAGAGAGCGATGTTGTGATGCATGGAACATGGAAGGCTGTTGCCTCTAATGGCGTATAACCCCATGGCTCGTAATAAGAAGGATAGACTGCCAGGTCATTACCGATAAGCAGGTCGTAATATGGCATATTGAATATACCATCCTTTCCATCCAGATAGCATGGAACGAAGATAACCTTCACCTGACTTTCCTTATTGTTGCGTATTCCATGTGAATGCAGGTAGTTCAGTACATTGTCATTTTCCTGATTATGCAGGGTATGTGTGAACAAAGGATCAATCAATGGTGTATCATAAACCATGTCATGCTTCAGGCGGTCCTGCAAATCAACACGAGGTGCATCCATCCATCCAGGAACCTGAACCAGTGCCAGAACAGGACGCTGCAGGTTCTGCTCATATAGGCCACGGTACATGGCTTCCAGAAAGACATCAATACCCTTGTTCTTATACTCATATCGACCGCTTGTTGCAACCACCAGCGTATCGTCAGTGAACTCTGTACCGATTAGAGCATTTGCTATACGAAAGATCTGCTTGCGAGCTTTGTTACGTGCAGTGGTGAACTTAGCTCCACCAGGAACAAAGTCCTGCTCAAATCCGTTCATCAAAACGGCATCGCATTCCTTGTCTAACAACTCTTTGCATTCGTTGGCAGTAACATCACTAACGGTGGTGAAACAATCAACATTGTGAGCTGTCTGACGTTCGATGCTATGCTTTGATTCCATATTCAACTCCTGTGCCATCTGGCAGCCATTGTAGGCCCACAGATAATCGTACAAGGGTTTGTGGTTACCAGCAATACTACGACCAATGCTGGTGGCATGAGTAGTAAAGATGGTGGCAATCTGGGGAACATACTTCTTGATGTAGAGTGCTCCAAGACAGGTCATCCATTCATGAACCTGGTAAACTACATTCTTTTTCTTTGTCAGTGAATGACTGTAGAAGCTTTCAACAACCTTAGCTGCTGCATAGGCAAACATGCTTGCCTCGTCATAGTCGCCATAGGCATGCAAGCTATCAACCTGGAAATCATTCCACGCATGACCATAGATTTCATTCTTTTTCTCGAAATAGGGTGTAAAGTCAACAAGGATTACATAGGGCTGTCCAGGAATATTCCAACGGCCTACGCGAATATGCAATCCTTCCCCTGTGGCTTTCTTAACCCAAGAAGTCCACAGTCTCTTATCTTCAATGAATAGAGGATTCTCACGATTCATCCATACGTCAGGACCTATGAAGACGATTTTGTCTTTAAATGAATCCTGAAGTGTCTTTGCTCTGGTACTTAGTACGGTGTAAATACCACCGATTTTATTACATACTTCCCAACTGCTTTCGAAAATAAAGTCGGGACTAATCATCTTATCTGCCATTAAATTAATATCTTAAGGTCTTGTTTATCCGGTGCAAAGTTACAACAAAATATTGAGTGTGCGAAATACGCTTTTACATTTTTTGACTTATATCAATAAGCAAAAGAAAAAGGGGAGTAATACCCTCCCCTATTTCCCTTATTTAACTGGTGAAATATAAATTGCCAATCTATGATGTCCCTTCGCCATCTCATACTTCTTTAGCGGGCCAGGACCGCAGCTGGCGTTACCCAGTCCGCGCATAGCGGCATCCATATGCAGTACCACCTCGGGGCGGCGTATTTTCTTCAGCTCGTGCAGGTATTTAGTCTGCCAGAGGTCCTCGTCGGTATAATGCTGAGCGCTGAACATGAAGGGTATTCCCATGGCTTCAATGCATATACCCTTACCCTCCTTGTCCGTAAGCTTGAGCCATTCCACATCGCAGCGTTCTCCCATGCTCTGGGGCTTGATGTACTCTTCCTGCATACCGCTTACAGTAGTAGTGTAGCAACCAACGAATGCACAGTCCTTACGGTCGGGATAGTTCTCCATGGGGCCACGTCCCAGATATTCAACATTCTCCAGACTCTTATCCAGGAATGCCTGAATGCCCATACGATGGAAGTCTACGTTCTTATCGTTATTCTGCATGGTAACGGTAACCAGGATGTTGCCTTCAGACGTAAACTCGTATTCCGTTGCAGCAGGTACGGCAGAACGTGCATCCTTGCCTCCCCTAACAATCTGCGTGGCAAAAATTCTGGTGCTGTTATCTTTCTGTATCAGTTTAACCACAACATTCTCACGCTTGGCGTTCAGGTTGCCCACGCGGTCGTTATTGATGCTACGGTATCCGTTGAACAGGAAGTTTTCGTCGCTCTGTCCTACCATCTGCTTTCCGTCGTATGTCAAATCTACCACGGCTCCGGTCTGTTTGCTGATACCGAAGCTCCAGTTCTTGCCCGATACGTTAATGCGGTCGGCAGTCTCTTCGGCCTTAATATTATCCATAGAAGGATTGGGCGCCACCTTGTCGGAAGAGGTTTTCTTCCCGAGCTCTATCTGCTCGGCTGCCACGCTGTGGCCGGCAGGAGCCCAGATGGTAGCTTCCTTCAGCTCGAGTGAAAGATTCAAATGATACATACCATTCTCTTCTGGTACTGTAACAGGCATGTCAATATCTACGCTGTCCGTAGGCTGAACAGCAGGCATGTTAGTGATGCCGCTCTTTATGATACGGCCATCGCGTAGCAATTCATATTTCAGCACGTATGCGCCCAAGTCGTGGAAACAATAACGGTTTCGGATACGAATCTTGTTCTCAGGTGTCTTACGGAAGTCCACGTATTGGTATACCTTCTTTACCTGTTCCAGTTTAGGCGTTACATGACGATCTGCTGTGATAATACCGTTGCAGCAGAAGTCATTATCGTTGGGATAATCGCCAAATCCGCCTCCGTAATACATGTTTGTCATTGGCTCACCGTATTTACAAAGGCTCTGATCAACCCAGTCCCAAATACATCCGCCAATCATACGCTTGCTCTCGAACTCAATATAATCCCAGTACTCCTTCAAGTTACCAATGGAGTTACCCATGGCGTGAGCATATTCGCATAGGAAGAAGGGACGGTCCTTCAGATTTTCATCTCTATCCAGTCTAACCATATGGTCGATACTGGGATACATACGGCTGTCCATGTCTGCAACCTCGTTCATTCCTTCGTAGTGAATCAAACGGTCATCAAGTGCCTGGATGGCTTTTTTGCCAGCTACGAAGTTCTGGCCGCCGCCGCTCTCGTTACCCATACTCCAGAAGATGACGCTGGGGTGGTTACGGTCACGCAGTACCATTCGTACATGACGGTCCACATAGGCGCCTTCCCATGAGGGATTCTTGCTGAGGCTGTAGTTACCATGACATTCCAAGTCTGCCTCGTCCATTGTGTAGATTCCATAGTAATCATACAAGGCATACATACGTGGATCGTTGGGATAATGACTGGTGCGCACAGTGTTCAGGTTATAACGTTTCATCAACAGAATATCCTCAATCATACTTTCTACGGGAATAGCCTTACCATAGACGGGATGTGTGTCATGGCGGTCGGCACCCTTAAACATTACACGCTTACCATTGATGAAAACCTGACCATTACGATTCTCAATCTTACGGAATCCGTACTTCTGTGTACTGATGTCACCGTTTACCTTTATGTCAACCGTGTATAGATTAGGCGTTTCTGCCGTCCAGAGTTCTGGCTGGCGAACTCGGAAGTTGGGATGAATTGTTCGTTTCTCACCCTTTTGCAACTGGGCAGCTGTCATCTTACAAATCTGAATCAACTTACCTTTGGGGTCATAGAGTTTGCACTCAACAATAGCATCTTGCGCTTTCTTATCCAAATTCTGCAAGGTCAGGTCGATGTTCATTGTAACTTGACGATAACCTCTTCTTCCGAAGTGTGAAGTCAGATAGGCATCCTGAATCTGTACCTTCTGACGAGCCTCCAGATAAACATCGCGATGAATTCCACTTAGGCGGAACATATCCTGATCTTCGATGTATGAGCCATCGCTCCAACGATAAACCTCCACGCAAATTAGATTCTGTTGGCCAATCTTCAGGTATTTTGTAACGTTGAATTCTGCATCATTGTTAGGTCCCTGAGTGTAACCAACCTTTTGTCCGTTTACCCATACATAAGCGGCACTGTATATACCGTTGAAATGCAAATAGATTTCGCGACCGTTCCACTGAGCGGGAACCTCGAAAGTACGACGATAGCTACTTACTGCATTAGGTTCCTTTACAACAGTGTAACCTTCTTGTCCGCGAATGAAAGGAGGCTGATTCTTGAAGGGATAAGTAATATTTGTGTAGATGGGAGTTCCGTAACCGAGCATTTCAACGCAACTGGGAACCTGAATGGTTTTCCAATTTGATGCATCATAGTTTGACTTGTAAAAATCAGCAGGACGTTCTTCAGGACTGGGAACCCAGTTGAACTGCCACTTGCCATTCAACATCAGGCGAAGACTACTGTTGGGCCATAGCCATGGCTTACGGTATGCCTCGTCATTCTGCATTTCTTTTTCATTGGCATACAGCAACATAGTAGCACGACCGGGCTCTTTGTTTATACCATATATAAATTGGTTTTCCCATTCATTCTTGCTGGTTTGTGCCTCTGCCTCTGGAACAACTTTCAAGTCTGTCTTCACAAGACTCCACTTTACGTTAACATCGCTGTCAGAAGCTTTAACCTGCCATACGTGTCCGCCAGGTTGACAGGTATCGTTGTAACCTAATTTCAAACCTGCTGCAGCACATGTGAAGGTATAAGTGCCATCAGCCTGCTTCTGGATGTTCCACTGCTGGTTAGCATTGGTGCCGTTGGCTTCCCAAGTCAGCACTTCGCCTTCGTTGACGCCGTGATTTCCGTTATCCAGGGCAATCTGTCCGTAAACGTTGAACAGAAGCCAGTGATTCTGACGGGCAGAGGGATGGATTTGCCATACTTGTGTCATGGCTTTCTTGTTTACAGGACTAAAGGTGATAGTGCCATTCTGGCAATCAAGGGCGAGTCCGTCTCCAATCTCCAGACGGTATCCCTGATTTTTTTCAAACTGCTGAGCATTGGCACACAATACCATGGCAAACAGTGTAGTAATAGTTAATAACAGATGTTTCATTGTGAATTTTAGATTAATTTTTGTTATTTTGTGTCTGCAAAGATAGTAAAATTCGGCCATATTCCCTATCTTTGTAAAGCAAAAATACAGATACTAACCTAAATATTATCATTATGTTAAGACTGAATTGTTTCTTCCAGGCCAAGAAGGGCCAGTACAACCGCGCCCTTGATGCCGCTATTGCCTTAGTTGCCAAAAGTCAGAAGCACCCTGGTTGCATCTCATACGATGCCTTCGAAAGTGCTACCCGACCCGATGTTTTCTGTATTATAGAGACATGGGCCAATCAGGCTTCTCTCGATGCACATAGCAAGACACCAGAATTCATAGAGAATGTTGGAATCATCAACGAATGCGGTGAAATGAAAATAGAAATCTTGGAGAAGTAAAATACTATCCAATCCACCTATCCTCCACAAGTGGATAGTTAAATTATTTTTACTGCCCAGTTAGGAAAATCTTTTTTCTCAACTGGGCAGTAAAATTTCTCTGGTTAGGAAAATAATATTTTACATGCGATAGAATTGGGTAAATGCACGTATACAATATTCGTGATCGGCACACGAAGCCGTCTCACGGACACTATGCATGGCAAGAACAGGATTACCCATATCCACGCCGCGAAGGGGTAACGAAGAAGCAAGGATATTCCCCAAAGTACTTCCACCAGCCACATCGCTATGATTGACAAATCTCTGACAAGGTACACCTGCCTCCTGGCAAATGCTGGCAAAGATTGCTGCAGAAGCGGCATCGCTGGCATACTTCTGTGCGGCATTGAACTTGATGACAGGTCCAC
>CAMOMP010000025.1:0-41881 GCA_946619915.1 uncultured Prevotellaceae bacterium | reverse complement strand
AGATACTGCTGTCCGAAAGTCATCCAGAAACGGGCACGCTTGATGGTGGGATAGTTGATGACAAGTGACTCTATCTCCTCGTGGTGAAGCAGATAGCTCTCCTTGGGACCAACATTGGGATAGGTCAGAGGCTTATGAATCTCCATAGGCTCAGTCTCGATGTACTTGCCATTTTCGTAATACAGACCCTTCTGGGTAATCTCGCGGATATTAATCTCAGGGTTGAAGTTGGTAGCAAATGCCTTGTGGTGATTACCAGCATTGCAGTCAACAATGTCCAAATACTGGATTTCCTTGAAATGATGCTTAGCAGCATAAGCAGTATAAATGCTGGTTACACCAGGATCGAAACCACAACCCAGGATGGCGCAGAGACCAGCCTTTTCAAAACGCTCGCGATAAGCCCACTGCCAGCTATATTCGAAGTGAGCCTCATCCTTGGGCTCATAGTTAGCGGTATCCATATAGTTGCAACCGGTCTGCAGACAAGCCTCCATAATGGTAAGGTCCTGATAAGGAAGGGCCAAATTGATAACCAGCTCAGGCTTGTATGAACTCATCAGGCTAACCAACTGCTCAACGCTGTCGGCATCTACCTGAGCAGTCTTAACCTTTGTGCCATATTTCTTATTCAACACATTAGCCAAGTCAATGCATTTCTTCTCTGTACGACTGGCTATCATCACCTCAGTGAACACGTCACTGTTCTGGCATACCTTGTGTGCAGCAACCGTTGCTACACCGCCAGCACCAATAATAAGTACTCTTCCCATAGTATATTCAATTTATTATATTTTCGTTCTTTTTGAATTCGGTCTGCAAAATTACGAAAAGTCAAGAGCAGAACAAAAAGAATCCATTCTTTTTTTATGCCGAGACAGAGTAAGTTCGCGATTTCAATCGCAAACTTACAAAAAAAAGTCCAAAGCAGCAATACTTTGGACTCATTTTATGTTCCGTTCCCTAAAGGGAAAGCTTATTTAACGTATATTTTCTTGCCATTGACAACAACAATGCCCTTATAGTTACGACCTACACGCATACCCTGCAGGTTATAACCGGAATCCTTACGAGCAACATGCTGAACAGCCTTAATGCCATCAGACATGGTTATTGTAAAGACGCCATCCTCATAGATAAAGTCATAGTTGACAGCCTGACCGCCTGTTATGACGATGGAATATTCGCCAATAGGACTCTGGGACGTTGCAGTTGTTGTAGCCTGAGGCTTCTGGGTCAGTACTCTATCATCTTCTCCGTTCTTCCAACCCTCGTAGGTCAGTGTCAACTCAGGCATTGCCGCACCCTCCTCCATAGTGGCATCAATGGCCTTCACCGTCAAAGGAGCCTTGGCAATAATCAACGTTCCATTAACGAAGGAGTCAACTTTGCTGGTTACGCTGCCCTTCTCGATAATAATATCATACTGACCGACGGGACTGGCCTGCGTAGCGGAACAGGTAATATGAGGCTTGCCCTGAATATCGGCACCAGAGACGACAAAACCGAAAGTAGGATTTGGCTCACCATATTCGCGCGTATAGCTCATAGCCGTAATGACAACAGGTTCTTGAGATGACAGACTGAAGTCGTAAGGCTCGTAATTATAGGCTCCCATAGTGTAGTCATTCTCGCGTTCATCAAGGAGCACCCAACCTTCATCCTCGGGATTCTCTAATTTGATATTGCTGCCATAAAGCCTCCATGACACAGGGTTACGACCAGGATGAGTACCTGTGTCATTAGCTGTATAGATACGATAGCCATAGGGAGTAACCGCAGACTTCGCATCAAAGAGGAAATAAGCATAACCATCGAATGCCGAATTGCAATATTTGGTATAAACGCTGTTATCTGCGGCATTAGACCAATTCTCCTTAGCGATATTGGATTCCGTACCATCATATATGGTGAGTTCCTCCACCTCGTTAGATGATTCGTCCAGAATATCGAACTCAGAGAACTGAATACACCGATCACTCTTGATGCGGGTGATGACAAGGTTATAGTAACGGAATTTCTGTGCGTTGGGATTGCAGTTGGTGTAATGTCCGTCTATCAAATAGACCATACCGCTGCTCTTACTAAGCACAGGATAGGCATCACGCGTCTTTCCGTTATCGATATTCTGACGCCAGGAACCATTGCCTGCGTTCCCGTTAAGCTGACAGCAGAGATAGCCACTGGCAACTTGATCAGCCGTCATGTGGTTGACCTGCGAAGATGTGTAATCCCAACAGTTATTGACAGACAAGCCCTTGACAGCGAAGGCAAAGTCCTTACCCTCCGTGGCCCCCTTGAGCGTTCCTATATTGTAGCTATTAACCACAGCCACATAGCCATCCGAGGGTCCCACAAGAGCTGCCGCATTATATTGGGCGGAAACAGAACCTGTATTGCAGCAATTAGCAACTTGAATTGTTGCCTTTGAGTTGCCATATCCCACAAGGGCTCCAGCTACGCCTTCTGTAGCGGTAACAGCACCGTGATTCTCTATGCCAAAGATGGCAACGTTGTTATCACGAGCGTTGCCCACAAGCATAGCTACCCTACTCTGTCCATCTACAGAGCAACTCTCGTCAAAAACAATATTGCAAAGTGTACAGCTACCCACATATCCAAACAAGCCCATATTCTCACTGCCGCTGATATGTAAGTTACGAATAACGTGCCCTTTTCCATCCAACTTGCCGACAAAGGTATTTTCTGCAGTACCTATGGGTTGGAAATCCTGACTGAGATACTCCATATCAATATCTGCAGTCAGTACAGCACTGGCGTCAGTCTCTCCCATGTCATTGACCATCTGGCTGAAAGTACAGAGATCCATGGCGGAAGTAATCTGATAAACGCCATTCTCCTCACGGAGACGACCATAGGAGAGCATCTCGTCCATCCATTCTACACGGTCATAGACATAGTCACGCACACGGTCAACCTCAGCATCCCACGACCCTGGCACCTGGGGATTAAGCGAGATGTACTGTGTAAGATATGGCCAACGGATAAAATTAAGGTCGGCAGAGGCACGAATCTCATCACGAAGCGAATCAACATCAGCAGCAACATCTTCAGGATTGAACTTACCACTTTTACGTAGTTTGGCCCACATCTCCTGCAGTTGCGCAAAAACAGACGGGTCGGAAAGCACACGGGTCAAAAACTGATCCCAATGGCCCGTTGAACAACGAACCTTGTAGGTCCAATCCATTCGTTGGTTGGCAGGATAGGTGTTCTCATCATTCTCGAGGGCAAGGTCGGCATCCCATATAGGGCCTGTATAGAAATGGTCATCGCCACGCTCCTTGAACTTGAAAACCTGACATATCATATCCGTATTGCCATTGAACTCACTTACCAAGAACCACTTTAGGAACGACTCGAGGTCGAGGACTGAACGCAGGCCATTCTCTTTGTCGGTAAAGTCAGAACTAAAAACAACACTCTCCATATTGTTCCAGGCGTTCTTAATGTACTGTATCTGCTGGGGCTGTATGATATCCTCATCAGGATCATGTATGGAGAGTTTATTACCTTTCAAGGACTTGAAATGATTGGGTTCCTTATCGTAATAGTTATCCAACTCCACAAAATAGCCACCCGTAATAGCCTCATCGTCAAGATCATCCTGAGTCATCTCTGTAATTTCCAAGCGATTCTTGCCTATAGTAACAGCATCCGCCAAGGTGTATGTACCACGATAATCTCCGTTGACAACCAAGTCAACCACCTGGCTCCAAGGTGTCCACGATCTTTCAGCACGCTTAGACATAGCCCATGCCACAGGATTACGCATAAGTGTCTTGTCTCGATAGCTATTGATAAGCACCCACTTCTTTGCTTTGGATGGCGATTCATTGCGACCTCCTCTCATTACATGATGGCTTTTACCATCGTTATACTTCATACGGAAGGCTTTGTTCTCTGAGGCTGTTGCAGAAAAGTTACCACGGACGCGGAAGAGGATTGGGTACTCTTGCACCATCTTTCCACCCTCGTAGATAAGCAACGACTGTGCATCATAGTTTACTTTATTATTCTTATCTGTTTCAGCCGGCAGAATGTCATCCTGCACATGAACGCTGAGCGTTGGCAGGTTGGTAATCTGGTAGAACTGACTGTCATCACCCTCACCTGCATGACCATAGAACTTCAGTTCGGCAACATTACAATAGGAGAAACCCGGAGCAGAACTAGTCCCCAGTTCACGCATACCCACATAACGTATATAACGGAAGCCTCTGCTCACATGGATGTCGGCAGTTGTCTCTGTACCATTACGTGGCGTAGTACTGATAAAATAGAGGGGGACGGCATCCATAAAATCAGGACTGTTGGCTCCCTCAAAGAGAGTCAGCAGCATACGGTCTGCATACTGGCTACCTCGAGCTGGCGTATAGCTGACACGTGTAATGACGTACGGCTCACCCAGGTCGAGTCCCACCCACTGCATTTTACTTCCCGATGCACTATAGTAAGTGGACGGATCACCATCAAAAGCCAAGGCAGCCTTTGAAGCGGAGCCCGAATACATCAGCGTGCCATCAAGAAGAAGGTCAACAGACCCGTCATAGGCACGCAGTATAGTTGCTGTGAACAGGAAAAGGAGCAGGCAAGAGAACCTGGTATGCGTAGTTTTTTTCATATTATCGGATATAAGAACTCAAATTTGAGGGTCAAAGTTATACATTTAATCATAATTGACTTATGCACGTCTTGTTAAATTTAGTTAAGCTATGTATAACAAAAAAAAAGAGCACCTCGTCGAAGTGCTCTTTATCTTTACTTGTTTGGTATCAGAAGCCGCCAGGACCGCCAAAACCGCCGCCGAAGCCACCACGTGGACCACCAAAGCCACCACGATTACCGCCTTGCCAGCCGTCCTGACGCTGACCATCTCCCTGTCCGCGCTGCTGACCACGTTGATTGTTATTACGCTGGGGAGTCAGCACCTTCAGCACCTGCTGGGGAGTCAGTATCTTGGCAAACTCCTCACGATACTTTTTCTGAATTTCCAAGCGCTTCTGCATCGTGGCAATCTGCTCTTCCTGACGTGTGAACTGCTCCTGAATCTTAGCATTAGCCTCATCGTCAGAGAGTTCCTTCTTGGCATCATTCTCAGAAGAACGCTGGCGCATACCTGCCTGGTTGGTCTCGAACATCTCAGTCTGGTAAGCCGTATAGATCTTCAGGAAAGTCTCCTTGGCATCACCCTTCAAATCGAAATCCTTGGCAGAACGATCTGCCACACGCTTAATCATCTCTACACGCATCTGAGCACGCTCCTCTTCGGAACGCTGTCCCTGCTGAGCAAAAGCATTGCCTATTCCCAACAAGACAAATGCTGACACAACAAATAACTTTTTCATCTTACAATGTTGATTAATATTTAACCTTTTTCTGTTTTATCTGTCTCACTATCCCTATGACCCGCGAAACTGAAAAAGGTTTAACGAACAGTAATATGAAAGCATGACTGCTTGCGCTCATGCTTGACGTAGCAAAGTCCTTGCTGACGCAAATCCCTAAGCACCTCAGACAAAACAGGCTTCAGGATAGCGTCCGAGACATAAACGCAGGGAGCGCCGTTCACATGATGAACAGGATCAAACCTAACATAGGTAATATCAAAGGTAGTACCGAAGCGGTGACAACTCTGTTCGCTGGCATTTCCGTTAACCCTTCGAAGGCGCGCCACATCATCCTCGGTACGCAGAACGCTGGACACAATTATCCTATGCGCAGCCACATCCTTTACATACAGGCTGTCAATAAAATTCTTTCCTATCTGCTGTAATAAATCAGACGCCTTGGGCACTAGATACGGTATACTTTGACTCATGGCCCTGTCTATGCTGAAATAAGGATTGGCACCGACATATACCAAATCCTGTTTCCGGTGTTCTGCTTCCTCACGGTTCCTGACAGGTCTGACTCCCCATCGGCGGGCTGCAACAATCTGCACCTCCTGCAAATCGGGGAAGCACTCCTCGTACGAATGCACACCCATTACACGATGGCGTGATTTCTTCTTCATGACGACAGGCTTCTGAATCACCTCCGTCAAGTTTTCTGTCACACTATCCAGCTCGCATTCTCCATTAGGCTGCATAACGCCGGGATTACAAGCCCTGACTATTGCCAACACAGCCACTGTGCCACCACAAAAGCCGTAAAATATCTTCTTCTTAAGTCTTCTCATATTATTTCGCCAACAAAAATACAAAAAAGAAGGAAGATGGAAGAATGATGGAAGAAGAATTATTGATACATGAAGGAAAAATATGAATTATGGATTATGAATTATGAATTAAATGTCGTACTTTTGCACCAAATTATAAAATAATGATAGAAAAACATATTGTAATTGATGATATTGACCCCGTCATTCTGTACGGGGTAGGTAATTCCAACATACAAATGGTAAAGGCTCTTTACCCCAAACTACGCATTGCGGCAAGAGGTAATGTTATCCACGTGATGGGCGATGAGCTGGAGATGTGCGCCTTTGAGGAGAATCTGGAAAAGTTGCAGAAACACATCCTTAAATATAACAGCCTGACGGAAGAGGAGATCCTTCAGATTCTGAAAGGTGAGAAAACAAATCGCGAAGGTGTGGAAGGCGTGATTGTTTACAGCGTAACAGGCAAACCTATCACGGCAAGAAGCATCAACCAGCAAGAACTGGTAAAAGCTTATCAGGAGAACGACATGATATTTGCCGTAGGCCCTGCCGGTTCAGGTAAGACCTATACCAGCATAGCATTGGCCGTAAGAGCATTAAAGAACAAAGAAATTAGGAAGATTATCCTTTCACGTCCCGCTGTAGAAGCCGGCGAGAAGTTAGGATTCCTGCCCGGCGACATGAAGGAGAAGATAGACCCCTATCTGCAACCTCTCTATGATGCATTGGAGGACATGATTCCCACACAGAAACTGCGCGAGATGATGGAACAAAACATCATACAAATTGCCCCGTTAGCCTTTATGCGTGGCAGAACATTAAGTGACGCAGTAGTCATTCTGGACGAGGCGCAGAACACCACCAACTCACAGATTAAGATGTTCCTGACACGTATGGGCATGAATACCAAGATGATTATCACCGGAGACATGACGCAGATAGACCTTCCCCATGGAGTCAGGAGCGGCCTGCGCGAAGCCAGCCAGATTCTGAAAGGTATCAAAGGCATCAGCTTTATAGAAATGAACGAGAAAGACATCGTCAGACATAAGCTGGTAACCCGCATCGTTAATGCCTACAACAAATACGAGGCAGAGATAGAACGAGGAAAACAATACATTGAGGAAAAAAAACAATCAAAATAAAAAAAACAATATGAAAGCATTAACAAGAACAGACTTCAACCTGCCCGGACAGGTAAGTGTTTATCATGGTAAGGTTCGTGATGTCTACAACATCAACGATGACCTGATGGTAATGGTAGCAACAGACCGTATCTCTGCCTTTGACGTAGTTTTGCCCAAGGGCATTCCCTTCAAAGGTCAGGTTCTAAACCAGATCGCAGCCAGCTTCCTGGATGCCACTGCCGACATTGTCCCCAACTGGAAGCTTGCTACTCCCGACCCTATGGTAACCGTAGGACTGAAGGCTGAGGGTTTCCGCGTGGAGATGATCATACGTGGTTATTTGACAGGTAGCGCATGGCGTGAATACAAGAACGGATGTCGTGAACTGTGTGGCGTCAAACTGCCTGAAGGCATGCGCGAAAACGAGAAGTTCCCCGAGCCTATCATCACCCCCACAACCAAGGCTGACGAGGGTCATGACGAGAACATCTCTGCAGAAGAAATCATCAAGCAGGGACTGGTAAGCAAGGAAGACTGGGAGACAATGGTCAAGTACACCCGTGCCCTCTTTAAGCGTGGTAGTGAGATTGCCGCCAGCAAGGGCCTCATCTTGGTTGACACCAAATATGAGTTTGGCAAGCGTGATGGCAAAGTTATCTTGATCGACGAGATTCACACCCCCGACAGCAGCCGTTATTTCTATGCCGATGGTTATGAAGAGAAGTTTGCCAAGGGAGAACCCCAGAAGCAGTTAAGCAAGGAGTTCGTTCGCCAATGGCTGATTGAGCACAACTTCATGAACCAACCCGGTCAGGTTATGCCCGAGATTACAGACGAATATGCCCAGAGCGTAGCAGACCGTTATATCGAGCTCTACGAACACATTGTAGGCGAGAAGTTCGTTCCCGCAGCAACAGAAGGCGACATTGCTGCACGTATTGAGAAGAATGTGACTACTTGGTTACAAAACCGATAAATGTACAAACAGGAGACAATAAATCCTTATCACGAAGGAGAGAAGGGTGAGCAAGTGGAACAGATGTTTGACCACATTGCTCACTCTTACGACCTTCTGAATCATGCTCTTTCCCTGGGAATTGACCGGGGATGGAGACGCAAAGCCGTTGATTCATTAAAAGAACATCACCCACAAGTTCTTTTAGATATTGCCACTGGGACTGGCGATTTTGCCATACTTTCCGCCAAACGCCTGCAACCACAAAAAATCATTGGCGCAGATATCAGCGAGGGTATGATGGCTGTAGGACGCGAGAAAGTGCAGAAACTGAATATGCAAGATACCATCTCCTTCCAACGGGAGGACTGCATGCACCTTTCTTTTCCAGATGCCAGTTTCGATGCAGTAACATCTGCTTACGGAGTGCGCAACTTCCAAGATCTGGATGCCGGACTTGCAGAAATGTATCGTGTTCTGCGCACAGGCGGACATCTGCTGATAGTGGAACTATGCACCCCACCCCATTTTCCCATGAAGCAGCTTTTCTGGCTTTATGCACACGTGGTAATGCCTTTTATAGGAAAGCTTATCAGCCATGACTCATCGGCATACACCTACCTACCTTCTTCCATGGAAGCCTTTCCGCAAGGAGAGGTAATGGAAGGAATTCTAAAGAAAGCAGGATTCCAACAAATAAACTGGAAGCGTTTTACCTTTGGGCTATGTACAATGTACCTGGCGAAGAAGGGGGAATAAGCATATCATAGAAGCTAGGGGATAGCTAGGGAGAAGCATGAGCTAGGCATGAGCTAGGCATGAGCAGTGTAAAAGAGAAAAAAGAATGGATAAATACGGAATTATAGGCAACCCTTTGGGGCATAGTTTTAGCAAAGGATTCTTTACGGAGAAATTTGCAAGAGAAGGCATTGATGCCGAGTATCTCAACTTTCAGATTCCAAAAATAGGGAAACTAACAGAAGTCCTGCAAGAGAATCCCGAGCTAAGAGGCATCAATGTTACACTTCCCTATAAGACCGAGGTTATTCCATTCCTTGACGAGCTGAGCGATGAAGCTCGTGAGATTGGCGCCGTCAACGTCGTACAAATCCGCAATGGTCATCTGAAAGGATTCAACAGTGACATCATAGGCTTTACCAGAAGCATTCAGCCTTTGCTGAAGCCTCATCACCGCAAAGCTCTGATCTTAGGAACAGGTGGTGCCAGCAGAGCCATACGCGTAGGACTCACCCGGTTGGGATTGGAATGGAAGTATGTAAGTCGCACCCCACGTGAGGGGATGATTACTTACGAAGATATTACCGCAGAGACATTAAGGGAATATGAGGTGATTGTCAATTGCAGTCCCGTTGGCATGTTCCCCAAAGTTGACGAATGCCCTGCCATTCCTTACGAATTCCTAACGCAAGACAATCTGCTATATGATTTGGTCTATAATCCAGAAAACACACTCTTTATGAAGAAAGGAGCCCTCCAAGGCGCTGTTGTCAAGAACGGCCTGGAGATGCTACACCTACAAGCTATTGCCAGCTGGGAATTCTGGAACGAATAGTCTATTCTATTTAAAGAACATCCTTACTTCAAACCCACACTGGAAGGGTTTGTTCCGTTGCGAATAGCCTCTACCCGAACGCAGGAAATAGACTGTCCTGCAACGATTATCAAAGATATTATTGGCCCAAACAGCGAACTCAAGCTGCTTGCGATAAAACGTAAGTTTGACATCAAGGGCTTTATAGAAGGGCTCGCTGACAAGGTTGTCCTCCGTCCAGTAGAGGTGTCCCAATCCATGCCAGTTAACACTAACATTCATTCTATCCATCAGTTGACGATTGAGTATTTTTGGTAACGGGAATCCATAGATAGCACCCATATCAACACTATGCCGGGGAACAAAAGGAACATAATTACCCTTATACGACACGTCTGCTGAAAACATGTAATCAGTAAATGTGGCATGGGTATATCCGTAAGTAGCATGTGCCTGCAAACGATCTGAGAACTTGGCAAGAAGAGAAAATTCGCCGCCACAGGAACGGCTCCGACCAGCATTCTCTGTCACAACTTCCAATCCGGAAGGAGCTACTTGGGCCATCTGCAGATCTGTAATATTTGTCAAAAAAACAGAAGCATCAACAATCAACCTGTCCCGAACAAGATTAAGATGTGTTCCCAACTCATAATTCCATGCATATTCGGGTCGATATAGCTGCGGTGTACCATTATTTATAACACCGTTATATCCTCCGCTCTTGTAACCACGCGATACAGTTCCATATACATTCCCCTTAGAGAAGGAATACTGCAGGGAAGTACGAGGCATCAGTTGCCACCAGTCTTCACACAACTTCCCATCCAACAGGTTAGAGCACGAAAAGCCAGCATGTTCATATTCCGCCCGAAACCCTACCATTAGGTTCAATCCCTTGGCATTAAAGATATCACGCCATGTACTCTGATGAAAAAGCGCTGCACTCCTTGACGGAGTATCATATTGTTCTGTATCATCAACACATGTATGCAACCATAGACCATTAAAACTGGCACCTGTAATCCATTCCCAATGACGCCATGCGTCAGGTTGACTTTTTAGCGCAATTTCTTCACTAAGAGTATAGCTATGTTGTTGTTGCTGAAACGTACCAAGACTAAGATATGTAAAGTCCTGATCCATGCTCAAATCGTCACGAAGCAATTGAAAGGCTAACACATTACTGAGTGTTACCCTGGGCCATTTACGTTCAGCCTTCATACCGACATTAAGCAAGTGACGCAGATACAAATTGTCATCGTTACTGCTAATCTTACCTATGTACCGAGTCAACTGATCCCTGTATATGTCATTATCCGAAACACTCTCCAGATAATACGGGAAAGCATCCTGCGTACATAGCTCATAGTTGGCAAGGAAATCAAGACTAGCCACTTCGCCAGGTCGGTAGAACAATCTCGTATGAGCACGCAGCGAACGATCGGCATCAGCCTTCTGCCCATAACTGATGTTTCTGAAATAGCTTCCGTCAGACCTATAGGCCACGCCTGCCGTAAATCCCAATTTGTCCGAGAAACGCTGATAGTGCGAGATACCAGTATAATGGCAATAATGGTTAGCCATGGAGCGTTCTATGAATGTACCTTGGTAATCAATAGGATTCTTAGTGACAACACGGATGAGCCCACCCATGGTATTTCTTCCATACAATGTATTTTGCGGGCCACGCAATACCTCGATGCGTTCAACTTCCCCGATTCTTGTATTATAGGAACTTCTATTGAGCCATGGCATATCATCCACATATATCCCCACCGCAGGGGCATTGGTCCTACTGCCTATTCCTCTCAAGTATATGGATGTGTTTTGCGCACTGCCATACGATGGGATGAAGAGTCCCGGTACAACAGTAGTCAAATCACAGATATTGTGTATGCCACGCGCCCTAATATCCTGTTTGTCAAGACTAACACTGGAAACGCATTGCTCTCGCAGGGGCCAGTTTTCTTTTACTGGCACAACAACAGTATCACACACCTGTGTCGTATCAACAGTTTCTTCCGAAGAGACAGTTAGTGTTATAAACAGGGCTCCCAATATAAAGATTGACCTCATTGACTTCTGATTAATTTGCGACCGCAAAGATAGCAACATTTCGGGAAACACACAAACAAATGATGAAGGGCATTGAATATCGGATTTCTCAACAGCGTAAACGCCTTTACACATTACATTCAAATGCAGACATACTAAAAAACAATAATTATTGGATGTTCAAGCAAGGGGAATTTGCGTATATAAGATAATTGTATTATCTTTGCACAGCAATAACAAACAAATTATAATGAGCAATCAACGATACATGATGCGCGGCGTAAGCGCTGCCAAGGAAGATGTTCACAACGCAATCAAGAACATAGACAAAGGAATTTTTCCTCAGGCCTTCTGTAAGATTATACCCGACATTCTAGGAGGCGACCCCGAATATTGCAATATCATGCATGCCGATGGCGCAGGCACCAAATCCAGTCTGGCTTATATGTACTGGAAAGAAACTGGCGACCTAAGCGTCTGGAAAGGTATTGCACAGGATGCACTTATTATGAATACTGACGACCTGCTGTGTGTGGGCGCTGTAGATAACATTCTGGTAAGCAGCACCATAGGACGAAACAAGATGCTGATTCCCGGAGAAGTCATCTCCGCTATCATTAACGGAACAGACGAACTCCTGCAGCAGATGCGCGAAATGGGTATTGGCATCTACGCCACAGGTGGCGAGACTGCCGACGTGGGCGATTTGGTTCGAACCATCATTGTGGACAGCACTGTTACCTGCCGTATGAAGCGCAGTGATGTAATTAACAATGCCAACATCCGTCCTGGCGATGTTATTGTGGGCCTCTCCTCTTGTGGACAGGCAACCTACGAAAAGGAATATAACGGTGGTATGGGTAGTAACGGACTGACCAGTGCCCGCCATGATGTATTCAGCAAATACCTGGCCGAGAAATACCCCGAAAGCTACGACAAGGCTGTACCCGAAGAACTGGTTTACAGCGGTTCATACAAGCTGACAGACGAGGTGGAAGGCTCGCCCATCAATGCAGGCAAGTTGGTTCTCTCCCCCACCCGCACCTATGCTCCTGTTGTAAAGAAGTTGCTGGACGAACTTCGCCCCAAGATTCACGGCATGGTACACTGTACAGGAGGTGCTCAGACAAAGGTGCTGCACTTTGTGGGCGAAAACTGCAGGGTTATCAAAGACAACATGTTCCCCGTGCCTCCCCTCTTTAAGGCAATCATCAAGGAGAGCGGCACTGATTACGCTGAAGCCTATAAGGTATTCAATATGGGACACCGTCTGGAGGTTTACCTTGCTCCCGAAGATGCCGAGAAGGTAATAGAAATCAGCAAGTCATTCAATATCGACGCCCAGATTATCGGTCACATCGAGGAAGGAAAGAAGAGTCTGCTCATCAAGAGCGAATTTGGTGATTTTGAGTATTAAACATGGCAGAAAATAGTTTATTAGACAGACTGGAAGGATTGGTTTCACGATATGAGGAGGTGAGTACCCTCATCACAGACCCCTCTGTGATTGCTGACCAAAAGCGATACGTGAAATTAACCAAGGAATACAAGGACCTTGGCAAAATCGTTGCAGCCAGAAAAGAATACGTTGGATGCCTGCAGAATATTGAAGATGCCAAGGAGATGCTTGCCATAGAAGAAGACGCTGACACCAAGGAGATGCTGCGCGAGGAGATGGCAGAAAGCGAAAAGCGAATTCCTGCACTGGAAGAGGAAATAAAGCTGCTGCTCATCCCTGCCGACCCCGAAGATGACAAGAATGTCATCATGGAAATCCGAGGAGGAACAGGTGGCGACGAGGCGGCCCTCTTTGCCGGAGACCTGTTCCGTATGTACAGTAAATACATAGAGCTGAAGGGATGGAAGATGGCTGTCAGTAGTTTCTCCGAAGGAGCAGTCGGCGGCTTCAAGGAAATCATCTTCAGTGTAACAGGCGAAGGCGTTTACGGAATCCTGAAATATGAATCTGGCGTTCATCGCGTACAACGTGTCCCCGCCACAGAGACTCAGGGACGTGTTCATACCAGTGCCGCTACGGTAGCCGTCTTACCAGAGGCCGAGGAGTTTGATGTCGAAATCAACGAGGGTGCCATCAAGTGGGATACCTTCCGAAGCAGTGGTGCCGGCGGACAGAATGTAAACAAGGTTGAGTCTGGTGTACGCGCGCGCTATATGTGGCGTAACCCCTTTACCAACGAGGACGAGGAAATCCTTGTGGAGTGTACAGAAACTCGCGACCAGCCCAAGAACAAGGAACGTGCTCTCGCGCGCCTGCGCACATTTATATATGATAAGGAACACCAGAAATACTTGGATGATATCGCATCAAAGCGCAAAACCATGGTTTCCACTGGCGACAGATCAGCCAAGATACGTACGTACAACTACCCTCAGGGACGTATCACAGACCACCGCATTGGTTATACCATATATAATCTGAATGCCTTTATGGACGGACAGATTCAGGATTGTATTGACCACCTCATCGTGGCAGAGAATGCGGAACGCATGAAGGAAGCGGCCTTATAAAGTTTAGAGTTTAGAGTTTAGAGTTTAGAGTTTAGAGTTTAGAGTTTAGAGTTATGACAAGAACAGAACTTTTTGAAAATATAAAGAAGAAGCAGAGTTTCCTCTGCGTAGGTTTGGATACGGACTTGAAGAAGATTCCCGAGCACTTGCTGAAGGAAGAAGACCCCATCTTCGCCTTCAACAAAGCCATCATTGATGCCACTGCACCCTACTGCGTTGCATATAAGCCCAACCTTGCTTTTTACGAGGCCTTTGGCGTAAAGGGAATGATAGCCTTTGAGAAGACCGTTAAATACCTGAAAAAGAATTACCCCGACCAGTTTATTATAGCTGACGCCAAACGTGGAGATATCGGCAACACCAGCAAAATGTATGCCCGCACTTTCTTTGGAGAATATGATGTGGATGCCCTAACTGTTGCCCCTTATATGGGAGAAGACAGCGTGACACCTTTCTTGGAAAGCCTCACCCCTGCCCTCTCCGAAGGCGAGGGAGCTACCAAAAACCATTGGGTAATCCTGTTGGCACTGACCAGCAACAAGGGCTCTTTCGACTTTCAACTTACAGAGGACAAAGATGGAGAGCGCCTCTTCGAGAAAGTTATCCGCAAGAGTCAGGAATGGGGTAACGACGAGAACATGATGTACGTAGTAGGCGCTACACGTGGCGAGATGTTCAAGGACATCCGCAAGGTGGCCCCAAAGGCATTCCTGCTTGTTCCTGGCATCGGCGCACAAGGCGGTAGCCTGGAGGATGTATGCAAATACGGAATGATTGAGGATTGCGGCCTGCTCGTCAATAGCAGCCGTGCTATCATCTATGCCGACAACACAGAAAACTTTGCCGCCGTTGCAGCAGAGAAAGCCAAAGAGGTTCAGGCACAGATGGCTCCATTAATTCTTAATTCATAATTCATAATTTATAATTAATCGACGTGGAATTCAGTGCAGAAATGATAGCTGGCCTTATAGGCGGAACCATTGTTGGTGACCCTAAGGCAACAGTCAATAACTTCGCAAAAATCGAGGAAGGGAAACCTGGGTGTATCAGTTTCCTTGCCAACGACAAATACGAGCATTACATCTACGAGACCGAAAGTAGCGTAATACTTGTCAATAAGAACTTTGAGCCCAAGCATGAAATAAAGGCTACGCTGATAAAGGTTGACGATGCCAGAGAGGCTGTAGCGAAACTGCTGCAGATATACGAGAGCATGAAACCCAAACGCAAAGGCATCAGCGAACTGGCTTTCATTGACCCTACAGCCAAAATCGGAAAAGATTGCTACATTGGTCCCTTTGTTGCCATTGCCGAAGGTGTTGAGATTGGCGACGGATGTGTATTCCACCCTCACGTCACAATCGGGAGAAACGCCAAAGTGGGCAACAATACAGAAATCTACAGCAATGCCGTAGTATATCACGACTGTAAGGTTGGCAACAACTGCATCCTGCACGCCGGTTGTGTGATTGGAGCAGACGGATTTGGCTTCCAACCAACAGAGAATGGCTACGATAAGATACCCCAGATTGGCATTGCCATCATAGAGGACGATGTGGAAATTGGTGCCAACACCTGCGTTGACCGCGCTGTTATGGGTGCAACCATTATACATAAGGGTGTAAAGCTGGACAATCTGGTACAGATAGCTCACAACGACGAGATAGGAAGCCACACCGTAATGTCTGCCCAGGTAGGTATTGCTGGCAGCACCAAGGTGGGCGAATGGTGTATGTTCGGCGGACAGGTAGGTATTGCTGGACACGCCACCATAGCAGACCGCACCATGGCGGGAGCTCAGGCTGGCATCCCCAACAATATCAAGAAACCGGGGACAGCCGTTCAGGGCACACCTGCTATTGATGCCAAGACATTCTGGAAATCAAGCGCCTTATTCAAGAATCTATATCAGATGTGGGCGGACATGAACGAAATGAAGAAGGAAATAAAGGCTCTCAAGGAAGAGCTTGCATCAAAATAAAATCATGCCAAAACAAAAGACATTAAAAGATAGCTTTTCACTTAGCGGAAAAGGCCTACATACAGGTTTAGAATTAACCGTTACATTCTTGCCTGCCCCAAAGAATCACGGATATAAAATACAACGTGTTGACATGGAGGGACAGCCTATATTGGATGCTGTCGCTGAGAATGTAACAGACACCCAGAGAGGAACTGTACTGGGGAAAGGAAATTTCAAATGTAGCACCATCGAACATGCCATGGCGGCATTCTACGCCTTGGGTGTTGACAACATCCTGATACAAGTTAACGGTCCCGAATTCCCTATCCTTGACGGAAGTGCCGAACCTTATGTAAAGGAAATCAACCGCGTTGGAACCGTTGAGCAGGATGCCGAGAAGGACTTCTACTACATCACAAAGAAGATGGAGTTCAAGGACGAGAATACAGGTGCCTGCATTACGCTCCTTCCTGACGAGGAATTCTCTATCACCAGTATGATTTCCTTTGACGGAAAGTTTCTGAGCAGCCAGTTCGCAACGCTTGACAACATAGATGATTTTGCCACAGAGATTGCTGCTGCCAGAACTTTTGTTTTTGTAAGAGAAATAGAACCTCTCCTCATGGCTGGACTTATCAAGGGAGGTGACCTGAATAATGCCATCGTAATCTACGAGAAACAGACCAGCCAGGAGAATCTGGATAAGCTCTGCCAACTGACAGGTGCAGAACATCACGATGCAGCTGAACTCGGATACCTGCAACACAAGAAACTGGTATGGGACAACGAGCCTGCAAGACATAAGTTGCTGGACATCATTGGCGATATGGCATTAATCGGGAAGCCCATTAAGGGACGTATCATTGCCACAAAACCAGGACACACCATCAACAACAAGTTTGCCCGCATGATGCGAAAGGAAATCCGCAAGCATGAAGTACAGGCTCCCAAATACGACCCCAACAAGCCTGCCGTCATGGATACCGCACAGATACGCCAGCTGCTGCCACACAGATTTCCCATGCTACTCGTTGACAAGGTAATTGAAATGAAGGCAGAAAGTATCGTTGCCATTAAGAACATCACCAGCGACGAGCCTTTCTTCCAGGGGCACTTCCCTTCCGAGCCAATCATGCCAGGCGTACTAATTGTTGAAGCCATGGCACAGGCTGGCGGAATACTGGTCATCAATAACCTGGAAGACGGAGCAGATTACAGCACATACTTTATCAAGATAGATAACGTAAAGTTCAAGCAGAAGGTCGTACCCGGCGACACGCTGATTTTCAAGGTCATCACATTAGGCCCTTTACGTCATAATATCGGAAGTATGCAAGGTTACGCATTCATTGGTGAAAACTGCGTAGCTGAAGCAACTTTCACAGCACAAGTCATTAAAAACAAACAAGATTAAGAACATGAGCAAGATCAGTCCTTTGGCATATATCCATCCCGAAGCAGTCATTGGTGAGAACTGCGAGATTGGAGCCTTCTGCTATATTGACAAAGGGGTTGTTATTGGAGACAACAATACCCTGATGAACAGCGTTACCGTATTATATGGTGCCCGCATAGGAAACGGAAACATATTCTTTCCCGGAGCAGTAATTAGTGCTATACCCCAGGATTTGAAATTCCAAGGAGAAGATACAACGGCAGAGATTGGAGACAACAACAAAATCCGCGAGAACGTAACCATCAACAGGGGAACCGCAGCTAAGGGAAAAACAATTGTTGGAAGCAACAACCTGCTGATGGAGGGTGCTCATGTTGCTCACGATGCAATAGTCGGCAATGGCTGTATCATCGGCAACAGCACCAAGCTTGCAGGAGAAATCGTTATAGACGACAATGCTATCCTAAGCGCTGGTGTCCTTATGCATCAGTTCTGCAGAGTCGGAAGCTACACCATGGTTGGTGGTGGCACACGATTCAGTCAAAATGTATTGCCTTTCAGCCTCTGCGCAAGAGACCCTGCTGCATTCTGCGGACTCAACACCATAGGTCTTAGACGCAGGAACTTTGACAGGGAAATCATTGACAATATACACATGGCCTATCAAATTATCCTACAGGGAACAGGCAAGTTAAATGATTTGCTGGCACGAGTAGAGAAAGAAATACCCATGTCGGATGAAATCAGATACATTCTGGATTTTATAAGGACAAGCAACAGAGGATTCATCAGATAACATACAAGCCAGATGACATTTAGAATAACAATATTCAGCCAAGAGATAGAAGACTTTGTGATGGAGGCAAAAATCGATGCCGAAGCCAAGTTCACGGAACTTCACAATCTCATATTAAAGACCTGTAAATATCAGGACACCGACAATCATGGTTTCCTCATCTGCGATGACGAATGGCACGTTAAAGAACACATACGGCAGACCGTCACCGACGACATAGACGCAGAAGAGGATATCAACCTGATGTCCAACTGCTCTTTACGCGACTTCCTGGAAGAGGAAGGTCAGCGCATAGCATACATCTTCGACCCTGAAGGGAAAAGATTCTTCCTGATGGAAATAACCGAGATACTGTTCGGACAACCAGAGAAAGAAGGAAGAATAAGCAGAATGCATGGAGTACCTCCGATACAGCATATTAACGAAGACATGACAAATGTATCCGGCTCTGATGCCACCGACGGAGAAGTGGAAGAAGACTTTTACGGAGACGAAGACTTCGAAGAAGGGGAACTGGATATGGAAGGATTCGAAATAAACGAATGAAACTCTTTGTTCTTTTAGGTCCAACCGCAGTAGGAAAAACCGCCTTATCGATTAAAATTGCCAAATTACTGGGCAGCCCTATCATCAACTGCGACAGTAGGCAAATCTATAAGGACATGAGCATAGGAACGGCAGCTCCTACGGAAGAACAATTGGCAGAAGTCAAGCATTATTTTGTAAAGATTCTGGAACTGCAGCAATACTACAGTGCAGCCCAATATGAAGAGGATGCCATCAACCTGATTGGCCTGCTGAGTTCCACGCATAACAACTTATTACTTTCCGGCGGGAGCATGATGTATATTGATGCCGTTTGCAATGGCATAGACGACATCCCCACCGTCGCTCCCGAAATTAGGGAAGAACTGAAAGAAAGACTTCACACAGAAGGGTTGGAGAAACTGAGAAACGAACTCAGGTTACTTGACCCTGAATACTACAACATCGTTGACCTTAAAAATCCCAAGCGAATTGTTCATGCACTTGAGATTTGCTACACCGCCGGAAAAACATACACCTCTTTTCGTATTCGCAAAAAGAAAGAACGTCCTTTCCAGATCATCAAGATTGGATTAAGAAGGGAAAGGAACGAGCTTTTCGAAAGAATCAACAAACGCGTTGACATGATGATGGAAGAAGGATGGCTCGAGGAAGCCAAGAGCCTTTATCCCCATCGTCAGCTAAACGCATTGAATACAGTAGGATACAAAGAACTTTTCAAATATTTTGACGGGACGTGGGAACTGGATTTTGCGATTGAGAAAATCAAGAAAAACACCAGAGACTACGCCAAGAAACAAATGACATGGTTTGCGCACGACGAAGACATTCATTGGTTTTCTCCCGATAACGAGAAAGAGATTCTGGATTTCATTTCACAAAACATATAATCAGCATTATGAGCTTCAAGAACGTTTGGAACAGATTTAAGGAAATTCTCAGAAGAATATATTCTGGTCCTTGGTACAAAAAAATCGCAGTATGGATTTGTACATTCCTTCTTTCCATTTTATTATTCTTCGTTGCAGTCGATATGAACTTATTCTTCCTATTTGGCAGCACACCCAGTTTTTCCGACATCAAAAATCCAACGGTCAACGAAGCATCCGAAATCTACAGTGCAGACGGACAACTGATAGGAAGATACTATAGCGAGGATCGCACAGCCGTGGAATACAACGAGCTATCCCCCATCCTAATCCGCACCCTGATAGATACGGAAGATGAGCGATTCTATCATCACCACGGAATAGATTTCAAAGGACTGTTCTCTGCTGCAAAAGATATCTTCTCAGGTCACGCACGCGGAGCCAGCACCATAACACAACAGTTGGCAAAAAACATGTTCCGAGTACGAACCAAGCATCGCACCGGCCTTTTGGGAAAAGTTCCCGGCGTCAAGATACTAATCATGAAAGCCAAGGAGTGGATTGTTGCGACCAAACTGGAAATGATTTTCAGCAAGGAAGAAATCCTGACAATGTACCTTAATACCGTTGACTTCGGAAGCAACTCCTTTGGCATCAAGACAGCATCTGCAAGGTATTTCAATACCACACCCGACCGACTTACATACGACCAAGCCGCCACACTGGTAGGACTGTTAAAAGCAACAAGCATCTACAACCCCAAGACTCATCCGAAGAACAGCATAGAAAGACGCAATACAGTCCTTGACGTTGTGTTCGGGCACAACCATATCATAATAAACGGAACGCCTGCCAGTTCCGCACAACTCGACTCTCTGAAATCCCTTCCCATAGAGTTAGCACAGCGAACCAACGAGAAATCGCCTAACGAGTTTGCCCCATACTTCCGCGACGAACTGGTCGAATACCTCGACATGCTATGCGAGATGGGCGAGGTGCCAGGCTATGATGCAGGAAACAAATTAGACCTCTATTCCGACGGTTTAAAGATCTACACCACACTCGACACACGCCTGCAGAAATATGCCGAGGAAGCCGTAAGAAAGAAAATGCAGTCACTCCAGAACCAGTTCAATGCACACTGGGGGAATACACCGCCATGGCAAGACAGCAAGCATCACGAGATTCCCGAGTTTATCGAAAACATAGCAAAGAAGACGTCGGAGTACAAGAGATTAAAGCAGAAATATCCCGACAATCAAGACTCCATCGATTACTACTTGAACCTCCCCCATCCCGTTAAAGTCTTTACCTACGATGGCCCCACCATAAAGGAACTGAGCACAATGGATTCCATACGTCACATGGTAAAACTGATGCACTGCGGATTCATTGCCATGGAGCCAGACACCAGGGAAGTAAAAGCATGGATTGGCAACATAGATTACGATGCCTGGAATTTCGACAACGTAACCGCCAAGCACCAGCCCGGCTCCACCTTCAAGCTTTTCGTTTACACAGAAGCCATGAACCAAGGACTATCGCCCAGTAGCAGAAGAATGGACACCAGAATAGAGTACAAGGAGCCTGGAGAAGAAAAACCGTGGATTCCGCACAATGCCGACGGAACCTATTCCAACACCGAGATGTCGCTCAAGAGAGCCTTTGCCAGCAGTGTCAACACCGTTGCCGTTTCCGTTGGTCTTGAAGTAGGAATCAAGAACATTATAAACACCGCATACGACATGGGCATAAAGACACCGCTAAAGGAAACCAAATCACTGTGTTTGGGTAGTAGTGTGGTTGACTTGTTAGAACTTACCAACAGCTATTGCACCGTTGTCAACGACGGTAAATACAACATGCCAATAATGATATCCAAAATCGAAGACAGAGACGGAAATATTATTTACAAAGCCAAGAAGCACGAAAAGCAGGCAATCCCCTACAAATCAGCTTATCTGATGCAGATAATGCTAAGAAGCGGACTTCACGGAACCTCTGCTGCCATGTGGGAATACATAGGCGGTCTGACACAGACAACGGACTTTGGAGGGAAAACAGGAACCAGCAACAACCACGCTGATGCATGGTATGTGGGTGTTACCCCCAAACTGGTCGGTGGCGTATGGGTTGGAGGCGAATTCCCCTGCATACACTTCCGGACAGGCGCCCTTGGACAGGGAGGAAAAGCAGCCTTGCCCATATTCGGGGACTTTATCAAGAAAGTTCTAAATGATAAAAGATTCAGCAAATATAAAGCCAAGTTCGCTGAGGCAAAAGACATAGATCCAAGCCTATGGTCAGGCAGTGATTACGCCCCTGCCCCAGACAGCACTTTAACAGAAGAAACAGGCGAAAACGAAAACGAAATTGAGGATGCATCGCAAAATAACGACGTAAATGACGCAAAAACCGAGGTGATAGCGACCGAAGAATGACAAAGATTCATCCGATTTGTTAATTTGTATTAAAATTAAGAGCAAAAGAACGCTACCCTTACGGGGTTTCAGTAAAAAAACGTAAATTTGCTCTGTTTAGCACAAAAAATGTGCAAAAATAGGTTAAAGAACACATAAAATTTAAACTAAAATAACACAAAAAAAATGCGTATGACAAACCGTTTAAGCAAATGGAGTAGGCAGTCATCTCGGATGATTTGCCTAATGGCAGTTTGCGGACTGACGTATGCTTGTTCAGACATTTTCCCATTGGACGATGAAATGCCCGATTGGCTGAACACCAGCATTTACGAAAGTCTGGAGAAGTCTGGCAATTTCAAGATCTATCTGAGATTGCTTGCCGACGAAGATGTAAACCCTGCTAACGCGCGTCCGCTCACGGAGGAATTGAGCAAAACAGGCTCAAAGACCGTCTTCGTAGCAAACGATGCAGCATGGGAAGCATTCTTCAAGAGAAATGAGCAGCTGCCCGAAAGTAACCCCTGGCATTATGCCACTTCTTACGAGAATCTGAGTGTAGCACAGAAGAAGCTGTTGATCCACACCAGTATGCTCAACAACGCCATCGTTATGGAAAACCTGGCAAGTAGTGAGGCCAGTGGTGAAAACCCACCAACCCGCGGTGAGTACATGCGCCGATTTACCGATGTAGCAGCAACTGACACCATCACATACATCAAGTCAGAAGACCTGCCTACCAACTACAACCCCGTTGACAAAGATTACTGGCAGCGTTTCCGCAAGGAGAACGGTGGTAATGGTATCTATCTGGTAACAGACTCCAGCCTTACCATGATGCTCCACTTCACCCAGGAGCACATGTCCAGAAACAACATCAACAGTGATTTCGACTTCCCCAAGTTCATGGGTCGTGAGCGTATCACCAGCGACGTACATATTTACGATGCCCACCTCGACAGTACTGACATTGTCTGCCAGAATGGATACGTAAACATGACAGAGAAGCCTCTTTGCCCCTTGGCAAGTATGGCTGAGGTGATTCGTACCAACGGACGCACCAATATCTTCAGCCACATGCTGGACCGTTACTGCGCTCCCTTCTACAATCACCGTATTACCACGGACTATAAGGTATTGCACCCCGAGTTCACAGACTCTATCTTTACCAAGCGTTACTTCTCTGACATGAGTGCAGGAGGTAGAGCTTTGAACTCTGAACCTGGCGACAGAGGAGGAACATATAGGACCTATTATCCCTTCCGATATTTACCAGAAGTGATGCCCGATTCGCTGAAGGACTACGCAGGTGCTGGAGAGGTCAGTCTGAAGTACGACCCCGCATGGAACGAGTACTACGAAGACAAGTCACACCCCGAGAACCGCGAGAAAGACATGGCAGCCATGTTCGTCCCCAGCGATTCCACACTTTGGGACTACTTCATCAACGCCGGTGGTAGACAGTTGATTCAGACATACTACGAACGTGAGGGTACACAGTACGCAATTCCTCGCACCACTCCAACAACTTACGAAGAGTTGTACAAGCAGATCGACTGCATCCCCCTGACAACCCTGCAGAAGCTTATTAATATAATTATGTTACGTTCATTCGTGGGTTCAGTACCCAGCAAGATGACGAAGCAGAAGGACGATGCTCTGGAACAGTTGTTCTATCCCGAGGATATAGAAAAGATTGACACCTGTTTGATGGCAAGCAATGGTGCGGTATATATTATGAATCAGGTATATGGTCCTGCCGACTTTACCTCAGTTACTGCTCCCGCCTTCATCAGTACTACCAACAAGTGTATGAGCTGGGCCATCTACGACCAAGAAAATATGGGTCTGAACTACTATGCATACCTGAAGGCTATGCAGAGCCGATTCACATTCTTCATGCCCAGCGACGCAGGTCTTGCCTATTACTACGACCCCACCAGTATGAAGAGTAAGAATCCACGTGTCCTTAATATGTACTACGACCAAAAAGAAAAAGTTAAGGTCAAAGCCAACTGCTATAAGTACTTCCCCCCCTACCCAGTACAAGTTCCTGAAAAAGAAGGAGAAACTATCGGAAGTGTTGGCGGTAGGCTCATGACTAATGATATCGAGCCAACAGATATCACCAACCGTTTGAAGGATATTCTGGAGAGTCATACCATTGTACACGATGGAACTAACCCCATCGACGGAGAAGACGAATATTTCCTTTCTAAGAATGGTAACGCCATTAAGGTCGTACGCAACGAGAATAACGAGATTATTGCTGCCAAGGGTGGCTTCCAGCTCGAAAACGAGCGTCAGGGCATTACCGGTAACGGCAAAGACAAGGGTATTACCTCATGTATCGTTACATCTCCCTTCCCCAACCTGAAGAATGGTGGCACATACGTAATGGATTCCCCATTGGTTCCCACATACCGAAGCGTTTGGAGTATCCTAACAAACGACATGAAGGAGTCCAATCCCAAACTGATGACGGAGCCTTTTACCGAAGCAAATTGGGCAGCAAATCCCTACAGTGCCTTCTACGATCTCTGTGCAGCAAACTCATATGACACGGAAATCATGGGATGCGGTTTGGTTCCCGCAACTTTGAGCACCGCTGAGCAGAAGGCTGCAAAGAAGAAATTCTATGTATTCTTCGAGGATGGCGGTCTTGACTACAACATCCAGTTCTTCAACAACTATCGTTACACTATCTTCGTTCCCACAAACGAGGCTATCAAAGAAGCCATTGCAAACGGTCTGCCCACATGGGAAAATATTTACGACGACTATCATTCACATTGTAAGCATGAAGTGAATCCCGAGACTGGAGAATGGCTGAAGGATTCTGAAACAGGTGAATATACCTACACCAACGAATTGGAGACATACGAGGACAGTGTCCGTATTGCTGCCAAGATTACTTATCTTACCAACTTCATTCGTTACCACTTTGCAGACAACTCTGTTTTTGCAGACAAGTCAGAACTTAGCGATGCTAACGGAGAAATGGTAACTTCAAGTTACGACCACGAGACAGGCTTGTTCTGTAAGATTCACGTTGACCGTATCAAGCAGGGTGACGAGACCATCTTGCGCGTGTGCGACGACGTTACTTATAAAAAGGATCACAACAACAAGATTCCTACCGTTAAGGAAATGAACAACATTCTTGCACGTGACATTTCATGTAGTAAGAAAGGTTCAAGTCAAGCCACGGCTCCCCGTAACATTAGTATGAAGAACATCGTTCTTGATGCATCAAGTGCTGCTGTAATCCATCAGATTGACGGCGTACTTAACCACACCGCATTGGTGGGTGGCCGTCACGACAGCGCATGGAGCACAACTGCAAATGCCAAGAAGTATCTAAAGAGGTACGCAATCAAAGCAAACGAATAATTTACTCCCACTATGAATAAGATAATAAAGCTAATAATGCTATGGGTGATAGCTTTGATGGCATTGCCCGCAAGCGCACAGCAACATCGTATCTCCGGTACGGTATCCGATGATTTTGATGTCATCATCGGTGCCAATGTCGTAGAGTATGATAAGAATAATCGTCCGGTTAGTCATACCGTTACTGACATGAACGGTAACTTTACCATGAATGTCAAGGACCCCAACAATACCCTTAAGATTAGTTATTCCGGATACCAGCCCAAAATTGAGAAGGTGGGTACCAAGACTACTTGGAAGGTAAAATTGGTAGAAAATACCAAGATCTTGAATGTTGTCGAGAAAACAGCAAAGAAGCCTGCTCCTACAACAGGTTTGGAAATTCCTCAACGCGAGTATTCCGCTGCAGTCCAGAAATTCGACATGAAGGATGTGGAAGGTCTTGCCTTCGAGTCTGTTGACCAGGCCCTACAGGGTCAGATTGCAGGTCTCGACATTGTTCCCAACTCAGGTAACCTTGGAGCCGGTACTACCATGCGTTTGCGTGGTATTACCACCATCAACGGTAACAAACAGCCTCTGATTGTATTGAACGACCACATCTTCGAAATTCCCGACGAGTACAAGAACGAGAGTTTCGAGAACTACGACAACGAAGAGCAGTTCTCTACCCTACTGAGTGTAAACCCCGAGGATATTGAGAGTATCGTTGTATTGAAGGACGGTGCCTCTACAGCCAAGTGGGGTATGAAGGGTGCTGCCGGTGTTATCGAAATCAAGACAAAGCGTGGTAAGAGAGGTCCTACCCGTGTAAACTTCAGATATAACTTCACTGGCACATGGCAGCCTCAGGGTTACAACATGCTGGACGGTGACGGCTATACCATGTATATGAAGGAGTCTTACTACAATCCTCAGCAGCAACCTACCAGCGAGAAGGGACTGTTCGAATTGGATTACGACCGCTCACATCCCAACATCTACTACAACTACAACAAGAACACCGACTGGGTGAAGGAAGTGAAGCAGTTCGGTCAGGAGCACAGATTCTCTGTTAACCTCTCCGGCGGTGGTGAAAAAGCTACATTCCGTATCAGTGCCAACTACGACAAGAGCACCGGTATGGTTATTGGTCAGAAGATGGATCGTTTCACCAGCAATACCGCTCTGGACTACCAAGTCAGTGACCGAATCAAGTTCAGCTCAACCATCGACTTGGGTTTCTATACCAACCACAAGAACTACGAGTTCCAGAACGACCGTATCATGGACCGTGCATATAAGGCCATGCCTAACATGAGCGTATGGGAGTACGACTCCAACGGTAACCTTACAGGCAACTATTTCAATATGCTGCCCTTGGCTGCCACTTATTCAAAAACTGGAACCAGTGGATATCTTAACGACGGTTATCATACTTCCTATCATCTACGCGACATGTTCGTAAACGGCAACCCCGTAGCTCGTGCCATGCTGGCATGGTGGAATATGAAGGAGTACAACTTAAAGCCTCAGTTCAGCATCGAGTACAAGTTGCTTGGCAAGGACGACAATCACATCAGATTGGACTATGTAGGCGATGTCGAGTTACAGGTATTCAACACCAGTAACGACAGATACTGCCCTAGCGAATTGAAAACCATGCCTTGGATTTGGGGTGGTGACAACAAGGCAGCTCTTACATCGAACGAACGTAACTACGTAGGTAACGAGGAGAAAAAGTCACTTCAGTTCTCTACACGTCACGATTTACGCTTCTACACTCCCACCAACAAGGACCACACATTCTCTGCATTGGCCCGTTTCGAGTTGGTTACAGGAAATGGTAACGACCAGACAATGAATCTGTGGAACGTGCCCGACGGCATCACCGACCCCACCGTTATCGCATTGCTTCGCGACGTCAACTCCGGTACCAGCGAATGGCGCAGCCAGCACTTCTACTTTAATACGCACTATTCTTACAAGAGTAAGTACAATCTCGATGCCTCTTTGCGTATCGATGGTAGTACTGGTTTCGGCTCTGGTCACAAATATGCCGTATTCCCCTCTGTTGGTGCTCGATGGAACATCAGCGACGAGAAATTCATGCAGTGGAGCAAGAAGTGGTTGGAACTGTTGTCAGTACGCGGTAGCTGGGGTATTGTAGGTAACGGCAGTGACAGCGGTAGCGATCAGTACAACAAGTACAAGAATAACGGCTACTACAACGGTCACCAGGTAATCGTACCAGAGAATCTTTCTCTTACCGACCTGCGTTGGGAGAAGGTACAGAAGATCGACTACGGTTTCAACCTGGAACTCTTCAAGAGTATGATTACTGTTGACTTGGATATCTACGACAACAAGACAACAGACCTTATCATGAAGAACCTCCGCATCTCCAGTGCCAATGGTTTCAGTACGTTGTCAAAGGTAAACGGTGGAACCTTGCGTAACAGAGGTTGGGAAGTAAACGTTAGCACAGGCAAGTTCTGCAAGGTCGGCAAATTCTCTATGAAGTTGCGTGGTAACCTGTCTCAGAACTTCAACGAGGTAGAGGAGATGAATCCCCTCATTCTGGAAAACCTGAATGGCAAGGATACCTATCAGCCCGGAAACCTCAGCTGGAACAAGCGTGTGCAGATAGGAAACGCCTTGGGTTCCTTCTATGGCCTGCATTATCTGGGTGTTTACAGATACGACTACGAGCACAACGGTTACACCACCAAGTCTATGAACGACTACGGTTATGCCGAAAGTGTTCCCTATGTGGATGTGGATGGCAAGACCAAATATCGCAATGCTACCTCTGTAGAGGAAGCCAGAGCTTATGGCGACGGTTGGCATTACAAGTATAACGCAGCTAGCGACTCATGGACAAAAGACTATGCTATCAACACTGCTGCAGCCGCTGCAAGACGTGGTGAGAACTCAACCTGTCCTATTGCATTCGACGCAGATGGCAATATGCTTACCAACGCTAAGGGTGAGCCCCTGCCCATGTATTACTGCTACAACGAGTCATACCGTAAGAAGTTCTCGGGTGGTGATGCCATCTACGAGGATATCAACCACGATGGTCAGATCGACCGTTACGATATGGTTTACCTCGGCAGCTCTAACCCCAAGTGCAATGGTGGTTTCGGTATAACGCTGTACTATGGTAAGTTCTCTATCAATACTAGCTTCAATTTCCGTATCGGCAACATGATTTTCAACAAGGCACGTATGGAATACGAAAGCATGTACAACAACAACAACCAGAGCTATGCCACAACATGGCGTTGGCGCAAGAATGGTGATATAACTACTATCCCCCGTGCTCTTAACAACTATGGTACAGGATATCGTAGCTACAACTCACTGATGAGCGACCGCTACATCGAGGAAGGAAACTATCTGCGTATGCAATATATCCAGCTCAACTATGACTTTGATGCTCAGAAGCTAAAGAAGTACCGCATCAAGAGCCTGAAGGTATCTGCCTCTATTAACAATCCATTCGTATGGTCAAGATACACAGGTGTTGATCCTGACGTATCATCAGGAAGTTTCGAATGTGCAGTTGATGAGAGCAAGACTCCACCAAAGAAGTCATTCACTTGCAACTTAATGATCGGATTCTAAAAAAACATACAGATGAAAAAGATAAATTATATATATAAATCTGCTTGCCTGTTCGGATTGTTGGCATTAGGATTGACATCTTGCGAAGACTACCTGACAATCTACCCAACAGACCGTGTTGTTGAGGAAAACTTTTGGGAGGATGCCAACGACCTGAGAGGCGTTCAGTATGGCGCCTACAAGCAAATGGCAAGTACAGTAGATAAAATGTTTATTTGGGGTGACCTTCGTTCAGACTCTTATACACTGAACAACCCAGACGAAGCGCAGTCAACCCATAACACCTATAGTAACATCCTGAACGGTATGCCCGACTCCAGTATGAATGAATTCGACTGGGGAGGCGTTTATACCACTATCAACCTTTGCAACAAGGTGTTGCAGCATGGTCCTGAAGTATTGAAGAAGGACAAGCAGTTCACTACAACAGAGTGGTTGTACATGCGTGCTGAGATGAAAACACTCCGTGCCCTCAATTACTTCTATCTGATTCGAGCCTTCAAGGATGTACCTTATAGCAAGAAGGTTATCAACAGCGACCAGGAAGTTGAGTCATTCCCTCTCAGCAACCAGTTAGACATTTTGGACTCCCTCATTATCGATTGCGAGGATGTGGCTGGGCAGGCACGTAACCGTTTCGCTAACAACGGAGACACCAAAGGTATGATTACCAATGCTGCCATTTATTCTATCTTGGCCGACATGTACCTGTGGCGTGGTTCACTGCACCAGGGACGCGGTATTAAGAAGGATACTGTAATTGCTTATCGCGAGAATATCGATAACACAATTACTGTCGATACCGTCCCCCACACCTACGAAGGCGAAGAAGGTGACTACATGATAGCTGCCAAATGGGCACAGAAGGCACTTGATGCACATCACCAGCAAGTGCAGGATTATTTCACCTCACAGGGATCCTATATTTCTTCCAACGAAATTATTTCCTACGGTTTGGATAATGTGGATCTCATTAAGAACGACTTCAAAGGTGCAAGCAGTTCCACTCCCAAGTTAGAGGCACAAAATGCCATCTTTAACAAAGGATATACTAATAGTGAAAATATCATTATTGTCGGTAACGGTGGTGGTAACAGTATAGAAAGTATTCTGGAGATACAGTATAGCTCAAGTGATGGCTTAGAAAACAATATCGTCAACAGCCTCTATGGTTACCGCAACAACACCCAACTAAAGGTGGCTGAGGATGCCATAAAAAATGCCCACAACAACGACGACAAGAACCTGAAGTATGACTCACGTGTGTGGATTGGCTGCCAGACATACATTGACGACACTCAGGCTAAGTCAGGCTATTATTGTCTGAAATATCAGAACCCCGCACTGGAATTCGAAGGAACCTCTGGATCACGCAAAATCAAGTACGTCAAGCTTGGTACAACTACCACATATAACAACTGGATTATCTATCGTACTACCGATGTCATGCTGATGAAGGCAGAAGCTATGGCATGTGCGAAGAAGAACGATGACGAGGTTACCAGAATTGTAAATGCTATTAACCGTCGTTCTTATTGCGACTTCAACACCGACGAGAGGCCCGATGAGAATTTCACCAACAAGAACAAGAAGACTGGTAACTTCAGCGTATTAGCCGCAGATATAACACCCAGTTCCAAGAACAACAAGATTTCCCTTCCCACTATCCCCAAACTGGTTGCAACCGTTATGAACCAGCGTCAGATAGAACTCTTGGGCGAAGGCAAGCGTTGGTTCGACTTGGTTCGTATGGCAGAACGCTACAGCAACAACGACAAGGATCCCGCCGACGAGCGCGATAATCCAGAGGGCGTTGCCAAGGGCGAACCCGGATACGTTGGAAATGGCCAGACAGGTATGGCCGCCGTGGTATATTACTTCATGAAGAATTCTGTTGGCGAGCAATCCTGTGGAACCCTGTATAACAGATTCAAGAACCGCTGGGGTCTGTATTGTCCCATCTATTACGAAGAGGTAAAGGCCAGCAACGGCAAAATCCTTCAGAACCCTGTATGGAACAAGTCAAGATATGAACAGTAAGTTTGTATAAAATAGATTTCAGGAATTTAAAGAAATATCAAATATGACTAACAATAAATTCAACAAATACATTGGAGCAATTGCCCTGGGAGCTGTCATTATGGCAGTGCCCAGTTGCACCGATGATCACTTCGACCCAACATACGGAGGTGATGACAAGCAAGCTGTTGATGCAACCAAAACACTCTGGCAGCACATCTGCGAGAATAAGAAACTGACAAAGTTTAAAACGATTGCCGAGAATGCCAAGTTCTGGAAGGACGACAAGCACAAAATCTCTGATTGGACGTATGCCGACATCTTGAATAGCGGCCAGGTAGCTACTGTATGGGCTCCCGAGGACGACGATTTCCCCGATGCAGAATACCAGAAATGGCTGGATATGTGCGAGACAGACGGCTACAACCTGCAGCAGCAGTTCCTGGGCAACCACATTGCCCTCTGGCGTAAGAACGTCTCAGACAGCAGCATAGATACCATTAGGATGATTAATGGTAAGAACCTGGTTTTTGACAAGTCTGACACGGCCAACTGCACCATTCAGAATATTGCCATCAGCCAGAAGAATATCCCTGCCATGAATGGTACATTGCATACCATCAAGGGTACAACCCCCTTCCGCTACAACTTCTACGAATATATGAAGTTTAGTTCTGCCGTGCCATATCTGACTGACTATGTAGTTTCAAAAGATACTACTATATTCAGCCAGAGTGCCAGTATCGAGGGTCTGCCCGACAAGGACGGTAACCCCTCGTACGTTGATAGTGTTTACTTTACAAGGAACCTGTTGTTCGAGAGCTACAGGTATCTGCCAAGCAGTGGTTCCGAAAAGTGGGATATCCCCTTGGAATGTTTCCGTGCACACATAGATCATGAGGACTCCGCCTTCGTCATGGTGATGCCGACTGATGAGGCCTGGACAAAGGCTAAGCAGAAGATTGCACATCTTTACAAATATCCCGCGAGTTACGAAGATAAGGACGAGACAGAAAGTAGCGAAAACGCCAAGGTTGTTCCACGTTACATCACTGAAAAAAATGAGCAGTACAAGCTTGACTCGATAGCCGACATGAGTATGAACATGGACCTCACTACTCCACTGGTATTTAATATCAACCAACAGCCGAAGACCGGCAATCAACTGTGGAAGATTGATGAGTTCATTGAAAGCAAGGGGGCTAACGCCAAGTTCCTGTTGAACACCTATGGCGACACCCTGCGTACCACGGATACATGGGACAAGACCAGCATCTTCAATGGCAATCTGGTTAAAATGAGTAATGGCTACGGTTACGAGGCAACCACATGGGCCTTCCCCCGCGAGCTGTATAATCCCGACATTGAAGTTGATGTTAATGCTGGTTCATTCTACATGACGAAGAGTACCAGCTACCACAAAATTGGAACAAGCTCAAGAACAATTCCCTTTAACAACGAGAAGTATGCTTCCATTGCCAACAAGTACGGAAAAGTTTTCAACAACAACTTCTATTACATGGCTCCTTATGGTAATTCCACAACGAACCCTACGTTTGAAATTAAGTTGCGAGGGAATAAGTACACTACGTCAGACATCGTTACCCGTGGCAATGCAGCCGAGGTAATGAGTGGAAAATACGACATTCAGGTAGTGATGGTTCCCTACTGGTACACCATGATTTCTGATGCAGAGAAAGTTGATGAGGCATTTGAAGACCCCGAATACATCAAAACTCTCGCCAGCACAATGAAAATGGCCTTCACCGCCAAGGTTCGTCATAACAAAAATGGCAAGAGTCCCGATGTACTCTCCAGCGTTTCCAAGACGATAGAATATGATGCAACCAAGGTTGATACCATTACAGTATTCGAAGACTTCGAGTTCCCCTATACTTATAAGAACATGCGATTCAGCTATCCCACCCTGCAGATTGTTGGCGCAGTTAAGGGATCTGGTAACATTACTGTAAAGAAAGGATTCATGTATGGCCTGTTAATTGACCGCGTGATCCTGAGAAGCAAAGAGACCGGTGAAGAAACAATTCTCGACCCTCAGTAAAAGAATAAGATGATGAAAAATATAATAAGTGATACATTCATGCACAAGACACTGAAAACAGGTCTGTGTTTCCTGTTGCTTTCCGGTTTAAGCATTCCCAGCGTATATGCGCAGGATGAGGTGGAAAGTACTGACGGAGAAGAAGAGGTAGTTGTTCGCAAAGCCAAAAAGCCTGAGAAGAACTACGAGACAAAAACCGTAAAGGGTGTTATTACCGATGATGCAACCGGTGAGCCCATGGGTGGTGTGCGCGTTCAGGCCTTGGGTCTGGGCAGATATTCAACCCTGACGGAGGATGATGGTTCATACACCCTCGAGATTCCCGTATTCTCTGATGCTGTCTATGTGTATGCAGAAGGATACAATCCCTTGCAGTGCGCAGTAAAGGACGGTGTGGCTAACGCGAGACTCATTGATGTCAATTTCAATGTCTTCTACACAGAAGGTACCACCATTACCTCGCAGAAAACGCTAACACTGAATGAGACCAGCAGTATCAGTATTGATGAAGATATCGAGAGAAAACTGGCAGGTGATATCCATACCGTTCTGCGTAATGGCACACCCGGTGTCGGTAACTTTATGACCATCCGCGGTGTAAACTCTATCAATGCCAACACACAGCCCTTGATTGTTCTGGACGGCAACATCATCGATCCCCAGTACGACCGTATGTCGGCTCACGAAGGTTTCTTTAACAACCTATTAGCCGGTATCGACCCAGATAATGTAGAATCTATCCAGATTCTCAAGAACGGTACCGCACTCTATGGTGCAAAGGGCGGCAATGGTGTTATCATCATCAAGACCAAGCGTGGCAAGAGCATGGCTACCAAGATTAACCTGCGTATCTATGGCGGCGTGGAACTCATGCCCAAGACATTGAGCATGCTAAACGGTGACCAGTATTCTGCTTATCTGAGTGACGTCATCAGCTCTTTGGATAAACTGAAGGCCAGTTCACTTACAAACTTCAGATTCCTCGACAAGAGCCCTTCCAACTACTATCGCAATGTGTTCAGCAACAACGAGGATTGGCAGAATGGACTTTATCAGTCTGCCATGACCCAGAACTACAAATTAAGTGTAGAGGGTGGTGATGATGTTGGTATGTATGACCTTTCACTGGGTTATACCTCCAGCGACTCAAACGCTAAGGGAACAGACATGAACCGTTTGAGCCTGCGATTCAATACAGATATCAAGATATCCGATAAGCTTTCCACAGGTCTGGATATCTCATACAACCAGGTTAGCTATGACCTGTTTGATCAGGGATGGAGCGAGGATTACAGCATGCAGAACATTGGTTCACCCAACGTTCTGGGCGTAGTACAGGCTCCTTTCATCAGCCGCTATGCCTATTACTACGACGAGAAAGCTACAAACACCTATCCTTCAGATCGTCTGAAGCTCTCTGACGAATATGCTGGTAAGTATGCTTCTACCAACTCTCAAAACGGAAAATACATAGAGAATCCATTCCAGTTCAATAATATGATTGGTAGCACGAACTTCAACGAATCGCTGCGTAACCCCTATTGGATTTTGAAGAACGGTAGCGGCAAGATCAAGAATTATGCCCAGAACAGCATAATTAACCTCAATGCCAGTCCTAAGTATCAGATTACCCCATCATTAAGCGTAAGTGACCGTATTAACCTCCAGATTAACCGTAGCAACGAGAAGTACTACCTCCCTGTTTGTGGTACAACTCCCTACTTCCTGAAGGATCTGGGTTATATCGACAGTATGATAAAGTCCCTCTTCTCAAAGGAAACCACTGTGAATAACGACTTACGTATAGAGTGGGCCAAGAACTACGGTGCCCATACAGTGGACGTATTCGGAGGCTGGCGATACAACACCTACTCTTACAGTTATACCTATACAAGCGGTTATAACAACGAGAACGATAAACTGCTCAACCTGAACAAGAATATGGACTACGCCAACTATGGCGGTACCAACGACAGCTGGTCTGACATGACCTACTACTTGAATGCAGCTTACAACTACAAGAACCGTTACTTTGCAGACTTTGCATTCAGTGCTCAGGCAAGTAGCCGTTTCGGTTCCAACACCAAGTCTGGTGTAAAGGCATTCGGCGTTAGCTGGGGTCTCTTCCCCTCTTTGCAGTTGGGTTGGATTATCAGCAACGAGAAGTGGTTTAACACCACCAAGGGTATCAACTACCTGAAGTTGACTGCCGGCTACGAAATGAGCGGTAACGATGACCTGGACTACTACGCATCACGTACCTATTGGGAGAGCCAGAAACTTTCTCGCGAAACAGTAGGTCTCTACCTGAAGAATATTGCCAACAGCGGCATTCAGTGGGAAACCACAACCAAGTGGAACATTGCTCTGCAGGGTAGTTTCCTGAACAACCGCGTGCAAGCAGGCATTGACATCTTCTGGAATAAGACAGACAACCTGCTTACCATTAAGGAGTTGAACTACATTGCCGGTCTGACCAAGTACTGGACCAACGAGGGGCAGCTCACCAACAAGGGTGTAGAGCTTAATGTTAACGCAGCTATCATCAACAAGAAGAACTGGAAGTGGGAACTGGGTGCAAGCCTTGGCCACTATAACAACAAGATTACAGAACTGCCCGGCGGTCAGAGCAACACCATTAAACTGAACGATGTAAATGGCGGTAATGTGCAGTACCTGCACGGCTACACCAACAGCGTATATGGAGAGGATAATATCCTTACAGCTGTAGGTTATTCAGTAGGCAGCTTCTACGGATGGCAGACAAACGGTGTATTCGCTTCTGATGCAGACGCAAGCACGGCTTACAATGGAAATGATTACCTGAAGTATCCCACCGGTATAGCAGACGAAAGCAAGAAGTATGCTAACTTCCAGGCTGGTGATGTTTGCTTCGTGGACCAGAACGGTGATGGTGTGATCGACGATTCCGATAAGGTTGTTATCGGTAACCCACATCCCGATATCTACGGTAACATCTTCTCAAGCCTGACATGGAAGAACCTCCGTCTGGATGTTAACTTCAAGTACAGCCTGGGCAACGATATCTACAACTATCAGCGCTCAAAGATTGAAGGTCTGAACACCACCTACAACCAGACAACAGCCGCTCTGCGTCGCTGGACTCATGAAGGGCAGATTACCGACATGCCCCGTGCATGTTACAAGGAGTCTGAGGACTGGCGTAACAACGAGCGTATGTCTGATCGTTGGATTGAGGACGGAAGCTACCTGAAACTGAAGAATGTTCGCCTCACCTACAAGATTCCTTATACCAACAGCTGGTTGTTTGGTCTGAAGGTCTGGGGTGAAGCAAACAATCTGTTCACCCTGACAAAATACCTGGGAACAGACCCCGAGATGAGCAGCCACAATGGTGTACTTTACCAAGGTATAGACACCGGCCTTATCCCACGTGGCCGTAACTTCAACTTAGGTGTAACCATCAACCTGTAATCAAGAAGAATATAAGATTATGAAAAAGAAATCAATTATAAGTTTGCTTATCTTCTGCATGACAATGGGTATGATTAATACGTCATGCCAGGACATGCTGACACCCGATAGTGAACGTCACGCTTATGATGTGGCAAAGGATACCCTGTACTCCTATTGGGGTGTGATAAAGTCTCTGCAAGGAATAGCAGAGCGTTACGTGATTCTTAATGAGTGCCGTGGCGACCTGGTGGATGGTTCATCCTACGTGAGCGACACCATTGCAGCCATCATCAATTTCGGTAAGAACGGCTACGAGGACAAGTACAAGGACGGAGCCTGTGCTTACCTGAAGGTCAGCGACTACTATCACGTAATCAACAGTTGTAATGCCTATATTGCAAAGTGCGATACTGCCAGAAAGGTATCAACCGGACAACAAAGTAGCTATATGCTACGAGAGTATGCCCAGGTTATGGCCATCCGCGCATGGGTTTACATGCAGCTCATCTATGCATACGGTAATGTGCCCTTCTACACAAAGCCTATGCTTACCACAGACGAGATAAACAACTTTATCAGCAATCCCAACCACACCATGGCAAATGCCCAGACGCTGGCAGAATACCTGGGTCCCCAGTTGGATAGCGTTAAGGTGGTGCTGGAGAAAATGTTCGGCGTAGAAATCTACCCCCAGTACGACAATTATGGAAGCATACACAGCATGCGTACCATGTTCCCCATAGACGTAGTATTGGGCGATCTGTACCTGCTGCAAGGCGATGAGCAAGCCTGCGCTAAAGCTGCCGGCTACTATTACAACTTCCTGAACAGTAAGTTCTGCGGTCCATTGGAGACCACCGACTATGTTAGTACCGGTGATGTTCGCGCAAATGTTGACGAGCCACAATATGGATACTCAGGAATTCCTTATTCAGAGAAAAGCCATCGCTACACTAGCGGTCGCTACCGTGGTGAGGCCATCACCTGTATCCCCGGCAACACGGGACGCTTGGATGGTAGGGTATTTACTGACATCAACCGACTGTTCGGATACGAGGCCACCTTGCGTTCGAGTGGTAGCGGTGATAACGCCAGTTCATGGGTTTCACTGAGTTACTACGACAATGGCTATCGTCGCGAGTTGCTTCCCAGTAAGGGTTACGAAGCACTATGCGACAGCCAGAAATACGAGTGCTACATTGGCCAAACTTCCAGTGATCAGACAATGGAGTTGGTTACCTTGCCAGGTGTAGGCGACGCACGCCGTTCATGGATTTATAACGTGCACAGCACAGGTAGTAACCATATTGTAGAAAAGCCAATAAGTGAACAGTACTCCCTTCCTATAGGAGACGACACCCAGTATGGCAAACTTGTCAGCAAACAGAACCCTATGGGATCCTTCAGCACCGTTTATCCCCTGGTTTATCGTAAGGCAACCATCTGGTTGCGCTATGCTGAGGCCATCAACCGTGCCGGCTTCCCCAGCTACGCATTTGCCATCCTAAAGACCGGTCTGGTAAGCGATAACAGCAGATGGTTCCCCAGTGTGCTTAACGACGACAAATATAATACGGCTTTTTCATACACCGCTGGCGTAAATACAGATTTCGGTGCCAAGGATAGTTTGTATTGCTACATTGAGGAAACCGCAGACACCACTTATCAATGGGGTTCTAAGGTAGAAGAAGGGGTAAGCATCAGTAGCTTGGCTGACCTGAAAGATTATCTCGAAAATATCTGGGAGGAAGACTCCATAAAAGCAAATGCCACATTGGAAGAAGGCGAGACACCAATTCCAGCCAGACACTTTACCCCTGCAACAGACCTCAAGAATGTTTACTTCTACGTAAAGGCCTTCAACAACTATCCCGCAGCCTATCTATCAAAGGCATGCTGGTATTTGGATCGCAGAGAGGTAGAGAATGCCTCTTCCAAGCCTTGGCTGAATTACAATAGCCAGGTTAATCTGCGTGGCTACAGAACTACCATTTATCCCTTCTATAAGACTGAGGTTTATGCTACCGGTGGTTTCCTCCCTAGAGAAGAGGATTATGTACCAGGTTCATCCAAGACATCAGATTACCTGACCATCGGTATTCACCAACGTGGTTGCGGTATCCTCAGACCCGGTGATACCGAGCAGCTGAGTTCATACAACTACGTAGATATGGTTACCAAGAAGATTAAGGAGAACCATGGCGTAACCGTAACCAAGGAGCAGATCTACGGTCAGGACACTGATAACCCCATCGACAAAGCATGGGTAATCGAGGCTGTTGAGGACCTGATTATTGACGAGGATGCTTTGGAGCTTGCCTTCGAGGGCTGTCGCTTCTCTGACCTGGCTCGTGTAGCCATCCGTCGTGGCGATCCCAGCTTCCTGGCTAAGCGCGTTGCAAAGCGTAGCGGAACCATGGATATGAAGTTGTACAACGTCCTGATGACTCCAAGCAACTGGTATCTACCCTTCCCCACTGAATAATTGTTCTAACAAATATTCTCAAAGAGCGCCCGGAGATAATCCGAGCGCTTTTTTTGAGTCCAATGATGAGAGATGAGAGATGATAGATGAGAGATGATAGATGGTTTCAAGTTTCATGGGTCTTCGACCCGGTTTCAAGTTTCAGGTCGATAATCGAGATGAGAGATTATAGATTATAGATGAGAGATGAGAAAATAAATAACATTTATTAACGATTATGTTTGTTGATTTTTTACGGTCTCTTGAAAATATTTGCGACATGTAGAAAAGTGCCACAAGCCTCGTTTTTCCGGTTGAGCCGGCTCGATCGATCTGTTGAGGCGGCTCATTCGATCGATTGAGCCGGCTCAACTATTTGGGGGCATTTTAAAGAAATTAGTTAAAAGAGCAAAAAAAATCAACTTATTTCTAACCATTAATTAACTTGGAAAAATTATTTTGCAAGTGAGTTTCTTACCAGAACTAAGGTGCAAATTTTCCATAACCATAGCATTTCCAAAACATAAAATATGAGTCTGATTGCGGATTTATGTAACATCCTTCTGCCACGCAAATGTGTGGTTTGCCAGCATACATTGGAACCTACCGAGCAATATATCTGTGCTGCCTGCTCGATCCAACTGCCACGCTATCCCATAGAGAGTATTGAAGACAACGAACCACTGAGAAAAGTCTGGAACTATGCGCCCATACAATACGGAGCAACATTATTATATTATAGACATCAGTCCAGCTTTCACAATATCATTATAAAGATCAAATACAAAGGGGGCGTACAACTGGGCATAAAGATTGGAGAGTGGGCAGCAATGGAAATAGCTCCTCTGCAACTGGCAAAGCAAATAGATGTGATTGTACCTGTTCCTGCCGACAGAAAAAGAAAAAAGAGAAGAGGATACAATCAGGCGGAGCTGATAGCCAAAGGAATGGCGAAAATCATGAACCGTCCCGTTCTGAACCTGCTAGAAAAGAAAGATACTGGAACATCACAGACAAAACTAAGCCGGACAGCACGAAGGGAGAATACAACAGGAAAATATATAGCTACTATACCCGATACATGGCGAGGAAAACACATCCTTCTGGTGGATGACGTACTGACAACAGGTGCAACCATAGGAAACTGCGCCCAAGCGCTGCTTGCCTGCGACCCTAAAGCAAGAATAAGCATATTTTCCCTAGCTTACAACGCAGAAAGTTGACGATTTGTGATTTTTTCAGCACATTTTCTTACAATTCGTTTGCAGAATAGAAGATTTTATGTAATTTTGCACCCGAAAAGAAAGCAATAAACCTAAGTATTAGTTAAAATCGAATCAGAATGGACGCAAAAAAAGTCTTGGAAGATCTGAAAAGACGCTTCCCCAATGAACCTGAGTATCATCAGGCAGTAGAAGAGGTACTTGGTACTATCGAAGAAGAGTACAACAAGCACCCCGAGTTCGACAAAGTAAATTTGATTGAGCGCCTTTGCATTCCCGACAGAGTTTATCAGTTCCGTGTTACATGGATGGATGACAAGGGTCAGATTCAGACCAACATGGGTTACCGTATCCAGCACAACAATGCTATCGGTCCCTACAAGGGCGGTATCCGTTTCCATAAGAGTGTAAACCTGGGTATCCTGAAGTTCCTTGCCTTCGAGCAGACTTTCAAGAACTCTTTGACAACACTGCCCATGGGTGGTGGTAAGGGTGGTTCTGACTTCAGCCCCCGTGGTAAGAGCAACGCCGAGGTAATGCGTTTCTGCCAGGCTTTCATGCTGGAGTTGACACGTCACATTGGTCCCGACACAGACGTTCCCGCTGGTGATATCGGCGTAGGCGGTCGTGAGGTTGGTTACATGTTCGGTATGTACAAGAAGCTCACTCGCGAGTACAGCGGTGTGCTGACAGGTAAGGGCATCGAGTTCGGTGGTTCACTGATCCGCCCCGAGGCTACCGGTTACGGTACTGTTTACTTCCTGCGTGCCATGCTGAAGACTAAGGGTGACAGCATAGAAGGCAAGAAGGTACTGATCTCTGGTGCTGGTAACGTTGCTCAGTATGCTGCCGAGAAGGTTCTGCAGTTGGGTGGTATTCCAATGACAATGTCTGACTCAGACGGTTACATCTATGATCCCGATGGAATCACACGTGAGAAACTGGATTACATCATGGAGTTGAAGAACGTTTACCGTGGTCGTATCAAGGAATATGCAGACAAGTATCCTACAGCTAAGTATGTAGCTGGCGCTAAGCCTTGGTTTGAGAAGGCTGATATTGCTCTGCCCTGTGCAACTCAGAACGAGTTGAACGAAGAGGCAGCTAAGGCTCTGGTAGCCAACGGCGTTATCGCTGTTGCTGAGGGTGCTAACATGCCTTCAACTCCTGATGCTATCAAGGTATTCCAGCAGGCTAAGATTCTGTACTCTCCCGGTAAGGCTAGCAACGCCGGTGGTGTATCAGTATCAGGTCTTGAGATGTCTCAGAACTCAGAGCGTC
>CAMOMP010000024.1:0-42065 GCA_946619915.1 uncultured Prevotellaceae bacterium | reverse complement strand
CTTGAAGGTGCTGGAGAACATGGAGCACCGCGGTGCCGAGACACGCGACAAGACTGGCGATGGTGCAGGCATCATGGTTCAGATTCCACACGAGTTTATTCTGTTACAGGGCATACCCGTACCCGAAAAGGGTCGCTACGGAACAGGATTGGTATTCTTTCCCAAGGACGAGAAGGCACAGCAAGAGATCTTGGCCGTAATGATCGAGGAGATCGAACGCGAGGGTTTGCAGTTGATGCACATGCGTTCCGTTCCCACATGCCCCGAAGCATTGGGAGCAGCTGCCCGCGAGGTAGAGCCCGAAATCAAACAAATATTTATCACAAGGCTCTCCCCCACCCCCTCTCCCATGGGCGAGGGGAGCGACTTTCACCAGAACGAGGATATTTCGCTCAATCACAAGCTGTATATAATAAGGAAAAAGATTGAGAATAGAGTAGCAGCTATGGCTAATTCTCCCCTCGCCCATGGGAGAGGGGGCGGAGGAGAGGCTTTCGACTCTTTCTACATCTGCTCACTTTCCAACAAGAACATTATATATAAAGGTATGCTGACGAGCGGTCAGCTCAGACGCTATTTCACCGACCTCTCCAATCCCTACTTTACCAGCGGATTGGCCCTGGTACATTCACGTTTCTCAACCAACACCTTCCCCAAGTGGAAACTGGCCCAGCCTTTCCGCCTGTTGGCCCACAATGGTGAGATCAACACCATCCGTGGTAATCGCGGTTGGATGAAGGCACGCGAAAGTGTACTGAGCAGCGAGGCTTTAGGAGACATCAAGGACCTCCGTCCCATTGTTCAGGAAGGTATGAGCGACTCTGCCAGCCTCGACAACGTATTCGAGTTCCTGATGATGAGCGGACTCTCATTACCTCAGGCAATGGCCATCCTGGTTCCCGAGAGCTTCAACGATAAGAATCCTATCAGCGAGGACCTGAAGGCCTTCTACGAATATCACTCCATCCTGATGGAGCCTTGGGACGGCCCTGCCGCTCTGCTGTTCTCCGACGGACGCTATGCAGGTGGTATGTTGGACAGAAACGGTCTTCGTCCCAGTCGTTACACCATCACCAAGAGCGGTATGATTGTGGTAGCCTCCGAGGTTGGTGTAATGGACTTCGAGCCCGGAGATGTAGTCAGCAAGGGACGTTTACAGCCCGGTAAGATTCTGCTCATAGATACTCAGGAAGGCAAGATATACTACGATGGCGAGATTAAGGAAAAACTGGCCAAGGCTCACCCTTATCGCGAATGGCTGAGCACCAACCGTATCCAGTTGGAGAAACTAAAGAGTGGTCGTCACGTAGAGAACTCCGTAGAGAACTTCGAGCGCAAACTGATTACCTTCGGCTTCGGTCAGGAGGATATAGATAAGACCGTAATCCCCATGGCAACAGCTGGCCAGGAGCCTGTGGCTGCAATGGGTAACGACACACCGTTGGCTGTTATTAGCGACCGCCCACAGATATTCTTCAACTATTTCCGTCAGCAGTTTGCACAGGTAACCAACCCTGCCATCGACCCCATCCGAGAGGAACTGGTGATGAGTCTGACAGAGTACATCGGTGCAGTAGGAACCAACATCCTGACCCCTGATGCCAGCAACTGCAAGATGGTTCGCCTTCCACAGCCCGTGCTGACGAATACACAGTTGGATATATTATGCAATATCCGCTATAAGGGTTTCAATACAAAGAAACTGCCCATGCTGTTCGACATAAAGAAGGGCGAGAGCGGTCTTCGTCAGGCTATCGACGACCTTTGCAAAGAGGCAGAAGCCAGTGTGGACGAAGGCGTAAACTACATCATCCTCTCTGATAGAGACATCGACAGCAAACAGGCAGCTATCCCCTCGCTGTTGGCCGTTTCTGCCGTTCACCATTACCTTATTGGTGTAGGCAAGCGTGTACAGACTGCCCTTATCGTAGAAAGTGGCGAGATACGCGAGGTTATGCACGCAGCCCTTCTTCTGGGTTACGGTGCCAGCGCTATCTGTCCTTACATGACCTTTGCCGTATTGGACGACCTGGTTAAGAAGCACAAGATTCAGGAGGATTATGCAACGGCCGAGGCTCATTATATCAAGGCTGTCGACAAAGGCCTGAAGAAGATTATGAGCAAGATGGGTATCAGCACCATCCGCAGTTATCGCGGCGCCAAGATATTCGAGAGCATCGGACTGAGCGAAGACCTGTTGAAACGTTACTTCGGCACAGAGATGAGCACCATTGGCGGTATTGGCCTGAAGGAGATCGCCCGCGACGCTATCCGTCTGCACGACGAGGCATTCAAGCCTGCAGAAATCAACGAGTTCCTTCCCAACAATGGTCAGTTTGCATGGCGTAAGGACGGTATCAAGCATGCTTGGAACCCAGAGACAATTGCCAATCTGCAGTTGGCCACTCGTTTGGGCAGCTACAAGAAATATAAGGAATGGGAAAAGATGGTCGACGAGAAGGAATCACCCATCTTCATTCGCGACTTCTTCGGCTTCAAGAAAGCCGCTAAGCCCACACCTATTGAAGAGGTTGAGCCTGTTGAAAGCATCGTTAAGCATTTCGTCACCGGCGCTATGTCATTCGGTGCATTGAGTATCGAGGCTCATGAGGCTTTGGCACTGGCCATGAACAAGTTGGGTGCACGCAGTAACACTGGTGAGGGTGGCGAGGACAATGCCCGCTATCACACAGAGGTAGATGGTGTAAGCCTCAGTTCGAAGACCAAGCAGATAGCATCAGGACGCTTTGGCGTGACAGCCGAGTACCTGGTAAATGCCGAGGAGATACAGATCAAGGTGGCTCAGGGTGCAAAACCCGGTGAAGGCGGTCAGTTGCCCGGCTTCAAAGTAAACGATATCATCGCCAAGACACGTAACGCCATCCCCGGAATCTCATTAATCTCACCTCCACCTCATCACGACATCTACAGTATCGAGGATTTGGCACAGCTTATCTTCGACCTGAAGAATATCAATCCCGCAGCAGCCGTCAGCGTGAAACTGGTAGCCGAGAGCGGTGTAGGAACCATCGCCGCCGGTGTAGCCAAGGCTAAGGCCGATCTGATTGTCATCTCTGGTGCTGAGGGTGGTACAGGTGCCAGCCCCGCCAGCAGTATGCGCTTTGCCGGTATCTCTCCCGAGATTGGTCTGGCCGAGACACAACAGACATTGGTGATGAACGGACTGCGTAATCAGGTTCGCCTGCAGACCGACGGTCAGCTGAAGACCGCCAAGGATGTCATCATCATGGCCATGCTGGGAGCGGACGAGTTCTCATTCGGAACGCTGCCCCTGATCGTATTGGGCTGCGTCATGATGCGTAAGTGTAACACCAACACCTGCCCCGTGGGTGTAGCTACACAGGACGAACGCCTTAGAGCCCGTTTCATGGGACGTGCCGAATATGTTGTAAACTTCTTCACCTTCCTGTCAGAACAGGTTAGGGAATACTTGTCAGAAATTGGTGTTCACAGCCTCAAGGAGATCATTGGACACACCGAATTGATCATTCGAAATGAAGAATTAAAAGTGAAGAGTGAAGAATCTTCCGCTGCGCAGAAGTGGGCAACCATCGATTTTGGCCGTCTGCTGTACAAGCCCGAAACAGACAAAGCCCTGTACTGGGACCGTGGTGCATACACCAAAGTAACAGGCGTGAAGGACGAGGAGATAATCGCTGCTTCTCAGAAGGCAATAGATAATCAGGAGGAAGTCACTCTGGACTTCGCCATCAAGAACACAGACCGTGCAGCCTGCACCATGCTCTCAGGCGCTATTGCCAGCAAGTACGGCGAAGCAGGTTTGCCCGACAACACCATCAACATCAAGTTCAAAGGTTCTGCCGGACAGTCGTTTGGTGCCTTTGCCGTTCGCGGTCTGAACCTGCGTCTGGAAGGCGAAACCAACGATTACTTCGGAAAGGGTCTTTCCGGCGGTCGAATCAGTATTCTGCCTCCCGCAAGAAGAGACGCCAACTTCCATGCCGAGGACAACATCATTGCCGGTAACACAGGTTTATACGGAGCCACCAGCGGCGAACTGTATGTAAACGGTCGTGTAGGTGAGCGTTTTGCTGTACGAAACTCTGGCGCCATCGCTGTTGTAGAGGGTGCAGGCGATCATTGTTGCGAGTACATGACAGGCGGTCGTGTGGTTGTACTGGGTAAGACTGGACGTAACTTTGCCGCTGGTATGAGTGGTGGTGTAGCATACGTTTATGACCCCGACCACACCTTCGACTACTTCTGTAACATGGATATGGTAGAGATCAATCTGGTGGAGGAAGCTTCACACCGCAAGGAACTGCTGGAACTTATCCGTCAGCACTATCTGCACACAGGCTCTGCATTAGCCGGACGCATGCTGGACGACTGGAATCGTCACGTCGAGGACTTCATCCAGGTTGTCCCCATCGAATACAAGCGCGTTCTGCAGGAAGAGCAGATGGCCCGCCTGCACGAGAAGATCGCAGATATCCAGAGAGACTATTAATGTTCAATGATCAATGTTCAATAGATAAAAATGGGAAATCCAAAAGCATTTCTGACAGTGCCTCGTAAAGAGGCCGGATACCGCCCCGTTCACGATCGTATCCATGACTTTGGCGAGGTGGAACAGACATTAAATACAAAAGACAGACAGGAACAGGCCTCACGTTGTATGGATTGCGGCGTACCTTTCTGCCATTGGGCTTGTCCATTGGGCAATAAGGACCCAGAATGGAATGACGCCCTCTATCACGGAGAGTGGGAAAACGCATATAAACTGCTGAAGAAGACCAATCCCTTCCCCGAGTTCACAGGACGCATCTGTCCTGCGCTGTGCGAGAAAGCCTGTATCTTGTATCACACTACTGGCGAAGCCGTTACCAACCGCGAGAACGAGGCTGCTATTGCCGAGCGTGCTTTCCTGGAAGGTTATGTAACCATTGAGAAGCCCGTGCGCAACGGGAAAAAGGTTGCCGTTATTGGAGCTGGTCCTGCAGGACTGGCTGCTGCCAACGAGCTGAACCTGATGGGATACAGCGTTACAGTATTTGAGAAGAACGAAGCTGCCGGCGGACTCCTCCGCTATGGCATCCCCAACTTCAAGCTTAACAAAACCGTCATCGACCGTCGCATCAGCGTCATGGAACAGGAAGGGGTAGAGTTCCGTTATAATGAAGAATTAATAATGAAGAATGAAGAATCGTCTGTAGATGGTACGGCGGTAGCCAACTCTTCACTCTTCACTCTTCACTCTTCACTTAAAGATTACGATGCCATCGTAATTGCCACCGGTACACCCACAGCTCGCGACCTCAAGGCTCCTGGCCGCGAACTGAAGGGCGTGCATCTGGCCCTCGAACTGCTCTCGCAGCAGAACCGTGTGCTGGCCGGCATGACATTCTCTGACGAGGAGCGCATCACCGCCAAGGGCAAGGACGTTCTCGTCATCGGTGGTGGCGACACGGGCTCTGACTGTATCGGAACAGCCCATCGCCAGGGATGTAAGAGCGTCACTCAGATCGAGATTATGCCCAAACCACCCGTAGGCCACAACCCCAACACTCCTTGGCCCAACTGGCCCGTCATCCTGAAGACCACCAGCAGCCACGAGGAGGGTTGTACCCGTCGTTGGAACATTAACACCCTGGAGTTCATCGGTAAGAACGGAAAGGTTACTGGCGTAAAGGTTCAGCCAATTGACTGGAAGCCCAATCCAGAAGGCGGCCGTCCCATCATGGTGGAAGCTGGTGAGCCTGAAATCATCAAGGCTGAACTCGTCCTGCTTGCTATGGGATTCCTGAAGCCTGAGCATCCCGAGTATCCCGCCAATGTCTTCGTTTGCGGTGATGCTGCCAACGGTGCCAGCCTGGTTGTCCGTGCCATAGCCAGCGGAAAGCAGACGGCAGAGAAAGTCAATGCTTTCCTGAAAAAATAAAGACCCGACCCCCGCTCCAGGGGGGAGGGCTTAATTTTGAAATTTTAATTTATAAATTTTGAATTGAACACCCCTCCTAACGTCCCGCGATGCGGAAAGTTAGGAGGGGGTGTTTTGTTGAAACTTAGCTGGTGTCATGCCAGTATATTCGCGGAAAGTGCGGTGGAAATACTCGCGGCTGCTGAAGCCACAGTAGTTGGCAACGGTCTCTGTGGACCATTCCGGGTGTTCCTTCAGCACACGTTTCGCATCTTCTATGCGAAGCGGTGTTACCAAACCAGCCAAATTCTTGTATTCCGATTGCCTGAGCCACTCCTGTAGCTGTCTGCGTGTCACCTTCATCTGTTTCGACACCACGCTTAGCGTCAGGTTGTGCTCACGGTAGTACCCGTTGGAAATCCAGTTTTCAAGTGAAGAGTGAAGAGCGAAGAGTGAAGACCCAACTTGTGCAGGTGTGGCGGTAGCAAATTCTTCATTCTTCACTCTTAATTCTACATTCGACTCTGCTTCCTCTACCCTTACAATATTCTCACTTACGCCATAGGTGTACAGACTGATGGTGCTGTAGGCAATAGAGAAGAAATAGGTAATAGAGAATACCACCAAAAGTTTGCCTTCCAAGAAGATGACCAGCGGCACGAAGAAGGCCAGCACGGCCATTGTACGCATACTCCATCCCATCCATCCGAAAAGGTCGTGGCGCTCACGGTCGAAATACTCATCCACCGCCAGCTCCAGCTTTTTGTATGCCTTGAATTGCATAATAAAGATGTAGGTCTGCATCACCACGTAAAGCAATGCTCCTACGTATTCAGCCATTCGCAGGACTGGCGACCCTTGCCGGAAAGGTATGCCGTCCAGCAATATAGTACCTAATAATAATAAAATTGTGGATGCGCAGGCACCGCACACCAATCTCCATTCCTTCCTTCGGACAATGCCATGCCGCTGCACAAAAAGTATAGACATACTGCAAAGCAGCGAGGCAGGTGTGAAAAACAGCAGATTGCAGAACACGGCTTGTGTCACCCCCATCTGCCGGAACCCGAAGATATATTGCAACAGAAACTGGATGGCTATCAGTCCCGTACCGACTGCCATCAGCCAACGTGCCTTGGTAAAACTGTTTCTGCGTTTAGAACGATTAGGGATACCTAACATCAGCATCACCGACAACATCAACATTGTCAGCACACCACTTATCTGCATCTCACCAATCGAAATCATGCGGCGAAATTACGAAGAAATGTTTGAACGAACAAAGAAACTGTGAAAAAAACCGTATTTTTTCACACCTACCTCCTGTTTTTTCACACCAAGTACAGTTTTTTCACACTCACACATGCGCATATTCTTTATATTTGCGTACCGAAATAAGCAAAAGCAAAATATGAACAACACCTATCAAGACTTTCTATCGCAGCCCCTATGGTTCACCATCCCTATGGTGCTAATTTACTTGGGACTTATTGCTTTTATCATCTATTTTGTGTGGAAAAACAAGAAACAATAGGCCCACCCCCTTCGGGACCCTCCGTCGCAAATGGGAATTCGCTCCCCTTTGTGGGGCCGTAGCCACATTCAGTGGCTGCTCTAAAGACCCCAGTCGCCCTCGCCGTGAGGGAGGGGAACTTGAAAGAAAAAAATGAGTAATAACAATTAAATAAAATCCTGTCCCTAGTCCCCTCCCTCGGGAGGGCTGGGGAGGGGTCTGAATTATGAGTAAAAAGATTAACCAAGTCCTCGCGTTTGTGCTGACGATAGCGGCACTGTTGACGGGGCAGACGGCATGGGCCGACACAACGTGGTCTGTCGAGAATAACACAGGCAGCACGTTCCGTATCAAACGTAGCACTTCCGGTACCACCGAGACAGTGAAGTATCGCACCGTGAACCTGAGTGCCTATGCTGGGCAGCACTACACCGCCAAGAGCGGTGAAGTCACTTTTGGGCCCACTGACACCTACATAGATGTCACCGTCACGGAGAGGACTCCCGCAGCGGACGCCTACGCTTACAAATACCAGACGGGCACCAAACGCAAGTACCGCTTTGATGTCACCGACCTGGGCGGCTTCCACCTGGCTCAATGTGACCGGGAAATCACTACCGGCACCAGCTTCAGCGGCAGCTATGTGAACAAGAGCGTCACCGATCTGGTGTATTTCCAGAGCGGTAGCGTCAAGTCTGGCAGCGGCAATAAGTATCTCGATGTGGCTCACAGCGGCACCGACGGAACCGAGAAGAAAATTGATGACGGTTATGACTATAACAACAATACCCTCTGTACTGTCAGCACCGATAATCTTTACGGTAGCAACAACAGCAGCCTGCGCACCTGGCTCAACAGTCTTAGTTACAAGATGTACGCCACCGTTTATTTCCAGCAGCGCGAGGTGGACGACGGCTATCAGTACATCCAGATCCTGGCCGACAATGCTTCCACCTACGACGGCAAGGATGGTGATGGAAAGATTGACAACGGCCCCACGACATCGCTCTACAAGGCCGCCTTTATTCTCACCAAGAACGAGAACGTCTGCACAAGTTGGAAGTACCAGGCCTTCCCCCACAAAACCGACGACCACACCAGTTCAACGGAGTTCGACTACAGCGATAGCTACCTCTACGCCCAGGCCTTTAAGAGTAGCAGCTACCGCGCCACCACCAGCGGTTCTCTGGTACTCGCTCCCACTGTAAACGACATCAATGTGCGCTTTGATGCCAACGGAAGCGGCGATGACACCTGGTATCTGAAGAACCTGAAGGTCCGCATGGCTCTGGTGGATACCAGCGCTCCCACCATACTCTCCAACAGCATAACCGTAGCTCCCGGCCGTTACTCCAAGGGAAACACCGTATATGTCTCTGTGGCATTTAACGAGATAGTAACTGTGACGGGCACACCGAAGCTTACCACTACATCCAATAACCACTGGGGCGACCTCAGCTATGTAGCTGGCAGCGGCAGCAACGTGCTGACCTTCAGCACCACGATTCCAGCCAATGCCACCGGCAGCCTTAATATCACCGGACTCACTGGCACTGTCGAAGACCTGGCAGGCAACAGCTTCACAGGAAGCAGCGTCACAGCCACCAATCTTTGCTTCGTGGATGCCAACTACACCTACACTATCACTTACAACCTGGACGAAGGCAGCGTGGCTACGGCGAATCCCACCAGCTACACCTACGAGACAGACGCCATTACACTGACCAACCCCACCAGATTCGGCTACTACTTCAACGGCTGGACGGGCAGCAACGGCAATACGCCGCAGACTACCGTCACCATCGCCAACCACAGCCACGGCAATAAGAGCTACACCGCCAACTGGATAAAGGCGTGGACCGGCAGCGGTACGCAGGGCGATCCCTACACCATCACCAGCTGGCAGGGCTTGGATCTGCTGGCGCAGTACGTGAACAGCGGCAACGACTGCTACGGCGTCTATTTCCAGCTGGGAGGCCCTATTGAATACTCTTACACCAACACATGGAACGTGGCCAGCGAAGAGAACAATTACACCGTCATCGGCACCAACGACACCCCCTTCCAGGGCACCTTCGACGGCAATAATAATACTGTCAGCGGCATCCGCATCTATAAAGGCGGATCCAGCATGGACAACTACTACCAGGGCCTCTTCGGTACAGTCAGGAGCGGCGGCAAGGTAAAGCGCGTCAACCTCGCCGATACCCGAATCACTGGATATAACGATGTCGGCGGTATTGCGGGCCACGTTCTTACTGGAGCCACCATCGAGGACTGCACCGTAGCCGCCGACGTCTGCATCCACGCTGTACAGAGCACCGCCAACTACCACGGCGGCATCGTGGGCTTTAGCCAAAGCCCCATCAGCCGCTGCATCAGCCGCGCCACCCTCACCGTAGCAGACGCGTCCTACTGCAAGGACTTCGGCGGCATTGCGGGGTACAATAGCAATAACATCACCGACTGCATAGCCGATGGCGTTGTCATCCCCGACGTCAAAGGACGCGGCGCCATCGTCGGCTACTATATCGGCACCCTCACCCGCAACTACTACCGCGGCTGCACCGTGGCGGGCGTGGCGAATGCCACCGGCGCAGGCAAGGGCAATAGCGACACCACCACCGAGACCAGCGACGTCACCGGTGCCCAGCCTCTCTATGCCGTCACCCTGCCAGAGCATGTCTCGCTGGTGCGCAACGGCATCAATCTCCCCGGCACAGGCAATGCCACCTACACCACCGGTGCAGATATCGACGGCCAGTCCTACGCCTATGCTACGGCTACGCTACGCCTACGTTACGACGCAGCTTCATTACCCAGTGGTTATGACCTCTCGTCCATCACTGTTAAGTATACCTCAGGCAGTACGGTTGTTGATGTCACCAGCAATGGCGATTACACCTTCGATTTCACCATGCCCGATGCCGATGTCACCGTAACCCCCAATTTCCTGCCTTTGATTTCCTACATCGATGCCGACGGTGTTGAGCAGAGCCACATGTGTACACCCATCACCACCAGCACATCCAGCACCATCAACTATGGCGATGCTGCCAATGCTGAAGGCTGGTACTGCGTGAATAGCGATGTGACCTTTGATAGCCAACAAATAATCTTCAACGATCAACAGGTGAACATCATCCTTTGCGACGGAGCAACGATGTCCGTCCAAAAAACAACACAATGTCCATTCAATGTAAATAACGGTTCCTTGGCCATTTATGGTCAGGCCCTCGGTACCGGCACTCTCACAGCCAACTCAAGAAATGGAAGAGCTATTTCCGCAAATGCCAATATCGACTTCAATGGCGGTACCATTATTGCCACCTCATCTTATTCCATTGGTATATGTGCTGATAACAACATCACAATCCGCCGCGGCAACATAACCGCAAATGGAGGTTCCCTGAATGATTTCTGTGGTATCAAAGCCAGTGACACCATCACCCTGGGATGTCTCACAACTTTGGATCGCATCTATTCCACAGGTTATAGTGGTACTGTGACTATAGCCGAAGGCCAGACGCTTACCGACGGTAACTCAGCCAACAACTACACCGGTACCCTCGATGACAATCAGAAGGATGCTATTAAGAGAAAAACGATGATGAAGGCTCTGGGCGACGTCAGCTATATAGATGAGAACGGTCTGGAGCAGACCTGCACCAACTATATAATTCTTTCCGATAATGTTTTCAATGGCATGACGCATAATATCGGAAAAACAGGTTATGATACCTGGTACGTTGCCTGCGGCAATTATACCTACAATACTACTAATCTCCAAACTAACGGTTACGTACATCTTATATTATGCGATGGTGCTAATTTTACTGTCAACGGCAGTTCCTATGGTATTGAGGTCGGAAGTGTTCTCAGCATCTACAGCCAGAGTCAGGACACCGGCACGCTTACAGCCAATGTAGCGAGTGCGTCGGGTAGGGCTTTGTTTGTTTCTAGCGGCAACCTCGCTATCAATGGTGGTGTAATCAATGCAAATGGCGGCGCGTATGGCATCTATATCGACAATGGCCATCTGACAGTAAATCGCGCCACTATCAACGCTACCGGCACCACCAGTGACATCCACGTAGATGGCACCTTCACCCTGGGCTGGACCAGGCTCACCGACCGCATCTACACCAGCAGTTACAACTGTGAAGGCACCGTCAGCATCAAAGACGGCCAGACGTTCTGGAACGGCAGCGAGGGTCTGAGCGGCACCATTACCGATATGACCAAACTGAACAACAAGACACTGCGACCTTGCTTCAGCATCACGCTGCCGGACGGCATCACCGCCAGCGGCGTGTTGGGACAGGATGGCACCACCGCTTACGCACTGCCTGAGGCTACTGTTACCCTCTCATCCTTGGCGGGCTACCATCTGGCTGATGTCACCGTGAATGGCAATGCCGCTACCGATAATGGCGACGGCACTTGGAGCTTCCAGATGCCTGCTACCAATATCACCGTTACGGCAACTATCATCTCTGGTGGTTATTGCGGCTTTGCCAGCGTGAACAGTGGACAGAACGTAATATGGGCCTACAACCTCTCCACCACCACACTCACCATTAGTCCCAATCCCGAAGCTATTGCTGGCGGAGAGACCAACTTCAACATGGCTGGCTATGACGAATCTAACCAGCCTTGGAATGACTATAAAGACGTTCTCACTACCGTTGTCATCGATGCAGGCGTTACCAACATAGGCTCCAACGCCTTCTATGAATGTAGCAAACTGGAATCCATTACCCTGCCCGATGGCATCAACAGCATAGGTACCGGTGCTTTCTATGACTGCCAAGAACTGTCAGCCATCACCATCCCCGCCAGTGTGACCACCATTGACTACTGTGCTTTCGAAGATTGCTACAAGCTCGAGGCCGTCACCTTTGCCGCTGGCTCGCTGCTGACCAGCATAGGCAGCAGCGCCTTCTCTCTCTGCGATTCACTGTCAGCCATCACCATCCCCGCCAGTGTGAGAAACATCGACTACAATGCTTTCCAGGAATGCTACAACCTCAAGACCGTCACCTTTGCCGCAGGCTCACAACTGACCAGCATAGGCTCCAACGCCTTCTCTCTCTGCGATTCACTGTCAGCCATCACCATCCCCGAGCATGTGACGACCATTGGCGACAATGCCTTTGCAGAATGCCCCAGTCTCTCCACCATCATTGCCCTGCCAGCCACACCGCCAAGCTTAGGCTCTCCCATGGGGGTGCCTGGCAACAGAAACAACCATAACATCTACTTCCGCAACCATAGCTACTGGACCGTGGACGGCTGGCGCAGATGTATTGAGGAGAACTCTCACGATTTCTTCGACCACGGCTATTTGCTCATGGACAAAGAAGCTAACGACATCGCAGCCCTCTATACAGCCCTCCATGATGATGACCGCTATGCAGCCCTCCATAATGATGACCCCGAGGATGATGATCTTCCTTATAAGGATGCCCCCATCGACAGCATCGTCAACGTCATGCTCTACGGCCGCACACTCTACAAGGACGGTGGCTGGAACACACTGTGCCTGCCGTTCGATGTCAAAGTGGGCAGTGGTCCCCTCGAAGATGCCACAGCCATGACGCTCGACGGTTCTACCTCCAACTTTGAGACCTCTACCGGTATACTGACACTCAACTTCACTGGCGTGACTTCGGGCAATACCATCACCGCAGGCACACCGTTCATCGTAAAATGGGAGAGCGGCGAGGACCTGGTGAACCCCAACTTCCGGCACGTGAGCTTCAGCAACAGCACGAACGATGTGACCAGTGCAGACGGCAGGGTGCAGTTCAAGGGAACTTACAGTCCGATTGACTATGCCAGCAATAACCAAAGCATCCTCTTCCTTGGCACTGGTAACAAGCTCTACTATCCGCAAGCAGGTGCCAACATCGGTTCCTGCCGCGCCTACTTCCAGCTCAATGGCAGCAACGAAGTCAAGGCGTTCAAGCTGAACTTCAACGAAGAGGACGATAACGCCGATGGAATCGGCTCAATTCAAAATTCAAAATTCAAAATTCAAAATGAGGATGCTGTTTACGACCTTTCGGGAAGAAAAATTAATTCTCAATTTTCAACTTTCAATTCTCAATTTAAAAAGAAGGGGATTTACATCATCAACGGCCGCAAGGTGCTTTATTAGTGAAGAGTGAAACAAAAATGAATAATAACAAATAAATAAAATCCTGTCCCTATCTCCCTCCCTCGGGAGGGATGGGGAGGGGTCATCTATTATGAAAAAAACATATAACAAGCCAGCAATCGTAGTTGTTAAGCTACAGGCAATGAGCATACTTTGTGAAAGTACAGTAACAAGCGTAGCAAGTAACGCAGATTTGGAATACGGTGGCGGCAGTAGCACAGCTGCAAGAACCCGCGAAAGCCTCTGGGACGAGGAGTGGTGAATAACCAGTCCCTACCCACTTTTCAACTTCCACTGTCTGCTTCCAGTCTCCTCTTAAGCTCCTCCTAGCCTCGTTGCAGCCATATTGCAGCCATACTGCTGCCTTACTCATGAGTAAGGCTAGAGTAAGGCTGGAGTAAGGCAGGAACGAGAGTGAAAGGTCTGAAGTGCAAATATGAGTTTGTGGGTTTGTGAGGTAAGGAAGTCCTCTCAACGAAATCCCGGACAACCGGAAAATCCTTCTTTTCTCCTAAATATTTTTGCGATAAGCAAAAAAGTGGCCCACGCCTCATTTTACAGGTTGAGCCGGCTCGATTGATTAGTTGAGCCGGCTCAACTTTTTGGCGGACAGCCCAAGAAATTAGTTACAAACGGAATTATTTTGAAAAAAAGGTATTTCTTATACACCCCGCTTTCGTAAATTAAAACGGTATTCTGAATGGAAGTTAAATGAGAATATCCCCCTTAACTCACCAATTAGCCACCTTAATGCGAGGAAACGAGTCATAAAAATGACATATATCAACAAAATTACACAAAAATAAATCTTTTTGCTTTGAAATATTTTGTTTCAATTACAAAATGTTGTAATTTTGCAACATCATTTACAAAGATGACACAAAAACTAAAGAAAAATAGGCAAAAAGATTTGTTATTAATCCAAAATCAAGCACAATTATGGCAAACGAATTGAGATTTCAAGTTGTAGGCGAGGCTTTCAAGAAGAAGCCAGTCACCGTGACCGCACCAAGTGAAAAACCTAGCGCGTATTTCGGCAAGAAGGTTTTCAATCGCCAAAAAATGTACAAGTATCTGCCCAAGCGTGTCTATGACCAGATGATTGACGTCATCGAGAACGGTACCCGTCTGGACCGCACCGTAGCCGATGCCGTAGCTGCCGGCATGATGCAGTGGGCCCAGGAAAACGGCGTCACACACTATACTCACTGGTTCCAGCCCCTTACCGAAGGAACAGCCGAGAAGCACGACTCTTTCATCGAGCATGATGGAAAGGGCGGCATGATCGAGGAGTTCAGTGGCAAGCTGCTGGTTCAGCAGGAACCCGATGCCTCCAGCTTCCCCAGCGGCGGTATCCGTAGTACATTCGAAGCTCGCGGTTATTCAGCTTGGGATCCCACAAGCCCCGTCTTCATCATGGACGATACCTTGATTATCCCTACCGTATTTATATCTTATAGCGGTGAGGCACTCGACTACAAGGCTCCTCTGCTGCGTGCCCTGAAGGCCGTAAACGTAGCCGCTACCGACGTTTGCCATTACTTTGACCCTGAAGTAAAGAAGGTTGTCAGCAACTTGGGCTGGGAACAGGAATACTTCTTGGTTGACGAAGGTCTTTATGCTGCCCGTCCCGACTTGCTGCTGACAGGCCGTACCCTGATGGGACACGACTCTGCCAAGAACCAGCAGATGGACGACCACTACTTTGGTGCTATCCCCGAGCGTGTAGCTGCCTTCATGCGTGAACTGGAAATCGAGGCCCTGGAACTGGGTATCCCTTGCAAGACTCGTCATAACGAGGTTGCTCCCAACCAGTTCGAGTTGGCTCCCATCTTCGAGGAGACCAACCTGGCCGTTGACCACAATATGTTGCTGATGTCTGTAATGAAGAAGGTAGCTCGCAAGCACGGCTTCCGTGTATTGCTGCACGAGAAACCCTTCGCTGGCATCAACGGTTCTGGTAAGCACAACAACTGGAGCCTCTCAACCGACAATGGTGTATTGCTGCATGCTCCTGGCAAGACTGCCGAGCAGAACCTGCGCTTCGCTACATTCATCGTTGAGACCCTTATGGGTGTTTACAAGCACAACGGATTGCTGAAGGCATCTATCATGAGTGCCACTAACGCTCACCGTCTGGGCGCTAACGAGGCACCCCCAGCCATCATCTCTTCTTTCTTGGGTAAGCAGCTCAGCGAGTTGCTGGATCACATCGAGAAGGCCGACAAGGACGACCTCTTCGCTATGGGTGGCAAACAGGGCATGAAGATGGATATTCCTGAGATTCCCGAACTGCTCATCGACAATACCGACCGTAACCGTACCAGCCCCTTCGCCTTCACAGGTAACCGCTTCGAGTTCCGTGCCGTAGGTTCTGAGGCCAACTGTGCCAGCGCTATGATTGCACTGAACAGCGCCGTAGCCGAGGCTTTGGTTGACTTCAAGAAGCGTGTTGATGCTCGCATCCCCGAGTTCGAGAAGAAACTGGCCGGCACAGGTCATACAGCTAAGTTCCATGCCATCATCGACGTGCTGCGCGAGGATATCAAGACCTGCAAGCCTATCCGCTTCGACGGTAACGGCTACAGCGACGAGTGGAAAGCCGAAGCAGCCAAGCGCGGCTTGGATACAGAGACCAGCTGCCCCAAGATCTTCGAGCGCTACCTGGACAAGGAGAGCATCGACATGTTCGAGAGCCTGGGCGTAATGACCAAGAAGGAACTTGCTGCACGTAACGAGGTGAAGTGGGAGACCTACACCAAGAAGATTCAGATTGAGGCCCGCGTTTTGGGTGACCTCTCTATGAACCACATCATCCCCGTGGCTACCAACTATCAGGGCCAGCTCCTGCGCAACGTAGAGCGTATGAGCGTAGTCTTCCCCGCAGAGAAGGCTCAGGAGCTCAACGCCCGCAACCTGAAGATTATCGAGGAGATCGCGCAGCGTACCGCCACAATCGAGACTCAGGTTGAGGAACTGGTATCTGCCCGTAAGGTTGCCAATAAGATTGAGGACGAGCACGAGAAGGCTATCGCTTACCACGATACCATTGCTCCTATGTTCGACACCATCCGCTATCAGATTGACAAGCTGGAGCTCATCGTTGACGATGCCCTCTGGCCATTGCCAAAATACAGAGAATTGCTGTTCATTCGATAAGACCATACCACTTGGAAAACACCCAATCCCGCAGAGCAATCCGCGGGATTTTTTTATCTCACGCGGAAATCGGTTCAGATTATTTATAAATTCTCTTGCCCACTAGGGCATAGGAGAATAAAACAGGCCAAGAGTATGTTTTTTGTAAAAAAATGTGTATTTTTGCGTGCTGTAAGCGAGAAACAATGCTAGTTTTACTCAATAACATCCTTAACAACTACCTATTGCCTGGGCTGATTTTTGCCTTTGGCGTATGTTTCCTTTTCATCCTTGTCCCCGACGGTACCGGTCTGCGCGGCTACCGCATGGCACGCCGCATGATGGGATGTGGCTATCTGGCATTCTTTATTGCCCTGATGATTGAGGCGATGGGCCTGCAGACGGGCATGCCAATAGTCATACAGCAACTTATCATCCTTTCTGTCGGCATCATGCAGGCCTTCCTATTTACCTTTGCCCTGGCAACCCTCATAGACGTACAGTTCTTCTCGTGGCCCCGACTGGTCCGGCAGCTCATTTATGTTATCCTGCCATCGATAGCCGCCTTCGTGGTGTACTTTTACGACAGCCGGTACAGCTCTGTCATCTTCATCGTCCTGGCCGTCTATTACTCTTACAAGCTGGTGGGCTATGTGCTTAGCTTCCGCAGGCGCTACCGCGAGTACAAATATCGCATGGCAGACTACTTCTCCAGCGACGAGTGGGAACGCCTCCGCTGGGTAAGGCGCTCGTTCTATACGGCCCTTTCCATCGGAATTCTGGCTCTTATCTACACGCTGTGCCCCTCCATGATAACAAGCATCCTCTTTACCCTGGTACTGGCAGGATACTATGCTGTCTTCGGCATCCGGTTTATCAACTATGCCTTCACCTTCCACCAGATAGAGGCAGCTTTAAACATTGGAGAGCCGGCGTTGAACACTGAGCATCAAGCTTCGCACACAGATGTTCCTTCCGGCAATACCGTTCAATCTGCCGAGCTGATGCAGCGCCTGACTGAACTGATGACAGAGAAACGACTCTTTACCAAGCCCGACCTCACCATCGAGGATATTTCCGTTCAGGTGGGCGACTCCTACCGCAATGTCTCTACCGCCATTAACAACTGCGAGGGCGTGAACTTCAAGGCATGGGTCAACAGCTTCCGCATTCAGGAAGCCAAGCAGCTGATCCACGAGGGTTATCTGCTGCAACACACCACCGATGCGCTGGCCCAGGCCACCGGCTTCTCCAGCCGCATCAGCTTCTACCGCGCCTTCAAGAAACAAACCGGCCAGTCACCAACCGACTTCAGATAAAGCCCCCGCAGCCTTCAGGTTACGAGGTCTCGATAACCGCTAAACGAGAAAAACGATTTGTTACACAATGCACGTTTTGTAACAGAAGTTTACCGATTTTTAATTTAGCAAACTTTGCGCTTTATCAATTTTTTCATAACTTTGCACCGCACTTACCAAACACACAAACGGATAAACATACATTATAGGTATTATTTTTTATGAAACACAACTTACTCAAAGGTCGGAGGCTGACGGCTGCAATGCTGATTACCCTGTGCACCTCCACCATGTGGGGAGAATCCTTCCCCATCGATCTCACTTTCTCAGGCAGAGGCGAAAGTACCGACGTCCAGAAAGTGACAGTTACCAATCTTTCGCATCCCGAGATTGCCCCCGTCACCCTTAGCGGTACGGACATTCTGCGTCTTGCGGACGAGGAGACCATCACACCCATTGAGCACATAGAGGAGACTAAGGTTCTTTCCGAGCCTATCCTCACCCCCAACCCGGCATTGGGCGACGGGACTCTTATCTTTGACGCCAGGCAGGATGGTCCGGTACACATCAGCATCTACAGTACGAGCGGTATGCTTCTGGATGCTGCCACGCTGAATGCATCCAAGGGCCGTAATACAGCCCGCATCCCCTCGCAGGGAAAGGGAATTTTCATTGTGAATATCGAGGGACAAGGCGTTAAGAACAGTACCCGCTGGATCTGTAACGGCAGCAAGTCCTTCAGCGGCATTGCCCTGGGCGGTGCCCAGCAGTGGGGCGAGAGCAATCTGTCCGTGAAGAATGTTTTCAGGGCTCCCGCACAGAAAAGGGCCAAGGGAATGGCCGATGTGGTGCTGATGCCGTTCACCCCGGGCGACATTCTGCGCTTTGAGGGTACAAGCGGAAAGATGAAGACCATCATGCACGTCAGCCCTGAGAGTTCACATGCCGTAACATTCGACTTCTTCCGTTGCGAGGATGCCAACGGCTACAACTACCCTATCGTACGCATCGGTGACATGCTGTGGATGCTGGAGGACCTGAAGCCAGTAAAGATGGCAGGCCTTACCAAGACCAGCAGCACCAATATCTGGAAGAGCATTGACCCCAACGATGCCGCTGAGTTCGAGAACAACGGAAAGGCATACTACACCGTTAATGGTGGCCGTCTGGCCATGCCTGAGGGCTGGGAAATGCCGTCCATAGACGAGATTTATGCTATGATAAAGGAACTGCAGGCTGACACCATGAAGTTGGGTGACTTCCTGAAGGACCGAGGCTTCGAGGACTGGCCAAGGCCGCTGATTGAGGGTCCTGACACCATTCACCTGCAATTGATGCCCAACGGTTATATCAACCCGGACGGCGAGCTGACTAACGATGAGATTACCGGCGCGTGGCTTACCCGTAACACGATGCGTCATGGTCGTCCCGTAAGCTTCGAGATCAGCTCACTCAACACAAAGTTCTGCCCACAAGTGATTCATGAGGACCGTTGTGCCTTTACCCTGCGCGGCTGCCGTCCCGCCCCCTCTGTCTATACTGAGATGCTGGAGCAGGCTTTCATCAGCTCAGCGGAAAAATCCCCGCAGCGAAGGATGCCCATGCAGGTAGTGAACACTAACGGCCCCCTTGGCAACTACTACACATACGGTTCTGACCGTAGCAGCGTATTCTTTGATTATTCAGGCATTCAGCTTGGCGGCGGTTATGAGAACCGTTCAGGTATCCTTTATAAACCAAGTAACAGAAAGGCATGGGTATTCTCCGACAAGGGCATGATTAACGCAAATGTGAACAGAGCTGACGCTTACCGCCACCTTAGAAAAGTGACTGCCCAGACTAATGCCGATGGTTATGAGAATCTGGTATATGCCACATGGAGTAAGCCCTTCCGCGTTTTCACCGACGGAAAGACTACAGGCAAGGTGGCTGACGTTGCCGCTGTGATGGGCGAGGGTGTTGTTTACGTGACCATCTATGGTGACTCTGCCAAGAACCACGCCATACTGGAAGGCTATGAGTCACGCCCCCTGCTGGATGCCGAAGGTAATGAATACCAATGGACTATGCCAACGTTCAATAACAACAAACTGTCCCGCAGAATATTCGGTAAAAATGACGACCTGCTGGCAGACCTGCGCAGCGAGTACTTTGCCCGTGCCTTCAACCTGCGTTGTATCCAGGATATGACAGGTGACGGTGTAGAGGAGATTGTTATGAACGTCGCCAACAAGATTGCCGTCTTTGACGGTGTCACACTCCGTTGTATCCGTGAACGCATCTTTACCGACGAGGGCAGCTACATAGGCACACCTAATCTGCGTTACGACGTGGCAGATGTGAACGGCGACGGTTACGAGGACATTGTTATGGTTATGAACAATAATGACATCGGTAGCCTTAGGGTTTACAGCAAGGGACTCATCAACGAGGAGCCCATTGTCAACAAGCCCCTCAGCTCACCCACTCTCTTCTGCGACGTAAAGGTGGGGAACATGAGCAATAGCGACCTGCCGGAGATTGCCATCCTGACCCGTGGATTAGAGAACAGCAATAACTACCTGCTGACCAAGAACGGCTACCTGTACATGTACCGTCTGCACTATAATAAAGATCTGAGCCTGACTGAGCAGATTGTCCTGCCCAAAACATCTGTTGACTGCTTTGCTTCTAATGACGAGACAAGGAATCATGTGGGCAACATGGACCTGGTATTCGGTTACTTCCGCGGACGTAATTACACACAAGACCTGATTGTGGGTGACGGACTTTGGCGATGGGATGAGACCAATGCCAAGCCCACCTTCCGCTTCGTTACAATGGCAAGCGTAAAGACAGCAAGCTACTCTGTTGCTGCCGATGCCATAGCTGCCGTACAAGCCAGTGAAGCTGACGGGAGAGATCTACTGGTATTCATCTGGAACATGATTGTAGGCAAGGATGACGACTGTAATCATACGCTGTCAGAGTTCTGGGAGGTATGGTTAGGCGATGACGGCAATACTGTCAATATAAGGAACTCGTTTAACCAAGATTATTTCGGATGGTGTAATAATGGTTCCTTATGGAAAAAGGACATGAAAAACCCAGAAGAAACCAAATGGATGTATCAGAACATGAGGGACGGTAATGAGCTGAACAGCCACCCTGTGCTTTGCAAATTCGCTGACCGTGTACGTCCTAAGCGCTTCAGGTACATCAGCCACGAACTGACCTTCAGCGAACCGCGCATCTATGCCGCTATTGCCGCCGCCCCCTACTACGAGGGACTCAGCGGAGCAGACAGGGCCGAGACCGTATGGGGTAAGACCACATCTTCCAGCGACAAGACCGTGAAGTCTGATACCTGAGGCGGAAGTGTCATCGGCGGCTATGAGCATTCCTTCAGCGTTCCCTTCCTCGGTCTTTCCGCCGGAGTAGAGTTTACTACCAAGGTAACCGTCTCAGGCGGCATCGCTACCGAACATGAGACAACCACCTCCTATGGTCAGACTTACGCCGCCGGCGAAGACCATGTGGTAGTGATGCATGCCACACCCTACGATACATACAGATATGAGATTATGTCGAGCGATGACCCGGATGACGTAGGAACAGAGTTTGTCCTCTCTATGCCACGGACACGTGCCTTCGTAGGACTGAGACTGGCTGACTACGTACAGCTGATGGCAAGCCAGAAGGGCGTGTCAAGACCGCAGTATCACCTGACATCCACACCGGGAGACCCTTGGAGCTATCCGGCAAACTATGACAACGTACCCATGTATGTCAGCGATAGCTACCCCTTCCTGAAGGCCAAGGACCTGAACGGAGGCTATACCAACGAGATGGCAGGAACAGGTGCCTATACCCAACGTTCTATCAGCCTGGCTACCAGCGATGCAAGAACCACATCGGTTAGTGTGGATGTGGAGACTGAACTGGTGGCTACCGTTAACGGTGTTAAGGCTGGCGTGGGCTTCAACTATAACCACACCAACGAGAGCACACACACCATCGGTAAAGAGTTTACCGTTGAGGGGTCCGTACCCGGTCTGCCTTCGCTGAACGATATGGCACACCCGCAGTTCCGCTGGAACCTTGTATGGTACTATGTAAAGGACGCCGGTGGCATTTATCCAGTAGTAAACTACATCGTAACCCGTCCGTAACATAGGGCTCGGCCTTATACATTCACAAACAAGTGAGCTGACCATACAAAAACGGTCAGCTCATTTTTTTGCTGCAAAAAACAAAAAAGCTCCTTTTCATCGGTAACTTCACCATACCGTGGTAAATATTTCCCACTAACCTTACTTGTAACACATTGCACGTTTTGTAACACGGGTTTACCTTTTTTATTAAAGCAGATACCGTGTTTTGTTTAATTTTGTGCAGTTTTTCCGTAGGTAGTAACACACGACTAAACCAACACACGACTAAACAAAAAACAACAATAGGTATTAATTTTATGAAACAACAACTACAAAAAAACTGGAGGCAACGCATCCCGATAGGGCGGCCGTTGCTATTGTTCATGACGTTATTCATGCTGACGGCAACGTTACCCTTAAAGGCGGCGAATGCCTGGGAATGGCCCAAGTTCTCAGCAAAAGACGTAGATGTGACGCCGGATAATCCTTTTATGGCATTCCAAGTGTCGTACTTGAATTATGACGGAAACAACTTCTATTGGAGAACATTCAATCTTGTAGTCGATGGAGTCAACATCGGCTCCATCGGGAGTATTGTTCCATTAAATAGCGGCACAAATGATGATGCTGTATGGAACAACAAAACAGGATGGATTGGTAACTATTGGGTGGAATTCCGTAGTGCCTGGCAAGGAGACGGCAAATGGAAATATGTAACTTGTCATGTTTATATACCCAATAGTACCTATGGACAAGTGCACACGGTTGGAATTGAAGGAGACTGGGTAGATAAAAACCGAAACGTAAGGCATATCACTCCTGACAATCTAAAGATAACCTCCAACGCAGTTAGTTTCACCACTCCCAACAATTGCGGCTCCTATGAGCGTACAGCTCCTGGGCAAATAAAGTGGACACCAAGCAACTCTGTAACTGCAGCATCAGGCTATAGCCACAAATACGAGTATAGGCTAAATGATGCCGGCAGCTGGATTACCAACGGCAACCCCAATGCCAACTATGTTTTTTCGGGAATCAATGATTCGGAGAAGCAGACCTGGCATACCCGTTACGTGCAGTACAAGTCATATACGCAAGCTAACAGGACTATCACCGTGAGTTTCACCCGTGACTGGCAAAAGGATGTGGCAGGTAACATCGTAAAGGCTTGTGTTTCCCCGAAAGACTTGGAGACTGACTTCGATCAATGGAAGAAGACCATCTCCATAAAGTGGAAGAAAGAAGATTCCAACCGTTTGGCGAATGGTAAGTTCTACCTCTTCAGATATAAGAATGGCGACACCACTACCAGAGAGAAGCTGGCTGTTATCAACTATAGCAGTAGCCAACAGTATATTGATGAGGACTTCGAGTATGACAACAACTATACCTATGAGGTATCGTCTATTCTCGATAATTGGAACAACAACACCCCTGTTGCCGACCTGACAGTTACCTCTCAGGAAATCCCCACAACACCCATTTACAACTACCCATCATTTACAGATGAGCGCAAAGAAACAAGCGTACGTCTGAGTTGGACGCACGACAAGCCAAGTAACAGCACCGCTATTAAGTTTAAAGTGTGGCGTTGTCTGGACTCACCCAGCTTCTATGACGAGAACGGTCAGCCTATAGAGGCTAACATCATAGCTGCCATGGGCGATGCATATGTCACGGACATATCAGCAAACGCTGCAGGAGCAACTTCATACGAGGATACAGAAATTTCAAGTAGCTGTTCGTTCTACTGGTATCGCATTGGGACGGATTTGTTCAATAGGACATTCTATTCGAAACTGCTGGGTCCCACCAGTATGAACGGTAGCACCGTCATCAAGAATGTATCGGCCAACCGAGGCACCTATACTAACGTGGTAAAGGTGCAGTGGGATGTAAAGCAGATGGGTACCGCTGCATCACGCTTCGTGGTATCACGTCGTTTATTAGGTTCAACGAGCGAAGCAGATTACAAGCAGGTTTATGTCGTTTCGGGCACAGAGTCGAGCTATTACTTCGAGGACAACACAGCCCAACCTGGTCAGTTCTACCAGTACCGCGTGGTATCTCAGAGTAACTGCGTGGACAGCGAGACAGGCCAGACCACTTATAATGTAACCAGTATGGGAGATGCCGATGGTTTCTGCCAGAGCCGAGGCATTATCAGCGGTCGTGTGACCTACGGCACAGGAACCGCCGTATCCAATGCCCGCGTAATGCTAACTAAGAATAGCGAAAAGGGTGACGATACACGCCAGTTCTACTCTATGCAAGTGAAGCCACAGGGCGGTATCCTGTGGACACCAACGGAGAAGGCTGGCAAGGGACTGTTTGAGGAAAATCCCTTTACATTCCAAATGTATGTCTATCCCGAAGCTGTTTTAGCAGACGGCTCTACAATTATCGACGGTGGCGGCAAGTTTGCCTTGATTCTGAAGCCTGCCACAGACAAGCAGAGCGAGCTCTACCTGCAGGTGGGCAGCGCTGAGCCAACAGCCACAGGTATTACCATTGTTAACAGCAACTTTACGAACGTCAGCGTAACCTGCAACGGTAATACAGAATGGACAGTACGTGCCATTGACAAGGACGGCAAGTTGACAACTCAGAACGTGACAGCAGCCGCTGTATCATGGACTGGCAACGAGGGTGTAGCCTTCGGCTGCGACCATGGATTCACGGCAGAGCACAGCTTTACGGGCTACTTGGATGACATCCGCCTGTGGTCTAAGGCACTGACCGACGATGACGTTTTGGGCAACTACGACCGTCTGCTCATCGGCACAGAACCAGACCTGAAGATTTACTGGCCAATGGACGAAGGGCTGAGTGATTTGCCTTACGCTTACGACTACTCAAAGACGTCTGGCGTTGCCAACGAGAACCACGGCCAAAAGCAGCCCAACTCTTCCTTCAAGCCCATCATCCCAAGCGAGAAGCAGTTAGGCCTCTACGGAAAGACTGACACAGAGGGTAACTACGTAATCCGCGGTATCCCCTTTACGGGTGACGGTACCAACTACAAGGTGTCACCTGACCTGGGTGAACACTCCTTCTCGCCGCAGTACCAGACACGCTTCATCAGCAACAGCGCACTGACGCACTCGGGGGTTGACTTTGAGGATATCAGCTCGTTCAAGATGACGGGCCATGTGTATTACGAGAATACGAACATTCCCGTGGAGGGCGCCTATCTGTATGTGGACGGTACCATCTGCGCCAAGGACGGCGAGCCGCTGCTGACGGATGAGAACGGCCACTATGAGATCAGCGTGCCCATAGGCGACCACTACGTGCAGGTGAAGAAGGACGGCCACACGTTTGTGAACAACGGCCGCTTCCCCAAGGACCCCAACAACACGGGCACGGTATATACCTTTGTGAAGGAGGAGACGGCTACCTTCTATGACAATACGAAGGTGATGATAGCCGGACGTGTAGTGGGCGGACACATAGAGAACGATAAGCCGCTGGGATTCGGACAGAGCAAGGCCAACATAGGTCAGGCTAAGATTGTGCTGTCAACACGCTCTAACGCACGCTACCTTAACTATATATATAATGTGGAGAAGGGAACCTCTGCCTTGGGCGAGAACAGCCTTTCCTTTACGGGTAAGTACGGTACGGCCAGCGTCCCCGGCACAAAGGAGCAGAACGGTGCACAGCACCTGATGACCATCACCACGGATGCCCTCACGGGCGAGTTCGCCATCATGGTACCGCCACTGGACTATGCCGTGGAGAGCATCAGCATCCCCAGCCATGAGGGCTATACGTTTACCTCGCTGCCCGGCATTGACGCTACCGAGGTGCTGAACGTGAGGACCGACTCGTGCGAGGTGGACGGTACGATGCAGGGCTTTGACTATGTGGCATCCATGAAGATGGCTTACACCAACGGGGCTACCATGACGGTTACGGACCTGGGCAACGCTGACGGGGCCCTGGGCGAGAGTGTGGTTACGGGCAAGGATGACAATGAGGTGGAGCATACACTGGATGCCTACACGGTGGACGCCGCAACGGGTGCCGTGACTTATACCCAGGGTGCGCCGCTGCTGCTGCAGAACAAGCCTTACAAGTATAAAATCAGCGCTTACCAGGAGTACATGAACTACGACGGCGGCAAGGGCAACGAGGTGGTGGACCGCATGCCTATGGCGGGCAGCGTGATTACCATTGCTAATGACTATGCCATGGGTGCCCCCATCTGTATATCAGGTGATGCCGCTAAGGTGGGCATGAGTGCCCGTGAGCTGGAGATGGCTAACGTGGAGCTGAATGATGATGAGCTGCAGATGGATGAGAAGGGACAGGTTATCTACCAGTTTACGGCCGGTTTGCCCAAGACGGTGAGCCCCTACACCCGCGGCTGTACCATCGTGATGAATGATGACGCCTCTGCCAAGTGGCAGAACAGCGCCATCATCCTGGGTAAGCTGCCCAAGGGCAATGACTTTGTGACAGGCGGTCCGGACAAGGTGACCATGGTGCTGCGTGATCCGGGAGGGTCTAACTCCTTCGCCACCTATGGCGTGGGCACCACAACAAGCCACACTACCACGCACACGTTTAACAATACGCTGAGCGAGAATGTGGAAGCAGAATTCTCTACCGGAACCACACAGACCTTCGTGGCCGGTTCGCTGGTATTCGCCAAGGAGACTACAGTAGAAGTGGAGGCTAAGGTGACGGCAGGTGCCGAGATCTCGGAGACCTTCAACTATGACGGTTCCTCTACTACTACCACTACTACTACCGAGGAGATCTCTACCAGCAGCAATTGGGACTGGACGGGTGCGCAGGCCGACGTGTTCATCGGAACCGGCACCAACTATATCATAGGTGACGCCACCCGGCTGGGATTCACCTTTGGCACCGACGGAAAGGCTACGCTGGGGACCAAGAATGTGCTGTCTGTAAGTCAGGGCTTTACTACGGCCTTCAACTACACGCAGAACACCATCGAGAACATCATGATCCCCAACCTGCTGAAACTGCGTAACAAATTCATACAGCCCAAGGGCTCGAACCTGACGGCTGCGGCTGACAAGGCCAAGTATGAGTCGCTGGTAGAGGAGAACGATGAGAACTTCGGTAAGGACGGCAGCTATAAGATGATTGACCCGACAGCGCCCACCGAGGCTTACATTGACTCTGTATCGTACTACAATATGCAGATTGACGCCTGGGTTCAGCATCTGGCCAACAATGAGAAGGCTAAGCTGAAGGCCATCGGCAACCGGGACAAGTGGCTGGTGCAGAACAAGTCAATTGACGGCGGTTCCAGCTACACCGCCACGGTAACGAATGATACGGTGAATACGGACACGTACGGCTCTACTACGCAGCTGAAGATGAAGTACAAGGTTGTGGGCGGTGCCAAGTTTGACGGCATCGGACTCTCTGCCACTTCCGAGACCGTTAATACCAGCTGCTACCAGTACACTACGGGCAGCACTGAGGCTAACAGCCAGACCATCAGCTATACGCTGGCCGAGGACGGCGACGATGACGCGCTGACGATTGACGTGTTCAAGGCTCCTGACGGACTGGGCCCCATCTTCGTAACGAAGGGCGGACGTACCAGCGCTCCGTATGAGGGTCAGGAGGTGACCAAGTACTATAACCCGGGCACGGAGATCTCGGCTACCACACTGCAGATAGAGAAGCCTGAGCTGAGCGTGAGAAACCCCATCCTGCAGAATGTGCCATCAGGCCGCAGCGCTATCTTTACGCTGGAGCTGACCAATAACTCTGAGACGGAGGAGGACTGCTGGTTCAACCTGGGCGTATGTGATGCTACGAATACCAGCCACGCTTCCTTCTGGGTAAGCGGCACACCGCTGGGCAACGGCCGGCAGGTGTTCGTTCCGGGCGGAGAGACCGTTACCATGTCACTGGAAATGAAGCAGACGGATGAGAGTGTGCTGGATTACAAGAACATAGGTATCCGCATGTTCTCTACTACACAGAAGGACAATACGGGTATTCACCACGAGATTGCCGATACCGTATATGTGAGCGCTACCTACGTGCCTGCCGGTCCGGCTGTGGAGCTGGCCCTTTCGCACAGCGTGCTGAACATCAATGCGGGAACCGACCTGACGCTGACGGCCAGCGGCTACGACCTGAACTATGCTAAGCTGACGGGCCTGCTGCTGGAGTACCGCAAGGAGGGTGACAACCAGTGGAACAAGGTTCAGGAGTATGTGAAGGACAAGGCTGCCGCGGCTGCCGATGTGAACCTGAAAGAACTGGACGAGGCTGCCGAGACCTATACATTAGATATGAAGGCGCTGCCTGACGGTAACTACCTGTTCCGTGCCCGTACGGTATGTGACTTTGCCGGCAAGACGGTATATGGTAACAGCGATGAGGTGAAGCTGGTGAAGGACCAGAGCGCGCCCAAGCTGTTCGGCAACGCTAACCCCACGGACGGCATCCTGAATGCGGATGATGAGATTGGCGTTACCTTCAACGAGGATATTGTAAGTGCGGACCTGAGCCAGTCGAACTTTGTCATCAGGGCTGCGGTGAACGGACAGAAGGTGGACCATGCTGTGGCACTGAAGGCCCAGAATACGGACCGCGCTGCCTACACCGAAGCTAACATTAACCTGGCTAAGAAGGACTTCTCGGCTGATATGTGGGTGAACTACAGTACGGCCGGTACACTGCTGAGCCATGGTAACGGTGAGGAGAAGTTCGAGGTAGGTACCGATGCCGGCGGACACCTGACGCTGAAGATTGGTGAGAACACTTACACCTCAAAGACTACGCTGACAAAGAACAAGTGGGTGTTCCTGACCTTCAACTACGCTTACAACGGTGAGCAGAGTAAGTTCAATGCCCTGTTTGCCGAGGATGCGAAGGACACACAACTGTTCAATGACCAGACGGTGACCGGCTACAACGGCAACGGCGCCCTTACACTGGGCAAGAACATTACGGCTGACATTCAGGAGCTGACGCTGTGGGACAAGGCGCGTTCCTGCAGCGAGGCCAAGAGCGAGAAGGATATGACGAAGAAGCCCTCTACGCCTAACCTGATAGGTTACTGGAAGATGGACGAGGGTGACGGCAAGGAGATCCGTGACTATGCCCGCAGTCGCAACCTGATGATGCCGCAGAGTACCTGGTACCTGAACAATAGGAACATCTCGGCCAAGCTGGACGGCAGTAAGGCTATGAAGCTGGACATCAGCGCCTGCAGCGCCCTGACTACCGATGACTATGCTATAGAGCTGTGGTTCAAGAGTGCTCAGACAGGCAAGGCTACGCTGTTCTCGGCCATTGAGGGCACGGATGACCGTGTGGAGATGGGCTTCAACAGCGCGGGTGCGCTGACCCTTACATCCAAGGGTACGGAAACAGAGATTACCACTGAAAAGCTGCGTGATAATGCCTGGCACCACCTGGCACTGAACGTGCTGCGCAACGGCAACGCAACGGTATATGTAGACGGCCAGGCCGTGAAGCAGATGACGGCATCTGTGGTTAGTGCCCTGGCAGGTGCCAACCTGATTGTGGGTGCCAAGGCACAAAGCGGCAACAGCTATACCAGCTACTTCAGGGGTTCTGTGGACGAGGTCCGCTTCTGGAAGGCTACCCTAAGCGGTGATTACATCAAGCGTTACAGGAATGTACGTCTGAATGGTGACGAGGCCGGTCTGGTGGCTTACTACCCCTTTGAGTACCAGCACTTCAATGACTATCAGCAGAGTGTGGTGGACCAGACGGCTGCGGACCAGAGCGTGCTGTACAATGCTACTACCAAGGAGTATGAGAAGACAGGCCGCACGGCCACGATGACTGCCAGCCAGGTAGTCTTCAACGAGACGGATGTGCCGGGCCTGAAGCCTGCCCCGCAGCTGACGAACCTGAAGTACACGTTTGTGGCCAACGAACGCAGCATCAGCATCAAACTGGATGAGGATGCGGATGTGCTGGAAGGCACTACTGTGGACTTTACGGTACGCTATGCTACGGACAAGAACTACAATATGCAGTCCGACATTAACTGGACAGCCTATGTGAAGCAGAACCAACTGCTGTGGAAGGGCGAGAATGAGGTGAGCGTGGAGAAGATGGCGGGCGAGGCTGCTACCTTCGAGGCTACCTTTGTGAACGAGAGCGGCACGGCTGAGAACTGGACGCTGACGGGCCTGCCCAAGTGGCTGACTGCCAGCGCTACCAGCGGCACGCTGAAAGCTACGATGTCCAAGACCATCACCTTCACCGTGGCTGAGAGCTTGGCAACGGGCAAGTATGAGCAGACGGTTTACCTGACGGGTAACAACCGCATCAGCGAACCGCTGACGCTGAGCCTGAAGGTGAAGAGCAAGGCTCCTGAATGGGCTGTCAATCCGAAGGACTACGAGAACTCTATGAATATTATCGGTCGTGTAGAGCTCAACAGCCTGCCTATGGATGACGAGGATGACATCATTGCCGCCTTCATCGGCGAAGAGTGCCGAGGTGTGGCTCACCCGGTATATAAGGAACGCTACGACGGCAACTTCATCACCATGGATATCTATGGCAACAACAGTAGGAACAACAGCGATGCCGGCAAGGAAATCACCTTCCGCGCCTTCGATGCCTCAACAGGTGCCCTCTACCCTGTAGTGACACCTGAGAAGAGCATCAGGTACACGCCTCTGAATCTGCAAGGCAGCTACAAGGAGCCTGTGGTATTTACCGTTGAGGACCTTGTAGAGCAGTCAACAGAGCTGCAGAAGGGTTGGAACTGGTTGTCAATCTATGTTTCTCCCGAAAACAGAACCGTTCCTGCTATCTTTGAGAAGATTGCTGACAACGTAATCTCTGTTAAGAGTCAAGGCAACGGCTGGCTGATGTACGAGAACGGCAGCTGGGAAGGCAACCTGAACGGCGATCTGTCTAATACAGAGATGTATGCCGTTCAGATGAAGGACGACTGCACCCTGCGTATCGTTGGCACGCTAGTTGATCCTACCACTACGGTAACTGTTGAAGATGGTTGGAACTGGATAGGCTATTATGGCCTTAAAATGGCTAACCTGTCAGATGCCCTGGCTGACTATGGACCTGAGGACGGTGACATCCTGAAGGGACAGACTGGCGTGGCATATTACGACACCTATGAGTGGGAAGGCTCACTGCCTATGCTGGAGCCCGGGTTGGGTTACATGCTGAACGCTTCAAGCACTAAGCACTTCTGCTATCCCTCATCGGTTGTTACAAGATTCACCAAGGCTTACCAGTTCGAGGATATGGACGAGGAAACAGCAACGGAGGAGAAGTCAGTCTTCAAGCCTGTCAACTTCCATAAGTATCCCTACAACGCCATGATGTCCGTCAAACTCCTGAACGGTGGTGTTACAATGGCTAACACAGAGGTGGGCGTCTATGCCGATGGCGAATGTCGTGCCACGGCTCAGACCAATGCCAAGGGTGTTGCTTACCTAACCATTCCAGGTGAGGATGAAACACCACTTACCCTCAAGGTAGCCATCGGCGACGAGATTGTGGAAGCACCTGCAGAGGTTAACTTCGAGGCAGACGGTGTTTATGGTACGCCTAAGAATCCTTTAATCGTTGACATTGACGAGGCAACGGCAATGAGTGAAGAGTTAAGAATGAAGAGCGAAGAATCAATTTATGATTTGAGCGGACGTAAAATTAACGTCAAGAGTTCTGCTGACTCTAAACCCTCAACTTTAAACTCTAAACTAAAGAGTGGGATTTACATCATCAATGGCAAGAAGAAAGCCATACAGTAAAATAAACCTTTGAAGCAAGAAGGGGGGATGAGCAACATCTCCCCTTCTTCTTTTTTTAAACTTCACGCAGAATGCGCAGAAAACGTCTGCGATTTCTGCGTGAAAAAAGAAGGGGAACAAAAAAAGCCGAGAGGAAATCTCGGCTTTTGCGCTTCAGGATGGGCTTGAACCAACGACCCCATGATTAACAGTCATGTGCTCTAACCAACTGAGCTACTGAAGCAAGGTGCATCTGCTAACTATTCTTATTTGCGCTTCAGGATGGGCTTGAACCAACGACCCCATGATTAACAGTCATGTGCTCTAACCAACTGAGCTACTGAAGCAGTATGTAAGTCTGTGTCGCAAATGCGGTGCAAAAGTACGACAAATAATTTAAAGTTCAAAATCCATAATTCAAAATTTTATGTTTTATGTGTTTTTTTCGCTTTTTCATTGGGTTTTATTTCATATCTTTGCAGAAAAATGATGCAGGATGAAGAAGATAATTGGTATCGGCAATGCATTGGTGGATGTACTGGTACAGATGAAGGATGATTGCCTATTGGAGGAGCTCCAACTCCCCAAGGGTGGCATGCAGTTGATTGACGAGCAACGCCAGCACATGCTGAACCAGCGCATACAGACCTTATGCCCACATAAGGCTACGGGCGGCAGCGCAGGGAACACCACCCTGGCGTTGGCCAACTTAGGCATGCATCCCGGCTATATCGGAAAGATAGGACGCGATGAGATGGGAACCTTCTATGCAGAGAACTGCAAGCAGACAGGCATCAATGCCCAGTTGACCCTATGCGATACACCAACTGGAGTTGCCAATACCTTCATCTCGCCTGGCGGGGAACGCACCTTTGGCACCTATCTGGGCGCGGCTGCCCTGATGCAAGCCGAGGAGATAACACCCCAGCTCTTCAGTGGCTACGAGTTGTTGCACATAGAGGGTTATCTGGTACAGAACCATGAACTGATAGAAAAGATCTGCCAGACAGCCAAGCAGGAAGGACTGACATTGAGCATAGACCTTGCCAGCTACAACGTCATAAACTCCGACCTACCCTTCTTCCGCCACCTTGTTGAGGACTATATAGACATCGTCTTTGCCAACGAAGAGGAATGCACCGCCTATACAGGTACCACCGATCCTCAGGAAGGACTGAAGCGCATAGCCGAGCACTGCACACTGGCCATAGTGAAACTGGGCAGCAAGGGCGCCATAGCCATGTGGGGAGCCTCATCACCTCAGTACGGACAAAAAGCAGAGGCACCCGCACTTAAGGTGGATGTCAGAGATACCACAGCGGCAGGTGATTTCTTTGCCGGGGGATTTCTGTATGCCTTATGTACGGGTGCCTCGTTAGAGAAATGTCTGCAGACGGGAGCCTTGCTTTCGGGATACGTGATTCAGGTTATTGGAACCCGTCTCACGGACGAAGCATGGCAGGAGATCCGAGACCTTATTTCCTAACCAGCAGCTTCTTCTGCTGATAGAGATAGAGGCCGTTGTTCAGGGATGCTACCTGGCTCTGCGTAGCGGCCTTCCTGACCAGTTTACCATCAAGGGTATAGATGTCTGAACTCACAGAGGCCTGAGCGGCAGGAACTTCCTCTACATCATCCGTAATATCATCCACCGTAATGTGGGCGGGGAACATCAGCATGAGGGCTGGCAGACCGCTGCCGCCATAGCTCTCCACCACATCAGTACTCTCGGTCTTCTTGGCGAAGTTGCCGGCCTGGATGCCACGTTCCTGGTCACGGTTGTCCCATCCCTTCTGCATCTGGCGCTGGATATGCTTCAGATACTTATTGGTAAGTGTCTTGCTCAGACCGCAGTCATAAATCAGCATCTTCATGTACTGGGCATAGATAGCCGTATAGACTCCCTGCTCATATCCGTTCTCAAACTTCAGGATACTATTGGTACACATGTTGCTGATCACATAATCGGCAGCCTTCTGCGCCTTGGACAGATAGGTCTTCTCACCCGTCAGCTTATACAGCAGGCAGCTGGCGCCGATATAGGTGGCCTGATTGTAGAGGTGATCGCTGAACTCTGCGCCACCGCCATGAATACCATCTGCCACACGTCCGCTGCTGTTGACAAGGGTCTTGTCAGCCCATGCATAAATCTCCTTTGCCTTCTCCAGATACCACTCCTTGGTCTGCCTTGTGGGACGGGCAGCCGTAGGTGCTGTACGTCCTTCGGGTACCAGCTGATGGAGCAGACAGGCTGCTATGACCGTGGGGAAGTTGATACAGGCAGAGCGGAAGTCACCCGGCTGATGGGGATTGGCATGGTCTATGGGCTGCCACTCCCAGAACATACCGCCGCCTGAGGCACCTTCGAAGCGGGCAGGGTCGGCATACGAGCCGTCATCACCCACAGTAGCACTTCCGTACCACACACGGCAGAAGCTCCTCTCGGAATAGTTCAGGTACTCCGACTTGCCAAAGGTCTGGTAGGCACGTGCCAAGGCACAAGTCCACCACATGATGTCGTCATAGACGAACCAGCCGTTGTTGGTATTGGAATTATCGAAGTTGAAGTTGACGTAATGCGACTTCTCGCCACTGTAGATTCTGTCGTGCAGTGCCTTGTACTTCTTCATCAACTCCTCGTTACCCTCGGTCTTGGCGCGGTTGTAGGCATTGATGACCATATCATAATAGATAGCCTGACACCAGATGGCAGCAGCGCAGCCCGATACATCATTGTCGCGATAGCCATTGCCGCGATGGTCTGCCTTGGATTGTTGGGTATCAGCCTTGTAGATATATCGACTTGCAGTCTTGTCCAGCAGAGCAGTGTTGAAGTCGTCATACGCCTTCCACTGCATGGAGTCTGTAATGGTGAAGGTCTGTGCCGACAGACTGCCAGCACAAACCATTGCACACAATATGGTTAATATCTTTTTCATGAAAGCAGATGTTATTTCTTAGACTTCTTGCTTCCCTTCTTGGCGGCAGCCTTATACTCCTTGCTGAATGAATAGGGAGCAGCCTCGGGGGTGGTACCACGGTTCTCGTTGGCCTTGTCACCCATTACGTAATCCATGCGGGCACCCTGCAGCAGGTCGGCATGGTTCACATAGTTAACCTTATGCTCGGCACCGTTCACGGTAAGCTTCTGCACATAACGGTTTACGTCGCTGTTCTCGGGAGCGGTCACCACTACATCCTTGCCATTCTCGAGATGTAAAGTCATCTTCTTGAAGTAGGGAGCACCCAGCACATACTGGTTAGAACCAGGACATACAGGATAGAAGCCCATAGCGGTGAAGATGTACCAAGCTGAGGTCTGACCGTTGTCCTCGTCGCCGCAATAGCCGTCGGCATGAGCATTGTACATACGGTTCATGGTCTCGCGCAACCAGTACTGGGTCTTCCAGGGCTGTCCGCTGTAGTTGTACATGTAAATCATATGCTGAATGGGCTGGTTGCCATGAGCATAGTTACCCATATTCATAATCTGCATCTCGCGAATCTCGTGGATAACACCACCGTAGTAGCTGTCGTCGAAGATAGGAGGCAGGATGAAGACGCTGTCCAACATCTGATTGAAGGTTTCTGTACCACCCATCAGGTCAATCAGTCCCTGAGGATCGTGGAACACGCTCCATGAATAGTGCCAGCTGTTACCCTCTGTGAAGGCGTCACCCCACTTGAAGGGGTTGAAGTTGGGAGCCCACTCTCCGTTGGCCAACTTACCACGCATCAAGTTATGCTCCTTATCAAAGAGGTTCTTGTAGTTCATAGCATGCTCGGCATATACCTTAATCTCCTTCTCAGGCTTACCTAGAGCCTGACCCAGCTTGTAGATGCTCCAGTCATCGAAGGCATACTCCAGGGTACGGGCAGCACTCTCGTTGATGCTATCGTAGGGAACATAGCCCAACTTATTGTAGGTCTTCCACTGCTTACGGCCGCTGGTAGTACGGGGCAGGTCGGCATTGGCACCATGCTTCACAGCCTCCCACAGGGCATCGATATCATAACCACGAACACCCTTCAGGTAAGCATCAGCCACGACAGAGGCTGAGTTGTTACCTACCATGCAGGCACGATGGCCGGGGGCGCTCCATTCGGGCAGGAAGCCGCTCTCCTTGTAGGCATTGGCCCAACCCTCCTGCATCTTCTGGCTCATAGAAGGCCACATCAGGTTTACCAAGGGGAACAGGGCACGGAAGGTGTCCCAGAAGCCCGTGTCGGCAAACAGATAGCCGGGCAATGTCTCGCCGTTATAGGGACTGTAGTGAACAACTTCACCCTTGGCATTAATCTCGTAGAAGCTGCGGGGGAAGAGTACGCTACGGTACAGGCAGCTGTAGAAGGTACGCAGACGGTCAACATCGCTCTCGTCCTGTACATCGATGGTAGAGAGCACCTTGTTCCACTCCTGACGACCAGCCTCGGCAACCTCCTCAAGAGATTTGTTACCCAGCTCCTTCAGGTTCTGCTCAGCCTGCTCTATGCTGATAAAAGAGCTGGCTACGCGCACATTCACCTGCTCGCCACGCTTGGTAGTGAATCCTACCACACCCTGCGCATGCTTACTGGTAGTCTCCAGAGCCGACTTGTTCTCCTTACCGGCATCGCAGATAGCGGTAACGGTGAAGGGACGGTCGAACTGCAGTACAAAGTAGTTCTTGAAGTTCTTGGGCACGCCACCGCTGTTACGTGTAGTATAGCCCACGATTTTGTTCTGTTCGGGAATAATCTTCACGTACGAACCGCGGTCGAAGGCATCCACTACCAGATAGCTCTTGCCTGCGGGATAGGTGAAGCGGAAAATGGCAGCCCTGCTGGTGGGAGCCACCTCTGTTACGATGTCGTAATCAGCCAGATAAACCTTGTAGTAGTGAGGCTTGCTCACCTCGGCCTTATGGCTGAACCAGCTGGCACGTTTGTTCTCGTCGAAGATATAATCCTCGCCACACTCGGGCATGATGTTAAACATACCATAGTCGTTCATCCAGGGACTGGGCTGATGGGTCTGCTTAAAACCACGAATCTTCTCTGCATCATAGGTGTAGCACCATCCGTTACCCATGTTACCGGTCTGTGGTGTCCAGAAGTTCATACCCCAGGGAAGGGCAATAGCAGGATAGGTGTTACCTGTGGATAGGCCTCCTGTGGAGTGTGAGCCCACCAAGGGATTAACATACTGCACAGGATCTGAAATTGCTCGGGCGCCAATGCTCGTCATGAATGCGGCGCACAAAAGAAATACAATCTTTTTCACTTTTTATTAATTTAATTTAGTTGGTTTTTGTTTTTGAGTTCTCTTATGCAAAAAGTTGACAACATGCTTTATACGGGCAAAGGAGGGACCATGCCCTCCTACTGCTCATACAAGACGTTTACATTAAAACTCCTTAATCTTAACGTTCTTGAACCATACCTCGTTACCGTGATCCTGTAAAAGGATGCGTCCGTCGCGATTACCGAAGTTGGGCCAGTTCTTGTACTTACTGTAAGCTACCAGCGCGTTCCACTCCTGAGTGTTACGCTCGTACTCCAGCAGCTTCACACCGTTCAGCCAATGCTCTACGTGATTGTCCTTCACGATAACAGTAGCTGTATTCCATGTTGTGATATCGAAGGGTTTGTTCTCGGGAGCGGGAATCAGGTCGTACAGCGAACCCAGACGACGGTTACCCTTCACACCCAGCTTGGCATCGGGGTGGCGCAGGTCGTCCAGAATCTGGAACTCACAACCGATGGCACTACCCTCGCCCTGGTTCATGTCGGGATCAACAAAGTACTTGATACCGCTGTTGGCACCTTCTGTAATCTTGAAGTCCACCTTCAGCATAAAGTTATGGTAGCTCTTGTTGGTTACGATGTCGCCACCGTTACCGCTCTCGGCACCATTGGCAGCCTCAACCTTCAGCACACCATCCTCAATGCGCCATCCCTTTTCGGGGAAGCCTGCCAACTTGGCACCGCGCCATCCTTCGGTTGTCTTACCATCCCAGAGGAGCTTCCAGCCCTCACGTTCTTCCTGCTCTGTCAGTATGTTGTCTGTTGTAGGAACAACGGCAGGAGTCTCTTTTACAATCTTTTTCTTTGCAGCTACGGGCAACACAGCCAGCATAGCTATAGCGAATATTGTTTTTTTCATCCGTTTTGTTTCTTTATAGGATATCCTAGGGTTTCCTATGAGAACCTAGGTTTAATCTAGTTTATAAAACTCTTCCCAGCCTTTGCGAGGAGGCATGCCTGAAAGCATAGCGTTCGCAAACTCGTTGTTGGTGAACTTCTTGGTACGGGGGTCGAAGAACAGCTGAGTGTTCAGGCGCTGAGCGATAACACCCAGACAGAATACCTGGCACAGCACACCGGCAATCTGGAAGGGTGAGCGAGTCTTCTCCTCGCCCTTGCAGGCACGCAGGAAGTTAACGTAGTGGTTGCTGGGACTCTTGGGAACCACGGGCAGCTTATCCTTCATAGCCTCTGCCTTCTCCTTGGGGATAATCTCCAAGGTGCTACCATGACTGGCACCCTTGAAGGTAAGGTCACGTCCATAGATAATCTTACCGGGGTTCAGCTTCTGGTTGGTATATTCACCCTGACCGCTGGCAGGAATACCGTCGGCCAACTTGCTCTCGCCATAGCCTTCGGGCAATGGGGGCTGGTTGTCTGTACCATCGTACCAGATAACATCGCAGGGAGGCATATTGCCACGGGCTCCGAAGCGGAACTCGATGGTGCTGCTGAAAGGATAGAAGAACTCGTTGTGGTTCTTGGCGTACTTCATGTTTATCTCATAGGGAAGACCCAGCTGCAGGAACTCATGGGCGGTATCCAGCAGATGAGCACCCCAGTCACCCAACGCTCCCATACCGAAGTCGTACCAGCTACGCCAGTCACCCTGATGGTACAGGTTGCTGAAGTTGTGGTAGCGAATACCACCGTGCCATGTATCGTAGTCCATACCAGCGGGGATGGGATCGCCCTCTGGCATCTTCTTCATGTTCCAATCATACTTGTGCCAACGGCGGTCGTTGTTCATGTGAGCCACCACCTTTGTTACATCCTTGATGATACCTGCTTCCATCCAAGCCTTGAACTGGAAGTAGTTAGCCTCAGAGTGACCCTGGTTACCCACCTGTGTTGCCAGTTCGGGATGACGGTTGGCCATCTCTATCAGGATTTCACCTTCCTGGAAAGTACGGATAAGGGGCTTCTCGCAATAGACATGCTTGCCATGCTTCATGGCAGCCATGCAGACAAAGAAGTGTGTATGGTCAGGCACACTTATTGCTACAGCGTCGAAGTGATCGCTGTACTCATCAAAGAGCTTACGAAAATCGGTATAGCGCTTGGCATTGGGGTACATGTTCAGTACCTTCTGGCATTGCTTACCCTGCAGGTCCACGTCGCAGAGGGCTACTACCTCCACCATATTGGTCTTGGCAAACTCGTCGATATTCTGCTGACCGCGGTTACCAATACCGATGTAGGCAATCTTCACCTTCTCGCTCTTCGGAGCTGGGGCAGGCTGGACTTTCTTCTTGGCTGCCAGCAAATCTACAGGCGCCAAAGTCAGGCCTGCCGTTGCAAGACCCATACCCTTCAAAAAATCTCTTCTTGTAGACATAATTAGGTTATTTAAGTAGGTTTTTGATTTTAAACTGGGGCAAATTTAGCAAAAATAATCACATAGTTTGCAAAAATTGTGCAAAAAAGACAAAAGTTTACAGACATTTTAACATTTCTCGCACCTCAAGAGGGCATGAGAATTGTCAGACATAGTAGTTGCGAACAGATAAACGCTGCCACCATCGGCCAGTTTCAGTTTTTTTCTCAATTCCTGAACGGTAGCAGGGAAATTCCTTACCGTAATGTTGGCCTGCTTCACTCCTGCCAGCAGGTTTCTGAGTCCCTGCTTGCCAAAGTCGCTACGCCCCAGAATGCGGAATTTGCGACCGGGGAAGTCTTCTATAAGACGGTCTGAGGTAAAGAGGTGACTGAACGCATGCAGTTTCTCCACTTTATATATATAACAGAGAGCATCCTGCACGCCAGCCTTCAGGATAGAGGCATTGGGCTCATACAGATAAGCCATCTGCTGCCTGCTGATAACGGGACGGACGGAGACTTCCTCCACCACCGTCTCCTGCACATGATCCGTGATGTTCACACAGTAGTAACGTAGGGGTGCCTCCTGCTGGTACATCACCAGCAACAGCTCCTTGCATTCGCCATCCACACTGACCACATGCACCTCGCGAACATAACGCAACTGACGCAGGGCCTGCTGGATATCCAGCATGGGCGAGAGCTTCAGCATCACCACCTTGGCATGAGCCATCATTTCATCCTGCAGGGCCACCACATCAGGCTGGCAATCCTGCAAGAGCACTACCTTACGGCCTGCATCATCCCTGCGGGCAGGGTCGGCATATATTAAAGATGTATGGTCAGACATCGCCAGCACATCCTGACTCTGCGCATTCCTCACCTCTGCATGTTGCAATCCTAACAGTTGGAAGTTATGTTGGGCTATCTGGCAGAGCAATTCCTGCTGCTCAATGTAGATAGCCTCACGGAACAGAGGAGCCATATAGCTGAAGTCAATGCCAAAGCCGCCTGTCAAATCCATCATCCTCTGACACTGCCCCTCCAACAAGCGCTCCACTACCCCACGCTTGTATAGGGCCGTCTGCTGACTGCTACACTGCTCCATAGACAGTCGCGGCGGGAACAACAACCCGTCCGTTTCCGCCCACCGGGGAATCTTCTTCCGAGCCAACTGCCATCCCTCTATCTGTTGCAGACAGAAAGCGGCATCCAGCCCCTCAGGCATCTTCCTTAGGGCCAGCTTACGCACATCTTCCGTACGGTGTTGCAGTATGAATTCAGAGTTTGTCATTTAACAATTCATAATCCATAATTCATAATCTTAAGTGAAGAATTACGGAATCACGAAATATCGAAAATAATTCTCAATTCTCAACTCTCAATTCTCAATGTTCAATGATCAATGTTCAATGTCCAACTTCCTCCTCGCTTGAATCGCATCCTGTTCCAATTGCTGCTGAAGAGCTTGGACAGAGGGGAAAGACTGTTCGTCGCGCAAACGGTCCACCAGACTCAGGGTTACCTTCTTACCATATAGGTTGCCATTGAAGTCAAACAGGTTGGCCTCGACAGACAACTCATCGCCGTTGTTCAGCGTAGGTCTGTGGCCGATGCAGAGCATGCCGTCATACGTAGCCTCATCCTCCACAGTCACCCTTACGGCATAGACACCCAGAGCAGGCAGGAGCTTATCGTCCTGCACCCTCAGGTTCGCTGTGGGGAATCCAATGTGCCTGCCTACCTGATGGCCGCTCACCACCTCGCCCTGCAGGGAATAGCAGTATCCCAACAGGCTGTTGGCCTGACGCACGTCACCTTCCGCCAGGAATCGACGGATGCGACTGCTGCTCACCTTCTCGCCTTCCAGCTCACGTGCCAGCACTACATTGATACCCGTCTGCCTACCCCACTCCACATAGTCGGGGAATTCACCTCCTCCGCAACCGAAGCGGTGGTCGTAACCCATCACCAAGGTCTTTACATTCAGTTTGTCGCGCAGCACCTGCTGCATGAACTGCAGGGCCGTCAGACGACTCAATTCAGAGGTGAAGGGCAGTACCTCTAGGAGGTCGATGCCTGTAGCTTCCAGCAAAGTTTTCTTCTCTGAAAGGGTGGAAAGAAGTTGGGGGATATAGTCCGAGTGAAGGACCTGACGGGGATGCTTGTCGAAGGTGATGACAAGCGATGGGCAGCACAACTCATGGGCAAGTCCGCAAACCTGACTTACCAGACACTGGTGGCCGCGATGTACGCCATCAAAAAAACCTATTGTTGCTACACACTGTCTCTCCATTAGCGAGTGCAAAATTAGACAAATATACTTTGCTGACCAAATTTTTCTGTCGCACATTTGGATAATTCAGTGGAAATCTCTACTTTTGCACCCGCAAACCAAGTTATCGGTTTACTGGACTTGTAGCTCAGTTGGTTAGAGCAACAGACTCATAATCTGGAGGTCCTTGGTTCAAGCCCAAGCTGGTCCACACTAAAAATCAAGCACTTACGAGTCTCTCGCAAGTGCTTTTTTCATGTCTGCGTAAACAATGCGTAAACAAACTGTTTCA
>CAMOMP010000023.1:0-42195 GCA_946619915.1 uncultured Prevotellaceae bacterium | reverse complement strand
CGTGATTTGTAATCTCGGGGTCGTTGGTTCGAATCCGACAAGAGGCTCAAAAGATTTATCCCCAGATGTGAACGAAAGCTTTCTTTCAAATTGCATCTGGGGATAATTGTTTTTAAAGCCTGTAGCTCTTGACAGAATCTAAAGAAAAAAATCTCTCCAACTTCACAGTCAGAGAGATTGATCTTTCAAATTAACCTAATGAAATTTTTCTATATTAACCTTATCCACATGTTTGGTGCTTCACAGCATAACAATAAAACATTTATTTAACGGGTGCAAAGATATGAATAAATTGTGTAGGTTCAAAGCTTAATGAGGATAAAATGTGCAAAATCTTCAAAAAACATTAATAATACCTATTTATATATGCTGATAGTGTGTGTTTGTGTATTGAATGGAAACAAATAATCCCCGCCGTGGACTTGCCGCAGCGGGGATATATGTTTTGTGTTAAGTTGTTGTTTCTTACTTGAGGATGCCTTCTGCTGTGTAGTAAGTACTCTTGCTCATAGGCAGAATGCTACCAAACTCGTTCCACTTCTCGTCAGCTTGGAACTGGCTCAGGAATACATCGGGTACGTAGAGTGTACACTGCTTGTTGGGTTGGCAGTTCTTGGGCATGGGGTAGAACTCGGTAGTAAGGAGGTAAACCTTGCGGAAATTGTCGGGATTTGGGAACATGCCAAACATACGGTTCTTGAAGTCGTTGGGGATGCTAAACTCTTCCATTGCGGTACAGCCCTCAAATGCTCCGTCCTCCAGTTTACTCATGGTGTCGGCAAGGATGAGCTTCTTTAGGTTTTTGCAACCACAGAAGGCACCAACGCGAATCCAATAAGCATGCTCGCCCAGAATAACACTTTTCAGTGAGGTGCAACCCTTGAAGCCATCAATACCAACGGTGTAGACATCGCCCTTCAGCTCTTCCAATGAAGTGCAGCCTGTGAAAGCACCATCGTTGATAACGGGCAGAGGACCAGCTAGGTGAATCTTCTTAAGGTTTGTGCAACCCTCGAATGCGCCGTTTGCAATATGCTGAACCTGTTCGCCAATCCAAATCTCCTCGATGGTGGTGTTTCCACTGAACTCGTTGGTGTTGATGCTGGCCAGTTTCTTGCTGATGAGAACCTTAGCCTTGTTGGGTTGTGTATTACTTTTTCTGTGATCGCCAGTGTAGATGAATACGTCACCTGTTGGCTGATCATCCTTTACTTTCTTTTCTGTTGTGTTCTGGTCGTCGGCAGATGCGCCATCTTTCTTCTCTCCTGAACATGCTGTAAGCATACCCATTAAGGTCATGCTAAGCAAATAATACTTTACTTTCATTTTTAGTGTTGTTTATTTTGTTTGTTAAACATTATGCTAACCTTTAATCATGCTCTCCTCTTTGTTTGAGTAGGGAGGGGGTAATTCATCGCACTTTATTCTTTGCTCTTCATTTAGCAAGGGCAAAGATAAAGAAAAATACGATTCCAATGCTTATATTTTATAAAATATAGACCTAAAAAGGCAGATTTTTATTACCTTTGCAGGCAAAAGTAAATATTTTACATGATTTCTATCGACAATTTGTGCGTTGAATTCAGTGCTCGACCTCTATTTAGTAATGTCAGTTACGTTATTAACGATAGAGACCGTATTGCTTTGGTCGGCAAAAACGGAGCGGGCAAGAGTACAATGCTGAAGATTATAGCCGGGCTGCAAGAGCCTACCAGCGGAACAGTTGCCGTTCCGCGTGATACCAGCATCGCCTATTTGCCTCAGGTGATGATACTGGCTGATAACTGTACTGTACGTGAGGAGACGGAAAAGGCCTTTGCCCATATTCATGAGATACAGGCTGAGTTGGACCGCCTGAACAACTTGATGGCTGAACGTACGGACTACGAGAGTGCTGAATACATGCATCTGGTGGAATGCTTTACACATCTGAACGAGCACTTCCAGTTGATGGGCGGTATGAACTATCATGCCGAGATGGAAAGAACATTGCAGGGTTTGGGCTTCAGACGCGAGGATTTTGACCGTCCTACCAGTGAGTTCTCGGGTGGATGGCGTATGCGTATAGAGCTGGCCAAGCTTTTGTTACAACATCCAGATGTGTTGTTATTGGACGAGCCTACCAATCACCTGGACATAGAGAGTATCCAGTGGCTGGAGCAGTTCCTGAGCACTCGGGCTGGAGCCGTTGTTTTGGTAAGCCACGACCGTGCCTTCATCAATAACGTCACCAATCGTACGCTGGAGATCAGTTGCGGAAAGATATATGATTATAAGGTAAAATACGATGAGTATGTTAACCTAAGAGCAGAACGCAGAGAGCAGCAGTTGCATGCCTTGGAGAACCAACAAAAAGAGATCGCAGAGGCTCGTGCTTTCATAGAACGCTTCCGCTATCAGGCTACCAAAGCCATCCAGGTACAACAGAAGATAAGGCAGCTGGAAAAGATTGTGCCCATAGAGGTGGACGAGGTTGATAATTCGGCTTTGCGCCTGAAGTTCAAATGCTCACTGCGAAGCGGTGATTATCCTATAATTTGCGAGGATGTAGCCAAAACATACTATGGGGAGGAGATGTCTGGTGACGAGAAGGAACACCCAGTGTTCAGTGGCGTGAACCTAACCATAAAAAGAGGTGAGAAAGTGGCGTTTGTAGGCCGTAACGGTGAGGGTAAGTCCACGTTGGTGAAGTGCATCATGGGTCAGATTCCTTTTGACGGCAAGCTGACTGTGGGCCATAATGTGCAGATTGGCTATTTTGCACAGAACCAAGCACAGTTGCTGGATGGCGAGATTACAGTCTTCGATACCATAGACCGTGTGGCCAAGGGCGATATGAGACTGAAGATTCGTGATATCCTTGGTGCCTTTATGTTCGGTGGGGAAGCCAGCGAGAAAAAGGTAAAGTTCCTGTCTGGCGGAGAACGTACTCGTCTGGCTATGATAAAGTTGCTGCTGGAGCCTGTAAACTGTCTGATTCTGGACGAGCCTACCAACCATCTGGATATGCGGAGCAAGGATGTGCTGAAGGACGCTATCCGTGATTTTGAAGGTACTGTGATTCTGGTTAGCCACGACCGCGAATTCTTAGACGGATTGGTAGAGAAAGTATATGAGTTTGGTGATGGAAAGGTTAGGGAACACTTAGGTGGTATCTATGATTTCTTGAAGTCCAAACATATAGAAGAACTGACTGAGTTGAATTCTTCTGCCATGTTACAGCAGAAGAGCGCATCCAATGATACTAACGCAGAGGGAGGTCAGAAAGATTCGGCTCTGACATACGAACAACAGAAAGCTGCTTCCCGCTTGAGGAAAAAACTGGAGAAGGCTGTGCAGGAGGCAGAGGAGAAGGTGGCACAACTGGAATCTGCCGTAAAAATATTGGAGGCACAATTGGCAACCCCCGAAGGCAGTACGGATATGAGTCTGTATGAGAAGCATGGCCGGTTGAAGACACAACTTTCGGCTGCAGAAGAGGAGTGGGAGAAGGCGATGGAAGAATTTGAGGCCCTCTAACTGTTTTTGGTGGGCGCTCTCATTTAAAAGTAGAAATGACATCATAACGAAATAAAGACAGTATTAAATATATTATTATGAAAACGAATAACATTTTTGCGGTAGTACTACTTGCTGCTATGGCAACAGCATGTACAGGAAATAAAGAATTGAAATCGGGTATTAATCTTGCTAATTTGGACTCTACGTATCAGGTTGGAGCAGATTTCTATATGTATGCTACGGGTGGTTGGCAAAAAGCTAATCCGCTGACGGCAGAGTACAGCAGGTACGGTAGCTTTGATGTGTTACGCGAGAATAACATCAAACAGTTGCAGGAGATCATAGACAGTGTATCGACCCTCAAGAACCTGCAACCTGGTAGCATAGAGCAGAAGATTGCCGACCTCTATAATTCAGCTATGGATAGTGTAGAACTAAACGAGAACAGTGGTTTTGCATTGGAGGGCTTCCTGCTGTGTGATGGCTATCAGTGTGAACCTAAGATTACAGAGGATTGGTTGCGCGATGTTTGGCCACGTATGCAGCGCCAAGGCGTTCCAGGATTATTCAGATACTGGATTGGTGCTGACGAGAAGGACAGTAAGAACAACATTGTCAACATCATGCAGGGTGGCCTTACTTTGGGTCAGAAGGACTACTATGTAGAAAATGATGAGGCAACCGCAAAAATCCGTGAGGCTTATAAAAAGTACATTGTTGACCTGTGCATGCATGATGGCTTCTCTGAGAAGGATGCTCAGCGAATCATGCAGGATGTTATGCGCATAGAGACACGTATTGCCGTGGCAAGCAAGAGTATGACAGAATTGCGTGACCCAGAGGCAAACTACAACAAATTTACTTATGACGAGCTGAAGAGCCAGTTCTCTGGTATCGACTGGGATAATTTCTTTGGTGTTTATGGCATCAAGAAAGGCGAGGTGAAGAATGTCATTGTCGGTCAGCCTGATGCTATTCATGAGGTAGAGAAAATTCTGAAGGAAGAGAAACCCGAAGCACTTCAGAATATCTATCTGTGGCATGCTATGGATATGACGGCTTCTTACATCGATGATGAGGCTCGAGCTATTGCTTTTGCTTTCAGTGGTACCGTTATGAGCGGTAAGACAGAAGACCGTCCACGTTGGAAGCGTGCCGTAGAGAGTGTAGAGGATGGATTAGGTGAAGCACTCGGCCAGCTCTATGTTGCCCGTTTCTTCCCTCCTGCCGCTAAGGAACGTATGGAGAAGCTGATCAGAAATCTGCAGATTGCTCTAGGTGAGCGTATCGACGTTCAGGATTGGATGAGCGACGAAACGAAGAAGGTGGCTCGCGAGAAGCTGGATGCCTTCTACGTGAAGGTGGGCTATCCCGACAAATGGAAGGACTATAGCAGTCTGGAGATTGGCAAGTGCTACCTGGATAACATGCTGGCCATTAACGAATGGGCTATTAAGGATATGATAAAGACCAAGCTAAACAAGCCCGTTGACAAGGACGAGTGGTTTATGACACCTCAGACGGTGAATGCCTATTACAATCCCACTACCAACGAGATTTGTTTCCCTGCCGGCATCCTGCAGCCTCCTTTCTTCGATATGAATGCCGATGATGCGTTCAACTATGGTGCTATAGGTGTGGTTATTGGTCATGAGATGACACACGGATTCGATGACCAGGGTAGCAAGTATGACAAGGATGGCAATCTGAAGACATGGTGGAATGAGGAGGATACCAAGCGCTTCGAGGAGCGTATAAGTGTGATGCGTGAGTTCCATAATAAGATAGAGGTGCTGCCTGGCTTGTTTGCCAATGGCTCTCTGACATTGGGCGAGAATATGGCTGACCACGGAGGTCTGATGGTTAGCTTCCAGGCTTTCAAGAATGCTACGGCTGGTGCTCCGTTGAAGGATGTTGATGGCTTTACACCTGAACAGCGCTTCTTCTTAGCTTATGCCAACGTGTGGGCTCAGAATATACGTGACGAGGAGATTCGTAAGCGCGTGAAATCCGATCCTCATCAGTTGGGGCAGTGGCGTGTGAACGGTCAGTTGCCTCACTTGGATGCTTGGTACGAGGCTTTCGGTATAACAGAGAAAGACCCCATGTTTGTTCCAAAAGAAAACCGAGTGACAATTTGGTAAGAGATGAGATTGCTGTCTTATTTACTTTTTTGAAATTTGAATCTAGGATTTTTGAAATATAAAATATGCCATTAAGACTTCCAGATAAACTGCCTGCCATAGACTTATTGAAAGATGAGAATATCTTTGTCTTGGCAGATTCAAGGGCTAATACACAGGATATTCGTCCGCTGAGGATTGTTATCCTGAATCTGATGCCCCTTAAGATAACAACAGAGACTGATTTGATTCGCATCCTTTCCAATAGCCCTCTTCAGCTGGAGATCCAGTTCATGAAAGTGAAGGCTCATACCAGCAAGAATACACCCATAGAGCATATGAAGGCGTTCTATCGTGACTTTGAGTTGATGCGCGACGAGAAGTTTGACGGTATGATTATTACAGGAGCTCCCGTCGAGCACCTCGAATATAAGGATGTGAACTACTGGGATGAGATTAGCGATATCTTCTCATGGGCCCGCACCCATGTCACCAGCACCATGTATATATGCTGGGCTGCTCAAGCAGGCCTGTTTTATCATTACGGAGTGCCCAAGCATCCGTTGCCAGAGAAGATGTTCGGTATCTTCCCCCAATATCCTTTGGACAAAAAACTTCCCATTTTCCGTGGGTGCGATGATGTCTTCTTTATGCCTCACAGCCGTCATACAGAACTTAGGCGAGAGGATATCTTAAAGGTGCCAGAACTCAGCCTTATTGCTGAGAGTCCTATGAGTGGGGTCTCTATGGTTATGGCACGCGAGGGTAGGGAAATCTTCATTACGGGACATTCTGAGTATTCGCCTTATACCTTGGATACAGAGTACAAGCGTGACTTAGGAAAAGGACTTCCCATACAGATGCCCTACAACTATTATAGGGATAATGACCCCACGAAGGAACCGCTGGTGACATGGCGTGCCCATGGCAACTTGCTGTTCCAGAACTGGCTGAACTATTATGTATATCAAGAGACGCCGTACGATATTAATGATATTCATTAAGCATTGAGCATTGAAAACTATTGAGCTACTTTCTCCTGCACGTAATCTGGAATGCGGTATTGCTGCCGTAGACCATGGAGCCGACGCCGTTTACATAGGTGCCGCCAAATTCGGTGCTCGTGCTTTGGCGGGTAATAGCGTACAGGATATAGCCGAACTCTGCCAGTATGCCCATCAGTATGGCGTAAAAGTATATGTTACGGTTAATACAATCCTATATGATACAGAGCTACAGGATACTCAGGACCTTATATGGGAACTTTATCGTGCAGGAGCCGATGCGTTGATTGTGCAGGATATGGCATTGCTGCAATTGGATTTGCCTCCTATTCCCCTGCATGCCAGCACGCAGATGGATAATCGTACTCCAGAAAAAGCACTCGCACTGAAGAAGTTAGGGTATGAGCAGATTGTACTGGCACGCGAACTATCCATAAATGAGATTCGTGCCATACACCAGGCAGTACCTGATGTTCCCCTTGAGGCTTTCGTGCATGGAGCTCTTTGTGTTTCGTATAGCGGAAGATGCTATGCATCGGAATACTGCTTTGGAAGATCTGCCAATAGGGGAGAGTGTGCTCAGTTCTGCCGTCTGCCTTTCTCTCTGGAAGATAGCAATGGTGAGACCATTGTGGAGGAGAAGTTTCTTTTATCCTTGCGCGATATGAACCGCAGTCGTTATCTTGAGGAGATGATGGATGCAGGTGTAAGGAGTTTTAAGATAGAGGGCAGGTTGAAAAATGCTTCATACGTTAAGAACATAACGGCGTATTATCGCCAACAGATAGACGCAATCCTGCGTCGGAGAACAGAATACCAACGCTCATCCCAAGGTCGGGAGGAGTTCTTTTTTACGCCCGATCCAGCCCGTAGCTTCTCTCGAGGCTTCACAGATTACTTCCTGCATGGACGAACGGATGATTTAGCTTCGCCTGATACACCCAAGAGTAGAGGACAGTTTGTGGGGCATGTTAAGGAGGTAAGGCGAGGTTGCATCATAGTTGCAGGAACTACTCCTTTCTGCAATGGAGATGGATTGTGTTTTCTTGATGCTCAGGGCAAGTTGCAGGGTTTTAGGGTAAATAGGGTAGAGGGTAATCATTTGTATCCTGCCGAGATGCGTGATGTTAAGAAAGGTGATACACTTTGGCGCAACTACGACCAGCAATGGGAGAAGTTGATGGCCAAAGATACGGCCGTAAGACGCATCCCTGTAATTCTTTCTTTGAGTGAGGTGGAGGATGGTTTTATGTTGAAAGCCACTTTGCCGAATGGAAAGGAGGCCTCTCAGCGATTTAAAGCTGAACATCAGTTGGCACGAACCGATCAACAAGCGGGCATTACGGAATTGTTGAGTAAGCTGGGGGATACCATATTCTATGCTGAGAAGGTGGAGATTTCTTTCTCACAGCCGTGGTTTATTCCCCGAAGTCTTCTTGCAGAATGGCGTCGTAGTGTTGTCGAGTTGCTCGTTGCGACTAGAGGTGAGCGGGTAAAGGAGTTTTCCGAGAAGTCTATATGCCCAGACTCTGAGGTTCCATCTTCCTGCTTCAACTTTAATATCAGTAATCGTCTGTCAAGTCAGTTTATTGCCAGCAAGGGTGGGGCAGAACGAATAAATGCATTAGAGGTAACTGGAAAATTGAACGAAGGACAGGCGTTGATGACATGCCGCTTCTGTCTGCGTTACCAGATGGGATGGTGTCCACGTCAGCGTGGTGCTAAGAGTCCTTATCAGGAACCCTATTACCTGTGTTCAAGAGACGGAAGGAAGTTCCGTCTGGAATTTGATTGTAAAAACTGTGAAATGAAGGTGCTGCATGCGTAGGTTGTTATTCTTTCTTCTGCCTCTGTTGCTACTCTCGGCTTGTTATTATCCGGCTGAGCAGTCCACACTTTATGCAGTGAATGATAACTTCCTTCTTGCTGTCGATTCAATTTCGTTACAGAAGCAGGAGCCCTTCCATAATATGCCTATTGATACTCTGTCGGACAGTATCGTACTGTATTGTAACGACCCAATCGTAGTGGCGCAGATTATGGTGATACCCGAGGATTCGATAGATAGTGTTTGGGTGAAGGTGGCGCGTGATCAGTTCTCCCAGGGCTGGACGCATCAAAGCACGTTTCTGAACAGCGTGGTTCCAGATGACCCTATCTCAGAGTTCATATTCTTGTTTAGTCAGAGCCATCTGTGGTATTTCTTAGGAATGGCGTTTGCCGTGGGCGTTCTTGTGGTATGGAGGCAGGCAAAACGTTGGCATTTCTACATGATATTTGTTCGCGACATCAGTTCCTTCTATCCAACCTTGCTGACCCTGACGCTTTCCAGCTCTGCTATTCTGTATGCCAGTATTCAGCGTCTGATACCAGATACGTGGGTGCTATATTACTATCATCCAACGCTTAACCCCTTCGATTTGCCTCTTATTCTGGGGCTGTTCGTTGCTAGTATCTGGCTGTTGGTGGTGCTTATTATTGCTACTATAGACGAGGTGTTCAGCCTGTTACCTATACCAGAGGCCTTACTGTATTTGTTCTCCCTCTTGGGAGTTTGTGTGGCTTGCTATTTGATATTCTCATTGGCTGCGCTTGGTTGGGTAGGCTATCTCTTGTATGTCGTCTTTGCTATTGCCTTTGTATGGAGGTATGCCAGATGCTTTCGAGCACATTGTGTATGTGGCAGATGTGGCGCCAAGATGCATGCCAAAGGACGATGTACCCGATGTAAGACGATAAATGTTTAATTATAATTCACAATTCACAATTCACAATTCACAATTCATAATTCGATAACCGATAACCAATAACCGATAACCGATAAGCCCTTCCCTCAGAAAGGAAGTTTCAATGCAAATAATTTATAAATCATAAACCATAATTAAAATGTTTAACTATTCACGTAACCTAATTTCTTTGTTGCTGTTCCTTTGTTTTGGAACGATGACCTATGCTTTTGAAGGTGGTCAGGTGGTTCGACTTGTCAGAGACGGACATTCCCTGATGGTAGAGAACTCCTCGCTTGACGCAGCTAAGAACGCTGTGCTTTGGACGGAGACTAACACGCATTCCCAGCGTTGGATGCTTGTTGATACAGGCAGGGGAACTTTTTATCTGCAGAATGTTTACTCGCAGCTTTATTTGGGAGGAGTGTCATCAGCTGTCAATAAAGCGGTGGTGGGACAGATTGCAAAAAGCAATGCAGCATCCAGAGGTACATGGGAATTAGTTCCTATAGAAGGTTCGGACGGCAAGTACAATCTTTTCATTGGAACGGCAAGAAAGTATGCCCTTTCTTCTGTGGCTGAGATTGCAGATGGTACAGGCGTAACCCTTCTAACAGCATCTACTGCCGACCCTGCCTTGATAGAATGGACAGTTGAGGTGGACGAGAATGTTGAGCCTTATGGATTCTCGAAGAGCATGCGAGATGATATGATGGAAAAGTTCAAGGCTCGTCATTATAAGAAGCAAAGCTCGGGCTACAGTATAGACAATGGTGGTTGGTGGGGTGATGCCGAAATGTTCGAGACCATCTTGGATGCCTATGAGACAACGGGTAATCAGGAATATGCTACGATGTTCGAGAACTTATATACTAACTTCATATCCCGCAATAAAAATACCTGGTATCAAAGCGGCGTGAGTGGTTATAACGAGTATAACGATGATATTGCTTGGATGTGTATAGCCTGTGTTCGTGCTTATCTGCTAACAGGTACCTCGAAATACCTTTCTACTGCCAAAACAAATTTCAATGGTATGTTTGCTCGTGCCGATTGCTACGGCAACGACCTGCTACAGTGGAAGCATAATTCTGGTACGGGTACTAATGCCTGTATCAACGGACCAGCTTCTGTCTGTGCCTGCTATTTGGCTATTGCTACAGCAGATATGTCATATTACGAGAAGGCAAAGAAAACTTATCTGGCTAACCGTAACCGTTTGTATGAGTTCTCTAACGGGCAACCTACGGGTAAAGTATGGGATTCATATGATCAGGGAAAGCAAACATATAATTACTGGGCATCGACCTATAATGAGGGAACCTGTCTGGGTGCTGCTGTTATGTTGTACGATTACTACAAAGACCCTATGTACAAGACGGATGCAGATGCAATTATCAAATGGTCGGTGAAGGAACTGGCAGATAGTCATGGTATAATAAAAGTATGTCAGACGGTAAGGGGAGACTTGTGCGGTTTCAAGGGCATCCTTATGCGATACATACGTCGGTATGCCGAGGATATGAACCATCCTGAGTATTACGATTGGTTGGCGAAGAACGGATACCATGCATGGAACAATCGAAATTCAGGTGGTATTACCTCTTCTGCATGGCTGACAAAGTCAGAAGAAAACTATCAGCACCAAGAGGGGGACGAGTTAAAGACCTTTGAGTCCTTTGGAAACAGCACCTGTCTCTCTGCTGCCTTTAATGCCCACTTAGGTGTGGTAGAGCAACATAATGCTTATGAGCCAATACAGGTTGAGCACTTCAACTTCATAAAAGGTGCCAATGTCCTGGATGAGGGTAACACAGATGATGGTACGGGTATGGTTTCCAATATGCGTAATACTAACAATGTGGGTTACAGAATGGTTGACTTCGGTAGTAAATATGCTACTCATGTTACGCTTAGAGCCAATATGTTGCGTTCGACTGCCAGACTTAATGTCTATATGGATGCACCAGATGCCAAGAATGGCAAATTGCTGTGTACATTCTCTGGTGCGGACAGTGATATAACAACAAATACATGGGGTACATACACCAGACCGTTGAACATTCCTGTTATAGGTTCTCATAATATATATCTTGTAGCTGCAGGAAGCGCTAATATAAATCTGGCGTCAGCTAACTGGTTTCAGTTCAGTTCAGAAACATCTGTATATGGTGATATGACCAACATCGAAGGAAAAGTTACTTCTTCGTTGGCTGTTACAGACGGTTCATTGCAAAGCCTCATTGATGATGATGTGCTGACAGGCTTCACCGGCTCAACTGATGCCTCTGAGGTGTATGTGCAGTATCAGTCTCCTGCACCTATCTTGTTGCAGGGCTATTCCCTTTGTGCTGGTTTAGAGGCTAACGACCCTGTGGCATGGACACTGAAGGCTTCGAACGATGGAGAGGAATGGACTATGCTTCATGAACAGACAGAAGCTGCCTTTGCTGCCCGTGCCCAGCAGATGCGCTTTAATGTCGAGGAATCTATACCTTATATATATTATAGACTATGCTTTACCCTTCCAGAGGGAACGAATAAACTTTCTCTCTCAGAGTGGCAGTTGTTGGGACGCGGCATATCTGCGACAGATATCACTGCTGATGGCGGAAGCATAACAGAGGGCCTGGAGGCACTCGTAGATCATCAGGGAGAGACTGCCACGACAGCTCCCTTTACGGCTGTTTATAAGTCGGTGGGTAACTATGCCGTCACTTCTTATGCTGTTACCAGCACTACAGGTAAGGCTCCTACGTCATGGACGTTGGAAGGCTCTGCGAATGGGTCAAGCTGGAAGACGATAGACCAACAGACGGATATTCAGTTCCCGTATTCTGCCAGCACTTATGTCTGCAGCCTGGATGCTGTGCCTACCTATCAATATTATCGATTGAAGGTGTCGGAGGAAGGTGCGGAAGTGGCTCAATGGCAACTGTATGGAAGTCTTGACTTTGGCACATTCTATGCAGATGTTACTTCCTTTGCCAAAGTATTTACTGGTGCAGGAGATGATGCCAGTATACTTGTGGACAATATGGGAGAGACCTCTTCAACTGTTCAGGGTGACCTCATGCATTGGGATTTCGTTATGCCGGTACCTGTTAAGGTGGTTGGTTTCAGTATGACTTGTGCCGATGACCCTGCCCTTGATCCCTCTAACATCACTCTCTACGGCATTAGTGAGAATGGCGGTAAGACGCAGATTACAAATCGTACTGTTTCGTTTAGCGCAAGAGCAGGAAAGGTTACGGCAACACTTACTACTTCACAACTCTATAAGAGCTTCCAGTTGTATGTCAACCAAACTGCTTCAGGTGGAGATGTGGCTCGCCTGGCTGATTTTGAACTCTTTGGCACTGCTATAGCAGAGGCAGGCGAAGATGTTCTGCTCCTCCCTGCAAATGTAGAGGCTTCCGTCCAAGGCGTTTCATCTACGGAAGGCGTAGAGAAACTTTCCGATCAGGGAAGGACAACACGTTACCGCACCAACTTCACAGAGCCGGTTTCTGTTACATATACTTACGAGAATCCCATTTCCATACATTATTATGCTATTACTGCAGCCAAGGATGGAGCTGCAAACGACCCGAAAGAATGGAAACTTGAGGCCAGCAGTGACGGCACGAATTGGGAAATCATAGATGAACGTCAGGATCAGCTTTTCTCTAACCGTTATGCAACACAGGTTTACAAGGTTTCTGATGAGTTGGAGCCCGCTGCCTATAGTCAGTATCGCCTAACCGTAAGTGCAGTGAATGGCGGCACGCAGATGCATATAGGTGAATTCCAACTTGTGAACCTATATGGTTGGTATCTGGATGCAGAGAAAACGACCTATATTTCTGATATGGCAAAGCAGACTGTGATGCCAGATACACGAGTCTATAATTTGGCTGGTCAGATGGTTGGCACTTCTTTTGGTCAGGTATTTGACCGTCTTCCCAAGGGCATCTATGTTGTTGGAGGTAAAAAAATACAAAAAAAGTAACTTGTAATTTGGTAGTTTCGCGGAAAGTCCGTACCTTTGCAGCGCTTTAAGACCAAAAGCCTCTCACATGAGAGTTCGGAGAGATGGTAGAGTGGTCGATTACACCGGTCTTGAAAACCGGCGTGCTGAGAGGCACCGGGGGTTCGAATCCCTCTCTCTCCGCTAACAAAAAACTGGGTGAGATTTTTCTCATCCAGTTTTTGTTTTGTGGAAGGAAATAAAGCTTGTTTGATTTCCTTTTACAAAATAAAAATAGAAGGTGCGGAGTACCTGTTTTTTGTTAGCATGGGCCCCGCGGCGAGCGTTAGGGATGGGCATAGCCAATCCCTCTCTCTCCGCTAACAAAAAACTGGGTGAGATTTTTCTCATCCAGTTTTTTTTGTTTCTGAATAAATGGGCTTGCGTTTTGTCCGACACCTTCGAATTTTTTGTCCGTAACGTGCGGACTAACAGTCCGTCCCGTACGGACACGGAGTTCGAAGGCTACGGACTATCAAAAATAAGAGGATTACTTACTACCCCTTTCTCTGAATTCCTGTGGCGTTTGTCCTGAATGGCTCTTGAAATAGCGAGCGAAGGCAGTCTGATCCGAGAATCCCATTTTGTTGCTAACCTGCTGAATTGTCATTGAACGGTGACTTCTTAGCAGGTGCTTTGCCTGTACCATCACATAGCGTGCTATCAGTTCGCTTGCACTATATCCCAACGACTGGCGTACGACTGTGCCGAAATACTTGGGAGAGAGACATAGCAGGTCGGCATAGAACTTCACATCGCGGTGTTTGCAGAAGTTTTCTGCGATGGCAGCATGGAAGCGGAGCATCAACAATTCCACGCCACTCTTTTCTTCAGGAACAAAACCGTTTTCTGTACAGTAGATTTCTGTAAGATGAGCCATAATGTCGATCTGTTCAGTCAGCAGTTTCTCGCGGTAAGGGTGATCAAGGGCGTTGATCTTCCTCATTGCTTGAATGCAGGCCTTTATTCCCTCGTACTGCTGTTCGTTAAGGTGGAATGTTGTCTGAAAGTAATGTATGTATTTATAATTGTCGGGATACATCTCGGCCAGAAATCCGTAGAAGCGGCGTGACATAATTAGCAAAGTTGCATGATAATCCTCGCTTGTTTCTAGGGCAACCATAACATGGTTTGGGTTAAGTAAGGTGAAGTCATGCTCTTTGAAGAAATCTGGTTCGAAATCATATTCCGAGCGAATCCAACCACGATTGTTTAGGGCTAATATGACATAAGGTGCAACAATAGGCTCATTGTAAACAGGCATTCGTGTGATATCGAAAATAGCCAAGCCACGTTCCTCTACAATCTGGGCTATCATACTCAAAGAAAGGCTCTCTTTTTCCATTTTTCTTCTATCTGCGGCACAAAATTATATAAATGCAGAATAAAAAACAAACACATTCCGACCTTTTGTCAAATTTTTCTTTCCATCATATTGTATTGCATTAGTGCAAATCCTATAATTTTGCAGTCGTAAAACACAAAAGTGTAAAACACAAAAGTGATTTCGGCGATGAAAGATAACAGAATAAAAATCATATTTGCAGCCCTCATGCTGAGATAGCACATGGTCATGCAGCTTGTTAGGTAGAAGAAAATGTCACTACCTTTAACTTAGTTTAGTTTAGTTAAGGAAAGACTTGCCGTGAGGCTGGTCTTTTTCCTTTTTTATATAGTCTATTCTTTTTTCTCTATCTTATGCGTCGGAAGGTAAACGGGCTTTTATAAGCCATATATGTGGAAAAAACTCAATATATTTTGGCTATTCTCTTTCTTATTCGTATATTTGTCGCCAGAATAATATTAATATTAATCTTAATCCTAATAATACTAGTTAATCTAATATATGAGACGTTTCTTCCTTTTCGCATTTATAGCGATTCTATTTGTAGGTTGCTCGGAGAGCATAGATACCTCTTCACGATATGTTTTTAAAGATAAGACAATTGCGCAGTATCTGGAGGATAAAGACTATTATAGCGAGTATGTGCGCTTGTTGGGCTCTGTTCCTGTCAGTTCTGTCTCCAAGACGACGGTAAAGCAGTTGCTCTCAGCTCGCGGACATTATACAGTTTTTGCTCCAACCAATGATGCTGTACAGGCGTTTCTGGATACGCTTTGTGCCAGTGGTTTTATATCGGAACCTACCTGGGACGGGTTTGCCGACGAGCATGATAAGGACAGTATAGAAAGGGTAATTGTCTATAACAGTATCCTTGACAGTGGAGATCAGATGGCATATGATATCGCCGACTTCCCTGATAATGAACACGAATTTGGCTTGACGAATATGAACGACCGTAAGTTGCGTGTTTTCTACGGAATAACGGATCCTGACAGCATTATGATAAACGGAAATATTCCTGTTTCCAAGAAGAATCGTGGAATTATCCTTACCAATGGCTTTATTCATCAGGTAGAGGGTGTTATCGCACCTAGCAACGACAGGTTAGGTGAGTTTATCACTATGTGGTCACGCCGTCCTGAGAGCGGGTACAGCGTAATGTCTCGTCTGATAATGGCATGCGGATTGGTTGATACGCTGAATGCTTTCCGTGATGATACATGGGAAAAGTTGTACTTGACAGGTGGAGTAGAGGATTTGCCACATCATACCTCTTTTAATACATCAGAGCCTGGTACCATCCCTGAACATCGATATCTAGGTTTCACTCTTTTTGCCGAAACGGATCATTTCTGGGAGGAAACAATAGGTAAGCCTGCAGCGGAGATAAACGTAAAGGATATCTGTGACTTCTTGCGTAATTCAGGTCTCTTTGATCATATGGAAGGAACTCTGTACGACAACGATTACTCCAATGAGAAGAACGTCCTGAACCAGTTTGTTACCTATCATCTGCTGAACCAGCGCATAGGTCGTGAGAAGTTGGTGATACATTACAACGAGTTGGGATATAACTATACTAATTCCACGAATCCCACGATTCCCGTTATGGATTATTATCAGACAATGGGTATACCACGTCTGCTGAAGACCTACGAGAGCCGTGAGAGTAAAGGCATATACCTAAACAGATTCCCCTTGTTGAGAAACGGACGTGGACAGTTCAGTCCTTCACGTGGTGTGCCCAACGACTATCACGAGAGTGGACTGTTCCCCTCTTTAAGTGGTACCAGTTCAAGGCCTGATGAGAACGAGGGCGTACGTATTCTCACGTACACAGAGGCAGGAACCGATGCCAGCAGTATAGCAAATGGTATTGTATATCCTTTGGAGCAGTTACTCGTTTGTACAGAGAATGTATGTAATCAGCTCGCAAACCAGCGCATTCGTATTGATGCGGGTTGTATGATGCCAGAGTTGATGAACAATGATATTCGTGCACATCGTGCCTATTATGCCAGTGGCGCAAGCAATTCCCGTGCCATCCCCACCAACTATCCCTATATCGAGAATATAGAGTTACTTGAAGGTACGCGCTTCTACTATCTTCAGGGTTATCTGTGTGGTGGTTTCTATAACCTGCAGGGTGATGAATACAACATTATCGGATGTTATGACTTCACCATGAAGCTGCCTCCTGTTCCTCGTGCAGGCCAGTACGAGATACGTTTTGGTGTTGCTACAGGTTCTCGTGTTCGTTCTATGGCGCAGGTCTATTTCGGATCTAGCCGTGATGTTATGCCCGCTGCCGGTATTCCTATGGACCTCAGATTAGGCGGAAAAGAGAAGAGAGTAGGTAGCCTAACATTGGATTCGAACGTGGGTTGGGAAGAAGATAACGACGATGAGGAGCACAACGACAATATTACAAAGCGTATGCGCACGAAGGGATTCATGAAGGCTCCTAATTCATGGACAACACAGTTGGGAGGAAACCTGACCGTTCGTACTCAGCATGTTATGACACGTCGTATTATGGTGAGCACATACCTTTATCCGTTCCGTAACTATTATATCCGTTTCAAGTCGGTTCTGGATGACGAGAATAAGGAATTCTTTATGGATTACTTCGAGTATGTATCCAAGGAGGTTTACGATAACCCCGAGGTGCCAGAGGATATATGGTAAAGTATTCTGCGTATTGCTGTTTTTGTAAATAAAGTTGGGGGCGACTATTATCAGTACGCCCCCTTTTAGGCTCGTAAACAGTACTTTAAGGAGAAAAATAGGGCTGTTTCTTTTGCCGAATCAAAAGTTTTGGATATTTTTGCAAAATGTTAATAATTACCATGCAGATTTGGTTGGTTTGATTGGTAATATGCAAAAAGAAGCAATAAGTGAGGACAGTTTCTGTAGTTAAATATTATTTTAACTTGGTATTGGCATATAGTACCTATTATCTTCAATATGCCATAGGAATGTTCGCAGATTATCCTCCCGAGGTAAAAGTTGCCGTATCGGTTACGGTAATGTGTTTGGTTTTGATGACCGTAATGGGTTTCGCTCTGATATACCTTTCCCGTCATGAGAAGAAACTGAGGAAAATTCGACTTCGCCTTGAGGAAAGATTTGGGAAGGGCATGGATTATATGCTTTCGACAGAGGTCCAGAAGCTAATGTCAACGCAGGAGATAGCAGCTGTTTTCGGTATCGAAAAAGAAAGTATAGGAAAAGAAATCCTTAAGAATAGACGCGAAAAGGAGATTTTCGTGCAGATGTTCTACCTGCGTTTTATCACGGAAAGATCAGACCTCGCTAACAGAAATAACATAACCTCTTTACTTTATTTGTTTGGTATTCCTGAGTTCTTGGAAAAAGAGGTAAGTCTGAGAAGCATGAAGCACAAGGTGGATGCTATGGGTAAGATTCGTACATTCAAGTTGCCTGTCAGCCCCTGGGTTATCAATAAGCTTCTTAGTTCCAAGCATCTGACGGTTCAGCGATTGGCTATGTACTCTAACATTATGCTTAGCTCAGATAGCGATTTGGATTATTTCGAAACGGACTTCTTCGACAAGCATTGCTGTATCAAAGACGAGATAGAGTTGGCATATTCTCTTCAGCGTAGGCGTAGAGCAGGTCTGAAGTTGCCCAATCTGGCACGATGGGCTAACCTGCAGAAGAATGAGCGTTCGCAGTGTATGTTTGTCCGACTGATGAGAAGATTCGATGAGTTAGAGTATTGCGATCAGCTGACAGAACTCTATAAGACCCAGCATCGTAAGAAGAAACTGATTGAAGAGATTTCACGTACTTGGGGCTATTTGCATTATACAGATAGTGAGGATTTGTTGATAGACGCTTTGCTGGCACAGCCAGATGATACTAAGGTTGCTATTATGCATGCCCTTACCCGTTTTGCAACAGGTAGAAGCCTTGGTGCCTTATTGGAGGGATTCAAGAATACAACCAACCCGCATGTTCGTTTTGAGGCACTCCGATGCATGTATAATTACGGAGAAGAGGGACGTGCTCAGTTTGACGAATTGGAGAGAAATGCAGAGGAATGTGACAAGAAGTTCTTCGACTTCTTCAAGAACAGCATTACGTTAGAGAAGATTGGTCTTGACAAGGAGCAGGCATATCATCCCTCCGTGGAAACAGTTTATAACGGATAAATCGAACAGACTAAGCCTATGTGGATTGCGATATATTATTTCTTCTGTTATCTGGTCTTCGGTTATACCATGTTGCTGATGGCTAGTTACTTGTATCTGGTTATTATGAGTCGGAAGGCTCAAAGGAATCTTGGTATCAATATTCCGGATGACGAGACTATAAAGTATTTCATGCAAGGCTCGCCGCTGACTCCGGCTGTTTCTATTATAGCACCTGCTTTCAATGAGGAGGTAACCATTCTGGATAACGTGAACTCGTTGATGCAGATTGACTATCCAAACTTCGAGATTATCATTGTGAATGACGCAAGTACAGACCGTACGATGGAACTTCTTATCAATGAATATAAACTGGTGGAAGTGCCCTATGATATTGCCATGAAGGTACAGTCGAAGCCTATAAAGCGTGTATTGAAATCAACGGAAGAGAAATATAGCAAACTGGTGGTCGTGGATAAGGAGCACGGAGGAAAGAAGGCTGATGGATCCAATGCAGGTATCAATGTATGTAGCAACAAATACTTCGTATGTACCGATGTGGACTGTATTATCGAGCCTATGGCGTTGTATCGTATGATGTGGATTGTGCTGAATAGCCACAGACCTGTGATAGGCGTAAGTGCTACCATGTTGATGAGTAACGGATGTATTGTGGAAGACGGTCGAGTAGTGGAGGCTGCAGTGCCCAGTACTTTGGTTCCTATGTTCCAGCAGTTGGAGTATTTGCGTTCATTCCTTATCAGTAAGTTGGGATGGTCAAGTATAAATGCCTTGCCTAATATTTCTGGAGGTTTTGGACTTTTCGATACTGACGTGGCTGTGAAGTCTGGTGGCTATGACCCTACCAGTATGGCAGAGGATGTTGATATGTTGCTGCGTATGGTAACGTATATGAAGAATACGGGTCAGGATTTCCGCTTAGGGCAGGTTCCCAAGGTCTGTTGTTGGACAGAAGGCCCCGGTACGGTAAAAACATTATGTCGTCAGCGTATGAGATGGGCTCGTGGTCTTTTTGAGATTATCTCGAATCATAGGAAGTTGTTCTTCAATCCGCATTACGGACCTATCGGTGCGTTTACCTTGCCGTATATATTTATCTTCGAGTTCATTGCTCCTGTGCTTGAGATGACAGGTTTCCTGTTTATGGTATGGCTGGTACTTGTTGGAGGTGTGAACTGGGATTCTGCAATTATCCTTTTCGGAATGATATATATATTCTCTATATTTATGTCATTCTTCGTTTTGTATTTTGACTATTCAACAAAGGCTGTAGAATGGAAGAACACTAAGATAAGTTATCTCAAGTTACTTATGGTGACCTTATTGGAACCGTTTATCTATCACCCAATCATCACATATTGTTCAAATGTGGGTTATTGGCGCTTTATAAGTAATCAGACGGCTGTTTGGAAACCTATTCAGCGTAAAGGTGTTAAAAAGAAGAAATCATGAAAGTAAAATACATCCTCATGTCGTTGGCGATGCTTTTTATGTCGTCATTCTCGATTTGTGCTCAGGAGATACCACATACACCTCGATATTATATACATCGTGCAGAAGGATATGTAAGTTCTAATGCATGGAACACTGCTAAGCGTGAGGTTGATGCCGGTCTAAAGGAATATCCAGATGACCCTGATTTGCGATACCTTAACGGACGTTATTATTTTATCATCGGTGATATGAATGAGGCTCGCTACAATCTGGTAAGGGCCACTCAGATTAATGATTTGCACTTCAAGGCTAAACGACTCTTGGTGGATGTCGAAGATAAGCTGCAGCATTATTCCAGCGCTATCTGTTATATCAACGAGTTGTTGGAGTTCCAGCCTTACGATCGTGACCTGTGGCGGCGTAAGATTGCATTTTATCGAATGCTGAAGAACGATGTTGAGGCGGATGCTGCCCTGAAGCGTTTGCATCACATTTATCCTAATGATTCCGTTGTGTTGGCAGATGTCAGAAGACACAATCACGAGAATTGGGACAAGGTTCTCAAGAAGAGTTCACTCAGTGAGGCTGCTGAGAATCTGGAGAAATGGATAGACCAAGACCCGATGATGCGTGAGTATTATATTGAGCTTGTCGGCACGTATATAAAAATGGGTGAATATGAAAAAGCCATAGGTGCTGCAAATCGTGGACTTGTTCATTTCCCTAATGATGCAGAGCTAATTAATAAGGTTGTGGGCATCATGACGGATCTTGGACTCTATACGCAGGCTTTGGCCTTTGTAAAGAGCAAGAACGTGGGCAGTAATGCTTACAATAATCTGTTACAAGAAGTCGCTGCCGATGCTCGTATGCACGACCCATACGAGGCTAACGGACGTCTTTATCTTGCTACTCACGATCGTGATGCATTAACCTACCTGATAAATACGTCTCTTACAAGAGGATATTATGATGATGCCCGATTCTATATCGAGGAGGCTATGAAGTTGGAAGGACGAACTCCTGGTCTCTTGATGAAATTGTACTCCTTGGAGAAGAATTCTGGCAACGAGAAACGTTGCTTGCGTATCCTAACGGAACTGTTTGAGAAGAATCCTGGAGACGAGGAACTCTCTGAGGCATACGCTGACATGATGCTGCAGCTTTCTGATTATGATTTTGCCGCAGAACAGTGGAGTGATGCGTATGAGCATTTGAATCGTGTATTGGAATTAATGTCTGATACAGATGAGTCGTGGCCAGCTGTGGTTTCCAGACAGATTACTGTGCTTGGACACCTGAACAGACAGGAGGAGGCTCATAAGCTTTTCGTTGAGGCATCAGAGAGAAGTCCTCATAACCGTCGTCGTTTTGCTTCAGCATACGAGGATTTTGCAGGTAACCGTCTGAAATTCCTTATTGATGAGGAACGATACGATGAGGCTCTCAGTGAGGCGCAGGCTCTCCTTGAAGTTGTGCCAGGAAGTGAGGTTGCATTGCGATGTCTTATCAACATGAGCCAGACCCTGAAGCGCGACGACTTGTTCCATAAATATGCAGCAATGGGTAATGAAACATATCCCGATGTGCCTTATTTCGTTGTTAAGCAGGCTCTTTCGCTTCAGCAGCAGGGAAAGAATGAAGAAGCCCTGGCATTGCTTCGGCCACGAAATCAGGTGGATGGCTTTATGCCGCCACAACTTGTTGCAGCCTACTCAGGTATAAGTCATGAATGGGCAACTCAGTTGCTGAAGAACAGGATGTCTGAACTTGCTTTGCAAGTGATAGATTCAGCCTTGGTTCATGATGCCTCAAACAAGGATCTTCTTTATGACAAGGGCATTGCTTACGAGTATCTAAAGCAGTTCGACAAGGCATGCGAGTATCAGCAACGCTACTATGAGCCCAGCAATGCTGAACAGTGGGATTTTATCCGTCATATACGTTATCTGGGTTTCAAGGGATTTAAGAATAGGGTAGATGCAACCTATACCAGTGCGTTCTACGATTCGCATGATGAGACCCTTTCTTCTGTAGCTCACCTTTATTCCCTTGCTACTGTCTCGTATGCTCGTATAACTCCACGCAACACATATACTGGACAGATAAGCTATAAGGGTATAGACGGAAATCGGTTAGAGGAAGAGCCAGGAGGCTTTGGACTTGAGTTTATGGCTCAGTGGGATCATGAGTTTAATGCCAAATGGAGTGGAATGGTTAATGCCGCAGTCTCTACCCGTTTCTTCAATAGGTTTGGTGCCAATGTGTCAGTCTCATACGCTGCTCCGAAAGGATGGACTCCATCGCTGCGTTTGGGCTTTCGCAGGACTCCGCCTTCATACCTGTATCTCGGAGGAGAAAACTTGGGTCTGGTTGCAAAGGATGAGTTTAATCTTGTCCTCGTGTCTCCATCTGTTGAGAAATCCTGGGAACGAATAAAAGTGACTGCTAATACGGATGTTACCATCTTGTCTAGTAACATATATTATAATATAGGACTGAAGGGCAAACTTTTTGTTAATAATGACAACATTTCCAGCGTTTCGCTCATTACCGGGTTTGGTTCATTCCCTGAGTTGTCTTTCTTTGAGCAGACAGCGTTACGCAATGTCTCACACACCAATGCTATGGTAGGATTTGATGTTCAGTATCTTTGTACCCGTCATCTTTGTTTAGGTCTTACGGGTAGCTGGAATACCTGCTTCAATCCATATCGTCTTCAGAACGGTACATTGTCAGACTCGTACCGTAATATTTATTCTATTGCGCTGCAATTCCACTTAGCTTTCTAAACCATGAGAATTTATAAGTCAAAATATATCATGAAAAACTTTAATTTGAATTTCGTTATACTGTTATCGGTATTACTGCTTATGGGTTGTGATCACTCAAAGCATCATTTGTCGGAATCTTCCCCTTTCGAATATCGCGAGGTATATCTACCTAGATTAAAGTCGCGGGAGATTCTTCCTCTGAAGCTTAACAATATTGATGACGATTGGGGAATTTGGGGACATAATTTATCCGTTGTCTTGCCAGAAAAACCTTCTTTGAATGTTTATGCCAAGATCGGAGGCGGTGTGAATCGAGACCAGTTCTGCTTCACCTCTGACGCTTTGTTTATGTACATCAAGAAATATATTGGCAAGAATTTTGACAACAAGAAAACTATACGTTTTGCAATTCTACCCAATGATAATAATGTGGTGTGCCTGTGTAAGCGATGCGTAGAATGTGGCAACACTAAGTCTGATGCTTCTGGAGCTGTCTATTTTATGCTGGAGCGTTTGACATCTGAGTTTCCCAATCATATTTTCTTTACATCTTATTACAGGACTGCATCTAGTTTGCCAACTCATCCTTTGCCAGAGAACGCAGGTGTACTTGTCAGTGCCATTCGGTTCCCGCTCAGCACTTGTCAGACACCCGAGGAGGAAGAGTTCCAAAATCTGCTCAAACAGTGGTCGGGATATACAAAACGAATATACGTTTGGGACTACATCAATAATTTTGATGACTATTTTACTCCTTTCCCCGTCTTTGATATTTTTCAGCATCGTCTTCGTCTTTATGAACAGGCAGGCGTAAAGGGCATCTTCATGAATGGCAGCGGCATTGAATATAGTACATTCTATAGACTAAAGATGCATATCCTGGCATTGTTGCTTTCCAATCCAGAAACAGAATGGCGTCCGTTGCTTCGCGAATTTTGCCGCGAAAGATATCCTGTTACAGGTGATGTTATATGCGATTTCGTAATTAAGCAGGAAGATATGGTTAGTAGATTAGGGGAATCCTTGGAGTTGTATGAAGGTATGCCTGCAGCCAAGAGGACCTATTTGCCTGCTGAGGAATTTGCGGCTTTTCATGATAAATTACTCTCTTTAATTCCACAGACGCAAGGACGCGAGCATAAGAGTATGTTGAAGATAAGTAGGGCCCTTGCATTTACTCGTCTGGAGTTGAAACGTTTGTCTGGTGATGTCAAAAGTTGTGACCCATTGCTGAATGAGCTGCTGAATTTTAGGGAAGAGGGGATTACATCGTACAGCGAATCTGGCGGCACTATCGAAGATTATGTGAATGACTACCGCTATATGTTGCGCCGTGCTGCGGAAACAAAAGGGAAAAATCTACTGAAGGGTGTTCTGCTGGAGCCTATAACTGCATTGGATGAGGATTATAATGATATATCTATCCTTACCGATGGCTTGTTGGGCCTTCCTTCTTGTTATCATTGTGGTCAGATGCTCTCGTCCGCAACCCCCGCCTTACGCATTGCCATCCCCCATGTACAAGGGATGAAGCGCTTGCGTGTAAATATGACTAAAAATCCCATCTTCCATATATCTCTGCCTTTACGCGTTACGTTAACTGCTGGTGGACATGAGATAGGTTCTGTGGTTCCCACTCCAGCTTCTTCTAGTCTTCAGCGGGCAACGGCAGAGTTTAAGATTCCGGATAGTTATAAGGGAAAACTTGTGCTCAATATCTATCGAGATCAAGAAGACCGTACTATGGCGCTTGACGAGATAGAGGGATTTGAGTAGAAAAAGATAAAAGAACGTGATGAAGGTAAAAACATATCAAATAAGAAAAACATTGATCCGCAAGGTTATAGCTTTCTGTTTTACTGTGCTCTGCTTCGTGGCATGTGATAAGCAGTTGAAACCAGCTTCTGTAATAGTTGTCGATCCTATTCGCCACTATTATCCTGTCATTCAGGGCGAGATGATGGAACTGTCCTACGAGATAGAGAATATATCAGATAACCCTCTCTTTATTCAGGAGATGCAAACAACCTGCGGGTGTGTTATTTCTCGAGACGACCTGCCTATTGTGATACTTCCGCATAAGGTTGGTTATATTCGCTTTACCTTCAATACAATCAAGAATACAGGATACGTAGATCATTTTATTTACTGCTATGGAAATTTCCAGGATTCTACATGTATAGAACTGGAATTCGATACCAATGTTGTTCCTCGTGCTGATTATGTTCATGATTATGAACAATTATGGCAGGAGCAGAACTCAGATGCCAAGTCAATTCGAGACTTTGTTGACGGAACGCCAGGTCAGAAGGGATACTATACCAATCCTGAAATTAGTCCGCGCACCCGCAGAAAGGATGCAATTCAAGATAAGATCGACGAGATTGCCCCATAATAAAATCCCACGTAAGATTGCTGTTTTGCCTTACGTGGGATTCTTAACTGCCTAACCAGAGAAATTTTGCGCTCTAGTTAGGCGGTATTTTTTTTCTGGTTAGGGAAATTCTTCTGTTACTTCCAGACAAGTAAGCGTCCTATCTGATCGTAGATGCTGCCCCAGTGAGCACGGCTTTCTGCGTCTGGAGCAGAAGTTGAGGCTGCCTTACTCTTTTTCTGTAATTGCTGCAGGGTATAAAGCACAGCAGGGTGAATCTTCTGGTTGCCATTGTTAAAGGCGCGTCCCAGATGGGACAACATGTTGTTCTGCAGGGCTGTACGGTATGGTGTAACCTTCTTGTTGTTGTCCAACTCCGTGAAAACAAGCTTGGTCAGGTCAGTAAGGTATTGCTGAGGCGTGTACAAGTCGTTTAATGCATCCAGACGATTCATCAGGCTTGTTACGGCAGATTGTCCTACATAGTTTGTGAGCGACTGAGGATTGTTTGTCAGACGCTTGGCATAAGATACCTCGCGCAGCCATACTGGCTCGTGCAGGAATTGCTCATCAATAAACTTGAGGGCAGCTTTCTGCTTCTTCAGGGGCTGGGGCTCATATACATCTCCTCCCATACCGCGTGTTTTAGCCTCTACCAGATAACCTCCAATATTATTGGTGACATGTCCACAGTACCTCATTAGCTGAGTGCAAATGTGGTTGTACATGGTAGTGATGTTATGGTCGTAGATATCCTTCTCGTTGTCCAAAGTATAACGACGTAGATTGCCTGCCAAACGCTTCAGGTTCAGGATGCCGTAGTAGCTGGCCTTAACAGGATCGTCACCCAGGTCTTCTGTCTGGCGACGAGGGTCTATATGCACGCCTTCACCATCTCCCCACCACAAGCGGCGGTTCTTGAGTGACTCCAGTACCATAGGCTCCAACATCTTGTGGTCTTCCAGCTCGTCTTGAGCGTCCAGCATGGGTTTGTAACCCCATGTAATGGCCCACATGTCATAATCGCCGATACGTGGAAAGATGCCAGTGCGAGATATGCCGTCCTCGGGTTGTGCTACATAGTTGAATCGTGCATAGTCCATGATACTGGGTGTATGGCCGTGTGCCTCTACCCATGCTTTATTACGCAGACTGTCAACGGGCACTGTACTACTGCTGCCGAAGTTGTGGCGCAGACCCAGGGTATGTCCTACCTCGTGTGAGCTGACAAAACGGATAAGCTGTCCCATCAGTTCCTCGTCGTAGTTCATCTTCTGAGCTGCTTCGTCAATTGAGCTAGCCTGAATCATGTACCAATCGTGAACCAAGGACATTACATTGTGATACCAGCAAATGTGGCTCTCCAGAATTTCGCCTGTACGTGGGTCGTGAACATTGGGACCATAAGCATTCTCGATGGGGCTTGCCAGATAACGAATGCAGCTATAGCGTGCATCCTCCAGGCTCATTGTAGAATCGTTTTCAGGCCATTCTTTAGCCATGATGGCATTCTTGAAACCAGCTTTCTCGAAGGCAGCCTGCCAGTCGTTGACACCCTGGATAAGGTATTTTCTCCACTGCTTAGGTGTGGCAGGGTCGATGTAGTAAACAATGGGCTTGATGGGTTCAACCAGTTCGCCGTTCCTCATTTTCTCTACGTCTTCAGGACGTGGTTCCAAACGCCAACGGGTGATGAAACGTTTTTCCTCAACACGCTGCTGGTCGTCGGTATAGCTGGTGAAATCGTCAGAGAAGAAACCTACACGTGGGTCGTAATAGCGGCGCATCATAGGTTTCTCTGGCAAGAGGACGAAGCTAATGTTAAGTCCAAAGGTTGCTTTGCCAGTTCTTCCCACGGAAGGTATCTTGCTTATGTTGCTTCCATAGAAGGTTTTAACTATACGCACCTCAGTATTTGTTGGGAATGTCTTGATATCTTCTATGAAGCTGACATCCTGGTTCTGCAATGAGAATTGATCCTTGATGTAGCGAGGCAGTCCTAATGCAGGGTTGTCTGAGTTGAAGAATCCTCCCACCTTTATTTTATATACTCCATTATTATGGCTTTCTACCTTAAAGGCACCAATAATAGGATTCTCATTGCTGACGGTGATGGCCCGGTTGATGGTTTCTGTTGTGTCGGCTACATTTATAATAAGTTTTGCACGTAAAAGCATGCCGTCATCGGGTGCGGGCTGGAAATAGAGAGTCTGCTGATTAACCTGCTCTCCACCAAACTTACCTATGCCGGCGGGAGTTGATGTGTAGCGCGTAGTTGTCAAGAACTCACGTCCTATCAGGCTGTCGGGGATTTCGAAGAACCATTCATTATCTACTTTGGAAACGCGGAACAGACCGTTGCGCTCTATGCCCTTCTTGGGACCGGGTGCCTGTGGCTGTTCTTTGATTTTCTTAAGTACCTCTGTTGGGTCGAATTTGCCTGCAGGTGTTATCTGCCAGCGGTTACCATTGTCAGCCGTATCCCATGAATTGATAACGACAACGGTCTCGTCGTTCATGTTGATATAGAATTTTGCTCCGCTGTTGTTTGTTGCAGATATCATATATTTGAACTTCCCGTCAGACTGCTTACTGTCGAAGGTAAACGGTGTTCCCAGATTGTTTCCAAAGTTTCCGCTTCCAATCAGGAATTTCTTGGCTGATGGACTATAGATATATTGCTTACCTTCATGTGTTATGATGGCGAAGGTCTTGTCTTCTTTAGGCGCGTCAGTGCGAATCACAGTTGATGTAAGACCCGTTCTGTTGACATTCATTACCAATTGACCGCGTCTGCATGTCAGTGTGTATAACTTGTTGTTGCTGAATCCGTTGGGATTCTTGACTTTCTTCTCCTTAGGCGCTTTTTTTACCTGTTCGGTCTTGGCCTTCTCTTTTTTCTCTTTTGCTACAACAGGTGTGGTTAATAGTGTTGCAGCAAGTAAGATGCTTAGGATCTTAATGTTCATGTTCTCTTTTATTTTAAATTCTTTATTCTTAATATTGACGCCAAAATTACAGATTTATTACGAATTCTATGCTTCTTTTTGAATAAATATTGTAATTTTGTATTCTATTAACAAATGAAAGAGTTTCAACTAACATCAAAATACAAGCCTACCGGTGACCAACCCGAGGCAATTCGTCAACTCTCAGAGGGCGTGCTGCAGGGTGTTCCTGCTCAGACCCTATTGGGTGTAACTGGTAGTGGAAAAACCTTTACAATTGCAAATGTTATTGCAAATGTTGGAAAGCCTACGTTGATACTGAGTCATAACAAGACGCTTGCTGCTCAGCTTTATGGCGAGATGAAGCAGTTCTTTCCCAACAATGCCGTTGAATACTACGTCAGTTATTACGACTATTATCAGCCTGAAGCCTACATCCCAAGTACAGATACGTACATCGAGAAAGACTTGGCAATTAACGAGGAGATAGACAAACTTAGGTTGGCGGCTACAAGTGCGCTTCTCTCTGGAAGAAAAGATGTGATTGTGGTCAGCAGCGTGTCTTGTATCTATGGTATGGGAAACCCCTCGGCTTTCTATGAGAATGTAATAGAACTGAGGGTAGGGCAGAAACTGGACAGGAATGATTTCTTGCGCAGGCTTATGGATAGCCTTTACGTCAGAAATGATTTGACATTGAACAGAGGCCAGGTTCGCGTGAAAGGTGATACTGTAGATATTGCTCTTGCCTATAGCGATTATTTGCTACGTGTTACTTTCTGGGACGATGAGATTGAGAGTCTTGAAGAAGTTGACCCTATTAACATGGCTCGCATATCCTCTTTCGAAAATTACAAAGTTTATCCTGCCAATCTCTTCATGACAAGTCACGATATGCAGGAACAGGCTATCCGTAAGATAGAAGATGACTTGAGAGACCAAGTTTCTTACTTCGAGGAAGTAGGTAAAACCTTGGAGGCAAAACGTTTGCATGAAAGGGTAACGTATGATGTTGAAATGATTCGCGAGTTGGGTCATTGCTCAGGAATCGAGAACTATAGCCGTTATTTCGATGGCAGAGAACCAGGAACGCGTCCTTACTGTCTATTGGATTTCTTTCCAGAGGATTACTTGATGGTAATAGACGAGAGTCACGTGTCAGTTCCTCAGATAGGTGCCATGTATGGTGGCGATCAGGCAAGAAAACGCAATCTTGTGGAATATGGCTTCCGCCTACCTGCTGCAAAGGATAACAGACCCCTTAAATTCGAGGAGTTCTGCGAAATGACACATCAGGTAATTTATGTAAGTGCTACGCCTGCCGACTATGAACTGGAACAGAGTGAAGGCGTTGTGGTTGAACAACTTATCCGCCCCACGGGTTTGCTTGATCCTGTGATTGAGGTGCGTCCTACAGAGAATCAGGTTGATGATTTGATGGAAGAGATTCAGCAACGTGTCGAGCGTGACGAACGTACCTTGGTGACAACGCTAACCAAGAGAATGGCAGAGGAGTTGGCTGAGTATTTGCTTCGTAATGGTATCAGGACGGCATATATCCACAGTGATGTTGACACGTTGGAACGTGTGCAGATACTGAATAGCCTTAGGGAAGGGCAGTACGATGTGCTGGTAGGCGTGAATCTGTTGCGTGAGGGATTGGATCTTCCTGAGGTTAGTTTGGTTGCTATTCTCGATGCAGACAAGGAAGGCTTCTTGCGCAGCCACAGAAGTCTCACGCAGACGGTTGGTAGGGCAGCCCGTAATCTGAACGGAAAGGCTATCATGTATGGCGACACCATTACAGAAAGCATGCAGAAAACTATCGACGAGACGAATCGTCGAAGGGAAATTCAGTTACATTATAACGAGGCCCATCATATTGTGCCTCAGCAGATAAAGAAGGACCATACGATGGGCGATCTTGTTCAGGCTCAGCAACAATCAGAGAGTAGGGCATACATCGAACCTGATGTAGAACTCCTGCAGGTTGCAGAGCAGGAAACAACCCTGCTGACCAGAGAGCAACAAGAGGCCAAGATAAAGAGCATCGAGAAGAAGATGCATGAGGCTGCAAAGCGACTAGATTTTGTTGAGGCAGCTTTGTTGAGGGATGAAATGTTGCGAATGAAAGCGAATTTGTGTTAAAAAAACGAATAATCCAATATTTATTGGAAGGACTTTCGTGTAATTTTGAGAAAAAGTATTACCTTTGCACCCCGTAAAAGTATGTACATGCAAAGATATAGTCTCATATTGTTGTTTATTCTGCCGTTTTTGGCTGGTTGTGGCGATTATAATTCCGTCATGAAAACAGCAGATTACGATTACAAGTACGAAGCAGCAAAGGGTTATTACGCAGAAGGAAACTATAGAAAAGCTACTGAAGTTTTTGAACAGGTATTAGCAGTTTTGAGGGGAACCCATTACGGAGACGAATGTCTGTTCATGCTTGGTATGAGCAGTTATCGTTCTGGCGACTATGAATCTGCTGCCAAGTACTTCAAGCAATATTGTAAGAGCTACTCCAAGGGTCAGTATGTCGAGCTGAGCAGATATTTCAGCGCAATGTCTCACTATAATAGTGTCGTTGATACAAGGCTTGATCAGACCAATACTATGGATGCTCTTAACGAATTCTCAAAATTCCTTGAGTATCATCCCGAATCCAAGCTGAGGGCTCAGACCCAGGATATGATTTTTAATTTGCAGGACAAGTTAGTCGAGAAGGAATACATGGCTGCCAAGTTATATTACGACTTGGGTACCTACAGAGGAAACTGTATGTCTTATGACGACAATAATTTCGAGGCATGTATTGTTACAGCACAGAATGCACTTAAGGATTATCCCTATGCTTCTCCTGAACGTAAGGAGGAGCTTTCGATTATGATTCTTAGGTCTAGATATCATTTGGCTCGTCATAGTATTATCGAAAAGCGCGTTGAGCGTTTTCGTGATGCTATTGACGAATATTATGCTTTCCAGAATGAGTTCCCTGAAAGCAAGTACCTAAAGGAGGCTAAATCTATTCTGAACTATTCCGAGCGTGTTGTGGCAAAGAAAGGTCAGATAGACGAGGACGACGTGGATCTGACAAAGGTTAAGAAGGAAAAGAAAGCGACAGCCCTTTCTGATGAAGAAGGTCTTTCTCAAGAGAATATAAACAAGTCAGAAAAAAACACCACTTCTAAAGGACTTCGTAATTTATTTAGAAAAAAATCACAAACAATTTAAAATATGATGGATTACAAAAAATCAACTGCTCCTACCAACACAGTAAACCGTAATGTTATGGAATTGTGTGAGGAAACAGGAAATATTTATGAAAGCGTTGCTATTATTGCTAAGCGTTCTAATCAGATAGCTGCTGATATCAAGAATGAACTTAGCAAGAAGTTGCAGGAGTTTGCAAGTTCTCAGGATAACCTTGACGAGGTTTTTGAGAACCGCGAGCAGATTGAAATCAGCCGTTTCTATGAGAAGCTTCCTAAGCCAACTCTTATGGCAACACAGGAGTTCATCGAGGGTAAGATTTATTTCAGAAACCCCAGCAAGGAAGCTGCTTCACCTCTTGATTAATGATCCAGCGCATTCAATCCCTATACCTGTTCTTGGCAACTGTTTTGGTAGTTGTCTGTATGGCCAGTTGTATAGGGTATTTTTTTGCAGATGACGGAGAGAAGATTGGAAAGCTGTTCAATCTGGGCTGTTGGTGCTCATCTGGTAATGGTGATTATCTCCTTTCCAGCCGTGGTGGCTCATGGGCTCTTTTCGTCATTTTACTTATCGAAGCAACCCTTTCGCTGCTGAACATCTTCCTGTTCAAGTACAGAGCTTTGCAGATGCGTATCTGCAGTTTCTGTATGATATTGTTGATAGGGTGGTATGCCGTTTATGGCTTTTTTGCCTGGTACTTTTTAGATGCTTTCCAGAGCGAAGTATCTTTCAAGGTAACAGTGTGGGCATCCTTGCCATTCGTTAGCCTGATATTGTTATATCTGGCATTTCGTGGCATTCTCAAGGATGAGAAGCTGGTGCGCTCTTTAGATCGCTTGCGTTAATAACGCGTCTTCAGAATATCAAACAAATAAGCTACCTTCACCGTAATGACATTATTGGCGCTACGGCTGAAGGTATCTTGTTTTGTAGCATTAAAGATATTGCTTAGGCTCAGTCCGTATCTGCCTTCCAGGGTAAAGTGATGTCCTTTCTTTGTGCTGACATCCATTCCTAGGCCGAGGGTTATGCCATAGTCGAATTTCTTCTCAATTTCTTTGTCGTACTGCTCTGTGCGGTTACGTAGGGATAGGGTATAGTCACTCCATTCGCCTCCTTTTGTTGCTTTGTCTCCAATACAGAATCCAATATGGGGACCGGCTAAGATGCAACCCTTTACGCCACCTCTCTCCTTACCAAAGCCTAGGTTTACCATGATAGGCACCTGTATGTAGTTTATATCTCGCTTGTAAGTGTCAGTGCTTGTTGTTATGTCCTCGGTCCATCCCAGTTGTGCAAAGTTCACCTCACCCTGAATGGCACAAATCATGCTAAAGTACTTCTCGCAGGTATATCTGGCGGTTATACCCATTGTCATGCCACCATGCATTTTCTGGTTTACATGGGGGCTGAAGCTTATCTGGTTCAGTGCATAGCCACCATTTATACCAATAGCCAGATCATTGCGGTATTCTCCTACTTGGGCTAAAACATTTATTGATAATAAGGTATATAGTATGGTAAGAAGAGTTATTCTTTTCATCTAATCAGTTCTATTTGTTTTGTCTTTGTGAAGTGAATTAATTGTATGAATCTGTTGCTGTATCCATTGTTCTCTCCCTCCTGCACAAACTTGTACATATTCTGATAGGGTACTTGTTGGCCTACAAAACCGCCTGTCAGCATTTCGTGCATGATGTACAGGGCAAGGTCGAATCCCATCATGGCATATCTGGGATAGTTCACAGCCATAGGCTTGCCAAAGTTCCTTGTAAATGTCTGTTCAAAGTATTTGGTGTTTCCTGCCAAGGCATTGTAGTAATAGGGGCTGTAAATGTAGGTGTCGAAGGTAAAGAAACTGTTTAGCAGCTTATCTGTGTAGGTCTGCCATTCGGGGTAACCCAACAAGGATATATTATAGTTGGGATGTTTCTGTCTGAAGGTATCCAGCTTCGAGATGAGAATGTTCAGCGTCTTTATGTTGGGGTTATCAGGGACGATGACATTGTCCTTAAACTGGTTCATGGCGGCCTCATAGGATGATTCGTCGCTGTTTATGTTCAATAGGCGAACGATGTTTCCATTCTTTCCCAGCATATCAGACAGAGTCTGGGTAAAGAGCGAACCCTTGTAATTGTCGGTATTGGATTTCAGGATAATGAAATTCCTGTTGGTGTATGCTTTTGTGACCAGACCTGCTGCTTCTGCTATGGTTACGGCATTGTTGGGGCAGGCCATGTATAGGTGTGGATTACCAGCTGTACTTTGTCCGTTAACAAAGGGTAATACCAATCTTGTGTTATTCTGTTTGCAGATGGTTATGGTAGCAGGCAGTTGCTGCTCGTCAACGGGTCCGAACAATACGTCCAGCTGGGCAATCTCGGGTTTCCCCAGAACCTCCATAATGTCAGCTTCCGTACTTCCGCTGCTAAAGGCATATATCTCCAGGTTCTTACCTTCCTTCTTTATGCTGTCGGCAGCCATTAGGAAGCCTTGGTAGAACTCAATCATCTTTTTGGCTCTCTCGCTTCTTTCCACGAATGGCAGTATTACACCCACTTTCAGCGTAGATAATGCCTGCTTGCCTGTTGCCGCTGCGGTAGCAGCTTCGCCTTGGGCTGCCTTGGCCTGAGGGATTGTCAGGTATATACCTTTCTTGAGTTTCTTGTTTTTCTTGATTTCCGGATTTGCCAACAGCAAGTCCTGCTCTGTAATATTATACTGTTTAGCTATTTCGTATAGCGTCTCTCCCTTGTTGACCTGATGTAGGCGATTCAGCACCGACATGGCGTTCTGCGCATCCGCTATAAGCGGAATACACATTAATAATATAATAATGAGCCTTTTCATAAGCGCAAAGATAACACTTTTTTCCTGCCATTTTAGACTTTTTGGGATATAAAATGTGCTTCATCCAAAGAAATTTCATTAAATTTGCAGAATTAATTGTAAATGCATGGCAAAAATGACACGTATAATAGCAATTCTGTTGTTGATGTTCCCAATATGTGCTATTGCACAGTCAGTACCTTCTGTTGACCCTACAGGTGTTTTTCTTGAGGAGAACACAGATGGAACTGTTGATACCACAGAGATTGATGCCAGTCCACGAAGTGCTCCTCTGAAAGTTCTTCTTAAGGCAAATCCTTCTGGCTTGGAAGGTTATGGCACACCCCGTTACGAGTGGAAGATATGGAATAACGATGATCCTTCCACTATTCTGATTCATCGTACAGACGAGGATGTGGAGCACACATTCACCCAGAGTGGATCGTATACTGCGCAGTTGTATGTCACCTTCTATAATGCAGATGGCAGTATATATTATGAATTCCCTGAGGAGGGCGAGGACCCTAAATCCATTGTTTTCTCCATTAGCACCAGTATATTGGAGTTCCCCAATGCCATTTCTCCTAACAAGGATGGTTTTAACGATGAGCTGAAGCCCAAGGACGGCTACCAGAGTATTGTGGAGTTCCATGCCGCAGTCTTCAACAGATGGGGTACCAAGTTGTATTCCTGGGATGATGTCAATGGCAAATGGGACGGAACCTATAAGGGAAAGGTTGTAAAGGATGGTGTTTACTTCCTGGTGGTGCGTGCAAAGGGAGCTGATGGACGTAACTTCAGTATCAAGAAGACTATCAGTGTGATTTCTGGATATAATAACGGCGAAGGAACCACGGATACAGGCGATGAGTGACAGTAAGATTTCTGTTTGGGGAGCGCGCGTTCACAATCTCAAGAACGTAGATGTAACGATACCAAGAAATAGCTTTACTGTAATCACAGGACTTAGTGGTAGCGGAAAGTCATCTCTTGCCTTTGATACCATCTTTGCCGAGGGGCAACGTAGGTATATCGAGACCTTTAGCGCCTATGCCCGTAATTTCTTGGGCAACCTTCAGCGTCCTGATGTCGATAAGATAACAGGTCTGAGTCCTGTTATCAGTATAGAGCAGAAGACCACCAACAAGAATCCCCGTAGTACGGTTGGAACAACTACCGAGATTTATGATTTCTTCCGTCTTCTTTATGCCCGTGCTGCAGAGGCATTCTCCTACGAGACAGGCGAGAAGATGGTTCGTTATACCGAGGAACAGATTATAGATCTTATCCTCAAGGACTACCTTGGTCGTAAGATATGCATCCTGGCTCCTCTGGTAAAGAACAGAAAGGGACATTATCAGGATCTTTTCGAGAGCATTCAGAAGAAGGGCTATCTCTACGTCAGGGTGGATGGACAGATTCAGGAAATCCTTCCTGGCATGAAGTTGGATCGCTATCGCAACCATGATATCGAGGTGGTGATAGACCGTCTGAAGGTGCAGGACAAGGACGACAAGCGTCTGGTGCAGAGTGTTGCTACTGCCATGAAGCAGGGCGATGGCCTGATGCTGGTATATGATATGGATACCGAGCAGGTTCGCTATTATAGCAAGAGGCTGATGTGTCCTACTACGGGTATCTCTTACAAGGAGCCTGCTCCGCATGACTTCTCCTTCAATAGTCCACAGGGTGCCTGTCCCAGATGCAAGGGATTGGGATATGTCAACCTTATAGACGAGGATAAGGTCTTTCCGGATAAGTCTCTGTCTGTTAAGAAGGGCGGCATTGCCCCTTTGGGCAAGGCTCGTTCGGCAATGATATTCTGGCAGATAGAAGCCTTGTTGCAGAAATACGACTGTACCCTTGAGACGCCGCTTTCCGATGTGCCCCACGAGGCATTGCAGGAGATTATAGACGGCAGTTCCGAGCGGTTGCGCATTTCTGCTGATACCGCCAAGACTACCAACGATTATTTTGCTTCCTATGATGGTCTGGGAAAATATCTCAGTCAGATGCAGGATGCCGATATGTCTGCCAATGCCCAGAAGTGGGCTGAGCAGTTCAGCTGTACAGCAGTATGTCCTGAATGTAAGGGACAGCGCCTGAACAGAGAGTCCCTGCATTTCTTTATAGCTGGCAAGAATATTGCCGAGCTTTGTAGGATGGACCTGCGCGAGTTGTATGATTGGTTGTCGAATATCGATGAAAAGCTCACATCCCATCAGCGCAAGATAGCCACAGAGATTCTGAAGGAGATTCGCACCCGTCTGCGTTTCCTGTTGGATGTGGGACTCGATTATCTGTCCTTGGACCGTACCTCTGTAAGTCTGTCGGGTGGTGAGAGTCAGCGTATCCGTTTGGCTACGCAGATTGGAAGCCAGCTCGTGAATGTGCTGTATATTCTGGACGAACCCAGTATCGGTTTGCATCAGAAGGATAACATCAAGCTTATTGATTCGCTGAAGAAGCTGCGCGATACGGGCAACTCCGTTATTGTGGTCGAGCATGATCAGGAGATGATGGAGAATGCCGATTACATTGTTGATGTGGGTCCTAAGGCAGGTCGCAAGGGTGGCGAGATTGTCTTCCAGGGCAAGTTTGCCGATATGCTCAAGCAGCATACACTTACCAGTCAGTACCTGAATGGAGAACTCAGTATCGAGGTTCCTGCTGTTTGCAGACCTGGTAACGGAAAATCCCTTGTGCTGTATGGCGCACGGGGTAATAACCTCAAGGGTGTTGATGTCTCCTTCCCGTTGGGTAAGCTGATTTGCGTAACGGGTGTTAGTGGCAGTGGTAAGAGTTCGCTTATCAACGATACCCTGCATCCCATCCTCAGCAAGCATTTCTATCGTTCTTTGCGCGACCCTCTTCCTTATGATAGGATTGAAGGTCTCGAGAATATAGATAAGGTGGTGGATGTCGACCAGAGCCCGTTGGGACGTACCCCTCGCTCTAATCCAGCTACCTATACAGGTGTCTTTAATGACATCCGTAACCTTTTTGTCGAACTCCCCGAGGCACGTATCCGAGGCTACAAGCCAGGCCGTTTCTCGTTCAATGTCAGGGGCGGACGCTGCGAGTCATGCAGTGGTAATGGCTACAAGACCATCGAGATGAATTTCCTGCCCGATGTCTTTGTGCCTTGCGAGGAATGCCACGGCAAGCGCTATAACCGCGAGACACTCGAGGTGCGTTATCGTGGCAAGAGCATTGCCGATGTGTTGGATATGACCATCAATCAGGCTGTCGAGTTCTTCGAGAATGTTCCTACCATCCTGAACAAGATTAAGGTACTGCAGGATGTAGGTCTGGGTTATATCAAGTTGGGACAGCCCAGCACCACATTGTCGGGTGGCGAGAGTCAGCGTGTGAAATTGGCAACCGAGCTGAGCAAGCGAGATACTGGCAAGACCTTCTATATTCTGGACGAACCTACTACGGGACTTCATTTCGAGGATATCCGCGTTCTGCTCTCTGTGCTGAACCGTTTGGTAGAGAAGGGCAATACGGTTGTGGTTATCGAGCACAATCTGGATGTCATCAAGTGTGCCGATTGGCTGATAGATATGGGCCCGGAAGGTGGACGTGATGGTGGTCAGCTGCTGTTCTCAGGCACACCAGAAGACCTTGCCCGTAGTGGCAAAGGTGCCACAGCACCGTTCTTGGGTCCGCTAATTCATAATTCATAATTCACAATTCATAATTCATAATTCACAATTCATAATTCATAATTGAGTTAACGGCTGCATCGAGATATCGAAATATCGAAATGCCGAAATCACGAAACAACTGTAAACTGTAAACGGTAAACTAATGTTCAATGAACAACCATGAAAACAACGAAAGCACATCTTACACGAATACTCACTCCCCCTCGACGGAGGATGAGAGGGGTCATTTTTTATGCCCTTCTTCCCTCCGTTGCTTATGCTCAGCAGCGGCCCAATATCCTGTATATCATGACGGACGATCATACGGCGCAGATGATGTCGTGCTACGATAAGACGCATGTTCAAACTCCCAACCTCGATCGTATTGCGCAAGATGGTGTGCGCTTCGTCAATAGCTTCGTTGCCAACTCGTTGTCTGGCCCCAGTCGTGCCTGCATGATAACGGGCAAGCATAGCCATAAGAACGGCTTTACCAATAACGAACATGGCGTTTTCGATGGGTCACAGCAGACTATGCCCAAGCTCCTGCAGCAGGCAGGCTACAGCACTTGTCTGATTGGTAAGTGGCATCTGGTTAGTACGCCCACGGGCTTCGACCATTTCGAGATTATACCAGGGCAGGGCGAATACTACAATCCCACCTTCATTACCATGGATGGTAAGACGCACCGCGAGGAAGGCTATCTCACCAACATTCTTACGGATAAGGCTCTTGCGTGGCTGGGCGTACAACAGAAGACAGACAAGCCCTTTGCACTCTTCCTACACGAGAAAGCTTGTCATCGCGACTGGCTACCCGAACTGAAATACCTGCATGAATACGAGGATGTTACCTTCCGCCTGCCAGAGAACTTCGATGATGATTGGGAGGGGCGTCTTGCAGCCCAACATCAGGAGATGGATATCGCCTCCGATGAGGATATGACCATGGATTACGATTGCAAGGTGTACGACCCCTCGCATCCCACACGTCTTACTCCTGATTATATGCGATATATCGGCAGGCTCAACAGTAAGGAGCGTGCCCAGTACGACATGTTCTATGATTCCCTGTCTGTGGATTTCCGTAAACGTAATCTTCAGGGAAAGGCGCTTAAAGAGTTTAAGTATCAGCGCTTTATGCGTGACTATGCAAAGGTGCTGAAGACCTTCGACGATAATGTGGGTCGTCTGCTTGATTATCTTGATGAGGCAGGCCTTTCAGAAAACACTCTTGTTGTCTATACCAGCGATCAGGGATTCTATATGGGCGAACACGGATGGTTCGATAAACGTTTCATGTACGAAGAGAGTTTCTCCACTCCGTTGGTTATGCGAATGCCCACCCACTATGCCGGTCCTGTTGCCAAAGGCGATATCACAGAGATGGTGCAGAACATAGACTATGCTCCCACCTTCTTGGATTTGGCAGGTGTTCCCATTCCTGATGACATGCAGGGTGTCAGCCTTCTGCCTTTGTTGGAGGGCAGACATCCCAAGAATTGGCGCCAGAGCCTTTACTATCATTATTACGAGTATCCTGCCGAGCATAGCGTGCGTCGTCATTATGGCGTTCGTACTGCCGATGGCTACAAGTTAATTCACTTCTATCCCTGTGGCGAGGAGAAGGCCGAGGAAGCCATAGACCAATGGGAGATGTACGACCTCAACGCAGACCCCACAGAGATGCATAACATCTATGGGCAGAAGGGAAAGGAAAAGCTCCAGAAGCGCCTGCATAAGGAACTCCTGAAGCTTCAGAAACAATATGATGTAAGGGAAACGGACCGTTAAGACCCTTTCCTACAATGCCATCTTCACGCTTCTCTCTCCAGCCTTCAGCACGATGGTTGTGCCAGGAACGGCACTTGTGCGGATGGAGGCCTCGCCATTAAAGGCCTTGCCTCGGCCTAACAGCTTGCCATCTACAGAACTTATCGTAATCTCCTCGTTTCCTGCTATACCCTTTACGTTAACAACTCCGTTGTCTGCTGCAGAGACCAGTATGGGAGTGGCAAATACCTTGAATATGCCGTCCTGAACATCCTGTGTGTTATCTGCGAGATTCAGGATGAGTGTGGCAGTTGTTACAGGGCTTTTTCCGAAGCCGCTGGCTGTGGCATAGGCTGTGATGGTGTATTGTGCATCCATCGTCACAGAGTCTTTGCCCGTTTTCTCCTCTATGGGCGCAATGGTATAGGTGCAGGTTGCATTGGGAGTGGTGCTGGTAAAGAAGAGCTTGCCATTTTGGTAAGAAATCTCAGGGGCGGCACAAGGGTCGGGTTCGGTATATTCAACAGTTATAGAGTTGATAAGGTTCTTATACGTAGTGGTGAATCCTTTGCGATCGGTCTTGCACAGCAGACTGCCACCTGTGTTATCAACCTTTGTGTATAATCTTGCGCTGGCACCTTCCTTCAGTATCTTTATGGACTCTATGTCGTTTGCCGTTATGCCATATAATGCCAGTTCGCCCTTCGCAAACTTGCCAACGGGCAGTTTCACGCTATAGCCTGTAAAGTTGGTGCCACTGAACACCTCTATCATCGCTTCCTCCTCGGGTACTTCCACAGCCTTGTACACACGGTTCATGCCTGATGCCCATTTGTTCAGGTCCCATTCTTCGCTGTTGTAAACCCATACGAAACCGCCTGAGGCAACGCCATCGTCTGCCCACTTCTGGAATTGCTCGATGTTCTTGTCAACATTCCAATCGTTAGAGTAGTACATCAGACCGGCTTGTCTTACGGGTACGCCTGTGAATGTCCAGCTTCCCACGCTGTTAACATTGCCGGCACCACCGTCGTAGCATTGCACCATCACACAATCCACGGCATTGGGTCTGCTGGCTCTGATTTTTGAGCAGAGGTTTTGCCAATAGGATTTGTTCGTATAGGGAGCCAATGTGGTTGTATAGCCCAAATCATACATCATAATATGGAACTTGGCACCAGTTTCAGCGTCGTAGCAATGCTCGTCGTCGTTGTTCACAGCCTCAATCTCGGGCACAGCCTCCTTCAATGCCTTGAAGTTTTTGTACAGCATGGTGTTCGAGCCTGTTCCGCTTGCCTTGATAAGGTCGCGTATATGGTCGTATGAGTCGTTTCCCCATCCACCAATAACGATTTCCACGCGCTGGATGCTGCTGCCTGCAGCCTTCAGGTCCTTAATATCCTGCTGGTAGTAAGGCTGCGTGTTCTGGAATACGTATTCGCCGTTCTTGCAGATGGTCTCGCCATCGGTCATAAGCGTACCGTCGGTATCTACGTGCACGTTGAAGAGTAGGGCAGTGGTAAAGCCCGATTCGCGCAGCTTCTTAATCGTATTGGGACGTTCCCTGCGAATATGTCCGCCAATGTAAACGCCTGATACATTATTTATTTTAACTTCTGCTGAAGCGGGTAGTTGCCATAGGGCAATAAGGGAAAGGAGTAAGAGGTTAATTTTCTTCATTTTTATATGTGGTTATGTTGTTCTCTTCGATTTTTGGACTATTTTCGTCATAATCCGATGCAAAGATAACACTTTGTTTCTATTCTCCCAAGTTCCAAGACTGACAATGTGTCATAATCTTTGCCATTTTGCCATTTGGCACGGGCTTTGTTTTATTTGATGTGAGTTGATGGCTCATTGAGAGAATTAATTTAAGAATAAACAAATAAAATAAATACGATTATGGGAAAGATTATTGGAATTGACTTGGGTACCACTAACAGCTGTGTATCCGTATTTGAGGGCAACGAGCCCACAGTTATTGCCAACAGCGAGGGCAAGCGTACAACACCCTCTATTGTGGCATTCGTTGATGGTGGTGAGCGTAAGGTAGGTGATCCTGCCAAGCGTCAGGCTATCACTAATCCTAAGAAGACTATCTTCAGTATCAAGCGTTTCATGGGTGAGACCTACGACCAGGTGCAGAAGGAGATTGCCCGCGTACCTTATTCTGTAGTACGTGGCGACAATAACACCCCCCGTGTAGACATCGACGGTCGTCAGTACACTCCCCAGGAAATCAGCGCTATGATTCTGCAGAAGATGAAGAAGACTGCCGAGGACTATCTGGGTCAGGAGGTTACAG
>CAMOMP010000022.1:0-42417 GCA_946619915.1 uncultured Prevotellaceae bacterium | reverse complement strand
ATCTTAACTGGCCGAGTATCTCATTTCTTTTCAGAATGACGGTTCGTACTTGTTTTCTCTTGTACTACAATTTCTGTCTATGGAATTATGTCAAAGAACTGTGCTCCCGAGACTTTCAGAACCCCTCGTCAGGGCCCGTGTTTCTCGTTTGCGGGTGCAAAGGTACAACAATTCCGCAAACCACCAAAACATATCAACAACTTTTTTCAGAAAAATTGCATTCACAACGCACCATACATTATATTAATTTATGCGCGCGAGAGAATATCAAAGAAGTTACCCTGTACCACCTTGACGATATATTGGAGTTGTTGGTATCTGTGGGTTGAAAATCTATCTGCCAGTAACCGCTAGAATTTGAGATGACCAAAACCTGGGAATACTGTATTTTCATTGTTGTCGTTTTCACATGGATGCAGTACAAACACACAAAACTTACCCAAATAGGAACTATATGAACTTTTTTTTTGCACAACATGAGTTTATTTCTAACATTACCCCAGAAATCGAAAAAGTTGCAGCATTGTTCTTTTTTTAAAAAATATATTTTATACATTTGCACCCGTTAACATACTATCAAGAACAATGAGCAAACAACTATCACTCATTTTTGTTATTTTTGCGAGTACACTTGTATTTGCTCAGGAGAGACCTTTCGTAGTACCAGCCATTGAAAACTGGAAACCCGCAAAGGGCGAACTGCAATGGAACCAGCTGTCAAGCATCAGTTATAACGATGCAGCGCTGCAAGACGAAGCCCAGTACCTGTCGGGCTTCACGAACAACATTCCTGCCACACAAGGCAAAGGAGGCTCCGTGAACTTGCAGCTCTGCAAAGACAAGGAGTTGGGTGCAGAAGGTTACCAACTTGCTATAACCCCCAAGGGCATTACCGTCAAGGCGCAGACGGAGCAAGGAATCCTGTGGGGTATTCAGACGCTACAACAATTGAAGGTACAGGGAGAGCCACTTGCCTGCGGAACCATCACAGACACACCAGCTTACGAAATACGTGGAGCCATGGTGGACGTGGGGCGCAAGTACATTCCCCTATCCTACCTGTACAGCCTGGTGGAGATGATGTCGTATTATAAGATGAACACTCTGCAGGTGCATCTGAACGACTGCGGAGATCATCGGTACTATAACAGCAACTGGGACGAGACATACGCTGCCTTCCGCATAGAGAGCGAGTACTTCCCCGAACTGACAGCCAAGGACGGCTTCTACACCAAGAAAGACTTCCATGATTTCATCCTCTATGCCAAGAAGATGGGCGTGGAGATTATTCCCGAGATAGACACCCCTTCGCACTCGCTTTGCTTCTCGCACTACCGCCCCTCGCTGGCCAGCAAGGATTACGGCCAGAATCACCTGGAGCTGCGCAACCCCGAGCTGCGTCCCTTCCTGGACAGCCTCTATGCCGAGTATCTGGGTGGTCCAGATCCCGTATTCTGCTGCCCCCGCATGCACATCGGCGTAGATGAATATAGTAACAAAGACAAGGATATCGTAGAGCTCTTTCGCGGTCTGGTTGATCACCTCATCCGCGAAGTGGAGCGCTATGGCAAGCAAGCTGTCTTCTGGGGGCAACTCACACACGCCAAGGGCGAGACTCCCGTCAAGGTAGAAAACGTAATGATGGATATGTGGTACAACGGCTATGCAAATCCGCACGACATGTACAAGTTAGGTTACCACATGATAACTGTTCCTGACAGATACGTCTATATCGTACCCGCCGCAGGCTATTACAATGACTATCTCAACTGCAAGAATCTATATGAGACATGGACACCTGCCCAGATAGGAAAGGAGAAGTTCCCCGTGCGCGATCCGCAGATTCACGGCGGTATGTTTTGCGTCTGGAACGACATCTGTTACAACGGCATTTCGGTAGGCGATATCCACCATCGCATCTACCCTGCCGTGCAAGTTATCTCCGAAAAAACATGGCGCGCAATTAATGATACTATCGGCTATGCCGCATGGGATAGTAAACGTAAAGTGTTAGGTGAAGGATATAAATGTAACCAATTGGGTAACACCGAAATAGAAATTCAGAAATTAAGTAAAGAAACCATCATTAATCCAAGCGACGAGGCACAAATTGGTTATGACTATCAGGTAGATTTTGACATCACATGGACAGCCGAACCCGATGGCACCATCCTGACGGAAGGTCCCTATGCCAAGGTATATTTGGCAGACCCCATAGGCGGATGGTTAGGCTTCAGCCGAGATGGCTACCTTTACACTTTTAGGTATAAGGGCAAGGCTGGCAAGAAGGAGCACATCGCCATCAAAGGCACCAACCATAGCACTTCCCTCTACGTAAATGGGAAGTTGATACAGGAACTGGGTATAGAAAAACGTTTCTACACCAAGGACAAAACCTATAACTACGTCCGCACCCTTGTCTTCCCATTACAGAAAACTGGGCAGTTCAACAGTCAAATCACCAACTTTAAAGCAAAAAAAATGTAAAAAAGACGAAAATTCTTCATTCTTCATTCTTCACTCTTCATTTTTTGTTGTATCTTTGCACCCGCTTAACAGCAAATAGGTTGGTTCGGTAGCTCAGTTGGATTAGAGCAGCAGCCTTCTAAGCTGCGGGTCATGGGTTCGAGCCCCATCCGAATCACGAAAAGAGTTCTCTGGTTATGAGAGCTCTTTTTTGTGTTTATGACTCAGAAATATCAGATATCAGATATCAGTTTTGTTTTGAAAGGGTGAATTACTTCTTACTACTATATATTATTATATATATAATAATATATAGTAGTAAGGCTGTTTTGCATGCTTTTTGGGAAACTGATATCTGATATTACTGATATCTGAGTCTTCCCAAAGCATCAAAAAAAATAAAAAATAATTTACAAAACACTTTGATGTTCCGTAAATTCACAATACCTTTGCAGTGCACAAAAGGGATAGATAAAAATTTCCACACGAGGCCATAAAAATTCCCACACGTAGAAAAAAGTTCCGCTTAACGAGAGCGTAAAAAGCCACATCGAATGGACGAATGAAAATTCATTACAGAAGATATCGAAAATACAGACAAGCAAAATGAAAATATTGTTCTTACACGGATTTTTTGCCAGCGGTCAATGCGTACCGGCTGTAGCATTGAGAGAGGCCTTTGAGGGTCGCGCAGAGGTACTGACACCCGATCTGCCGATGCATCCCGAGGAAGCTGTACGCTTTATCCGCGAACTGTGCAAGAACGAGAGGCCCGATGTACTGGTAGGCAACAGCTGTGGTTCGTTCTACGCCCAGATGATAGCACCCGCATTGGGCATCCCTGCCCTACTGGGCAATCCCCATTTCCAGATGACAGAATTTCTGAAGCCAAGGATTGGAGCACATCAATACAAATCGCCACGCAAGAATGGCATTCAGGATTTCGTTATCGACGAGCAACTGATTCGGGAATTTGCAGAAATGCAGCAACACCAGTTTGACGGCTGCACCCCATACGGCAAAGAACATATTTGGGGAATCTTTGGCGAGCAGGACACATTGGCACACTTTGAACCGTTGTTCCTGGAGCACTACGCCCACTCGTATCATTTCCCAGGCGGTCACACACCAACAGCAGAAGAAGTCCGCACTTGGTATGTACCGTTAATAGAAAGGCTGCTAGGAGTTTGAAGCCTGATTTCACCCCGTGTTCAGGCTTAATGCAAAAAAACGGCAACATTTTTGATAGTTGACGAAATTTTGAATACTTTTGCTATTGAGACAACCGAAAAATAATACTCATAGATATGAAAAAGACATTGATGGCGTTTGCACTTGCCTGTGCATCTATATTCGTCGAAGCTCAGCCCCAGCAAACAAACCTGATACCAGCGCCGGTAGCATATTCAGAACTATCAGGAAGCGTTGCAGCCAATAAGATGGCGGGCTTGCGCGAGAAGGTGCGCATCTCGGAAAAGGCTCTGCTACGCCACTTGGAAGGCAGGCAACTGACTGACTGGCAATTGAAGTCGGCCTATTGGCTGGAGCTGGGAAAGAAGGGCGTGAAGATTGTAGCTGCCGACGAGGAAGGCGTGTTCTATGCCCGTCAGACACTCAGAATGATGGCCTGCACGAACAGCTCGGTAACCTGCTGCACCATACTCGACTGGCCGCGTTTCCGCCACAGAGGCGTAATGCTGGACGAAAGCCGCCACTTCCAAGGCAAGGAGTTCGTGAAGAAGCAATTGGAGATGATGGCCCTCCTGAAGATGAACCGCTTCCATTTCCATCTGGTAGATAATCCGGGCTGGCGCTTGCAGATTGATGCCTATCCGCGACTCACCCAACTGACAGCTTGGCGCCCCGAGGCCTATTTCTGGGATTGGGAAAAGAACGAGATAGGTGGACCTTTCGTGGAAGAGGGAACACCCGGAGCTTACGGCGGATACTATACCAAGCAGGACATTGCAGATATCCTTTCCTTTGCCAACGAGAGACATATCGAGGTGATTCCCGAAATAGAAATGCCCGGACATAACTACGAGACCCGTGCTGCTTATCCCGAACTGGCTTGCAGCCTGCCCAGTGGCGGAAAAGACCCTTGGGAACTGTGCCCTGGCAAGGAGGGCACCTTCGAGTTTCTGGAGAAGGTGCTACTGGAGGTCTTTGATATGTTTCCCTCGCAGTATATCCATATCGGTGGTGACGAGGGGCGCAAGAACAACTGGAAGATTTGTCCGGACTGCCAGGCTCGCATGAAAACCGAGGGACTGAAGAGTGCGGAAGAGCTGCAGAGCTACATGATCAGGCGAATGGAGCGCTTTGCCCACGAACACGGCAAGCGTATCATCGGTTGGGACGAAATCCTGCAGGGAGGGTTGGCACCAGATGCCACCGTGATGTCTTGGCACGGAACAGAGGCAGGACTGAAGGCTGTAAAGGAAGGGCACGATGTGATTTTCACCCCCACGCATTACCTTTATCTGGACTATAAGCAAGATCCCGCTCAGTTCCGACCTGTGGGACGACTTGTATCCCTGGAGAAAGTCTATTCCTTTGAGCCAATGGCAGAAGGCATTTCCGAGGAGGCTGCTCATCACGTCCTGGGCTTGCAAGGTTGCCTATGGACAGAGCACGTCATGGATGCCTGGCATGCAGAGATGATGCTCTATCCTCGCGTATTTGCTATTGCCGAAACGGGCTGGAGTCAGGCTGAAAAGAAAAACTGGACGGACTTCAAAAGAAGAGCCCTACTCCTCTCAGCCATCGCTCGCAAATGGGGATACACCGTGTACCCTCCACAGCAGCAATAGCCTATAATACTATTATAAAAAGAGAGTTTTCTGCGTAAGGGAACTCTTTTTTTTGTGTTCAAAATAATATATAACGCAAAAAAGTACTAACTTTGCACCGAAACTAACAACTATTAGCAAACAAAACACAAATCCTCACAATGAAGATCGCGCTACGCGGAGGTGGAAGATATATTGGATTATTCCTAATCATTCTTTTCCTGACAGGTGCATTTTTCTACTTAAACAGAGACAATCACCAGAGGGAGATGAATGAGTACAACCGTCGTGAGTTGGATATCCTGAATGGTCTGGTCGAGAAGAGGCAGTTCTTTAGGGACAGCCTAAAACACCAGATGGACTCCGTGATGTTGCAACTGCACAAGAATACAGATTATGACGCCATCTTCAGGTATCAGACCAACAGACGCATGCTGCAGAAGGCTCAGATGTTCTCGTACGACTATGCCAGCGAGTTCTCTCAGAAGATGCGCCTTCAAGCAGACCTGATTGGCGACGGCAACCTGAAAGCTGAATCACGCATACTATCCAGCTTCAATATGACACAAGCCTGCCTGTTTGTGGAGGCACTGGATATGCTGAAGTCCGTAGATCTGGATTTCCCCGAGGTGAACGACAGCATTAAGGCCCTATATTATTTTTACTATGGTATAGCATACCAGCGTCTGGCCGTATATGTGAATGATTCCGTCAATGCCAACAAATACAACAATATCGGGCAGGAGATGTTCAGGAAATGCCTGGATTACTCCAAAGATAAAGGAATGAACAACTTTGCACTGGGAAGAATATACGGCAGGCAAGGGAAATTTAATGTGGCTCAGAAGTACTTCGAGGAAGGACTGAAATACATTCCCAAGGAAAATAACATCCTATATACACTGGCCAATGCCTCGTTAGGTAAATGCTTCAAACATCAGGGCAAACACGAACCGGCTACCCGATATTATATGGAGGCCACGAAGAACGATATCCTGAATGCCCAGAACTCCTCCATAGCCATTATAGACCTGACGGAACACATGTTCAGGCAATACAACCAGAAATACGATGTAAGCAAATATGTGAACATCGCCATAGAAAGTGGCGAGTACTACGGCATGCGCTCGCAGATAACGCACATAGACAGGATTATACCGGATATCACAAAGGAAAAGTCCAAGAAGAACCGTAGGCTGAACTACTTCTTCGCAACCTTAGTGCTCGTATTCCTTACATATATTACATATACCCTATTCCGCTACGAGAGGAACAGGAAGTTGCTGATGGGCTTTCACGCCGTGGACAAAAAGATGAAGGACGAGAACGACCTTCTCAGGGAGGAAAACGAAAGTCTAAGACGCACCAGTATGCTACTACGCGACTCTAACAAGCTGAAAGATGCCTATCTGGGTAAGCTGCTGGAATCAAACAGCGAACTGACAAACATGTATGAGGAATTTGCCGTAAAGACAGACCAAAAGCTGAGGAAGGGGCAATACGACCAGGTTCAGAAAGCCATCAGGGAACTGCAGAAGAACTTCAGCAAGAAAGAACAACTGGACAGATTCGACGAGCTGTTTATGTCTATGTTCCCCACATTCATTACCGACTTCAACGCCTTGCTACAGCCTGAATATCGCAAACAAGAGGGCGAAGCACTTCTTACCCCATCCATGCGCATATTTGCCCTAACACGACTGGGAATAACCAGCAACCAGCAGATAGCAAAGGTGCTGAATTACTCTTATAACACCATCCTGAACTATAGGGTGCGTTTACGCGGAATGGCTCTGAATCCTGACACATTCGAGCAGGATGTCATGAAAATAGGAATGTAAAGTATACTGAAAGACCACAGAATTAGCTATATCTCATATATATTTATCTAATAAAAACACGCCACAATATAATGTGTATATTGCTGATATATAACAATATACATATTATATTTATTATATTCTGCATATATATTTATTATAATACTATGTTACAACGCATAATCACCGTAACTTTGCAGCAGAAAACAAGCTAAACGTAACGAAACTTTAACTGAATTTATATATACATGGAAAAAAAATTACTTATCCTGTGTGCATTATTCTGTACCATGCAGAATGTATTCGCCCTTACCATCGAAGACGGCAAGTTCTACACCATTGCAAACCGCAATGACGTTAATCTTTATGTTAAGGACACTGGCGTTGATGTCATCCAGATGGGTGCATTGGACGATGCCTGCTACTGGCAGTTCATAGCAACCGCCAACGAAGGCTGTTACTACATCAAGAACAAGAAGACCGGTCGTTATGCTCAGTTGTGCAGCACAACTACTGAAGTGAACGTGACAATGGGCGACAGCCCTGTGGAATATCGCGCAAAGGAATGTTCGGCAGAAGGAACTGATATGTTCGGCCTGACCACCACCAACCAATCCAACTACGAATTCACATCTGGTTGCGTGGGATGGAACTGGAAGGGAGACAATACCGTTCAGACCTTTGCTGCCGTAGCAGGTGCCAATCATCGTTCCTTCTGGAAACTCACCTTGGTAACCCCACCCATGTCTATCAATATAAATAAGGTATATACAATATCCAATCGCAATGACAACAATGTCTATGTTAAAGACAATGGCGGTAACGAACTGGCAATGGGCAATCTGGACAACGCCAGCCTTTGGCAGTTCGAGGATGCAGGAAACGGTCAGTTCTATGTCAAGAACGTAAAGACTGGCCGTTATGCTCAGGCATGCGCGACTAGCGCTGAGGTAGCCGTTACAATGGGAAGTGATCCTGTGGCTTACGTTGTAGTAAACTGCAGCGATCTGGAAGGTCAGGACTGCTTCGGTCTGACCTCTGCCGACCAGGCTAACACAGCATTTACAGATGGCTGTATCGGATGGAACTGGCGCAATGACAACATCGTACAGACCTTTGCAGCCAAGTCAGGCACCAACCACCGCTCCTTCTGGAAATTCACAGAACTGGAGCCAAAGACAATCTCTGCTGCCGGCTATGCAACATATTGCGCCAACGAGGATGTTATAGTACTTGGTGCTCAGGCATATAAGGGTGCCACTGACGGAACCTATGTCAGCTTTACAGAAGTAAGCGATGTACCTGCCGGCTCAGCTGTTGTTCTCAAGGGCAGCCTCTATGCAACCGTTGCAGCTACAGCCAAAAGCGATATGAGCGATAATATACTGAAGGCTTCCGACGGAATCACAGCCGATGGCACGCAGTACATTCTGGCCAAGCAGAACAGTACGGTTGGCTTCTACAAGGCAAGCATTGGCAGTGCCATTACTGCCGGAAAAGGCTACATCGAAATTGCCGGACTAAATAACGTTAAAGTTTTCTACCTTGAAGAAGGAGCCACTTCTTTAGGTGAAGAATTAAGAGTGAATAATGAAGAATCCGACACCAATGTTTACGACCTTTCAGGAAGAACAGTCAATGGACTTAAGAAGGGATTTTACATTGTTAACGGAAAGAAGATACTCTTCTAAACAAAAAAAAGACAAACCTCAAATTCTGCCAGTTTTCTATCCAATAGGAGAAAAGAAGAAGCTGATAATACCAACCATTGACCTAACCCCTCAGATACCCACCTCCCCCATAGCGGGGAGGAAGAGAGGGGACAAAAAAAAACAGAAAGAAAGATGAAATATATTAAACCTAATTCACATGTAGAAAAGGCTCTGGTAGCCAATATGTTGGCTGAGAGTCTGCCAATCAATGAAGGCACCACAGTAGATGGCGGTGGTGCGTTAACAAAGGAGGCCGACTGGGCTGTTTGGGGTGATGATAACGACCCCGAAGAGTAACTTCCCCAGCAATCTCAGAAAAATAGCATTGAAATGAAAAGATTAAGTATCTTAGCCACATTACCTGCTGTTGGGATTGCTGGGGGAATGGCCCAGCAAAAGCCTAACATCATGCTCATCGTGGTGGATGACATGGGCTATTCCGACCTACAATGTTTCGGAGGTGAGGTGGAAAGTCCCAATCTGAATGCGCTTGCCGAAGGGGGTATGCGCTTTACTCAGTTCTATAACTCGGGACGCAGCTGCCCCAGCCGAGCACAATTGCTGACAGGACGCTATGCCCAGACTGTCGGTATTACAGGTATGGGGCAAAGTCTGACGCGTGATTGTGTGACAATTCCCGAAGCGCTGAAGGATGCTGGCTACCATACCGGCATGAGTGGCAAGTGGCATCTTTCTCTTACCCAAGGAATTGGCAACAACAGTGACCAGATGAAGTGGCTCTCACACCAGAGCTATTTCAACAACCGTCCTTTTGCTCCTATCGAGACATATCCCTGCAACAGAGGTTTCGACCAGCACTGGGGTACCATCTGGGGTGTAACGGACCACTTTGACCCTTTCTCGTTGGTACACAACGAGGAGGCGATCTTTACCGATAGCATCCCCAAGGATTTCTATTATGCCGACTATGTGGCAGACAAGGCCATCGATATGATGGACGAGATGACTGCCGACGGCAAACCCTTCTTTATGTATGTGGCCTTCCAAGAGCCACACTGGCCCGTTCAGGCTAAGCCTCAGGATATTGCCAAGTATAAGGGCAAGTACGATGATGGTTGGGATGCTATGCGTGAGCGTCGCTACCAAAAGATGATAGAGATGGGACTTATCAATCCCGACGAGATGCCCGCTGCTACCAATGCTTCAGGGCGCAAGTGGGAGAACGAGACAAATAAAGCCTTACAGTCGGCCAACATGGAGGTACACGCCGCCATGATTGACTGCGTGGACCAGAACATCGGACGAATCATCGCAGAGCTGAAACGCAGAGGTATCTTTGACAATACCATCATCATCTTTACCTCGGACAATGGTGCTTCGAGCGAGAACTACAATATAGGCGAGTTCGACCGTCACGACAGAACACGCGACGGACAAATGGTAGTACATAACTCACCCAACCCTGGCGGCCAGCTCACCTATAACTATCTGCACACGGGATGGGCAGGTGCCGTAAATACACCCTACCGCTATTGGAAGACAACACAGTTCCATGGCGGAACGGCTGCACCCACCATCGTTCATTGGCCCGCAGGTATGGCCAAGGAGAAGGAAGGTTCTATCACGAACCAACCCTGCACCTTCCTGGATGTTATGCCCACGTGTCTTGAACTGGCCGGAGCATCCTATCCTTCTTTCTACGGAGGGAACAAGATTAATCCGCTCTGCGACGAGGCTCGCAGTTTCGTCTCCCTGCTTCAGGATAAAGACCAATGGGAGGATGAACGCACCCTATATTGGGAGCACGAGAATGGCAAGGCTATCCGCAAGGGCAACTGGCGTCTGACAGCTCTTGCCAATAGCGGGTGGCAACTGTTTGATTTGGAACACGACCTATCAGAGACAAACAATATTGCTGCTGAATATCCCGAGAAAGTCCGCGAATTGAAAACCCTATGGAACAATTGGGCACAAGGTGTTGGACTAAATGTTCCTGCAGATATTAAGGATACGGAGACGGAACTTATCTTCCACTACCCTTTCGACAATAATCTGAACGATGACTCTCCATCCAAATACGTTCTGACACCAAGTGCCAACGGAGTATCCTATGGTACGGGCAAACTGGGAAATGCCCTCCATCTGAATGGAAACGCACAATATGTCGACCTCAATACCAGCGGCATATTCAATACCCAGACAACACAGACTACTTTCTGTGCCTGGATATACAACGAGAATACAGCAGCTCCTGGTGCAGGAAGCCAGAGTGAGAATGGTTTTTACATTCGAGACGAGATTATCCTTGCCCAGAAAGACAACGAAGGTACAGGACGCATCTACCTCTATGCACGTGCCGAGGCACCGACGGGAGGTGGCACTGCGGATTTCTTCTACAACAACTTCCTGGGTGGCACTCAGCATCGGGCAACAGCAGGCTCATCCAAGCCTGGCACGTGGCAACATGTAGCTATAGTATGCAATCCCGTTGACCAGAGTATTACCTATTATATAAATGGAGAAAGAGACTGCACCATCCCGGCAGGTTCTTTTGAAGCCTGCACTGGCGGATTCCGAATAGGAGGACACAAGACGGGCAAGGACTACTTCAAGGGTTACATAGACGATGCATGGTTCTTTAAGGGAGCTTTGTCTGCTGAGCAGATACGCCAAATCAGGGACAACACCTTCGACCCTACCCCCTTCTACCCTAAAGCAAATACTGACGACCCAACTGCCGAGAACTGGCCTTTGAAGAATCAGGCCTACACTATACGCAACTTCTCCGGAACGCCAGCCTATATGGTTGACAATATGGAGAGCGATAACCGAATATCCTGTGAAGGAAAGGTTGGCGAGGCTGCCTACTGGACCTTCGAGCCCACAAACAATACGCATTGTTACCATATCCGCAACGTACAGACCGGACGTTACATTCAGAGTTACGAGAAAAACTCTGGCACAATTATCAACATGGGCACCGAAGGAAATGAATACAGAGTGGCAGCACAGGCTACGGAGGGCGGGCGATATGGATTCGCCTGCACCTCTGTTACGCCTAACGACTTTTCATCGGGAACCATAGGACTCAACCTGCGCGGCGAGAGTAATCAGGCGGATTGCCTTGTACAGACATACGCTGCTGCTGCAGGCACCAACCATCGTTCCTTCTGGACCCTCGATGTGGTATCGGACGATATCATCACAAGCATACCCGAACAATCTGCTTCCGTGCAACCTCGAAGAGTTACAGAAGGCGTCTATGACCTACAGGGGCGCCCCGTGGATATAAAACATTCCCCCAAAAACAGACAAATTGTAATAGAGAACGGATTATTGAAAATCAAGGACTAAACTAAGTGAAAAAATATAATCAGCTAACAATAATCCTCAAATTATAGATAGAACATGAGCCGTTATGGCTTTTAGTTAATAGTTGTAGTTTTTTCTCATTAAGGATGAATTTCCCTCTTCCCCTCGCGAGAGCCGAAGAGGGAATCTTTTTTATATAATTTATGTTTCGGGAGTTATAGTCAGCGAGCTGGCTGGACGTTTGTTCTGCACGCGTAAAATCGTTTTTTTTCTGTGAGATTCACATGGGATATCATTTATTTTATGTATATTTGCAATAAATAAAACCAAAACATGCATAAAAAGGAGGGCATATGAAGAACCTCGCTCGTTACATATCAGATTATATGGGGATGCTCGTGTTGGTGGTGGCAGCCCTGTCTTTGTTGTGGCCTGCATCGTTCCTGTGGATTGACACATGGGCCATCAATCCTATGCTGGGCGTTATTATGTTCGGCATGGGACTAACACTTTCGCCACAGGATTTCCGTATCGTATTAAGCCGTCCCAAGGATATACTGATAGGCTGTCTGGCTCAATTCACGATTATGCCGCTACTGGCATTAGGACTGACGTGGGCCTTCTCCCTTCCCAAGGAGTTGGCGCTGGGTGTTATCCTTGTGGGCTGTTGCCCAGGCGGTACAGCCTCTAACGTCATAACCTATCTGGCCAAGGGTGATTTGGCTTTATCCGTAGGTATGACCGCCACTTCTACCCTGCTGGCTCCCCTACTCACCCCCCTGTTGGTCTGGCTGATGGCGGGAACGATGGTCGAAGTAGATACCGTTGGCATGCTGCTGAGCATTGTCTATGTGGTGATAGCACCTATTATCTTTGGTCTGCTCTGCCAGCATTTCCTTCCCCAAATAACACAAAGCGTGGCTCCTTACCTGCCAGCCTTCTCCTCCATTGCAATAGCTGTAACGGTGGGCATCGTTGTTTCTCACAATGCAGATAAATTGTTGATGGGCGGCATGCTGGTAATCTTGGTGGTTATGCTGCATAACATCTTTGGCTTAAGCCTGGGCTATCTGATAGGACGACTGTTAGGGCTCACAGACCCCAAGAAGCGGGCTATCTCGATTGAGGTAGGTATGCAGAACTCAGGACTGGCCAGCAGTTTGGCTACACTTCATTTTGCTGCCTATCCCCTTGCCACCATCCCTGGAGCCATATTCAGTGTATGGCATAATATCAGCGGATCCTTCGTGGCGCGTCTTTATGCAAGGAGGGAGCGCAAACTGGTGGTGTTCGATCTGGACGGCACCTTACTTAATACGATAGATGACCTCAGCGAGGCTGTTAACCACGCTATGCAACTGCGCGGATTCCCCCTGCACACACACGACGAATACATGATGATGGTGGGTAACGGAGTTCGCAACCTGGTGAAACGTGCGTTACCCGACAACTACAAGGAGGATGATAATATGGTGAACGATGTTCTGAAGGATTTCAAGGCTTACTACACAGACCATATAGACGAGCACACACAGCCCTATGCAGGAATGCAGGAGTTACTGAATCAGCTGCATAAAGATGGCGTGCTAATGGCTGTGGCCTCGAACAAGTTTCAGGAGGGAACAGAACGTCTCATAAAGAAGTTCTTCCCTAACATCCCCTTCGTAGCGATTCTGGGCAACCGACCCGGTTTCCCCCTAAAACCCAACCCTGAGATTGTGCAGGAGGTATTGCAGAAGACTGGCGTGCGGAAGGAGAATGCCCTGATGGTGGGCGACTCGCAGACAGACATGCAGACAGCCCAGAATAGCGGCATCCGTGCCATTGCCGTCAGCTGGGGCTATCGTCCCATGAAAGGCATCGATGGCCTTACGGTTGTGGATTCTGCTGAAGAGATTTTGAATTTAATAAAGAATTAATCAAATAATAGCCAAGACCATGAAACAGAAAGGTTTAAGACTACAGGAAGAGGCCATGCGCTGCCTTCTATGTAAAGACGCTCCATGCAGCAAGGGATGTAAGAACGGTGACCCCGCTCGTGCCATCAGAGCCATCCGCTTTGGCAACGAGAAATGGGCTGGCCAATGGATTGCAAAATGTTCTGCAGAGGAACTGGAGGCAGCAGAGAAGGCCTGTATCCATTACGACCGTCCCATACGAATATGCGAGATAGCTCAAACGCTGTGTTTCGATTCCGCATCAACAAACAATGCAATGCCCTCTCTCGCTATCGACTTCTGCGGCATACATTGCGAGAACCCTTTCTTCCTGGCTTCGTCAGCCATCTGCACCAACTACGAGATGGTAGCGCGAGCCTTTGACATGGGATGGGCTGGTGTCTTCTACAAGACCATCTGCCTGCAAGACATCAGAGAGGTTTCGCCCCGCTTTGATGCAGTTCATGATGTTGGCGGGCACGGTAACTTCTATGCTTTCCGCAACATGGAGCAGCTGAGCGAAAACCCCGTGGAAGTAGATTTCGATATCCTGAAGCGACTGAAGAAAAACTACCCGACGAAGGTTGTCATAGCTTCTATCATGGGACAGAACGAAGAAGACTGGATTCAGCTGGCCAAGATGGCAGAGGAAGCCGGTTGCGATGCTGTAGAACTGAACTATTCCTGCCCCCAGATGCGTCAGACGGGTATGGGCTCCGATGTGGGTCAAGACCCCGAATTGGTAACCTTCTTCACGGCTTATGTTAAGCGTAGCGTGAATATTCCCGTCATTCCTAAGATGACACCCAACATAGCTCACATCTCAGAACCTGCCATGGGAGCCTATTTTGCTGGGGCAGATGCCATATCTGCCATCAACACCATCAAAAGCGTAACGATGGGCGAAGGCTCCGAAGTGAGTGGTTGTCAGACAGGTTCAGGACTTTCGGGTCGAGCCGTCAAGCCCATAGCCCTTCGTCATATCCTGGCAATGGTGAAGAATCCCATTATGAAGAATATCCAGTACAGCGGTATAGGTGGCATCGAGACATGGCGCGACGCGTTAGAGTTTATTCAGTTGGGCTGTAACAACGTACAGGTCTGCACAGCCGTTATGCAATATGGCTATCGTATCATAGACGATATGATACTTGGCCTGCAGAACTACATGGCAGAGCGTGGCATAAGCAAGGTAGAGGAACTTGTGGGCGAGTTGCTGCCCAAATTCCAACTGCCCTCCAACCTGGACCGCGATACCATTGTCTATCCCAAGATTGACCGCGAGACCTGTATAGGATGCGGACGTTGCTACACCTCGTGTATGGATGGTGGGCATCAGGCTATTGCCTTTGACGATGACACCCGCCAGCCACGCATTATAGGAACAAAATGTGTGGGCTGTCACCTCTGTCGTCTGGTATGTCCAACGGGTGCAATCGGACTGACAAAACGTATCCCTAAGAAGAAGTGAAACCATTAATCTCAAAAAACAACACAGATGAAAACAAGATATTTCTTTGGAGTAATGGCCGCAACCCTCATCTGCGGCATGACAACAGTATCCTGTTCTAAGGAGGATGCAAAGATTACACCGGAACAGGATAACAGCCAGTTTGTAACACTTACGGATGCAGTACCCGATGCCATTCTGGAAATCAGATACTACGGGACGTATAACTTTGTGGGAACACGCATCGACGGTTACGAGGAACCTACAGCACTGATGACACGCATTGCCGCAGACAGTCTGCGTGCTGTCAGCGACGATGTAAAAGCATTGGGCTATCGCCTGAAAATCTATGATGCCTATCGCCCTCAGAAGGGCGTGGACAACTTTGTCCGTTGGGCAGAAAACGTGGCAGACACCCTGATGAAGACCTACTTCTACCCCGACCTCGACAAGAGTGTCCTCTTTGAGCAGGAATATATCTACGAGAAGAGTGGCCACACACGCGGAAGTACCGTTGACCTCACACTCTTTGACATGAACACCGAGAAAGAAGTGGATATGGGTGGAACCTTCGACTGGTTTGGACCTGAGAGTCATCCCGACTTTTGTGGAAATCCCGAGACAGGCGAATATACGGGCGATAACAGCAAGAGTCCGCAGGGACGCAGCATAACAGCCGAACAGTTTCAGAACAGAATGATACTGCGTCAGGCTATGCTCCGTCACGGATTCAAAGCTCTCGATAGCGAGTGGTGGCACTTCACACTGAAGGATGAACCCTTCCCCGACACATATTTCACCTTCCCCGTGAAAGCGATCCGCTAAAGGGAATCAGAAATTAAAACAGCAGACAGTAAACCGATTTAATTATGAATCGTGGGTTATAAATTATGAATCGTGAATTATGAATTATGAATTATGAATTATGAATCGTGAATTATGAATTATGAATTATGAATTATGAATCGTGAATTATGAATTATGAATTATGAATTAAGAAAAGCTTGCCCCAGGGACATTAAGCGCATCATTGAACTGTTGCATCAGGTTAATATGGTTCACCATGTGATACGACCTGACCTGTTCAAGCCCTACACTACCAAATACAACGAGCAGGAACTGCTGTCCATACTAGATGATGACAGCAAACCCATCTTTGTCTATGACGACGGAGAGGTTAAGGGCTATGCTTTCTGTCAGTTGTCCGAAGTCAAGGACAATCTGCTGCTGCAGGACAACAAGACGTTGTATATCGATGATATCTGTGTCGATGAAAAGGCTCGTGGCCAGCATGTAGGCAAAGCGCTATACGAATATGTCCGCGATTACGCCCAGTCTATCGGTTGCCACAACATTACCCTGAACGTATGGGAGGGGAACGGCCCTGCACTCAGTTTCTATAAGAATATGGGGATGAAGGTACAGAAAACAACAATGGAAATAATATTGTAAGTCAGAAAAGATATTCATTTAGAATAAAATTACTACTTTTGCACCCGAATTAGAAACACATTATATATAATAGGTGAGGTATTAGTATTATTCTATGAAAAAAATTCTGTTTGCTTTGGCAATGCTGGGAGTATTGCCAAGTTGGGCCAGTTCCTCTATTAGTATTCATCTTTCGGATGGCACCGAGATTGTGTGCAGTCTGGCCAAGGAACCACAGATGCAGTTTGGCGACAAGACCATAACACTGACTTCCCTGCAAGGGACAGTCGGGGAATGGAACTTCTCTGACGTTGAGTCATGGCATTTCTCTGACGCCCTGGATCCAGACGAGGAAGACGCTATCGAGAAGACAAAAGAGTGTGCTAAGATGAGGATAGAGGAAGGTAAGGTAACCGTTGCGGGAAACAAGGTCGCTGTCTATGATATCGAAGGACGACTGGTAACCCCTACACAGAAGACCAACGCTGGCAGAACAACAGTCAGCCTGAAGGGACTCGCCAAAGGAACCTACCTGTTGAAATCTGGTAACAACTGCGTGAAATTTGTTGTGAAATAAAGATGCAAAGCAAATATAAAGTCCTGTTGGCATTGTGTCTGTTCCTCGTAGCTAGCAGCAACTGGGCGCAGCATAATGTCTATATCAACCAGAATGTAAACGGCTACAATCGGATGAGCATTTTCAAAGGAATAGAGAAAATGGCATTCGGAACAGACAGTATGATGGTTTGGGACAACTATGCCCGAAGCTACACCTTCGATGCTTCTGCTGTCGGCACAATGGGATTCCGCGAGCACGACAAATGGCTAACGAAGGTTCTGCCCGAGAAATATCATGCAGATTTCGATTACGACATAGACTTCGAAGAGGCTGACAAACAGCGCATTACGGCAGAGCCCGAGGTTACAGACCCCAAGAGTGTGCAGTACGATGATTTCCTAGCTCATAGCACTTGGAGCAAGACCGTAAACATAGCCTACGATGGTAATGAAGTAGAGGTTACAGGCGACACAGACTCCCTTGTTGTTACCAAGGACGGTGCACATCTTACCATCCAGACAAATGCCGTCGGAATAAGATACATCTTATCGGGTAACAGCAGCGATGCTTGCTTCAAGCTTTATAGCGAGCGTAAGGCTTGCCTGACACTGAATGGCATTAACCTGACCAATACTCAGGGACCAGTCATCAACAGCCAGTCCAAGAAGCGCTTGTTTATCGACCTTCCAGCCAATACTGTTAATACCCTCACCGATGCCACTACATACAAGAAGGTGAAAGGCGAAGACCAACGTGGCTGCGTCTTTGCCGAAGGAAAGATCTGCATCTCGGGCGAAGGACAACTATATGTGAATGCCCACAAGAAGGGAGGCATTGCCTCGGACGACTACGTACATCTGCTGGGTGGATTCGTTCATGTCAACGCTTATGCCCAGAAGGGCAAGGCCATATACGGCAAGGACAATGTTATCATTGGCGGAGGCGTTCTCAGAACCTATTCCGAGGGTGACGCCAGCAAGGGCATCAGTTCCGACTCCCTGCTATGGGTGAAAGGTGGTGTGATAAAGGCTATCACCACGGGCGATGCCGTATATGACGAGACAGAAGAGGACTACAGCTCTTGCTGTGGCCTGAAAAGTGAATGGGATATGAACATCTCGGGTGGCGAGATATACTGTCTCTCCACAGGAACAGGTGGCAAGGGCATCAGTGCCGGTCACTCCGAGATTGTCAGTGAAACAAAGACCAACTACCTCGGTACCCTGACGGTTGCAGATGCCGACATATACATTCGCACCAGCGGCACACGTATTCCTGAGGTGAAGACCGAGGATTCACACGGACAGAAGGTCGAGGCTGCCGCTTCACCCAAGGGTTTAAAGTCAGCTGGCAAGATGACCTTCAACTCGGGCAATGTATATGTGAGGTGCTCTGGAGGCGCAGCTGCCGAAGGAATCGAATCCAAGAAGGAGATTTACATCAATGGAGGCAAGATACGCAGCTACAGCGTCGACGATGGTATGAATGCCGAGGGTTGCCACATCAAAGGCGGTGATGTGATGATTTGCAGCACCGAGAATGACGGCTTCGATGTAAGCTTCCTCTATATGTACGACGGTTTGCTTTATACCATCGGTGGAGATATCGACCAGATGGGTCTGGATACCGACGGCAAGACCTTTAAGGTGATGAGTGGCGAGATTCTTAGTCTTGGTGCCCGCAACTGCCAACCTTACGAATCCAGCGATCAGGCCAGCGTATTGTGCTACGTGAAGGGTAAGAGCATCAGCTATCTGGCTCTTGCAGATGCCGACGATAATATCATCAAGGTTATCCCCACCCCCGACACCTACAAATGTGTCTGCGCTCTGTTCTCTAACAGCAGCCTGCAAGTGGGAAACAGATATAAGATTCTCAGTTTCGAGAAGTCGCTCACTGACACTCCTGCAACGGAATACGATTTTACATTAGAGAAAAAATCCCTCCAACTGGGAAGCTTTAAATAAAGAGCATGATGTACATGAAGAAACTAATCATTATATGTGTGGCATTGTTTTCGTTCCTGGGAGCGAGAGCACAACGTGACTGCGGACTGTGGCTCAACGAGGTACCTCTTGTTGCCGACACAGCAGCCAACAGCCTTTTTGTCACAATAGAACCAAACGTCGGCAGTGCCCTGAAGGGAACCTTGCGCTGGGACGAGAACCGATATCAAAGCATCAAGCTGAACGATACTACGCTGAAAAACGGAGAGAGCGGCAACCTCGATATTCCAGACTGGACCACCAACGCTGCCTATACGCTGACCGTTACCAACGACGAAAGCAGACAGTGGACATTGGTATTCAGTAACCTTCCTTTCATTGTTATAGACTGCCCGTTGGAAGAGATGTCTGCCAATTACTCCATATCTAAGGACGACGAGAACCACACCAAGAAATATCCTGGCTATCTGAGCGTCATAGATGCCCGCTGCCGTACCAAGCAGAAGGAGTCACAGATCGAGGGATTGGCATGTTTCAACTCTGATATAATGATTCGTCCACGTGGTGCCACATCTGGCTCCAAGGCCAAGAAGAGCTTCAACATAGAACTGATAAAGGATGGCGAGAGCCAGGATGTTCACTTGCTGGGCTACCGCAAGGACGACGACTGGATACTGGCATCTGAATATACCGACTACAGCCGTATGCGTAACCGTGTGATGATGGACCTCTGGAACAGTGTCGACGACCTTCCTTATGCCAAGGACAACCGCTACCAGTGCAATGGTACGCAGGGCGAGTTCGTGGAGGTATTTGTTAATGGCGGCTATTATGGTCTGATGTGCTTTACGGACAAGATTGACCGTAAGAAGCTGAACCTGAAGAAGACCAAGGAAGCTACCGACACCACACCCGAGGTTAAGAGGGGCTTGCTGTGGAAGGCCATCTGGGAATGTGGCGAGACATACCTTTCCAGCTACACAGACAAGCCTGCCAACGATTCCTTCCTGTGGCCTTATATCGAATCCAAAAAATCCTACGGATGGGAGCAGAAATACCCCGACGATACCATCAGTCAGGCCTTCTTCGACCCCATCTGCGATATCATAGATTATCTGAAAACAGGCAACCCCGACTTCAATACTAATTACACGGATAAGCTTTACGAGCAGAATGTAATTGATTTCATTCTTTTCATTCAGGCTTTCCAATTGCTCGACAACCAGAAGAAGAACTACTATCTGAGTGTACGCAACTGGGAAAAGGACGCCAAGTACCTGTTTACACTCTGGGATTTGGACGGCTCCATCGGCCGCTATGCCGGAGGTGACGAGACGGGACGCGACATCAAGCAGATGGCTTGGGGCGAGAAGTTGGGATACCACAACCTGATACACCGTTTCAAGGCAAAGAATATCCGCCCGGATGACTTTGCCACTAAGATGAACAACCGCTGGCAATACCTCTCTACCCATCAGCTGTCACTCCAGAATGTGAGGGCTATCATGGAGAAGTATGCCAACCAGTTTGCTATCTCCGGAGCATGGGAACGCGAGAGGGCACGTTGGCTTCCAACCTACAAGAACAGCAAGAAGATTGCCGCAACACCTCAGGAGGAGGTCGAGTATATGATGTCGTTCCTCGAGGACAACTACGCCATCTTCGATAAGGAAATGGCCTCTGCCACTTGGAAGCACGACGACTACAACGAGGCGGAATACACCAAGGAGATTACTCCAGCAGCCCTATATATCATAGGTAATGACGTAACCTCCAAGCACGAGGACAATACCGTCACCCTGCCTGGTACTGTTCGGCAGGAGCTTTCCAACGGCATTTCCCTCATCGACTATCAGGATGGGCTGATGACCGTTTTTCGCGAGGATGGCATGCACGAATATCCCATAGACGATATCAAGGAAGTCCGCACAAGCCATACTGGCATCTACCCCACCCCCGCCTTCATTCCCGACAGCCTGAAACTTTTCTTCGATTTCGATACCCGCTATAATCCCGTATGCGAATTTACAGAAAACAGGGACACGTCCTTTGTGGTTCAACGTATCATAGAAGTCGGTTTTTATGACGGTGAAGCTACTATCAACGGCAACCTCACAGGCATAGCTGTTGCTATAGAAGGCGACAGCGTTTCCATAACAACAGAGCTGGAAGGCATAGAGATATTGGTAAGCGGACAATCAGAGAACGGCCGCATCTGCCTGAACAGCCTGCATCCCTGTAAGCTGGCTGCTGCCGAGGCAGGAACCTTACTCTCCAGCGTCACTGCCAATTGCGATTTAATCGTCAATTCCAACTATGCACTGAATTTCTATAATGAGGAGTTCAATGGCAAATGTATCGGAACTTCTGGGGACATAACCATCGAGGATGGAAGTCTTTACTTCCTGCTGACAGGTAGTGGAACGCTCACTGATGCCGACTTCCTGAACAATCCCTCATTAGGTGCACGTGCTGTGATGGCGAATAATATCAATGTCAATGGTGGAGAACTCTTCATCAAGACCCTTGGACATAACGGAGCTGTGGGTCTTGCAGCTGCCAAGAAGATTACCATCAACGACGGCAAACACTATATCGCCACCTACGACGATCCCCTCAAGGCGGGTTCATCTGTGATTGTGAACGGAGGCTTTACCTTTGCCACCAGCCTTACCAACGACGGACTGGATTCCAAAGGCGACCTCTTTGTCAATGGTGGCACCATCAGCACCTACAGTCCCGAGGGAGCCGAGGCAGCCTTCGATGTGAACCATTTCTATTGCAATGGCGGAACGGTTATGGGAGTTGGCTATAAGAGCGACCAACCCCTGGCAGACAAATCCGCACAGGCATACATCCGTCTATATAAGAATAAGGGGGTAAAACGCTATGTTAAGATTGCTGATGCCGATAATAACGAGCTGGCCATAATCGAGACCCCTGCCTACCCCACACTTACCATCCTATATTCCTCTGCCTTGTTGCAGAAGGGAAGCACTTACACCCTCTACACGGGTGATACACCAGAAGACCTTAATCAACTAACCACCATAAAAGCAGAATAATGAAGAAAAGGAAAGCTCGCTTATCCGTATTCGCCCTCTGCCTGCTCGCAGGTATCTGCGCAGCATCGGCACAGCGCATAGACCGTGAACACCTCAGCATCAGTGCCGATGGTCGATACAGCCACGTACTGAACGGACATCACATCTACTCCAACCTGATAGATACCCATAACTATGGTATCTTCGATGCCAAGGTCGGACTGTCCACACTGCCCAAGGACAACAATTGGTTCGAGCGGGCTCTCAACTACCCCACATTCGGCATCGGACTCTCCTATGCCCGCATGGGGGCACTCAGCTTCAAGAACGACTCCCGCCTGGGTGATATCGTCAACCTGTACGGCTTTGCAGAGTTCAATCTGGTACGTACCAAGCAGTTCAAGATGGGTCCGCTTTTGGAAGTGGGTTTGGCTTTCTCTAATCAGAAGTACGATTATCACACCAATCCCAGTAACCTCTACATAGGCTCTAAAGTCTTTGCTGTGTTCGGCACTGGCGTGCAGGCCGAGTGGATGTTCGCACCCCAGTGGTCACTACAGGCAGGCGCCTATCTGACGCATCACTCCAACGGAATGACCCGCTCGCCCAACCAGGGCATCAACGAGCTGGCTGTAGGCTTAGGTGTCCGTCATTATCTGGGACAGAAAGCATTTGAGCCCAAGAGCGCCGAAGCACCTCAGAAGCCCGAATATGCCAAGGGGATACACTATAATGTCTTTGCTGCTGCTGGCGTACATAGCTGCCCTGTCGAGCTGGACGGCATTCTGGCATCAGACACCCCCGACCAACTTGCGCCTGCCCGTTTCCGCGGAGTAGTAGGTGCAGAGGCGGTATGGCGATACACACCTATCTTCGCTACTGGCATTGGCTTGGAGGCAGATTTGGATGCCAACCATTACAGGCAGACCGACCTCCTGCTCAAGGGGGAGGAAGCCCCCGACGGCTATTCTCCTCTACGTGTCGGCGCTTACCTCAAGCAGGAGTTCTGGTATCGCCGCGTTTCCCTCCACGTTGCAGCGGGTTTTTATCTGTATAAGCGCTGCGGACTGACAGAGGACGTCAGCACTATCTTCGAGAAGTTGGGCATACGCTATCACTTTGGTCAGCAGAACGGACTTTTTGCCGGTCTCGACCTGCGTGCTCATCAGTTCGACCGCTCCTATTCCCTCGAGTGGTCACTCGGCTATAACTTCTGATTTTCCACTCACGCCAAAGTCTAAAATCTTAAAATGAATATCAACTTTTGTTAAATCTGACAGCAAATCGAGCTAACTTCTTCCGATTATCTCTATATTTGCAGCAGAAATAACAACAATTTATAATTCATAATCAGTTAATGTTATGAAAGACATTCAGTTTAAGTACATTGGCGAGGCTGTAGTCCTGGCCATCGGTCTCTTCCTGGCAGGAGGAGCCATCAAGAGTGGTATTGTCAAGTTCAAGGAGATGGACCGTACCGTCACTGCCAAGGGCTTGTGTGAGAAAGAGATGAAGGCCGACAAGGTCACGTGGCCCCTCAAGTTCAAGGAGCTGGGTAACGATCCTGCCGAACTCTATGAGCGTATCGAGGCCAACACCAAGACCGTTGTTGCCTTCCTGAAGCAGAATAATCTAACCGACGAGGAAATCTCCGTAGCACCACCTACCTTGGTCGATCAACAGGCCAACATGAGCTATAGCAGCGAGCAGGTACGCTACCGCTACAAGGCCAACTGCGTGGTAACCGTTGTCAGCAAGAATGTCGATTTGGTACGTAAGCTCGTCACCAAGCAGGCCGAGCTGATGCGTCAGGGCGTTACCATCGTAGGTAACGAGTACGACGAGGGCTCCAGCGTCAGCTACGAGTTCACCGGTCTGAACGAAATCAAGCCCGAGATGATTGCCGAGGCCACACGCAATGCCCGCAAGACTGCCGAGCAGTTTGCCGAGGATTCCGAAAGCGAGCTGGGCAAGATAAAGACTGCCGACCAAGGTCAGTTCAGCATCGAGGACCGCGACCAGAACACTCCCTGGCTCAAGAACATCCGCGTAGTAACCACCGTCGTTTACTATCTGGAGGACTAATCCTTAAGCCCCTCCCAACGATAAAGCCCCCACTTCTCACCGAGAGATGTGGGGGCTTCTTTCGTATCTATGGGAAGTTGAGCTTCCTAAACTTAATCCAGTAACGACTTCAACTGGTTTATCAAGTTCTCTCCTCGCAAGTCCTTGGCAACGATAATTCCATCTTTATCCACCAAGACGTTTGCTGGAATAGCCCTAACGTTGTAGATGGCAGCTCCCTGACATTGCCATCCTTTCAGGTCGCTCATCTGAGGCCAAGGCAGCTTCAGGTCTTTTATGGCTTTCACCCATGCCTCTTTTTTATTGTCGAGCGAAACACCTACTACCTCGAAACCTTTCTGGTGATACTGGCTATATGCTTCTATCACATAAGGCATTTCAGCACGGCAGGGGCCACACCAACTAGCCCAGAAGTCGATAAGCACATATTTGTTCTGACCAAAGAAATCACTCACCTTCACCTGCTTGTCATCAGGGTCGAGCATACTGAAGTCGGTGTATTTCTTACCGATTGCCGTGGGAGCAGATGCGGCAGCATCAGCAGCGAGACGTTTGTAGTTGGCACTCTCGGGCATCTTCTGCTTAAAGAGCTCCAGCATGGCAGACTTCTCGTCGTCCTTCAGTTGTCTGTAAACATCGCTCAACATCATATCGCAGATGGGCAACGGTTTATCCATGTGCTGCGTCAGGAAGTCACGCTTGGCAATGGTGATCAGTCTTTGCACGCTATCCACCTTTGCCTGAGCAGCCTTTTGTTCCTCTGCCGTTCCCTTTTTCTCCAGGAGAATACGATACACGTCATCCATTCCCTTTCCAATACCACGGGATGCTGCCTGATATTCAGTCAGAAGCTTATGATTGAGTCCTGTACTCTCAACATCACCCTCCTTGTATTTGGGTTCGCTCTTGTAGGTCTTTACCTTTATATCGGCCTCTTCCAGCACCACTTGTGCGATGCACAGACCTTTATAATTCCCTGCATGCGTAGGGCGGACAAAACGCATAGCATATCCTGCCGCGGGAACATCTCCCGAGAAAGTGAACTGACCATTGGACACAACGGCTGTATCAGTGTTTATCAGACCGTATCCTTGCGCCTTGCACAGATAGACGGTATCCCCATCAATGGTACCTTCTGCAGTACCAGTGATAGTGAATTTCTGGGCAGAAACAGATGTACATGCCACTGTTCCGGCTATGAGTATAGAGAATAGTCTATTCATCTTATTTGCTTGCCTTTTTACCATCGATAATATAGATGCCACGAGAAGGAATAGCCTTCAGAGGAATACCACCCAAGTTATATACACCTGTAACAGCCTTATCCAGCTCAACCTTCTTCAGGCCGTCTTCGTTATCCTCTCCCTTGTATTCGTTCTTCAGAGCAGCTTCCTTGTCCCAGTAGATAACGGGATCCTTTTCAGGAGCATTCCACATATAGCCCTCATCTATCTTCAGATAATAGCTGTTGGCAGGAATTACTGTCTGCGTTGCAGGCATCAAGGTAAAGCAGCGCTCCTTCATATTTACATTGTAATATACATAGCCTACGGGCAGTTCGCTAACCTGCAAGCTCTCCTCGGTGTACTGCATGCAGGAAACAGTGCCGGCATACCAATCGTTCAGGGTAGGGTCGGTGATGACGGTAGCCTCACCCTTCAGGTAGATAATCTGTGGAATGGCTGGGTAAAGCGAAGCACTTCCGCTCGAACCCAGTGTTTCTTCAAAGTAGCCAACGCCATCGTCTGTGTTTGCGTATTGTTTCTCCTGGAAGGGATGGCAGTTAAATTCGCTTTCTTCGAAGTAGATGCCAGCATAGTCCTTGTTGTACCACAAGATGTATTCACCATCGGGACAATTAAAGTATGTAGCATTGTCTGCCTGGAAGTAGGCATAATATTCCTCTGCCTTCTCCACCGTTACTGTAAGGGGATTGTCTGTGAACTTCTGCCCGTCGCTCTTACGCTTCCAGTAATGGAATGTGCTGGTTGTTCCTTCCTTAGGAGTAGCTGTCAGCTGCACTTCGTCGCCAATATCGTTAACGCTCTTGCTGCTGGTTACACTGCCCAGGTTCTTCATTCCTACGCCCAAACGGGGAACTACATGGCTGAAGACCACAAAGCAGCAATGCTCAGGGAACAAGGGAGCATTGGCAATACAGCTGGCCTCATCGTCGGCAGAGTAAGTAGAAGATGCAGTGTATCTCAGAACAGATTCCGCGTTCTTGATCACCAAACTACCGTTTTCGTCTGTTTCGGGCATCCAGTCATCATCCTCTGATTCACGCACGCCCTCTACCACGCCATACTGAATCCATCCGTTGGCAGGCTGGGTATAGCAATAGAAATCCGCGGACGAGATTAACGAGCCCACGTAGGTAGCCTCCTGATACTCGTCCCACTCGGTAATCTCACTGGGTTCTTCCACCTTATCTTTTGACACATAGATTTTTCCAGCACCCGAAGGATAGGCATGGAACTCGTCATAGAAATAATAGAACTTGTTGTCTGCGGCTTGTGCTATTCCACAAGAAAAAAATACTGCCAGACTTAACAGCGTCCACTTTGATAGAGTAATTAGTTTCATGTTTTTCTTTAAATTAATTGAATGTGATTAATAAATTGAGTTTCAAATGATTATTCTGCGTTTCTAACGTAACGTACAGATAGGTACTGATTGGTAGATTCCATACTCTGTCTGCATATCTCGTTTCTGTTATAAGCGAACTTTCTGAAGAAGAAATAACGCCCCGATTTCGACTCATCCTGCGTCGATGTCCAATAATAGCCAAAGGCACCTTTCTCCTTGCTGCCATCCACCAAGAAGCTCTGCGTGTGCAACGTCACATATCCTGCCAGCAGGAGTTCCAGGTATGTATCTCTGTCCTTTGTCTGTATCATACTCTGCGACACATTACCTCGCCAGTCGTTCTGCTGCGCCTCTTCTATGTTCATGCCCAACATACATTCCAACTGCTCCCAGTCCTCCTCCGTAGGCAAACGCCAACCATCCGGACAGGCTTTCAGTGCACCCTCCAATGTGTAATACATTCCATATTTGGGAACATCGCTATGCGAGAAATCTTCATAGTCGCCATATTGGTCCCATTCTTCAGGGTCAATGTATATACGGCACTCGTCATAAATACCAGTATCATATCTGTAGTTTTGTGCCATCCATTGTAGGTTACCATACTGAACCCATCTGTAGGTCTCGCCGTCTCTGGGGTCGGTATATATTCCTTGTGCCGTGGGTGCAGGCATCTCGGGAATGTCATTATTGCTGCACGAGCAGAGAACCACCGAGGCCAGTGTGCAGGCTGTTATAATAAAGTACTTCATCATTCTTGTTGAATATTATTTTTGTCGTTAGAATATGAACCCTATATCCGTCATAACCTTCTTGAAGATTCTCCATTTCTTCAGCACAACTGGATAATCGGCATACATTTGTTCTATTTGCTCATCTGTATAGGTAAGGGAGTAGGTGCAGTACATGGTCAGGTCCTTCTCCTTGGTCGGAGTGGCGCAGTGTCCCCATGTATTCTTCACATAATCCAGAAAGCCGTAGTATCTTACCACATGGCGCGCTTCTGTTATATCGTCGGTGGTGGTACGGTCGTAGTAATTCTCGGATACGGCATAGAACTCGTTAAAGGCCTCGCTCTTATTCATGGCCAGCTGTGGCAGGATGGCTGTCAGTATTCGGCTCACGAACTGCTGTTTCTGTGCATCTGTCTTCAGCTTCTTCAGCTGCGAGAAAGCCACTACTATGCAGCGCTGCCCTGTTGCGGCATAAGGATGCGAGGGAGCTGAGGTCGAACTGGTCCTGTAGTTAATCTGACCGCACAGATACCACGAATAAGGCATCAAACGTGCGCCTATGTGCGGCAGCACATACGTTTCAAGGAAATCCACTGCCAGCTCCTTGTCCTCTATTGTATTCAGGTTGGTATAGTCGTAGCTGTTGTTCGGATAAGCCGTCTGCCCTATTACATAATCCAGGGCCAGACGCTCTGTCCAGAATGTAGAGTCGCCGTTAATATCCAGTCCGTTGAACCTATGCTGCAGGGTATCGTTAAACAGCAGGAAGGCATTATGCCGTTGCTGGAAGCCCCTGCGAAGATTAGCCTCCTGACTGTCATCACCTTCCGAAGGTTCGAAGAAGCAGCTGGGGTCGTGAATCTCCAGATCCAGGTCGTAGGCATCACTGCACGATGTCCATGCAACGCCTACAAGTCCCAGCGTTAAAAGGGTCGAAAGTATATGTAACTTGTTCATCATCTTGTTCGTTTTTGCTATTGTTAGGGCTTGGTTGGAACTATCTCATAAGGGCGGTCCTGATTGCCGTTTCCTGGCATACCGGTATTGAACTCCAACACCTCGTATGGGATGTTAACGGTCCACGAGGGATCTTCCTCTCCCAGGGTATAGAGACGTGTTTCCAGGATATCTCCCGTATCATTGTCTCTATAGACCGTGTATGTATGCTGCAAGGATATCTTCTCGGGTTGTACTTGGCATACGCGATATCTTCTCAGGTCGAACCAGCGATGTCCCTCAACGGGGAACTCCCACCTACGTTCCATACGTATTCTGCTTATCAGGTCGCTTCCCGAGAGGGTTTCCACATTTCTCTCCGGAGCATCCTCGCGGTATCTCTTATTGGCAAGTGTCTTTAGTGCGTCCTGCGCCTCAGTTTCCTCTCCCATATAGGCTTTTGCCTCGGCCAGAGTAAGGTAGGCCTCTGCACTTCGCAGCCAGAAAAGGCTGGAGACGGGTGTGCGCTGCCCCGACGAACCATAGATATAGGTATCGTAGTACCATGATTTGTCTGTTATTGCAACGCCCGAAAGAGGTTCGCCGTGATTCTCGCGGATGCAGGCAATAAAGGGACCTGAGCGCCAGAACCACTGATTCTTGCGGGTGTCGTTTTCGTGGTAGGACTCATACAGATCAGTGCTGATACGCGAGCTCTGATAATAGTATGTTGTCATTCTTACAATATCACTTCCTCCCATCGAGAAGATGTTCTCGGGGTTGTCGGCACGCATAAACTTACTGCCAGACGTAACCACATTCTCCAGTGCAGGGTGTTCCTCTATTACCAGCTGCGCATAACGTGCGGCCTCTTCCCAGTTCTGCATGAACAGATAGACGCGTGACAGCAACAGCCTCACAGCCGTTACGTCTGCCCTATACAGTTTATGCTGCGAGGGGACCTGTGCCAGGCATTCCTCTGCCTCCTGCAGGTCTTTCAGTATGATATCATAACACTCTTGTACGGTATTACGGCTGAAGATTTTATCCTGTATCTCAGGAGTCAGCTTCATGGGAACACCCAGTTGTGTAGCAGCCTGCTCGGGGCTGTAGGGCTGACCATACACATTCAGCAGCCAGAAGTAGTAAAAGGCACGCAGGAACTTGGCCTCTCCCACCACCTTATTATAGCCACGTATCTCGTCAGGGGTGGTCTGTGGCAGTTTCTGTGCCGAAGCCACCACGTTGTTGGCTACATTTATGTATTTGTAGAAGAGCGTCCATTCTCTGTTTTCGCTGTAGAACGTCAGCCCGTTCTCTGTTGCACCCAGTCTGGCTTGCCATGTAGAGGGGCCGAACATATACTGGTGGCTCTCTGGCTCAACAGACTTATTACCGTCTCCCAGATTGTGCTCCTCCATCTCGTCGGCCAGCAGATGCAGGAACATACCCGGATTGCTGAAGAGCTTATATTGTTTAATGTAGTTGACGGGCAAATAGCAGTCGCCAATGAGCAGTTCATCCAGGTTCTTCCAGGACGTGATATAGTCCTTGTCCTGAGAGTATTCCTCCAGGAAACTGCAGCTGCACAGCATCAAAGCCATGCCGATAGTACGTATTATATTTCTTGCTTTCATATACTGACCTGTTAGATGTTAACATTCACTCCCAAGGTAAAGCTTGGTGTGTCTGAGAGTTGCACTTCCGTAAAACCTCCCTGTGTAGGAGTCTGTCCGCGCAGCTCCTTATTACAGAAGGTGTATATATTATAGGCACTCAGGGTGATAGCCAGACGCTGCATGCGCATTCTCTCTAACTGTTTCTTGCTGAACTCGTATGTCAAGTTCAGGTTCGAGAACTTCAGGTAGTTGGCGCTAACCACACGCACATCGCTGTAGTCATACATCGTCCAGGCATTGCTATGCAGCTTAGGACCATAATAGTTCGTATTCTCCGTCCAGGGCTTTGTATAGACATCCAGGTGAGGCGAGCCTCCGCAGATAATGGCTGGGATGTTCGTCCTCTCCTCGTCGCCGGGCTTCATCCATCGGTTCAGCAGGTCGCGGTTGGCATTCACCTCCGAACGGAAGACACGTCCCGAGCTGAATCCGTCAAACATACGGAAGAGTCTTGTCTTGGCTCCTGCGCTGTACAGGAAGGTCGCTCCCAACCTCCACTGCTTATAGGTAAAGGTGGTGTTAAAGCTACCCGTTATGCTGGGCTCTCTGCTGCCTGTGGGCGTCAGCACCGAGGTATAGAAGGTGTACTTGTCTGCCGTCTTCAACTCAGCCTGGCGTTCGTCCCAGATATCTATCAACGGACCACCGTCCACGGGGCTCAAGCCCATGAACCTGTAGGAATAGAATGTACCCACGGGCATTCCTTCCACAACGGCCTTTCCCGTCAGGAAGTCGTTCAGTTCATAGCTTTCTGCTCCCGGACGTGTCGTTACCTTATTATATATCTTCGACATGTTACCCGACAGGATCCAATAGAAATCCTTCGTCTTGATGGGAGTGGCGGTCAGGGTGATGTTAAATCCCTGATTGGTGATAACGCCAGAGTTCACCACATACGATGTAAATCCGTTCACCTCGCTAATAGTCTTGTTCATGAAGGCATCCGTGGTACGCTTGTGATAGTATTCCAGACCCAACTGGATGCGGTTATGCAGGAAGGCGGTTTCCAATCCTACGTTCGTGGAATGTGTCTTCTCCCACTTCAGATCGGGGTTGGCAAAGTTCGATACGGTAGAGGTGAACTCGTTATAGAAACCGTCATAGCTTCCTTTTCTGATGATAAGCTCAGAGGCTTGGTCGTCCAGCATGTTACCCTGCTCACCATAAGAGGCTTTCAGAGTGAGCATATCCAGCCAGTCGGCCTTTATATCAAGGATATCTGCCAGATTGGCATTTCCCGAAACAGACCAGATGGGCAGCAGTTTCTCGTTACTGCGACTACCGAACTTATTGGAACCGTCATAACGTCCGTTCATGTTCACCGAGAAGAGGTTCTTGTAGCCATAGGTCAGCGTCGTATAGGCAGAGACCATATTGGTCTTGGCGCTTGTTATCACAGGCACATTGCCCTGCATCCATGCCCAGTAGTTGGTATAGGAGGTCGGAACGTTCGTAGCGAACGACATGCCGCGGTCCTTGAAGTAGCAACGTTGTCTGTAACGGTCACCGTCTGTTTTGTTGGAACTTGCCTCGAAGCCCAACGCCACATTGATGTTGTGTTTTCTGCCGGCATCCAGGTACTTGTTGTAGTTACCCTGCAGACGCGCCGTCCAGCCCTTCTGGCTGGTATGCTGCCTGCTCAGCTCGCCGCCATAGGGGCAGTACGAGTTGCTTTTGGGTGTCTCGTCCACCGTCCCTCGCAGGGCATAGATATAGTAGCTGTCCTCGCCATGCCACTCGTCGATTTTCGAGTTGGATACATTGGCAGAGAAGATGGCATTGAAGAACAGATCCTCTATGGGCTTATAGCGCAGGTTCAATGTCGTGATAACGGTGTTACTGCTTTGTTCCGTACTGCTGTTGTCCAACTCCTTCAGGATGCTGTAAGGATAGTTGCCGTACAGGTCGTTGCCCGTGTTGTACTTCAGATAGGTGAAGTACGAGCCGTCTGCATTACGTGCCGGAATGATACGATTGGTGTTATAGGCATAGTCTATCACATTCAGGTCGCTGGCAGCATAGTCTCTGCTGCTGATGTTGCCATTGATGTTCAGCTCCGCCTTCAGCTTGCTGCTGATGTCGTAGTTGATCTTTGCCATCGCGGTGTAGCGGTTGTTATGGGCGCCACGCACCACATCATCCTGCTGGGTAACGCCCAGCGAGGTGTAGTACCTCACCTTATCGCTGCCGCCCGACACACTTACGGAGTGGTCCTGCGAGAAGCTGTTCCTGCACAGCAGGCTGAACCAGTCGGTATTCTCCGTCTTCATCTTCTCTATGGCAGTATTGAACTCCTGTCTTGTTATCTCGCCTGCATAGAGCTGGCGCAAGGCTTCCTCATATCCCACCTTCGACATGTTGCTGGGATAGGCATAGTGCTCCTCTGCCAGAAACTGCGAGAACTGCACACGCTCAGCCGAGTTCATCAGGTTAATTTTCCCGTCGCTATAGTAAGGGCGCTTTCTCAGTGTCAGCTGTCCCGAATAGTTCACCGTCGGCTTACCCTCGCGTCCGCTTTTCGTTGTCACTACTATCACGCCGTTGGCAGCCCTTGTACCATACAGGGCTGTGGCAGCTGCATCCTTCAGCACGTCTATACGCTGTATATCCTGCGGATTGATGCCCGCTATGGCATTACCTATACGGTTCACGTAGTCGGGGTCGTTCAGCACGTCGGGCGACAGATCCACAGGGTCCGTCAGTATGATGCCGTCCAACACCCACAGCGGTTCGCGGTTACCTATCAGGGTGCTCGTACCCCTTACACGCAGTCGGGGGGTAGCATTTATCTCACTGCTGTTGTTGGTAAGCACCAGGTCGGGGATACGACCTTCCAGCATCTTATCCACGCTCGAGATGCCCGGAATCTCAATATCCTTCATGTCAACAGACGTAACGGAGCTTGTCAGATTCCTTCGGTCCAACTGCTGGTAACCCGTTATCACCACGTCCTTCATCAGTTTCACGTCATCCTGCATGACCCACTTTACTTTCTGCCCTGCCTTCACCTTCTGCACGATAGGCTTCATGCCCACATACGTCAGCATCAGGGTAGCGCCCTCTGTGGGCACCTTCACACGGAAGTTACCGTCAGTGTCGGTAACTGCATTAATAGTGTTTCCTTTGTCGCGGATGTGCGCCCCAATCAATGGTTCGCCAGCCTCATCCACCACAGTGCCTATCACCTCCTGTCCGTAGGCAACTACCCACGACATCAGCACCAGAAGTGCAAGCGTTAAGAATCTTTTTCCTTCTATCATTATATGTTATTTGAGTTTATAAGTTCTTGAGTTTACTGTTTACCGTTTACTGTTTACTGTTTATTGTTTATTGTTTATTGTTTATTGGCCGCATCGAAATCTCGTAATATCGTAAAAATTGCGGCCAATTTTATAATTTTTGAATTTTGAAGGCTGCGATTGAGCGAGAGCAATGATAAACTTGTTTAAGCATTGCCGAGCGTGAGCAGGCTCGACCGCAGGTCAATTTTGAATTTTGAATTTTGAATTTTGAATTTAACATTTTTCTCATGGGAGAAAAATGTTACTCCCGCTGCCATTCCCATCACTATATGGGCCGCCTCTACCAGCTGATGCGGATATAGGGCAACACCTGCTGCCCATATCAGCGTTATGATGCCAAAGGGCGTTCCTACCTTATCCCTCCATCGCCAACACAAGGCAGGTATCGGGTTAAAGGGGATAATCAGCCAGTTCCATTCTGTGCAGGGCAAGTCCGAGAATAGCAGCAGGTAAGTAAGGAATATACCTGCCGTTGTCTGTGCCACCATCAGCGCCCCATACAGATATTTGTTACGTAGGAAAACATTTCCTACCGCAAGCGCCAGTATCAGCACGCCCGCAACGAGGGGAGAGAACGGAGTCTGCGTTCTATTCTCTTTCGTTTGAAATAGGAAATGAGGTTCCTTCTCCATAAGGGGTTTCCCGTATGCCGTAGCCTTCGACAACACATCAACCAGCTGAGTTGGCACCACCACCTTACCTACCACATCCGATTCCGTGTCATACGCCTCTCCGCCCACTATGGTGCTGAAGACGAACCTATGCCAGCGGTTTTCCATCGCTCCGCAGGCAATCTCTTTTCTGGATTTCTCGCGCACCTCGTCACCCCATGGTGCAAAAGTGATATTACCATCTGTGGCCTGTATCAACCATTGCAGGACAGACAAGGCACAGCCATGGCGCAGGAAGTCGTAAGGCACATCGTGCATCCTCACCCCCTCGTCCAATATCTGCCACAGATGCTGCTTCACCTCTATGGGCAGGTTCAGCTTGTATTCCGCCACGCTCCTACCCTCTTCCTTGTAGCTATCCACAAAGGTTTCTGTAGGAATCATCCTCACTCCCATCCTCAGTTGCCCGGAAAGGTACTTAAGGGCATGGCTGCTGGCATCTTCCGCCTCATAGCTAAAGACATAGTCCATCTTGTATGCAGGGCATTGCATACGCAGGCTGGCATGCCCCAGTACGGTATATAACTCATCACCGGGCGAAGCAATCACCACGCTCGCCTCCACAAAATCCTCCGGTAAATTATCTAACGATACCGTTGCTGCATGACCATATAGTGGCAGAAACAGCAATAAAAGCAGTTTCTTTCTTATAAAATTCATTAAGGATGTGAATATAGTTTCAGCAAAGTTACTGCTTTATTCCTCAACAACACACACATGCCCCGGAAAAGCCCCCATCTCCCTGCCATTAATTGACATTTATCAACTCACCAAGCGCAATCCGCAGCGTCTTGCGCCCTTTTCCGCCACTTCCCATAACATTTTGACAGGGTACAATATCTAGCGAAATTTAGATTCTATCTGATTATTTTAGCTTCACCATTAAAAGTAGATATCTCCGCAGCCAGTGTGTTAAGGTTATGAAAGCGACTGTAGTCACTGTCAGAAGGTACATGGCCCACATCACCCATTGTATCGAGATCCCAAGGAGCCAATATGAGCAACGAGCCGCTTACACAGGCCTCAAAGCGCTTTTTCTCGGGTTTCCAATATTGGCCTATCGGCGTCGCCTGCAGATGTATCAGCGGATAGCCTCGTTCTATGCACTCATTTTTCATCTGCTGCTCACCACGTGATATACCTGGTGTAACGATAACTGTACCACCTTCCATAATAGCATGTTCCCAAACGCTTCGCTCATGATCGTAGTCGTCTGTTTCCTCGTATGGACTACCTGTGACGGGATGCTTACGATGGCACATCACCTGCACCTTACGAGGCCATCTCAGAAGGAACAGGTTACCAAATGCGCCATAACTGCGACCGTCTATCTGTACACGCAAACATCTGCGCAAGTAATCGGGCAGAAGTCGTCTCAACAGAGCACGCCTCGGATTATCATGCACATAAGCTATCATCGCTTGACGGTGACGCTCATCAAGGCACACAGTGTCGTCGTAGTTGTCATCGAAGAGCGGACGCTGTTGGCGGCCCACGAAGGTATAGTATTCCTGACGCTGTTTCTTAGACATGCCGCGTATCAGATCGCCCTCATTATCGTAAGAGGCAGCCTTCTCGCGCAGCCAGGCAGGTGCACCATCGCTCCTACAATCAACCGAAATCGGACGAATTGTAGAGGACGGAAGCCCCTGTTGCCGCTGCCAGCTACTGGTACAGAAAGCCTTGAATGCCTGAATGATATCCCCCAAGCTCCACTGCATGGGCTCTAACACTTCGATAACACCATGGAAATGGTCGGGCATGCATACACATGCATGTACCACCACTTTATTGCCATGAGTATGTGAACGAACGGGTATCTGTAACCAAGCCTCCCGCACCACCTCACCAAGAGGGGTAAGAACAAGGGGGACAACGGGAGCTATGCGACCGTTCCCATCTTTGTGACCGTTCTCGGCTTTGTGAGCGTTCTCGGCTTTGTGAGCGTTCTCGGTCGCAAAGGTCGTAAAATAAGAGAGCAACTGTTCACGGCCACTCACCACAAGGGTGATGAGATAAGTGCCGCGACCGCAGTAATCATGACCAGCATTGCGTGGACGATAGGACAATGGTTCTTTTCTTTTCATCAGTTTTTTTTAGCCCGCAAATTTACAAAGAAGTCCCGAAAACATCACCACTGCAATATGATTTTTCTCATTTTCAAGCACTCTATCAATGCGTTTCATTGACACTGCAAAGGTACGACATCGGGAAGGGGGTTAATACGTTTATCCTTAGACATCCTTAGACAAAGCTACGCAAACTGATTCTTTTCTACGGTTCTCCCAGGTATTCTATGATTAGGGAGACATCCTTTGGAGTAAAGAACTTGGAGTGAGGCGGCATGCCGCAGTCCTGCAGCGCCTTGGTTAGCGTCTTGTTGCAACGTATCCAGTAGTTGAGGTTACTCAATGCTCCACTGGCTGTGGCAGCATTGGGGAAATATAGGAGGGCAAGTTCCGATTTGCCGTATTGTTGAATCTTGAACATAATCAAGTTGTTTTTGAGTAAAAAGTAAGTTAAAAAAAAATATTTTCCAAGTTGATTTCCACTGCTGTTCAAACAAGAAATCCAGGATATCTATCTTGCGATGTTTGATGTCTGAGGCAAGTTGATGGAGTCCGAACAGACAATGGGAGGATGTGCCCTTGGGGTTGCCGTTGCACTTGGGATATTGAATGACTTTCCCCGATTTGCCATGCTATTTCCTTTTACACCCCTCTTACTATAGCCCCACCCCTCTTTATAGAGAGGGGGGTGGGGCATATATAGAGAGGGGGTTAAGAAGGAATAAGCATGGCTACAATACGGCCGTTCCTGTCCATCGTTGTCTGTGCCACACGCCGGTCCATTGCAGGACGGAACATATTGTCAAAATATTTCGGTCCTCCGGATGCAAGGAAAACCTTACTACATTTCTCAGAGTCGGTAACACTGGAGAGGTCTGCCCCGACGAAGCCCCTATCCTACCCGACGGCTTCGAACAGACCCTGCGAGATTTGATTATACCTAAATAGAAGAGAAGCGCAAAATAAATCCGAAAACATTTGGAGGATAATAAAAGAGTTTACACCTTTACACCGATAAATGATACGATTGGATGATTTAAACGTAAACGGAAGTTAACAGATTAGATGAAACGATGTCATACAAAAGACACAAAGAACCTCGATGCCATAAAGGCAATGAGACGAGGAAACAGAGAGGCAGAGATGGAACTTCTAGGCCCCGGCTTCCATTCGCATGACCGCCAGCATAAATCCAAGAAAACCTATACAAGGAAAACAAAACACAAAATGTTCTAACGTCATTTACGATAGCTCTACATAAAATCTATGGCGTTTTACACCCCAAATCTATGCCACAATCATTTCTTGTCCTAATGTATGGACACGATCCATTATTTCCTGTTCGCGCTCCTTTGACGGTTTCTTGAATCCATTAATATAATTGCGTAACAGGGTCGGATTCATTCCCATCGAACGCGCAAATTCGGCAACATTAATCTCCTTGTGGGTAAGAAAGAAACGCTGGAAGGCACTTGGTTCTGCATCCTCGTATCCAAAACTTTCAAAACTGACATCCTCATCTATAACAAATGACGACATTAAGACCTACGACACTGCCGAAATAGATTTAAAATTAACATATAAGATAAGTGTATATGCATCAAAGCCTGGCTATCAAGACTCCGAGATTGCGACAGCAACTCTTTGTTGGATAGAACAAGAACCTTATACTGAAGGAAAAACTGACGAAGATGGCGTAATGGAAGTAAAGACTAAACCAATGATGATACAAACAGAAAACGGCATTATCAGTATTCTTGGTATTGGCAACGGGATAGAAACACAAGTTTATGACAATAAAGGAATGATGAGAGGATCTGTCATCAGCATTGACAACCAAGCAATCATCAATACAAATCTTACTACTGGTGATATTGCTATAATAAAGGTTAGAGAAAAGCATATTAAAGTCGTAATAAAATAAAAAGACAAAACCACAGACTTTAGATATGATAAACTTGGAATTTTGCGACTCCAAATTTATCATATCTATTTCAACAGAACTGACAAGAGTCGGACAAAGATTTGTAACATTCGTTTAAAAAAATGCAGCAAAAGAAAATTATTCGTTAGAAAAAGTGTATATTTGCTTACATCGCTAAAAGTACCAGCAACTTTATAGGCATAAAGTTTGCTACCTCTGCATTATTCACTTATTCACCAAATTAGGCTTCCGAATTCTTTGTGAAGTACAGAACAAAATCAAGACTACTCAATGCATTCTGAGGGGCGTTTTTACCAAAAGTAGGGGCTAAAAATCGTAAAAATCATCCAAAATACTACCCGAAAATGTTTGGCAACGCGGAAATCCCAATATATTGCGATTTTTAGGCTTTTTATAATAGAAGAGGCTGGGAATTGGGGCAAAAATCGCAATATATTGGGATTTTTGGCAAGTAGAGGGAGCGTTTTCTTTGTATTCCGCTCGCTTAATCGTAACATTGAGACTAGGTCTCGAAATCACTCACGCTCTGAAATAAAAATAAATTAGGATTTATTTTGTATTTCCCTCGCTTAACCGTAACTTTGTACCTAAAATGATACGACAAGCCCAATATAAGATAGATTATAGAGTTGACGTAAGGTAAAGAAGAAATGACAGCAAAGCAGATAATAATCATATTTCTCGTAGCCATTAACGTGGCCACCTTCTTTTTGTATGGCATTGATAAGTGGAAGGCTAAACGTTACAAATGGAGAATCCCGGAGGCTACGCTATTGGGATTAGCTGTCATTGGCGGAAGCATCGGGGCTTGGTTGGGTATGAATGTATGGCACCACAAGACTCAGCACAAAAAGTTCAAGTATGGACTTCCTTTGATTCTGATAGTTCAAATTGCTCTCGTTCTGCTGACATCATGCAGGACCAAGCAGACTGTTGAACTATCAGCACCCATTCAAGGACACAAATACGAGCCAGAGCATTCGCCAAATGTTTTCATTGTCATGTACGATGAGAAGATTGGCAAAGAACCACTACAGAAAGCCATCAAGGAATACAAATGCGAGATTGTATATGATTATAATATCATTCATGGAATGGCTCTGAAGAAGCCTGAAAACAAAACACTTGAAGAGACTATGCAATATTTCAGGGGAGTTAAGGGCGTAACAACGGTAGAGTACGACCACATCACCCGACTCACAGACCCAGTAAAACCAAGATTAGAAATAAAATGAGACTAACCTAACTGAATAATATGACTAAGGAACAATTTAATGAACTGCTGCGCAGTCAGCAAGGTGAACTAAATGCTGTTCTTGTATATCAGCGTCTGGCAAAAATAGTGAAGACAGAGAAAGAGCGTGAGGCATTCCTTCTGCTCTCCCGAGAGGAAGGAAGACATGCCAGTGTTTTCCATAGCTACACAAAAGAGGTGCTGAAGCCAAAGAAAACAATGGCCCGCATCATTCCTTTGCTGTATTACATCATGGGAAAGAAGCGCCTCTACAAGTTGATAGCCAAAGGAGAATATGATGCTGCCATTGGCTATGAACATCTGATAAAGGACTTCCCTGAGGTGGAGAGTGTCAAGAACGACGAGAAACGACATGGAGATATCGTTTCCGGCCTTCTTGATTAGAATATATACAAACACAATAAAGAGTAAGAACCCAACGACCCGTTGAAGTGATATTATAGAGTTGTCGTAAGGTAAAGAAGAAATGAGACTGACCTACATATTCCATAGTGGTTTTGTGCTTGAAGCAGAGCATTCCATCCTGGTATTCGATTACTGGTTGGATCCAAGCGACGTGATGGAATCTGTTCTTCAGAGCAAGAAACCTATCTATGTATTATCTAGCCACTTTCACGAAGACCACTTCACAAGAGAAATCTTCGAATGGAAGAAGCGTAAGGAGAATATCACGTATATCCTGAGCAAGGATATTCTCAGGCATAGGAGAGCCAGCAAGGAAGAAGCCGATGCTTGGTTAGCCAAAGGAGCCTCATGGTCGGACGGGATGGTTTCCGTTAAGGCATTAGGCAGCACAGACAGCGGGGTATCGTGGATAGTTGAGACGGAAGGCAAGCGTATCTTCCACGCAGGTGACCTGAACAACTGGTATGCGAGATTCCTGAATGAAGCTGTGCCTGGAAAAACCATCTACAGCGAGGAGTTTGAAGAGGACATTGACCCGATAGCCCACGAAAAGCAGTACCTGGGCGAACTGAAGGATATCCGCAAGGAGGCAGAGAGCTTCGACCTGGTGATGTTCCCGATAGACGGACGAATCGGCAACGGCTATACGCTTGGCGGACGGCAGTTCATAGAACGGTTCAAGGTTGGCATGTTTGTTCCCATGCACTTCGTGGCTAGCGGCTTCGCGTCCTCATGGCGCATGAAAGAATTCACAGACGAAAAGAACATTCCCTTCTGGGAGATAACCAAAGAGGGAGAGACTATCGAATTGATAGATGAGAGATGATAAGGGAAAGGGTAAAATTCCTATATGTTGAGATTTTCACCAAGCGAAGGCGTGCTCGTCTGACATCCATTTCCCTTGGGCAGAGAGGACTTGCTCTATCACGTCGCGGACACATCCGTAACCTCCGCAAAGGGGACTGACATAGGTGCAGGTGTTGCGAATATCGAGGGCGGCATCAGCTGGGCAACAAGGAAGACCACAACGGCTGAGAATCTCGTAATCGGGGATGTCGTCGCCCATGTAAAGAACCTCCTCGTCCTTCAGTCCGTACTTATCGAGAAACTGCTGATAAGTGTCTATCTTTCGCGCACATCCGGTGTAAACATCCTCTAATCCCAAGCTTTCATAACGTCTTCTAACCGAGGAAACTATGGCACCTGTTATGATGGCAACCTTTAAGCCACTTTTAACAGCCAACTGCAGGGCATATGAGTCCTTGACATTGGCCGTTCGCTGGGGCATTCCATCGGGTTGCATGCTAACGGTCTGAAGGCTAAGCACGCCATCCACATCGAAGGCAACAGCCTTAATCTTGCTGAGATCGTAGTTTATCATGGTGAATACTTTTGCTGATTATCTGATAAAGTTGCTTTAGGTCTTCACGCTCCAAGAGGGCGAGCTGAGCTTCCATCACTCCCTGATTCCAACGGACGGCAGGACCCGTCTGAGCCTGAGCGGGAGAGAGGCTGTGAACCTTGCGGGCAGTCTCGTCGATAATGGGAAGCATGACATCGAAGGGAATATCATGCTGGGACAACAACTCCTCTGTAATGCAAAACATGTGATTGGTGAAGTTGTTGCAGAAGACAGCTGCCAGATGCAGGTAACGACGACGCTCAGAATCCATGCGGATGACCCTGTCGCTAAGTTGATTTGCCACCTCGAGAAGGAGCTCTTCCCCACCCTCGCTCTCGACGAAAAGGGGAACGGAACGCATATCGACAGGGCGACCCTTGGTAAAGGTCTGCAGAGGATACAAAACACCCCGGCGACGCTGAGGCAGCACACTCATGGGCACACTGCCAGCCGTATGAACCACCAGCCCTGGGACATCGCCTATCTGCTCTGCCACGCTTGCTATGGCACTATCCGTAACAGCTATGACATACAGATCGGCATCTTGAGGGATAGGCATAGTACGGCTGCGCCCGCCAACACGGACCACCCGATGGCCTGCCTGCTCTAACGCCAAGCCCAAATGAGAGGCTACGTTGCCGCTGCCTATCAGTACTGTGCTATATGAACACGCTCCCACTTCAGTTTCTCTTCGTTCTGAGGTTTACGTTCCATGCCCTTATGACCGACTGCTACGATGCAGACTACACCTTTCTCCTCGGGGATATTCAGCAGGGAGCAAACGATAGAGGCTGCATTACGCTCGTCGGCTGTATAACGCTCGCGAACCTGAATCCAGCAAGCGCCCAACCCTAAGTCCTCGGCCTGCAGCAGAATATGGGTGGCGGCTACGGAGGCATCCTCGATCCACACATC
>CAMOMP010000021.1:0-43572 GCA_946619915.1 uncultured Prevotellaceae bacterium | reverse complement strand
CTGTTTTGGGAGAGTGCTTGTTGTATTTATCTCCTTCCTCCTCTTGAGGCGCCACCGCCACCACTGCGAGAGCCGCCTCCAAAGCTACCTCCTCCGCGTGAACCACCGCTGAAACTTCCGCCACGAGAACCGCCACTGAAGCTGCCTCCGCTACGACTGGGGCTAGAGCTGTGCGAACTGCTCATGTCGCTTCTGCTTGGCATTGAACTGCGAGAACTGCTGTAGTCGCGACTAACACCCGAGTTCCTGGGGCTTTCGTAATTGCGATTTGTTCCCTCATGGCTCCTGCCGATGTTAGAGTTCACGGTTCCCTCGTGGTTTCTATTGCTTAAGTCTGAGTTGTCGGGTCTTTGGCGATTATCTGTTGCGCTGTTGTCAGGCCTGTTGTTACGGTCTCTGTCGTAATTTCCTCTACCCGAATAATCATTCCTGGGATTACGTGAGCTGCTGTTACCAAAGGAGTTCCCCCGGTCGGATCTTTCAAATCTTCTACTGCTAGAGTTGTATTGATACCTATTGTTGCCCATTCTGTCAATACCATGACGTTGTACAGTGGTGTGTCCTATTCTGCCTCTGCCGCCAATGGGCTGATGACTTCTGAAACCTCCATTCCATACAGGACGTCTGCTGGCATAGAACCCATTGTGGTAATGGATTCGTCCGTGACCGCCACGATAGTTATAGTAAACTGTGGGATAGCTGTAGTAGAAATGTCCTACTGTATAATGAGCATAGATAGGGAAGTACCAACCGCCGGCACGCCAATAAACGGGTCGGATGAAGTAATCTGCTGCCAACATCAGGTTGTACTGCCAATCATAAAGGATATGACGTAGGTCAGAGAGCCGGTATGACAGGTAGTCGGCGTACAAGTCGGCCTCAGAATCCAGGGACAGGAAATAATCCAGATTAATCTCGTATGCATCGTTGTACTGCTGATCGTTCAGATTCAGCTCGTATGCCATTTTGTCTGTCAGGTATAATGCCTCCTCGCATGCACGTTCATAACTCATTGCAAAGGCTGCTTGCCAAGTTGCAAATATCAGAAACAGGGAAATGATAAATCTTTTCATAACGTTTGGTTTTTGGTTCTGATGCAAAAGTACAGCATTTCTGACGGTTCAAAAATGGTTTTTCCCTATTAGTTGGTAGGAATTCCCCTTATTATTATTTATAAAGTACACTGAAAAGTAAAGTGCTTGTTGGATAATTCCGTCAGGTCGGCCTCGTTTGGGAAAAGGGCAAAGACAGTACTTCCGCTACCACTCATGCAGGCATACGAAGCTCCCATAAGGTAGAGCTGGTTACGTATTTCCTCTATCGTTGGATGGTTGGGAAAAACGCTCTTCTCGAAGTCGTTTTTAATGCTTTCTTTCCACAATTCCACAGGCTTCTTAACATCCTTATTTAAAGCATAATTAGATGGTGTCGCCTTAATTAAAGAATAAGCTTCTTTTGTCGATACATAATCATCTGGTTTTACAAGCACAAGATGCCAGCCCGTAAGGTCTATTTCGACGGGTGAAAAGATATCCCCGATTCCTTCGGCATATACAGGTTTGCATTGTATAAAGAAAGGGCAGTCAGCACCCAAACGTGCAATCATTCGTTCCATCTTCTCGTTTGTCAAGCCAAAAGAGAAATGTTTGTTCAGTTCCTTCATCACAGTAGCTGCATCACTGCTGCCGCCTCCCAAACCGGCACCGCTGGGAATGTTCTTCTTCAGAGAAATATGTACGGGTGGAACATCATATCCATTTTCGCGCAGTAATCTGACCGCCTTTAGTACTAGATTGTCATTTGGATTGCCGTCCAACTTATGTCCTGCCAAATCTATGCCGTCAGCTTCAGCATCGGTAATGGTAATCTCGTCATAGAGTGGGACTGGGTAGAAGATAGTCTCCAGATTATGGTATCCGTCTTCTCTTTTGGATACGATATTCAATCCAATATTGATTTTACAACATGCTGTAGCACTAATTTTCATATCTTTTCATTATTTTTGGTGCAAATTTACTTCTTTGAAGTATCTGATATGGTGTGTGTATGCTTAAAAAGTGTTAAAGGAAATGATGCATCTTCTTTATAAATCAAGATGAAGCAAAAATAATTGTATCTTTGTATGCTATTAATAATAATATGATGCGAAAAGTAACGGATGTGGTAAAACATACAGGTGTTGTTGAGGCGATTAACGGCAACAACTGCTATGTCCGTATCTTGCAACATTCGGCTTGTTCTGGTTGTTCTGCTAAGCGTTTGTGCAACAGCAGCGAGAGCAAGGAGAAGATAATAACGGTATTGCTAAATGGCGAAGATGTACAGGTTGGTGAGACCGTAAACATCGAAGGCACTGTGGTCCAGGGCCTTCGTGCTGTTTATATATGTTATATGATACCACTGGTTTTGCTTATTGCTTCTCTCTTTCTAGGCGTAAGGATAGGGGGGGAGATGTTAGGTGTCATTCTTTCCCTAGGTGTCTTGGCTGTTTATTTTATTGTGCTTTATCTTTTCAGGAACCGCATAGGCGAGCATTTCGGCTTCGCCCTTCGTAAAATCAGTAATAACTAAAACAATTATAAATAACGAATCAATCTATGAATGTAATTCTTATTGCAGTAATCGTCTTGGGAGTGATAGGACTGGTCTCGGCACTGGTTCTGTATATCATTTCCAACAGATTCGCTGTACATGAAGATCCACGCATTGCGCAGGTTTCGGAAGTGCTGCCTCAGGCCAACTGTGGTGGTTGTGGCTACCCTGGTTGCTCAGGTTTTGCAGCTGCATGTGTTAAAGCTGCCGACGATGGAAGTCTTGAGGGCAAGCTCTGTCCTGTAGGTGGTCAGCCTGTGATGGAACAGGTTGCCGGCATATTGGGTATGGCTGCTGTAGCTAGTGCTCCCAAGGTGGCTGTAGTGCGTTGCAACGGTACGTGTGATAACCGTCCCCGAAACGCAGAGTTTGACGGCGCTGTAAGCTGTCGAGTTAAGAACATGACCGGTATGGGAGATACAGGTTGCGGTTATGGCTGTCTGGGCTGTGGCGACTGTGTAGCCAAATGCCAGTTTGGCGCTCTCAGCATGGACCCCGAGACAGGTCTTCCCGTTGTTGACGAGGAGAAGTGTACAGCCTGCGGTGCCTGTGCCAAGGCTTGTCCGAGAGGTATCATCGAGATACGTCTGAAAGGTCCCAAGGGGCGTAGGGTAGTGGTACTCTGTAACAACAAGGACAAGGGTGCTATTGCCAATAAGGCCTGCAAGGCTTCTTGTATCGGTTGTGGCAAGTGTGTGAAGACTTGCGAGAAGTTTGAGGCTATCACTTTGGAGAACAACTTGGCATACATTGATGCAGAGAAGTGCAAGATGTGTCGCAAGTGTGAAGAGGCTTGTCCCAAGGGCGCTATCCACGCCTTTAACTTTCCTCCACGTAAGCCCAAGGCTGAGGAGACAACACAGAGTGCTCCGACCCCCAATGTTGAACCCTCAAAAGCTGAGAAAGAATGAAGACATTTAATATAGGCGGTGTACATCCCGCAGAAAACAAGCTGTCTGCTGGCAGTCCCATCCGTGAGGCTGCTCTGCCTAAGCAGGCCGTTTTCAGTATGTTCCAGCACATAGGTGCTCCTGCCAAGCCCGTTGTCCAGAAAGGCGATGTGGTAAAGGTAGGTACGCTGCTGGCTGAGGCAGGAGGCTTTGTCAGCGCTCCTGTCTATAGCTCAGTAAGCGGTAAGGTGAATAAGATAGATGCTGTTCTGGATGCCAGCGGCACACGTCGTATGGCTGTTATTATAGATGTAGAAGGCGATGAGTGGGAAGAAAGTATCGACCGCTCAAAGGATCTTGTACGTCTTTCTGACCGTCCTGATTTGGACAGCAAGACTATAGTTGAGAAAATCAAGAATGCAGGTATCGTGGGCCTTGGTGGTGCCACTTTCCCCTGTCATGTTAAACTTACGCCTCCCCCAGGAAATAAGGCAGAATGCGTTATTATCAATGCTGTAGAGTGTGAGCCTTATCTGACTGCAGACCATCGTCTTATGTTGGAGCATGCAGATGAGATTCTGGTAGGTGTGGATTTGATAATGAAGGCTGTTAATGTCACCAAGGGTTATATTGGCATCGAGAACAACAAGCCTGATGCCATCAAGCTGATGACAGAGAAGGCCAGCCAGTATCCCAACATCGAGGTTGTTCCCCTGAAGGTTAAGTATCCTCAGGGTGGAGAAAAGCAGCTCATTGATGCCGTTATAGGCCGTCAGGTTCCAGCTCCTCCAGCCATCCCCATCAGTGTGGGTGCTGTTGTGCAAAACGTAGGAACTGCCTTTGCTATCTACGAGGCTGTGATGAAGAACAAGCCCCTCATAGACCGTATCATTACTGTTACGGGTAAGAGTGTGAAGAATCCCAGCAACCTTTTGGCTCGTTTGGGAACACCCTTCCAGCAGCTTATTGACGAATGTGGCGGTCTGCCTGAGGATACAGGCAAGATTATTGGTGGTGGTCCTATGATGGGTAAGGCTTTGCTGAGCCTGGATGTTCCCATGACCAAGGGTTCAAGTGGTCTGCTTATCATGAACGAGAAGGAAGCTCGTCGCAGTGAACCTCAGCCCTGTATCCGTTGTGCCAAGTGCGTTAGCGCCTGTCCAATGGGACTGGAGCCCTTCCTGCTGAGCAAGGCCGCTGCATTAGAAGAGTGGGAGATGGCAGAGAAGAACGACGTGGTTAGCTGCATCGAATGTGGCAGTTGCCAGTTCACCTGTCCCAGCAAGCGTCCTCTCTTGGATATGATTCGTGTAGGAAAGACTACTGTCATGGGAATCATACGAAGCAGAGCAACTAAGAGTTGAGAGTTTAGAGTTGAGAGTTTAGAGTTGAGAGTTTAGAGAATATAGATTATAGAATAATACAATGAAACCAATTATATCATTATCACCACATGTTCACGGAGGCGATTCCGTACAGAAGAATATGTATGGTGTATGCATAGCATTAGTGCCTGCCCTTGTTGCCAGCCTTTGGTTCTTTGGCTTGGGTGCAGCCATTGTGCTTGCTACTTCAGTGGCCTCTTGTGTTCTCTTTGAGTGGGCCATTACCAAGTTCATCCTTGGCAGGAACACCTGTACCATCTGCGATGGCAGTGCTATTCTTACAGGCCTCTTGTTGGGGTTCAACCTGCCCAGCAACCTGCCTATCTGGATTATTATCATTGGCGCCCTGTTTGCCATTGGCGTTGGTAAGATGACCTTTGGCGGCCTGGGTCAGAACCCCTTCAACCCAGCTTTGGTGGGTCGTGTATTCCTGCTGATCAGCTTCCCTGTTCAGATGACCACATGGCCTGAGGTTCACCAGACCCTTGCCTATACAGACGCTACCACAGCAGCAACCCCTCTGAGCATTATGCAGAATGCCATCACCTCGGGTGATCCTTCTGTCCTGAACCAGCTCCCCAGCTTAGAGGAGATGTTCATTGGCGCTACAGGCGGTTCTCTGGGCGAGGTAAGTGCCTTGCTCCTGTTATTGGGCTGTCTGTTTATGATTTGGCGTAAGATTATCACCTGGCACATTCCTGTCAGCATCTTGGGTACTGTAGCTTTGTTGTCAGCTATCCTGCATGCCAGCAGTCCTGTTTATGCCATGCCTACTCAGGTATTGTGCAGCGGAGGTCTGATGTTGGGTGCCTGCTTTATGGCCACAGATTATGTAACCTCACCCATGAGCGGTAAAGGTCAGATAATCTATGGTATCAGCATTGGTATCCTGACGATCATCATTCGTAACTGGGGTGCCTACCCTGAGGGTATGTCGTTTGCCATTCTTATCATGAATGCATTTACCCCTCTTATTAACACCTATTGTAAACCTAAAAGATTTGGGGAGGTAGTAAAGAAATGAAAAAGCTTAGATCTACATGGTATAATATGGCCTGCGTCCTGACAGGTATCTCCCTGGTAGCTGGTGTTGCCCTTGCATCTGTAAACAAGATGACAACGGATACCATTCAGGAGTTGAACGAAAAGAGAGAGCAGGCTGCCATAGCCCAAGTGTTGGGTGGTGGCAAAGTCAAGGTCGAGAAAGTGGACACCATAGCTATCAACGACAATAACTTTATTGTCATGAATGCCGGTAAGAAAGGTGTTGCCGTAAAGGCTGTTGACCCCCAGAATGCTAGCTTTGGAGGTGGTCTGACCATTATGGTTGGTATCAGTCCTGCTGGCAAAGTGCTGGGCTACAGCGTGCTGGAGACTCACGAGACTCCTGGCCTTGGTGCCAAAGCAGCCCAGTGGTTCCAGAAAGGCGAGAAGGGCGACATCATCGGTCGTAACCTTAAAGAGAAAGAACTGGTTGTCAGCAAGGATGGTGGCGATGTGGATGCTATCACAGCCAGCACCATCACATCACGTGCTTTCCTGCGTGCCGTTAATGCTGCCTACAAGGCTTACTGCCAGACACGGCAGGATGCTCCTGAGGCTGATGGCGTAAGCGGAGCATCTCAACAGAATAATTAATAAAGGTTAGGAGGAAACAGATATGAATAACATGAAAGTTCTACTGAACGGAATTATCAAGGAGAATCCAACCTTTGTACTTCTCCTGGGTATGTGTCCCACGCTGGGTACTACCAGCAGCGCCTTCAACGGCATGAGTATGGGTCTTGCAACTACGGCAGTGCTCATCTTCAGCAACCTGATTATCTCGCTTATCAAGAACATCATCCCCGATATGGTGCGTATCCCATCCTTTATTGTAGTGATAGCATCTTTGGTAACCATCCTGCAGATGTTGCTTCAGGCTTATGTTCCTGCTGTATATGAGTCATTGGGTCTTTTCATCCCATTGATTGTTGTTAACTGTATCATCTTGGGGCGTGCCGAGGCTTTTGCTTCCAAGAACTCACCTCTGAGCAGTATCTTCGATGGTATTGGTATGGGACTTGGTTTCACCATTGCCCTGACACTTCTGGGTGCTACGCGCGAGTTGCTGGGAACAGGTAAGGTGTTCTCTTATACCTTCTTCCCCGAGAACTATGGTGCCCTTGTCTTTGTCTTGGCTCCAGGTGCCTTCATCGCATTGGGTTATCTTATCGCTATTGTGAACAGAATTCGCAAGTAAAAAGAAAGATGGAAGAATACCAATTCTTAATTCTTACCCTTTAATTCTTAATTTACAAATCGATTATGGCATACATTCTTATATTTATCACAGCGATATTTGTTAACAATATTGTCCTGTCGCAGTTCCTGGGTATTTGTCCCTTCCTTGGCGTAAGCAAGAAGGTCGACTCTGCCATTGGTATGGGAGCTGCCGTTGCCTTTGTGCTGACGCTTGCTACTATCGTAACCTACGTCATTCAGAAGTATGTGTTGGAAGCCTTCGGACTGGAATACCTCCAGACCATAGCCTTCATCTTGGTTATTGCCGCATTGGTTCAGATGGTCGAGATTATTCTCAAGAAGTCTGCTCCTGCCCTTTATCAGGCACTGGGTGTCTTTCTTCCCCTTATCACCACCAACTGCTGTATCTTAGGTGTAGCTATTCTGGTTGCCAACGGTACTTATGCTTCTCAGGGTCTCGAGCCCAACTTGCTTACGGGTGTTGTTTTTGCTGTCAGCACAGCCATAGGCTTTGCCTTGGCATTGGTAGTGTTTGCCGGCATACGCGAGCACCTTAGCATGATGAACATCCCCAAGGGTATGCAGGGTATGAGCATTGCTCTGGTTACTGCAGGATTGCTGGCAATGGCCTTCATGGGCTTCAGCGGTGTAGATAACGGCCTGAAGGCATTGTTTGGTTTATAATTAATAATAAAGGTATATATTTAAACAATGTAAAATATGAAAATTCTATTAACTGGTGGCGCAGGTTACATCGGAAGCCACACCCTTATTGAGTTAGACAAGGCTGGTCATAGCGTAGTGGTAGTTGACAATTTCTATAATTCCCAGCCCGAGGCAATACGTCGTGTCGAGAAAATCATTGGTCATGAGGTAACACTCATAGAGGCTGATATCCGCGACCGTGCTGCTATGGAAAAGGTATTCACAGAGCACAAAATAGATGCAGTGATTAACTTTGCAGGCTTGAAGGCCGTTGGAGAGTCTGTAGAGAAGCCTCTGATGTACTACGAAACAAACATGAATGGTGTGTTCGTACTTGTTGACGTGATGCGTCAGCATGGTTGTAAGAACATCATCTTCTCTTCCAGCGCTACAGTTTATGGTGATCCCGCCATCATTCCCATTACAGAGGAATGTCCCAAGGGGCAGTGTACTAATCCCTACGGATGGACCAAGTCTATGTTGGAGCAGGTGCTGATGGATATCCAGAAGGCAGACCCAGAGTGGAATGTCGTTCTGCTTCGTTACTTTAACCCCATTGGCGCTCACGAGTCAGGTTTGATTGGCGAGAATCCCAACGGAATCCCCAACAACCTGATGCCTTATATTACCCAGACAGCAATCGGTAAGCGTAAGGAGCTGGGTGTCTTTGGTGACGACTACGACACACCAGACGGAACAGGTGTACGCGATTACATCCATGTTGTGGATTTGGCCAGCGGCCATGTTTGTGCCCTGAAGGCTATTCAGGATAACAAGGGCTTGGCTATTTATAACCTGGGTACAGGTCACGGCTACTCTGTACTGGATGTTGTCAAGGCATTCGAGAAAGCCAATGGCCTGAAGGTTCCCTATGTTATCAAGCCTCGTCGTCCGGGTGACATTGCTACTTGCTATTGCAATCCTGCCAAGGCCAAGAGAGAGTTGGGCTGGGAGGCCAAGTTCGGCATCGAGGAGATGTGCCGCGACTCTTGGAACTTCCAAAAGAACAACCCTAACGGATATGAAGTGTAAAGATAAAAACCTTATATCAATATTTTATGAAGAGAATTTTATTATCAGTTGTTCTGGCATCATTCTTTGCCGTTGGAACAAATGCTGAGTCTGTGAGTAGTTCAGATGCTTACAACACAGCTCAACAGTATTTGCTCTCAAAGGGTAAGATTCTGAGTCGGAGCAAGACGCCTTACCGTTCTGTAAGAAGAGTAAAGGGACAGCCCGAGAGTGCATATTATTATGTATTCAATGCAGACGGTGGTAATGGTTATGTTATCGTTTCTGGTGATGACCGCACACCCGAGATTCTGGGTTATGTAGAGAATGGTTCTTTCGATGCAGAGAACATTCCAGACAACATGAAGTCTTGGCTTCAGTTGTATGCCGACCAGATTAAGTTCCTTGTTGACAACAACATCACTGTTAACAAGAAGGCCCAGAGGGCAAGGGCGCTGGCTCAGTCCACTCGTCGTAGTGTACCCGAACTGCTCACTACCCGCTGGAATCAGGGAAGGCCTTATAACATTACTTGCCCCAACTATTATCTCGAGGATGACGAGAAAGAGTCCTCACCCCTTCCCCTGAAGAGTGGTCCTGCCACAGGTTGTACAGCCACCGCTATGGCTCAGGTGATGAATTTCTACAAGTTCCCCGAGAAGACCAAGGCTGTGATTCCTGGATACAGTATCACTTATTACTCCAAAACGAACGGTTCAAGCAAGACCGTAACCCAAAAGGCTATTGCACGTAATACGCCCATCGATTGGGATAATATGCGCGACACATACAATTGGGAGGATGGTCATGTTGCCAATGCGCAGGACTCTGCCGTTGCCAATCTGATGCACATGTGTGGCCAGGCCGTTAATATGCACTACGGCCCTTCCTCTGGAGCCAACTTCAGTGCCGAGGCATACATCAACTACTTTGGCTTCGACAACAGTGCCTATATAGGCGAGCGTGGCGACTATAGCATTGACGACTGGTTTAATCTGATTTACAACGAGATTGCACAGGGCTATCCTGTACTCTTCTCTGGCTTCTCTTCAGGTGGCGGTCATGCTTTCGTGTTGGACGGTTTCGATGGCGATCAGCTTTTCCACCTCAACTGGGGTTGGGGAGGCGGCAGCAACGGTTGGTTCCTGGTTAGCATCCTTAACCCTGGCGACAACAGCGGAATCGGTGCCAGCAGCAGTAGCGATGGCTATAGTATGGGCCAGCGTGCACTCTTCAACCTTCGTTTGCCAGACGACGACAAGGCAGACACCTACCTCTTTATCAAGGATGTCGCTGTAAGCGGTACTGCCATCAGGGCAACCTTCGAGAACAGAACAACTGCCTCAGGTAGTTTCCATAGCGGTATAGTCAGAGTTGCCGAAGATGGCTCAATCGCACTTGTTGGTTCATCTCAGCTAATCTCCAGCTTGGCTGTCAATAATTCTGCTACAAAGACCTTTGCCATTAAGGGCAAGTTGCCAGAGGGAACCTACAAGCTTTCTCCTGCCAACAAGGCAGCCAAAAGCACAATATGGCGTCCCAAGTATGATATGCGCTCTCATTATATCGAGGCTGTTGTTGGTGCAGACGGAAATGTTGTGCTGACACCTTATAATATTAATAAGGGTAATTCCATCAGCATCGATACCATCACCTTCCCTGGCAATCGTGTCGTAGGCAAGGAGCAGGAGGTAAAAGTTACCTATCGCAACGATGGCGACGAGTACTACAAGGAGATTCATTTCTTTGCCAGCCAGACCAACGAGAAGATATATACCAAGAACCGTTCTATGGTAACCGTTCGCAAGGGCGAGACCGTAGAGGTTTCTTACTTCTTTACTCCTGACGAGGTCGGCACATACAACCTCTGGTTCTGTACCAGCAGTAATGGTACAGGTCTGATAGGAGAGGGTAAGATGGAGGTGCTGGCTAATGCAGAGGCAGAAACGGCCAATCTGAATGTTACCAACAAGTTCTTGAATACCAACGAAGTCAACGGCATTATCTATGGCCATAAGCTCACAGGTTCGGCTACTATCAAGAATAATGCCAAGACAGACTTCAAGGGTAAGATTAAGCTCCAGCTTTGGAACCAACCCAACGGCTCTGGCACTGCATGGAGCGGTTCAAGCCGTACCTATGAAGTAGAGATTCCCGCTGGTAAGACGGTAAATGTCGCCTATAACTTCGAGGGCCTTAAGGAGGGCAATAAGTATTACATCGCAGCTTCCCACGTAACCCATACCGGTACCTTCGGTAATGGTGGTCTTTGGGATTTAGGAGGAAAGAGTGTAAGTATGGGTGTGGAAATATGGAAGAACGATGGTACACTTACTGGTAAGGCATGGGCTTCTTCTCTGGCATTACCCACTAACATCTGTGGCGTATATGGTGATTGCAGCAAGAATATTACCCGTGTCTCACCCAACAGAACCAACACAAATACCATTTATGCCTTCTCTGCTGGCATGAATGTTCCTGCAAGGCTCGATACATCCAATGTCGTTAGTGGTGCCCATTCCGATAAGATTAAACTGGTAAGCGGACGTCCATACTATGTACCCGTTAACTTCAAGGCAGATACAGCCTCCTATGCATATACCTTCCCCGAGGATCAGGAGACAGAGATTGCATGGCAGGCAATAACAATGCCTTTCGATGTGGATTCTATCGTCAGAGGCGATTTCACCTATCAGCTGAACGACACCCTGAACCACTTCTGGATTTACGAGTTTGCCGAGACGGACGAGGATGGCAATCCAGTCTTCAAGCCTGCCAAGGTATTGCATGGCAATACGCCTTATGTTATTGCGTGCGATAAGATGTTTAAGGGTAAGACCATAACATTCAAGGGCTATAACAAGCAGTTCTACGGAACTGGCTTCGGTAATACTGTTGTCAGCAGCGACACTTATGTCTTTAACGCTTGCACCTATCAGCCCAAGCTCAAGGATGTTTATATGCTGAATGCCGATGGTACAGCCTTCGAGTACATCACTACCAGCAAGGAGCTGCCTGCAGCAGGTTCTTACTTCACCACCAAGTTGGCACTCGAAGAGAAGCTTGACCAGATTCTTCTTCCTGCTGTTCCTGTCAGCTGTGCTTCGACAGCAGGGTGGGGCGATGTCAACCAAGACCAGAAGATCGATGCCGCAGATATCGAGGCGTTGGCACTGGTTCTCGTGCTGAAGGCTCCCGAAGGCTCGGTTGCTGAGTATGGCGATGTTAACGGCGACGGCATGATTACGATTGCCGACCTCGTAGCTCTTATCAATAAAATAAAATAACATTCATTTAATATAGACCCCTCCGCATAACACAGGGAGGGGTCTTTTTCTTTATCACTATGAACAAATACCTTCTCATCTATTCGCTTCTTCTTTTAGCCTTTACTGGTTGTAAAAGGCAGACCCTCGAAGAGCGTATTCACGAAGAGGCAGAGAAGTTTACCCTCAAGAACTGCCCCAAGGAGGTGGACAAATATACGGTTATGGATAGCTGTGTGTTTAGCATCCCCCAGCGTGTCTATTATTATTACTACACCGTCAGTGGCGACTTGGACGTAGAATCGCTCTATACCAAGGAGCTTTATGATGCATTCCGCGAGGACCTGCTCTCCAGCATCAAGGGCAGTATCCCCCTGAAGGGATGCAAAGATGCAGGTGTCTCTTTCTGCTACCAGTATCACAGCAAACGCAGTGGAAAGCTTTTGATGGAACAAAAGTTTACCAAGAAAGATTACAGATAAAAATAGGGGCTAATCCTTGACATGTGTCAAGAAACTGAGCCTCAGGTATATATTCCGTTCGTTTCATTTCCTCTGTTTGTTAATTTTGAAGTACATTTGCATTGAGTAAAATATTTTATTCATAAAGAATTAAACAAAGGATAGGTATGACTGAAACAGTAGGTACACTTGCAGGTGCAGTTTGGAATGCACTGAACGAGAATGGAGCCCTGGCAACTAAGGATGTCAAGAAGGCTGCAGGTCTTAAGAGCGACAAGGAGCTTTACCTGGCTATGGGTTGGCTGCTTCGCGAAAACAAACTGAATGTTGCTGAAGATGGCAAGACAATTACACTTTCTCTGAAGTAATCACTTCTTTACAGAAAGTTCACTTTAATCAAAAACAAAGGCCCCCAGTTTTGGGAGCCTTTGTTTTTTAAGTGAAGAATGAAGAGTGAAGAATGAAGAGTTACAACCTCTCATCTATCATCTATCATCTCACTTTTCTCTTTTAATTTTTATCTCATTCAACAAGCCTATCAAGGCTTGCTGAATAGCCTTCTTCGTGTTCGTTTCTCGGTCAATATTCTCGGTCAGGCATTTTGTGTGGATGTTGTCTGTTGTGCCCCATGCAATCCAGATGGTGCCGGATGGGATGCCGTTGCATCCTTCGCCTGCGTATCCTGTGCTGGCAATGGCATAGTCCGTACCGAACATCTTGCATGCCCCGCGCACCATTTGGCGCACCACGGGCTCGCTCACCACATCATACTGTGCGATATCCTCGGCACTGACTCCAAGGAATTGTTCCTTCAGTCTGTCCTGATAAGCCACTAATCCACCTTGGAAGTAGTCCGACGAGCCTGCCACCTTCGTAATCTCGGCAGCGATCCCGCCGCTCGTGCAGCTCTCTGCCGTCGAAAGCGTCAAGCCGCGTTCCACCATCCATTTCTGAATTTCCTGAACCGTTTTATTCATTATTGACCTTGTTTTATAGAATTATCCGCGACGTTCCAGATAAGGAAGCTTGTATGGACGTCTGTAATCGTAATAGTAAAGACGATGTGCAAATGCCTCCTTGTCGTCGCCAAAACTTAGTGTGGCAGGATTCCAATGTACAGGACGCTTCAGCTCGCGTGCTATGTTGAATATACAGCATAGTGTGTTCGTGCTGCAACCGTACTCAACGGGTGCAATGGGGTCCTTGTGCTCGCGTATAGCGTCTATGAAGTTCTGCATGTGAGGAGCGCTCACCTCATACTGTCCTGCTGCTATCGTCTCTTGATGTTTCTTCAGCTGATTGCTATCAGAGCACTCGATGTATCCGCGAGCCACCTTCAGCCATCCCTTGTCGCCAATGAACTTGATACCCTTGTCATTTTTGTTGTCTGTGAACGGACGCTCCTGCATGATAATGCCGTTAGCATACTTCATCGTAGCATACTTGGCACCGTTGTATCCCTGAGGGATAAACTCCACGGGACCCAGTCCGTCCATACCTATGGCAGCCTGTGCAATGTCGAACATGTGAGCTCCCCAGTCGGCAGGGAACCCGTTACCTGTCTCCTCGTACCAACGCCATGCACCCCACAGCTCCTCGTTCTTGTCGGGATCAAGGGATACAACAGGGCAGAGGTCGGAGTGATAATGTATTCTGGGGTTGTTCAAGGGACCCATCCACAGGTTGAAGTTCAGATTGTCGGGCACAGGCATCTCGGGCAAGTCCAGTGGCTTGGGAGAATCGCCCACTCTGACGTGTATCTCCTTAATGTCGCCCAAAGCACCGCTCTGCACCAATGTTATAGCAGTCTGGAACTCCTCGCTGCTGCGCTGCTGGCTACCCATCTGCAGGATGCGGTTGTTGGCACGTACGGCACGTTGAATAGCTAAGCCCTCCGTAATGGTGTAGGCAAGGGGCTTCTGGCAATACACATCCTTGCCAGCCTGCAGCGAGTGAATGGCAACCAGGGCATGCCAGTGGTCTGGCGTGGCAATCTCTATGGCATCAATGTCCTTGCGCTCCAGCATACGCTCGTATTCCTCATACACATCGCAGCGCACGGGCATATTCTTCTCCTTCTGCCATTTAGTCACATATCTGCGGAAGCGCTCGCGCTTAATGCTGTCCACATCGCAGCATGCTGCCACCTGCACGCCAGGGCAAGCAGTAAAGCTACGGAAATCGCTGCATCCCTGTTGACCCAGTCCTACGAAACCCAGCACCACTCTGTCGCTGGGAGCAATCCTTACTCCGTCGATGGTAAAGCTGGGTAGTATCATAAATCCCGCTATTCCTGTTGCAGTTGTAGTCAGGAACTGGCGACGCGACATTGTTGTTTTCTTCTCTTTCCGATTTGTTTTGTTTGTGTACTTAGTCATAGTTTCGTTGGTCATATGTTTAAAATCAGTGCACAAAGATATAAAAAATAATGTAGAATAACAAGGAAATAGCTGTTGGTTAATGGTTATTGAATTGAAACTTGAAACCTGAAACCATCTATCATCTATAATCTCTCATCTATAATCTATAATCTATTATCTATCTTACGTATGTAAATAATTTTCTAAATAGTCATATTGAAGTTATTTATAGCCTAGTTAGGGAAAATTACTGCCTAACATGAGAACTTTAATTTCCACGTGTGGCAGTAAATAATTGTTGGCTATAGGGCCTGGACATTATTTGGGTAGGGTAGGTCAGTGTTAAAATATTTCCCTTATCCATACTCCCCTTACCTTACCCTTAGTGTACCCATAATGTAGCAAGGTATTAGCCTCAGATTTTGTGCGGTAGAAGCACGTTTGATGTTCGGTATTTGTTCGGTTCTACACCGAACATGTAGCGGACATATACTGGACAAGTACCGAACATCAATTAAGTGTGCTCCCTATCTGCAACGAAGAAAGAGTGAGGGAAGCGTCTGCTAAGTAACTTTAAATTCGTACTCTAAAACTTTGTTTCGAAGTTCTTGCGCTCTAGTAGGTGCACAGGCGCTGGCAGAGTCCTTTCATTCGGGATTAAAAATAAAGTTTTATTTTGTATTCTGCTCATTTATTCGTACTTTGAGACTACGTCTCGAAGTCACTTCCGCTCGGAAAAGAAAAGAAAATTTTGGTTTTCTTTTGCTTTTCCCTCGCTTATTTGTAACTTTGCAGCCCAAAATAAAGTGTTGTGGCTAAATCAAAAATAGAAAATAAAGGTAGCGTTAATATTAAGAACAAGAAAGCGGAGTTCGACTTCCTGCTTCTGGATAAATATACTGCAGGTATTGTGCTTACGGGTACCGAAATAAAGAGCATCCGCAAGGGTAAGGCCAGCCTGGTGGATACATATTGCATCGTTCACCACGACGAGGTTTGGGTGAAGAATATGTACATCGCGCAGTATGAGCAGGGATCGTATAACAATCATGTGGAAAGAAGAGACCGCAAACTGCTATTGAACCGCAAGGAAATACGCAAGATTCAGTCGTCTGTGAAGGCGCCTGGCTTCAGCATCGTGCCTGTGCTGCTGTTTATCGATGAGAACGGCAGGGCTAAATTAGACATCCATATCTGTCGCGGTAAGAAGGAATTTGATAAGCGTGAGACACTGAAGGAAAAGGAGGACCGTAGGGATATGGCCCGCCAGTTTAAGAAGAATTATTGACGAAAGTATTTTTTTAGGGCAAATTGTTTTTATTTTGTTTTGTATCCAAATTTAACAAAGATATTATGAAGGCAACAAAGATTTTAGCTATTCTGTCCATTGTCTGTCTTACGGGCTGTAAGCAGAAATATGATTACCAGACTGTGGAAAACGACCCATTGCACACAAAGATGTATACCTTGCCCAACGGACTGAAGGTTTACATGACGGTCAACAAGGAACAACCTCGCATCCAGACATTCATAGCTGTTCATGCCGGCAGTAAGCATGAACCAATGGAGACTACAGGTCTTGCACATTACCTGGAGCACATGATGTTTAAGGGTAGTACAAACTTGGGCACCACTAACTACGAGGAGGAGAAGGTGCTGCTGGATAAAATTACCGACCTGTACGAAGTGTACCGTGCAACGACTGACCCCGAGGAGCGAAAGGCTATCTACCACCAGATAGACAGCATCAGCTACGAGGCCAGCACGTACTTCATCCCCAACGAGTACGATAAACTGATGGCTAACATCGGTAGCGACGGCAGCAATGCCTTCACCAGTAACGACCAGACGGTTTATATGGAGGATATACCCAGCAACCAGCTGGAGAACTGGGCCAAGATTCAGTCGGACCGCTTCAAGAATATGGTGCTGCGTGGATTCCATACTGAGCTGGAGGCTGTGTACGAGGAGTACAACAAGTACCTGAACACCGACTGGGACAAGCTGTCGAATGCTATCTTCGGCTCGCTGACTCCCACACATCCCTATAACCACTCTGTGATTGGTTTGGGCGACCACCTGAAGAACCCCAGCCTGAAGAACATCATGACTTTCTTCCACCAGTACTACGTTCCCAACAACGTGGCTATCTGTATGAGTGGCGACTTCGACCCTGATCAGGCTATGGACATCATTACCAAGTACTTTGGCGATTGGAAGGAGAATCCCGAACTGAAGCAGCCCGAGATAGAGCCTCAGCCCGAACTGACTGAAGTGGTGGAGAAGGAAGTGGTTTCTCCCAACCCCGAGTCTGTGGTCTTAGTTTGGCGTTTCGACGGCCTTAGCAGCCACCAGAACGATACGCTAGCAGTAATGTCTCAGGTTTTACACAATGGTAAGGCTGGTCTGCTCGACCTGGACCTGAACCTTCCTCAGAAGGTGGTGGCAAGCGAAAGCCAACTGATGCCCTTCTGCGACTATACTGGCTTTGGCCTGTTGGGTATGCCTATTCCCGGTCAGTCGCTGGAGAGCCTGCGCGACCTGATTCTGCAGGAGGTGGAGAAACTGAAGAAGGGCGAGTTCTCGGACGACTTGGTGAAGAGCATCATCACAGAGAAGAAGCTGGAAGAGCAGCACATGCTGGAGAACAACATGGATAGGGCTATGCAGTTCGTGGATGCCTTTACAAATGATGTTGATTGGGCTGACCAGGTGAACAGACTTGCTCGTATTGAGAAGCTGACAAAGGAGGATATCGTTGCCTTTGCCAAGAAGCACCTGAAGACCAACAACTACGTCTGCGTTTACAAGCGTATCGGAGAGGATAAGAATATCAAGCCCGTTCAGAAGCCTGCTATCACACCTATCAAGATGAACCGTGACACAGTAAGCGTCTTTGCCAAGGAGATTATGAACACCGAGGTGAAGCCCATCCAGCCTGTGTTCGTGGATTTCCAGAAGGATATCACCTTCCTAAATGCAAATAAGAACATCCCCGTATTGTACAGAAAGAATGAGCTGAACGACCTGTTCATGCTTACCTATCGCTACGACATGGGTACGACTACCGTGATGGACGGCGGCCTGAACCGTTATATCCCTTTGGCTACCGAATACATCAACCTCCTGGGCACCGACAGCCTGACTGCCGAGGAAATTCAGCAGCAGTTCTATCAGTTGGGATGCCGCCTGGATATATATTGCGACATGCGCACCACCAACATCACGCTGTCTGGTCTGCAGGAGAATATGGATAAAGCTGTTGTGCTAATGGAGAAGGTACTCTCATCGGCAAAGCCCGACAGCATGGCATTGCAGAACCTAATTGTTACCAAGCTGCAGGAGCGCGAGAACCTGATGAACATGTTCGATGCCTACAGCCAGTTCCTGCGTAAATACCTGCAATATGGTTTGCCTGGCGTAGAGCTGGAACTGACAAACGACGAGTTACGCAATGCCGTTACCATGAGCGAGACGCTGGTTTCCATCATCAAGAGTTTCCTAAGTTATGAGCATACCATTACTTATTATGGACCTATGGCAACGGACAACCTGCTGATGCTTATCAACAATGAACATAAGACAGCAGACAGCCTTGCAAAGGTGGGTAAGAAGATGATTCCCGATCTGCTGAAAACCAACGAAAAGGAATGCTTTATCTTCCCATACAACGGAACAACCAGCTTCGTCATGAGTCAGTTTGCCTGCAACGCTCTGCCTTGGGACGAGAGCAAGCTGGGCCTTGCATATATGTACAACAATTACTTTGGCGCAGGCATGAACACCGTTGTGTTCCAGGAGATGCGCGAGAAACGCAGCCTCTGCTACGGCGCAGCTGCCAACTACAATATGCCTGCCTACAAGGATCAGTTCTGCACCTTCACAACAACTATCCAGAGTCAGAACGACAAGCTGAAAGAGTGTATCGATGTCTTTGACGACATCGTAAACAACATGCCCGAAAGTCAGACATCGTTCGATGTAGCCAAGATGGGCGTGCTGACTCAGCTGAGCACAGAACGTGTGAATGGCGCAGAGTACTTCGAGGCTTACTTCGATGCCAAGGACCTAGGTATCGACTACGACCAGCGTAAGAAGATATACGAGCAGGTTCAGAACATCACGCTGAAGGATATTGTTGACTTCCAGAAAAAGAATGTGAAGGGCCTGCGCTATCGCAGCGTCTTTGCCGGCGATCCTAAGGGATTGTCCAATGAGGAACTTCAGCGCTTGGGTAATGTAAAGACCCTGACGGCCCACGAGGTGTTCGGATATTAATTTCAAAGGATGACAGATAATAATATAAATAAGGTATTAGCCAGTGGTGAGCTGCTGATTTTGGACGGTGCCATGGGTACCATGATTCAGAGCTATCACCTTACAGAACAGGACTTCAGGGGCGAACGCTTCCAGGATATACCCGGGCAAATGCAGGGTAACAACGATATTCTGGTACTGACAAGACCCGATGTCATAAAGGATATCCACTACAGATATCTGGAGGCAGGGGCAGACATCATAACAGCCAACACCTTCAGCAGCCAGCGTATCTCGATGGCAGACTATCATTGCGAGCATCTGGTGAAGGAACTGAACCGTGAAGCCGTAAGGATTGCACGCGAAGCCATCGCAGCATATCAGTCGGCACATGCCTCATCGGCAGCAAGCAAGTTTGTTATTGCCACGGTAGGCCCGACGAACAAGACGCTTTCTATGAGCCCCGACGTGAACGACCCGTCTTATCGTGCCGTTTCGTACGACGAAATGTATGAGGCTTATCTGGAACAGATGCAGGTGCTCTTCGACTGTGATGTTGACGGCATTTTGCTGGAGACGATCTTCGATACCCTGAACTGTAAGGCTGGTATTCATGCCTATCAGACAGTACGCACGGAAAGCGGAAAGGATATCCCCCTGATGCTGAGTGTTACGGTGAGCGACAAGGCTGGCCGTCTGCTGAGTGGCCAGACACTGGAGGCTTTCTTGGCCAGCGTGCAGCATGCTCCCATTCTGAGTGTCGGCCTGAACTGTTCCTTCGGAGCAGAGGATATGTTGCCCTGCCTGAGAACACTGGCAGAAAAAGCACCTTATTATATTACTGCACATCCCAATGCCGGTCTGCCCAACACCTTGGGAGGTTATGACCAGACACCCGAGATGATGTTGTCGCAGATGCGTCACTTTACAGAGGAGGGGCTGGTAAACATCATAGGCGGTTGCTGTGGTACTACACCCGAACACATCAGGGCTTTGGCTACCCTGAAAATAGAACAGGTTCATAAGCCTGTGGCTCGCACGGAGAACATGTGGCTCTCGGGCTTGGAACTAATGGAAGTTCGCCCAGGCAGCGAGTCTATCTTCGTGAATGTAGGTGAGAGATGTAACGTGGCAGGTTCGCGTAAATTCCTCCGTCTGATAAAGGAGGGCTCCTACGAGGAGGCGCTGGCTATTGCCCGCAAGCAAGTGGACGACGGTGCCATGGTGCTGGACGTGAATATGGACGATGGCCTGCTGGATGCCGAGAAGGAGATGAAGCACTTCTTGAACATGCTGGCTTGCGACCCCGACATATATCGTGTTCCGGTTATGATAGACAGTAGCAACTGGAAGGTTGTTTGTCAGGGACTGAAGTGCCTGCAAGGAAAGTGCATCGTGAACAGTATCTCGCTGAAGGAGGGTGAGGAGGTCTTCCTCTCTCATGCCCGTGACATCAAGATGATGGGAGCTGCCGTTGTGGTAATGGCCTTCGACGAGACAGGTCAGGCAGACACCTACGAACGAAAGATTGCTGTCTGCGAACGCTCGTATCGTCTGCTGGTTGACAAGGTTGGAATCGCCCCTCAGGATATTATCTTTGACCCCAATGTGCTGTCCGTGGCAACAGGTATCCCCGAGCACAATTTATATGCCCTCGACTTTATCCGTGCTACGGAATGGATAAAGACAAATCTGCCTGGCGCACATGTCAGTGGTGGTGTCAGCAACCTTAGTTTCTCCTTTCGTGGTAACAACTGGATAAGGGAGGCTATGCATGCTGTATTCTTGTTCCATGCACAGCAGAAAGGTATGGACTTTGGTATCGTAAATCCTTCTACCAAAGTAATGTACAGCGATATTCCTGCAGCAAAACTTCAGATTATAGAGGAAGCCTTGCTAAGACCCACTCAGGAGAGTGTTGATGCGTTGATTTCCTTGGCTCAGGAGATGGCAGAGGAGGCTACGGATGTGACAGCTAAGCCCGAGACAGAGTCTGTGAAGAAGCCTGTGGAGGAGCGTCTGATAGAAGCGCTGACCAAGGGAAATGCTGCCAATCTGGAAGCCGACTTGCAAGAGGCGTTGGCCAAATTCGAATATGCCGTTAAGGTTATCGAAGGTCCGCTCATGGATGGCATGAACAATGTGGGTCGCCTCTTTGGAGAAGGCAAGATGTTCCTGCCTCAGGTTGTAAAGGCAGCCCGTTGTATGAAGCAGGCCGTTACCATCCTGCAGCCTTATATCGAGCAGCAGAAGGTGAATCAGACTTCGTCAGCAGGAAAGGTCTTGTTGGCTACGGTCAAGGGTGATGTGCATGACATCGGTAAGAACATTGTTTCTGTGGTGATGGCATGTAATGGATACGAAATCATTGATTTGGGCGTGATGGTTCCTGCCGAGGAGATTGTAAAGAAGACCCTCGAACTGAAACCCGATATCATTGGACTGAGCGGACTGATAACTCCCAGTCTGGATGAGATGATAAAGGTGGTAAGGTTGCTGAAGGAATCCAATATCTCGGTTCCCGTCATGATAGGCGGTGCCACCACCAGCCCCTTACATACCGCCCTGAAGATTGCTCCTCAGTATGATGGTTCGGTTATCTGGGTGAAGGATGCCAGCCAGAATGCTCCGTTGGCAGCCAAGTTCATCAATCCTGTTACAAGGGATGAAGCCAAGGACACGCTGCAGAAGGAACAGCAATTGCTGTGCGAGCAGGATGCTCCAACAGAGATTCTGAGTTTCGAGGAGGCAAAGAAAAGGAAGCTGGACCTTTTCTAAAGAAAATGCACATCTGTTATAACCTGTGACTTCACGTAAGCATTTAACTTACGTGTTATGTCGCCGTGCATCATCAGCAGGTTCTGCTTCAATGCAGAACTCTTCAGCTTTACCCATAGAATAGAATTCTTGATGTATATATCTGTGGTGTAGCGGCTGATGGTATCACCCATAACGGCAGGCCACGCATTTATAATACGGTGTTCCAACAGGGGAGTTTCCAGACCTTCACTTCTTAGAAACTGCATCAGCAAATCGCCTAACTGCTTGGGCTTGTTCTTTATCATAATGTTACGTTGCCGTTTTTAACATGGAAGATACGGTAGTCTCCACTGGATTTCTGAAGAATACTATCGAGATGGTCTCTGTTGGTATCCGTAATGAATATCTGACCAAAAAGGTCATTATTGACAAGGGAAACAATCTGTTCCACTCGTTCGGCATCTAACTTGTCGAAGATGTCATCCAAAAGGAGTAGGGGAGTTGTCTGACTGCCTGTGCGTTTAAGGAAGTCGAACTGCGCCAACTTAAGGGCAATCAGGAAGGTCTTGTTCTGCCCCTGCGACCCTTCCCGCTTGATGGCATAACCACCCAGCAACATCTCCAAGTCGTCTTTATGAACGCCATGCAGGGAATAGCCCACAGCCTGGTCGCGGAAGCGGTCTCTGGTAAGCTGTTCCAACAAAGAACCACGCTGGCAGTGTGAGACGTAACGCAGCTCCACCACTTCCTTCTCCTTAGAGATGTGATTGTAGAAACGTTGGAAGATAGGGGTGAAGTCCTTGATGTATTCCTCCCTGCACTGGAAGATATATTCAGCCTCCCTGGCCATCTGCTCTTCCCACAGCAGGAACATCTCGGGATCCGGCGCAATCTCCTCTTTCAGTAAGGCGTTGCGTTGCTGCAGGGCCTTGTTGTAACGCAGCAGTGCCTCCATATACAAAGGGTTATACTGCGAGATGATGATATCCATGAACCTGCGCCTTTCCTCGCTGCCTCCTGCAATCAGAAACTGGTCGGCAGGAGAGACCATCACAAGGGGAATCAGTCCGATGTGTTCCACCAGACGTTTGTAAGCTTTTTTGCCACGGCGTACAACCTTCTTCTGTCCTCGCCTTATACCTATATGTATATCTTCGGGAGTGCCGTCCTCGGTCTCGTACTGTCCTGCTATCGACATGATGTCCTGATTGTGCAGAATGCAGAGCGAATCTTGGCTGGTGGCATAACTTCTGCATAGACTTAGAAAGTGGATGGCGTCGAGCAGATTGGTTTTTCCTTCGCCGTTCATTCCTAGAAAACAGTTAATTTTCGGGGAAAAATCTAATTCGCACGAAGGAATGTTCCTGTAATTGATTATGGAAAGGTGCTTAAGTATCATTTCGAACACAAAATTACATCATTTATTTCTATTTAAGCACATGAAACGTAAAATATCTTTGTCGAAATTTTATCATCTGCGATATTTTAGCTATTTTTGCACGTAATTTCGTTTGAACAAAAGATAAAATATTAAATAAAATGGCAAAAAACAAAAAAAACAACTACGAGGTAAACGAGTTTGATGAAGCTTTGGTAGCCTCCAAGTCTTTCTATGAAAAGAACAAGAAAGCTATTGTCTATGGCTGTAGCACATTGCTGGCAGTTATCATTGTAGCATTGCTGCTTCACCAGTTCTATCTCGTACCCCGTAGCAACAAGGCAGACGAGAGCCTGTTCGCTGCTCAGGAGTATTTCATGAACGGTGATTTCGAGAAGGCATTGAACGGTGATGGTCAGAACATGGGTTTCCTGGCAATTGCTGACGAGTTCGGTTGCACAAAGGCTGCTAACCTTGCTCATCTGTATGCTGGTCTTTGTCTTTATCAAACAGAGAAATACCAGGACGCTATCGACCAGCTGGAGGATTACAGCAGCTGTGGCGATGATATGGTAAGCCCCTCTGTTATCGGTACTATCGGTAACTGCTACGCTGAGCTCGGTCGGAACGAGAAGGCTGTTGAGATGCTTGTAAAGGCTGCTAAGAAGGCAGACAACAATACACTGAGCCCCATCTACCTGATTCAGGCTGGTCAGATTTATGAGTCTCTGGGTCAGAATGATAAGGCTTTGGACTGCTACACACTGATTAAGAACAAGTATCAGCAGAGCATGCAGTACAACGAGATCGACAAGTATATCGAGCGTGTAAAGTAAAAACGTATGGCTTCTGCTTTACACAATCTTTCTGATTACGATTTCGCTTCCGTACCCAATGCTGCCGACATGAAGTTCGGTATCGTGGTAAGCGAATGGAACAGTAAAATCACAGGCGCCCTTCTGCAGGGCGCTTTTGATACGCTGACCCTTCATGGTGCCAAGGAGGAGAATATCTTTATTCAGACCGTTCCCGGTAGCTTCGAGCTTGTCTTTGGTTCTTCTGCCTTTGTAAACTCTGGTAAGGTAGATGCCGTTATAGCTATCGGATGCGTCATCAAGGGCGACACTCCTCATTTTGACTATATCTGTCAGGGTACTACGCAGGGGTTGGCTGAGTTGAATGCAACAGGCAAAGTCCCCGTCATTTATGGTCTGCTGACTTGCAACACAATGGAGCAAGCCGAGGAGAGATGTGGCGGTATGCTTGGCAACAAGGGCGATGAGTGCGCCGTAACTGCCATCAAGATGGTGGATTACAAAAGAAGCGTTTCTGCTCTTTAAGCAAACTTCTCCGATTATTCTTATAAATAACATAAAGCCGCTGATGCTCAAGAAATTGCGTCTGCGGCTTTCTTTATGATTTCTTCTGTGAATCACTCTTCTTTTTTGGCTTTCCTTTGTATTTGCCGTGATTTTTAGAGTGATATTTTCTCTTTGACTTTGGCTTTGTTTCTTTGTTGTAAACAGGACCTTCGCCTAATGATTGGGGTATGGGAAGCTTCTCTACGTCCTTCTCCAAGAAACGCTCTATACGTGCAAAGTACTGCTGGTCTTTGTCAGAAACCAAGGTAATCGAACGTCCGTTCTTGCCAGCTCTTGCCGTTCTGCCGATTCGGTGAACATAGTCCTCCTTGTCGTGTGGAACATCGTAGTTGATAACCAATTGAATATCGTCAATATCGATACCACGGGCAACAATGTCTGTGGCCACCAGAATGTCTATTTTGCCACTGCGGAACTGATACATTACCTCGTCGCGTTCCGACTGGTCGAGGTCGCTGTGCATAGCCTTGGCCTTATATCCAGCCCTAATGATGCTGATGGCCAAGTCCTTTGTTTTCACCTTGCTACTGGTAAAGATAATAACCCTTTCGGGCTTACGTTCCTTGAATATCTCCTTAACGATACCCAACTTCTGTGTCTCGTAACAGATGTAAGCGCTCTGTGAGATTCCTTCGGCAGGTTTACTCAGCGAAAGCTTTACCTCAACGGGATCCTTTAGCAACTGGTGTGCCAGCTGTAGGATATCCTTGGGCATGGTGGCACTGAACATGATGGTCTGATGGTTCTCTGGCAGCTGCTTGGCAATCTGCAGAATATCGTCGCAGAATCCCATATCCAGCATACGGTCTGCTTCGTCGAGGATAAAGAATGAGACCTTGCTTAAATCTATATTACCTAATGTAATATGGCTGATAAGGCGTCCGGGGGTAGCAATGATAACATCTGCACCATTCTGCATGCCGCGTTTCTCCTGCTCGTATCGAATGCCGTCGTTACCTCCGTAAACAGCAATACTGCTGACGTTGCTCAGATAATAAGAGAACCCTTGCATGGCTTGGTCTATCTGTTGTGCCAATTCACGGGTGGGGGACATGATGACGCAGTTGATAGCGTCCTTCGGGTATCCGCCATCTTCCAGCAAACTAAGCACAGGAAGCAGGTAAGCAGCCGTCTTTCCTGTACCAGTCTGGGCAATACCCATGATGTCCCTGCCTTCCAAAATAGGCGGGATAGAGTGCTCCTGGATAGGAGTGGTCTCGGTGAAGTTCATATCATCGAGTGCGTCAAGCACCAAGTCGTTCAAGTCTAAATCGTAAAAATCCATTGTTCTGTTATCTGGGTGCCTTCTTATAAAGATACCATGCAATAAAGGTAAATAATATGTTCGGAATCCATGCCGCAAGCATGGGGTATAATCCTGCGTTTATACAGAAGGATGCGGATACCGTCTGTAATAGAATGTATGTGGCACTTAGGCCAATGCCTGCGCCCAAAGCCAGTCCCATTCCGCCCTTACGCTTCCTCGAGGAGAGCGACATGCCGATGGTTGACAGTATGAATGCTGCAAAGGGCGTTGCATAGCGTTTGTGGTATTCCACCTCAAAGACCTTCAGGTTTTTGCTTCCTCTGTCCTTCTGTTTCTCTATGTATGCCAGCAGCTCCTTGTTTGTCATTGTCTCCTGCATGTTACGTGTGAACAGGAAGTCGTTGGGTTCGATGGCAATGATGGAGTCGATGCTATTATAGTGCGTAATCTTTTCGCGATAACCATGTAGCTCGCGAATGGTAACATTGTTCAGTGTCCAGTGGTTGCGTACATCGCTAAGGGTATCATATTTAACAGTACCTGCTGTAAGGTGCGAAACCAACTTCTTTCCCTTGAACTTATCCAGATTAAAGTGTATTCCTGTCTTGGTGATACCGTCGAAATGCTCCATGTAGGCAATGACACCGTCTTCCAACTGAAGCTGAACGCGGTCGGCATAGGTGGGATTCTTCTTGTTCTTCTTGTATTGACTTTCGAATGCCAGACGTTTGATGCTGCCACGTGGTATCACTTCGGAACCCAAGTAGAATGTAGCGCAAGCTATAATCAGTGAGCTGATAAGGTAGGGGACCATCAGTCTCCTGAAACTCATGCCTGTACTGATCATGGCTATAATCTCGCTGTTATCAGCCAGTTTCGATGTAAAGAAGATAACGCTCAGGAAGACAAACAACGAACTGAACAGATTCACATAATAGGGGATGAAGTTCAGATAGTATGTAAACAGGATTCCTTTCCAGGGTGCATGATAGGTGGTGAAGTCGTCCACATGCTCGTTAAAATCGAATACAACGGCAATACTGATAATAAGCAAGATAGAGAAGATGTAGGTTCCCAGGAACTTGCCTATCAGATATCTGTCTATTCGTTTTAAGAATGGAATCTTCATGTTTGGTGTTTACAATCTGTTAGTCACTTTTCTTATCATTCCGCTCTTCCACGTAGAATAATCTCCTGCCAGGATGTGTTTTCTGGCTTCCTTCACAAGCCATAGATAGAATGCCAGGTTGTGGATAGAAGCAATCTCCAGTGCCAACAGCTCCTGCGCCTTGAAGAGGTGGTGCAGGTAGGCACGTGAATAGAACACGTCAACATCAGCTGTGCCGTTGGGGTCAATGGGCGAGAAATCGTCCTCCCATTTTTTGTTGCGCATATTCATGATACCCTCGCTGGTAAACAGCATGGCGTTACGTCCGTTGCGGGTTGGCATCACACAGTCAAACATATCCACTCCACGTTCTATGGCTTCGAGCAGGTTGGCTGGTGTTCCTACGCCCATCAGATAGCGAGGCTTATCCTTAGGCAGAATCTCGTTTACCACCTCAATCATTTCGTACATGACATCGGTTGGCTCTCCTACAGCCAGTCCGCCTATGGCATTTCCGTCGGCACCTTTGCTGGCTACAAACTCAGCGCTCTGCTTACGCAGTTCGGCATAGGTACATCCCTGAACAATGGGGAAGAGGCTCTGCTGGTAGCCATACAGGGGTTCTGTCTCGTTGAATCTCTTGAAGCATCTGTCCAACCAGCGGTGTGTAAGTCCCAGACTCTTCTTGGCATAGTTGAAATCGCTAGTTCCTGGTGGACATTCATCCAAAGCCATGATGATATCAGCGCCTATGCTTCGTTCTATATCCATCACCTTCTCAGGTGTGAAGATATGCTTGCTACCGTCTATATGGCTGCGGAATGTACAACCTTCCTCGGTAAGTTTTCTGATTCCTGTTAGTGAGAATACCTGAAAACCGCCGCTGTCCGTCAGGATAGGCTTATCCCAACCATTGAACTTGTGCAATCCTCCAGCCTTCTCCAGAATGGAGGTGCCAGGGCGAAGGTATAGATGATAGGTGTTGCCCAGAATGATCTGTGCCTGCACCTGTGTCTTCAGGTCATTGACCGTAAGGCCCTTAACACTACCCACCGTGCCGACTGGCATGAAGATAGGAGTCTCGATCTGCCCGTGGTCAGTTGTTATAAGACCAGCGCGTGCTGAAGTCTTGTCATCCGTATGTAATAGTTGGAATGTCATGCTACTACGTCCTTCTTTTCATCTTCAATCTTGAACTCAATGGCATTCTTCACCTTCTCGTCCAGCAAGGCAAACTCCAGGACATCAGCTATTGTCTCCACGTAGTGGAAGGTAAGTCCGGTCAGATACATCTGTGGTATCTCGTCAATATCCTTTCTGTTGTCTTGGCAGATAACGATGTCTGTTATACCTGCTCGTTTGGCAGCCAGAATCTTTTCCTTGATACCGCCTACGGGAAGAACCTTGCCACGCAGTGTTATCTCGCCCGTCATAGCCAGGTTCTTGCGTACCTTACGTTGTGTCAGTATGCTGGCAATACTTGTCGCGATAGTGACACCTGCGCTGGGTCCATCTTTGGGAACGGCACCTTCAGGAACATGAATATGAATATTGTAATTATCGAAGATGCGGATGTCTATGTTCAAGTCCTCGGCATGAGCCTTGATGTACTCGAGTGCCAGCATGGCGCTTTCCTTCATCACATCACCCAGGTTACCTGTGAGGGTCAGCTTGGCAGCTTTACCCTTGCTGAGACTGGTCTCTATAAAGAGAATCTCGCCGCCTACGCTGGTCCATGCAAGGCCAGTCACAACGCCAGCAAACTCGTTGCCCTGATAGATGTCGCGGTTGAAGATGGGCTTGCCCAGCAACTCCTCGATATAGCTTTCGTTGATGACGAGCTTGTCGCTCACTTCACCTTTAGCTACTTTCAGGGCTATCTTACGGAACAATTTGTCAATCTGCTTCTCCAAGCCACGGACACCACTCTCGCGGGTATATTTCTCGATGAGGAATTCCAGGGATTTCTTGGGCAGTTTCAGATTGTTGAAGTCGTCCAGACCGTTCTCAATCTTCTTCTTAGGAACGAGGTGGCGCTTGCCAATCTCAATCTTTTCCTCCGTGATGTATCCGCTCAGTTCTATCAGCTCCATTCTGTCCAGCAGGGGACGGGGAATGGTGTTGGTATCATTGGCTGTGGCGATGAACATAACCTGACTGAGGTCATAGTCCATATCCAGATAGTTATCGTGGAAAGCGTTGTTCTGCTCAGGGTCGAGCACCTCCAATAGGGCAGAAGAAGGGTCACCGTTGACGTTGTTGGTTGATATCTTGTCAATCTCGTCCAGAATAAAGACGGGGTTGCCGCTTCCTGCCTTCTGCATACCCTTGATGATTCTACCGGGCATGGCTCCGATGTATGTTCTGCGGTGGCCGCGTACTTCACTCTCGTCATGAACGCCACCCAAGCTTATTCTTACATATTTTCTGTTCAGTGCGCTGGCAATGCTTTTGCCAAGACTGGTTTTTCCCACTCCTGGAGGGCCATACAGACAGATGATAGGGCTCTTCTTGTCCTTGCGCATTTTCAGCACTGCCAGATGTTCCAGGATACGCTCCTTCACCTTCTCCATTCCATAGTGATCGTGATTCAATATCTTCTCGGCATTGGCGATATTCATATTGTCACGTGTGTATTCGTTCCAAGGCAATTGTATGATGGTTTGCAGGTAGGTAAGCTGGACATTGTAGTCGGGTGACTGTATGTTTATTCTGCCAAGTTTGGCCACTTCCTTCAAGAAGTATTCGCGTGCCTCCTTGCTCCATTTCTTGGTTTCGGCCTCTTGTTTCAGTCTGGCAATATCCTCCTGCTTGACAGAGATTTCGTCTTTATTACCCAACTCGGCCTGAATGTTTTTTACCTCCTGCATAAGGAAGTATTCACGCTGCTGCTGGTCCAGGTCGGACTGCGTCTTGCGTTCGATGTTACGCTTGATGTTGGCCAAATCCAACAGATTGTTGATTACGCGAATGCAGTTTGCAAGCCTGTCGTGTTCTGTCTCACTGGCCAGAAGCTGGTATTTTTGCTTCACATCAATAGGCAGATAGCTGCAGTAGATGTTCAGCATGAATGTAGAAGTGGGCAGTCCGCTCAGGAAGTTCGTTATCTCTGATGGATAGTTGTCCAGCAGGTGAGTCAGATTATGGAACTTCTCCTTCAGGATATTCAGCATGGCATAGTACTCCTCTCTTTCTGGTTCAGAGGGCACGATGTCCGTTCTGTCTGCCACAATACCTTCGTATCCGTTCTTTGTATGGTTGAACTCAACAATCTCAACCCTGTTCATAGCCTGCAGCAATGCCGTATAGGTATTGTCGGGCAACTTCATCAGGTGAACCAGTCTGCAAGCGCATCCCAGGGGGTACAAATCCTCGATATATGGCGAGTTTACATCCTCCTGCTTCTGCGAGAATGTAGCAATTATACCGTCACCCTTTTCGGCCATCTTAACGGCCTTTATGCTATTTGATCTTCCTACGGTAATGGGGATAATGGTACCAGGGAACAAGGTATTGTCCCTTAGTGGTAGTATAGGCATTTTACCTTCGTTGTGTTCGTGAATCAGTTTTTCTGAATCAGGATTGAATTCTGCAACGAATGAAAGATGTGGTTTCTTGATTTCTAACATAGATATTTACAAGTCAATTTATGAGATGCAATTTTATTTAAGTTTGCAAAGGTATATAAAATAATCCAGTTTTTTGTGAGTACGGATATTAAAATATGTATAAAGGCACTTTTTGTCTTTGTAACATTTCTATTATTAATATATTTTCTGTATTTTTGCACACGTTTTGTTAAAATTGTTACCGAATGAATTTATATTTGAGATACTTCGACAGCGAAGTTTTTGCCTATACCCTTGATGAAGCTTTTGATTTTCTGCAGTCCATTCCCGAGGTTGATTTGGATGAGTTTCTGATGAATGACATTGCGCAGTATGTTGATAGCAGTAACATGTACCCCAAGCGTTACAAGGTGCATGGTAAGGCATACTTTATTATCATCAAGACGACGGCTGCCAATATGGAGGAGTTCAAGAACAATGGTGCTGCTGCACATGATGGTCAGGCCGAGACGCCTAAGTCAAAGACGGATGTCTTCTCTGACTACAATCCCGGATGGTACGATGGCTCTCTGATGTTCAAGAGAGTTATTCCCATTCCACAGACTCAGAAGTTCCAATATGTTGACACTTTCTTTGTTGCACGTGTCAAGGCTATCAGCAAGCAGGACTGCTACAACAAGATCATCGATCACCTGCGTTCACGTAGCGATATCGATACTAGAAGCCAGTTCCCCAGCATAAAGGGACGTAACTTCGAATGTATTTTTCACGGAATGGATATAGAATAACATAATCTGTTCCTGATTTCGTGAAACCGTCATCTCTTAGCATCTTATTATTATTTGGTTGCTGTCTCTTTGTCCACGCCGATAAGAAGCGCAAGACAGAGATAGAGAAGCATTATGCGCAGGAATATATTGTGCCTATTCCTGACCCGATATGCAAGCCTGATATGCCAGAGAAGCCTCTGTTGGCAGTACCTGAACTAAGGCTTCATTCCATCAGACCTTACAAGGAGCCGTCTATCTACGGCATTGACGTTTCGCACCATCAGGGCTCCATCAACTGGAACATGGTGGCTACAGATGCCAATGTGGGCTATGTGTATATAAAGGGAACGGAATCAACATCGCACGTCGATGACGAGTACGAGCGAAACATTCGCGAGGCCAGGAGGAATGGTATCCCCGTTGGCACATATCATTTCTTCAGTCCCAAGGCCAGCGGATTGGTGCAGTTCCAGAACTTTGCTTCCAATTTCGACATTAAGATGCAGGATCTGATTCCTGTTGTGGATGTTGAGCATAGGGGTAGGGTGTCTTTGGCTTATTTTCATGCCCAGTTAAAGACACTTCTCGAGGAGATAGAGCGTGCTTATGGTGTTAAGCCCATCATCTATACAGGTGTGAATTTTTATAACAAATATCTCTCTGGCATGTACAAAAAATACAAGTTTTTTATTGCCAGATATAATTCAGAGGAGCAGCCCGAGCTCTGTGACGATGTTCCCATCCTCATGTGGCAGTTTACGCCACAGGGCTATGTTAATGGTATCAGGGGCCATGTGGACCGTAGTTGCCTCTTGGACAACTACAGCCTACAGGATATCCTTCTTCCCCGTTGATTTTACATGTGCAGGTAGGGGTTGTTCATCAACTCCCACTTAATATTGCTTTCAGGTCCGTGTCCGGAATAGATAATGGTTTCTGGTGGCAATGTGATAATCTTGTTCTTTATACTGTTCAGCTCGTCCGTAAGGTTGCCACCTGGCAGGTCGGTACGTCCGATGCTTCCTTTGAACAAAGTGTCGCCGGTGAACAGCGTGTGGGCTGACTCGATGTAGAAGCTCAGTCCGCCTTGTGTATGGCCGGGTGTGTGCAGCACCTTAATGACGGTATCGCCCAATTGCAGGGTTTCGCCTTCGTTAAGATAACGCTCTATGGAAGGCAGGTTCCAGTTCATAGACAGGCGGAACATGGTTGTCATCTCTGGTGCCTCGTTGTATATGCTTTCGTCTGCTGCATGGCATAGAGGGTTCAGGCCGTAAGTCTCCTCGATGAAAGACAAGCCCCAGATATGGTCGAAGTGCATGTGCGTCTGCAGGGCGTATTTCAATTTCAGTTTATCATTGGCTATGAAATCGCTGATGATAGCATTTTCCCTTTGGTTACTCATGCCAGCATCGATGATGGCGGCCTCGCGTGAATCTTCGTCCCAAATAAGGTAGGTGTTTTCTCCTACAGGATTGAATGTGAATGCTTTAGTTAACATAGTTGAGTGTAAACGATTTTTTTTGTTTCGAAAAACGGTTCTTCAAAATAGTCCGTCAGTGGATATATCTCAGTTTGTTTCTTTAGTGGCAGGGTTTCCTTCTCCAGCTCGCCGCCTTTCAGACAGATGATGCCGTTAGGCAGTGCATTTATTTGCTCTGTGCTGATGTTCTTTTTGATAATTTTTACCAAGTCGGCAAGGGGCATTACGGCACGTGATACCACAAAGTGATACTTGTCTTTTATCTCCTCAGCTCTGCACCATTGGGTTGTTACGTTCTTCAGCTGTAGGGCGTTGGCAACCTCCTGGCACACTTTTATCTTTTTGCCTATCGAGTCCACCAGATGGAATGTTGTCTCAGGGAACATGATAGCCAGGGGAATACCGGGGAATCCGCCTCCTGTGCCTAAGTCCATCACCTTGGTGCCTGGCTTAAAGCGAATCATCTCGGCAATAGCCAACGAGTGCAGCACGTGGTGCTCATACAGATTGTCGATATCCTTGCGGGATATGACGTTAATCTTGGCATTCCAGTCATGATACAGTTCGTCCAGTTGTTTGAACTTGTTTATCTGGTCCTCAGTCAGGTGGGGGAAGTATTTGCGTATTATCTCCATTATTCTTTAATTATGTCTTGTTTAATCAGTCCTCCCAGTTCCTTGTATGAAAGTCTGGCGAAAATGAATCCTTCTGACCACGGAGCGATCTCATAGGGATTGTAGCAGAACAGGATGCTGTCTTTCTCCAATTGGAAATTGTTGTCCGAGATGTAAACATCTCCTAACGTGAAGATGTCACGTTTTTCTATCAGTTCCTGTTCGTTCTTGCAATCGTTATCTTTGATTATTTTTGCCTTAATCAGTTTATATACGTCATCTTGTTTATTACCGAAGAGCTCTTTGCAGGTGATAAGTTTGCCCGTAGCCTTGTCGAAGTTGATGTAGCTTTCCAGTACTCCGCCATGAGCTCCGCCTGTGTACACCTCTATTCTGTTTGTATAGGCTACGACACCCTCTGGGGCATTCTCCGACACTTTGCCAGTCTGCGTGTATGAATAGGAGTAGGTGTCCTGATATTCGTTGTCAGGGTCGTAGAATTCCTTCAGTTCCTTCACGTATTCCGTCTCTAAAGAATCGATAAACTGACACTTTGCCTCCTCGAACGAGGTGCTGCTCTTTCCAAACAGGAAGGCAGTCAGCATCTTGTTTATACGCTTGGCAGCTATGCTGTTTCCTTCGGCATATTTTACCTCTATGCTTATGGTGTAGTTGGGTACTCCATCCAGAATTTTCTTATTGATGTTGTAGCCCGACTTAGAGAAAGTCAGTTTCTCAGTTTGCACAAGCGAGTCGCCATTTTCTTCTGTTTGCTGCTCTTTGTTGGCCTTGTTTTCCCAGCAAGATGCAAACAATAGGGTAGTGGCCAAAAATAGAAGTTTACTTTTCATGTCTAAAAATGATATATAAAAATGCAACAATTCCTAATACGAAGGGGTAATACAGATAGGGTATCACCTCTATTGGGTTGATACTCGCCAGACCGGCAGCTATCAGCATCTGAGCCCCATAGGGGATGACGCTCTGGGCAAAGCAGCTGAAGGTATCCAGTATGCTTGCCGTTCGTCTGGGGTCAATCTTGTATAGGGTCGATATCTCCTTTGCCAATGGTCCTGTCGTCAGGATGGCAATGGTGTTGTTGGCGGTGCAGAAGTCTGTCAGAACAACCAGTCCTGCTATGCTTATCTCTGCTCCCGTCCTGCTCGATATTTTGCGGGTGAGCTTCGTCTTCAGGTATTCTATGCCGCCTGTTTCCTTCATCACCTCTATCATGCCACCTGCCAGCAGGGTTACGATAATCAGTTCGCTCATTCCCATGATGCCGTTGTTCATGGCCGAAGACCATTCGGCAAGTGTCAGTTTTTCATTCAGTATTCCTATTGTGCCAGCTAATATTGTACCAGTGGAAAGAAGCATCATAACATTCAGTCCACAGATGGCCGACACTAATATATATATATAAGGTATTATAAGCAGGTAGTTTATTTCCCTTTCAACAGGCGTTGCCGTTGCTGCTGTTCCTGCTATCAGATACAGCACGAGGGTGATGATGGCGGCAGGCAGGGCAATCTTCAGGTTGTAGCGGAATTTATCCTTCAACTTGCAGCCCTGAGTCTTTGTGGCCATGATGGTAGTGTCCGAGATAAAGCTCAGATTGTCTCCGAAGTAGGAACCGCCTATTATCACGGCTACCATCAGGGGCAGACTCAGTCCTGTCTCGTTGGCTATGCCGCAGGCGATGGGCGTTAGGGCAGCAATGGTGCCGACGCTTGTGCCGATGCTAAGTGATACAAAGCAGGCTGCAATGAACATGCCGCACAGCATCATCTTCATGGGCACCAGACTGAGGGTCAGGTTCACCGTGGCGTCAATGGCTCCCATCTGTTTGGCTGTTGCGGCAAAGGCACCTGCCAGAATGAAGATGAGCACCATTGTCATGATATCTTCCTTTGCTGCACCTCTGGCCAGCACGGCAAAGCGTTCTTCGGTGCTCTTGCCCTTGAATATCAGTATGGCGTATAGGCAGGCTATCAGAAAAGATACGATTATTGATGCGGCATAGAAATCCCCGCAAATAATGCTCGACGATGTATAAATGGCCAAGAAAACCAGCAACGGACTGATGGAGATGAGTCCTTTGGTGTCTTTTATCTTTTCTTCCATAAAGCGAAATTACACATAATTCTTGGTATATAATGTATAATCTATACTTTTTTTGACATGTTCTGTTAAAAAACCATCGTATTTTGTAGGGTATTTCGCTAAAATTGTATAACTTTGCAGTACAAATAAAACATTAACCGTATATATCTTACATTAAAAATGGCAAAAATTGTTACTATGGGCGAGATTATGCTTCGCCTCTCCACACCAGGCAACAGCCGATTTGTTCAGTCAGATTCTTTTGACGTGAATTATGGTGGTGGCGAAGCAAATGTCGCAGTTAGTTTGTCTAATTATGGTCATGAAGCCTTTTTTGTCAGTAAGGTCCCCGCTCACGAGATTGGTCAGGCTGCCGTTAACAGCCTTCGCAAGTTTGGTGTTCACACCAAGTTCCTGGCCCGTGGAGGCGAGCGTCTGGGCGTTTACTATTTGGAGACAGGTTCCAGCCTGCGCCCCAGTAAGGTAATTTATGACCGTGCTCATAGCAGTATGGGTGAGGCCAATCCACAGGATTTTGATTATGAGAAGATTTTTGCAGGAGCTGACTGGTTTCATTGGAGCGGCATCACGCCAGCCATCAGCGATACAGCTGCAGAATGTGTCAAGCAGGCTTGTATTGTAGCAAAGAGGCTTGGGGTAACAGTTAGTTGTGACTTGAATTTCCGCAAGAAGCTTTGGACACCCGAGAAGGCTCAGAGCATTATGCGTCCTCTGATGCAGTATGTTGATGTTTGCATCGGCAACGAAGAGGATGCCGAGAAGTGTCTGGGCTTTAAGCCCGCGTCAGATGTCGAGTCAGGAAAGACCGAGGCTGACGACTACAAGGCTATCTTCGCCAAGATGCAGCAGGAGTTTAACTTCAAATATGTTGTCAGTACGCTGCGCGAGAGCTTCAGCGCTTCCAACAACGGCTGGAAGGCTATGATCTACGATGGCAACGAGTTCTATGTTAGCCGCAGGTACGAGATTACGCCAATCGTTGACAGGGTAGGTGGTGGCGACAGCTTTAGCGCCGGCATCATACATGGCTTTGTCAACAAGATGTCACAGCGCGATGCCTTGGAGTTCGCTGTTGCGGCAAGTGCTTTAAAGCACACCATCCCCGGAGACGTAAATATTGTTAGTATTCAGGAAGTTGAATCGTTGGTTGCTGGTCATACCAACGGACGTGTAGATAGATAAGATTGTAGAATATGGCAAAATTTGATAAGATTCAGGTATTGGGTAAGATAAAGGATACGGGCATGGTGCCGGTATTCTACCATTCAGATGTCGAAGTTGCTAAGCAGGTTATTCGCGCCTGTTACGAGGGTGGGGTACGAGCATTCGAATTTACCAACCGTGGTGATTTTGCCCACGAGGTATTTGCCGAATGTGTGAAGTTTGCAGCTCAGGAGTGCCCCGACTTGGCTATGGGTGTTGGCTCTATCGTAGATGCGCCAACGGCAAGCCTTTACATCCAGCTGGGTGCCTGCTTTGTGGTTGGCCCGTTGCTGAATCCCGATATAGCTAAGGTATGTAACCGCCGTCAGATTCCCTATTGTCCCGGATGTGGCACAGTCTCAGAGATTGGCTACGCTCAGGAGCTGGGATGCGAGATTACCAAGGTATTCCCTGGCGATGTTTACGGTCCTGCCTTTGTGAAGGGTGTTATGGCACCTTGTCCCTGGAGCAAGATTATGGTAACAGGTGGTGTTACCCCTGATCAGGACAACCTTACGGCTTGGATAAAAGCTGGTGCGTTCTGCGTCGGCATGGGTAGCAATCTGTTCCCCAAGGATGTAGTGGCTGCTAAGGACTGGCAGTTCATTACCAACAAGTGCAAGGAGTCCTTGTTCTACATCCTTGCAGCAAAAGCATAGAAATTTATTTTCATTATATCATAAGCTTTATTAGGTTATCTAATAACGAGCGTCGGGTAAGTGATTATCTGGCGCTTTTTCTTTCTTAGCAAAAATAAAAAAAGCTTTTCTTTCGTTTATCTCTCACTTATTCGTAACTTTGACTTTGTCGAAGTTACTTCCGTTCGGAAAAGAAAAGAAAAACAAGCTTTTCTTTTGCTTTTCGCTCACTTAATCGTAACTTTGCACTCGCTTTAATGAAAAAGTAACATGAGTAAGAAGAATAAAGCACCACGTTGGTTCGTTCCTGCTGGTATGGAACCAACGAAGATGGACAGGATAATTCTCGATTGGCAGGAGAAAGGCAAACTGGTGCCTACCCCCAACCTTATAAAGACTAAAGAGCAGATTCAGGGCATCCGCAAGGCAGGCGAACTGAATACTGCTGTGTTGGATTGTGTGGCCGAGCGTATCCGTGAGGGTATGAGCACCCTCGAGATAGATAAGCTGGTGTACGACTTTACCACCTCACATGGTGGTATCCCTGCACCTCTTAACTACGAGGGTTACCCCAATTCCTGCTGCACCAGCATCAACGATGTGGTTTGCCACGGCATTCCCTCGGAATACGACATTCTGGAGGAGGGTGACATCATCAACGTGGATTGTACCACCATCCTGAATGGCTATTATGCCGATGCCAGCCGTATGTTCATCATTGGCAAGACAACACCCGAGCGTAAGCGCTTGGTTGACATTGCTTGGGAGTGCCTGAAGATTGGCGAGAAGGTGTGCTCTCAGCCTTACGTCTTTGTGGGCGATCTGGGAAATGCCATTGCCAACTATGCACATAAGAACGGATGCACCGTGGTTCGCGACCTTTGCGGTCATGGCGTAGGCGTCGAATTTCACGAGGAACCCGATGTCGAGCACTATGGCAAGAAAGGTTCGGGCATGTTGCTCGTGCCTGGCATGACGTTCACCATCGAGCCTATGATTAATGCTGGCGACTGGCATGTCTGTGGCGACGAGGAGGACGAGACGGAATGGATTGTCCTTACCGAAGATGCGTCAGACAGCGCCCAGTGGGAACATACGTATGTAATGACAGAGAACGGAGTGGAAATCTTAACGCATTAAACAGCCCCCGAGCCCCCTAAAGGGGAGCGTTAGGGGGGTAGTTCAAAGTTTATAGTTGATAGTTTAAAGTCAGTTTAAAGTTTAAAGAGTTTAAGAAGTTTAAGGAGCAAGGGGCAAGGAGCAAGAGGATACATCAGCCTTCGTAGTTCCGCTAACCACTAACCGCTAACTACTAAATGAAGATTATGGAAGAATTAAAACATAATAGTACGTCAATCGCCTCCCCCTCGGGGGAGGACGGGAGAGGGGTTTATATTCTTGGCATAGAAAGCAGTTGCGATGATACATCGGCAGCTGTTATTCGCGACGGCATCCTGCTAAGTAACGTTACTGCCAGTCAGGCTGTTCACATGGAGTATGGTGGCGTAGTGCCCGAGTTGGCAAGTCGTGCTCACCAGCAGAATATCGTTCCCGTAGTGGATACTGCCCTCAAGAAGGCAGGCATCGAGCGCGAGCAGCTCTCAGCCATAGCCTTTACGCGAGGCCCAGGTCTGATGGGTTCCCTCTTGGTGGGTGTTTCCTTTGCCAAGGGACTGGCTCTCTCGCTGGGCATCCCCTTGGTGGATGTTAACCATCTGCAGGGACATATTCTTGCCCATTTCATCCATACCGAGAACGATGACTACGAGTCGCCTACATTCCCCTTCCTCTGCCTCTTGGTAAGTGGTGGAAACAGCCAGATTGTCTTGGTAAAATCCTACCATGAAATGGAGATTATCGGCCAGACCATCGACGATGCAGCGGGCGAGGCAATAGACAAGTGTTCCAAGGTGATGGGCTTGGGCTACCCCGGTGGTCCCATCATAGACAAGTTGGCAAGGCAGGGCAACCCCGATGCCTTCACCTTCTCTAAGCCCAATATCCCTGGTTACGACTATAGCTTCAGCGGACTAAAGACTAGCTTCCTTTATTCGCTAAGAAACTGGATGGCGGAAGATCCTGATTTCATCGAGCATCATCTTAACGACCTTGCCGCCTCGCTCGAGAAGACCATCGTCGATATCTTGATGAAGAAACTGCGCATGGCAGCCAAGGATCTCAACATCAAGCAGGTGGCTGTGGCAGGTGGTGTCTCAGCCAACAACGGCTTGCGCAACGCCTTCCACGATTACGCCAAGCGATACGGTTGGAAAGTCTTCATTCCCAAGTTCAGCTACACCACCGATAATGCTGCTATGATTGCAATTACGGGCTATTACAAGTATTTGAACAAGGAATTTTGCCCTGTTTCGGCTCCTGCATACAGCAGAAATCTTATATAAGGGAAAAAAATAAGGCAAACTGTTTGGTGTTCACATAAAATATTGTACCTTTGTGCCCTGTTTGGAAGAAGTTGTATTTGGAATAGACTAAAAAGAAAGGTAGAAATGTCTAAGATTTGTCAAATTACAGGGAAAAAGGCCATGATTGGCAACAACGTTTCCCACTCAAAGCGTCGCACTAAGAGACACTTCGACGTGAACTTGTTCACAAAGAAGTTCTATTATGTAGAGGAGGACTGCTGGATTTCACTGAGCATCAGTGCCGCAGGTCTGCGCTATATCAATAAGGTAGGTCTGGATGCAGCTCTTAAGAGCGCTGTTTCTCAGGGATTTTGTGATTGGAAGGATATTAAGGTAATTGGTTAATAATAAGGAGTACAAGTTATGGCAAAGAAGCAAAAAGGCAACAGAGTACAGGTTATTCTGGAGTGCACAGAGATGAAGCAAAGCGGTCTGCCTGGTACATCTCGTTATATTACCACTAAGAACAGAAAGAATACTCCTGAGCGTCTCGAGCTCAAGAAGTACAACCCCATCCTTAAGAAGATGACTGTTCACAAGGAGATTAAGTAATAACCATTAAAGATCATTTAGAACTATGGCAAAGAAAACAGTGGCCTCTCTTCAGACTGGTAAGACTGATGGCCGTTCATATACCAAAGTTATCAAGATGGTAAAGAACCCCGAGACTGGTTCTTACTCTTTCGATGAGCAGATGGTGCCCAACGAGGCAGTAAAGGATTTCTTCAAGAACTAATTCAGTTCTTTTAAAGATACTCTAATTAAAAAGGAGAGCAGGTTTTTCAACTTGCTCTCTTTTTTTTTGTCTGTAAATAATTTTCCAATCTGTTATTTTGGGTTTATAGGTTGCCTGGTTTGAGAAATTTTACTGCCTAACTAGAGAAATTTTATTGCCTCGTGTGGTAGCAAATACTCGTAGGCTATAGGGTGGGGAACTATGTTTTGGTAAATGTCTCTATTGTCAAATTAATTCATAAACAAAAGATATTAACAGGAACACTTTTTACTATTAATAGTAATAATTGCAGGAATTAATAGAAACAAGTAAAAGTGTTAATATAGACTCCTTGCTCCTGACAATGGAACTATTCTCAAATAATCGCCGTCATATACCTCAGCAAAGGTTTAACCCCGATGGTTATCGGGCTTAATAGACGGTACATGTTATCTAAACATATACCTAATATATACCCAACATGTACCCCATAATTCAAAAAATCAAACTGAGGAGATAGGTATATGTTAGGTACATTATAGGTACATGTTGCACAAACATATACCGTTCGTTCCGCACGATAACCATCGGATCTCAAATGGCATCGGTGTATATGTTATCAGTTTTTGAAAATTCATCACTTTCGATTCATCTTCTACATCAGCCTTCTTCCATCTTCATAGTTAAAACCATTCAACGTGATTTAGCACACCTACAAGAGAGACAACTTATACAGTGGGTTGGATCAGACAAGACCAGGCATTGGATAATAATTGCCCACTCATCTGGGGCATCGTAGCAAGGTCGTTCCTATATCGTTGGTACATTCAAGCAATATTCATCTTGGATATATATAAGCTCGTTATATAAATAGCGAGCTTTTTTTTGTGCTTATAGCTTTCTTTATGAGCGAAACGTCATGTTACTGGTAGCGAAACGGCATATAATCTAAATTGCCACTTCATTCGTCTCTAAAATACTCACGCTCGACAATAAAAATAAATACTGATTTATTTTGTTCTTCTCTCGGTTTGCACTCTATGAGGCTGTCGCCTCGAAGATACTTTCGCTCGGGTTTTCTCAAATAAATTTGGAAAGTCTCTCACTTAATCGTCTTTGAGGCTATCGCTTCGAAGATAGGCTGCACCTCGGAAAAAAAATAATGGATATGTGTTTGTTCCCAGAAAAAAACGCTATCTTTGCATAAAAGAATTGAAACAATGACGTATTTAAATCAGTTTCATAGACAGAGCGTAGAACGATGCTTGAAGAAAGTTGCCCAATCGAAGTCTTTGCAGCTGAATTGCGAAGAAGAATCCAAGAAAGCTCAGGAGATGCACAAAAGAATCTCCAAACTTTATCCGGTTCTGACACAAAGATAGTATATATCCCATTTTACGCCAGGACTTTATTCTGAATGAACGGGAAGCAACTCCAATAGAGATTGATATGTATATGGCAGCAATTGGCTTCCAGAAGATATCAGAGGCTAAGTACTCAAATGGAGTAGTTGAAGTCTCTGATTTACATCCTCGTAATGTACTAAGAGATAGTGAGGGTGATATATATGTTATCGATGCTGAATTCAAGAAGATGTAAAGGCTTACGTTAGCCTGTAGTGGGGATTGAGTAAGAAGCTCGGATTATGGATAAACTAACCCCTCAACAACGTCACAGAATTATGGCTGCGATTCATTCGAAGAATACGAAGCCTGAGTTGATTGTGCGCAAATGGTTGTGGAGTCATGGATACCGCTATCGTCTGAATGTGAAGTCTGTTCCAGGAAAGCCTGACATCGTGATGCGACGGTATCGTACAGCGATATTCGTGAATGGGTGCTTCTGGCATGGACACAAACTGCGCAAGGCGCAGAGTGAAGAATTAAGAGTGAAGAGTGAAGAATTCACTTTTGATTATGAAAATTCTAAGTGCTGTAAGATTCCCAAGACGAATCGTGAGTTTTGGGTGAAGAAGATATGCCGGAACATGGAGCGGGATCAGGAGGAATATCGAATACTGCAAGAGAATGGGTGGCATTGCATAGTGGTTTGGGAATGCCAACTAAAGTCCAAACTCGTAGAACATACCATGCAACAAGTGGAGCTACAGCTGAACAAAAACTTCCTCTCCATATACCAGCATAAATTTGTACCATACATTGAAACAGAGGAAGAATATCTGAAGGCTGCTGAGAGAGAAGAAGAATTAAAGAATCGTTGACCAGCATATGTGGATAATGAAGTGGTATTTGCAAAATTTGCGAATACCACTAAGTATGGTTCTATAGAGGGCAAATCGTATGTAGGCTGAATACGGATCGTTTGCACGTTAAATACACCTTGAATTCAACGTGAATTCGATGGGTTTGGAGGCTGAATTAAAACTGAGAAGAAATAACTATACTGGAAGCAATGGAAGCCCGACACTGTGTTAGGGCATATAAGGAAGTGCCGTTGACGGAGGAGATTGTCAGTCAGCTGGAGGAGAAGATTAGGGAGGTGAACAGTGAGAGTGGTTTGCATGTTCAGCTGATTCTGGACGAGCCAAAGGCTTTTGAGGGTACCATAGCCAAATATGGTAAGTTTAGAGGCGTGAGGAACTATCTGGTTATAGCAGGAAAGAAGTCTACCGGCCTGGACGAATGTGCAGGCTACTATGGCGAGCAGCTGGTGCTGCTTGCGCAGATGCTGGGGCTGAATACTTGCTGGGTGGGACTGAGCTACTCTAAGGTACATGGTACGTATGTGCTGGAGGAGGGCGAGAAGATTGCCTGCTATATAGCATTAGGCTATGGCGAGACACAGGGTAGGGGACATAAGATTAAGTCTGTGGAGCAGGTGAGCAATGCGTCCGACGTGACTCCTTTGTGGTTCCGCAAGGGTGTAGAAGCTGCCTTGCTTGCACCAACTGCCGTAAACCAGAAGAAGTTCTCGTTCCTGTATATGGGAATGAATAACGGCATACAT
>CAMOMP010000020.1:0-44373 GCA_946619915.1 uncultured Prevotellaceae bacterium | reverse complement strand
CAGCGACGATGTGAACGACATCATGGCCAAGGTGCTGAAGGCTGATGTTATCTGTTGGGCAACTCCCATCTATTACTATGAGATGAGCGGTCAGATGAAAACTCTCATAGACCGTATGAACGCGATGTACGAACAGGACTATCAGTTCCGCGATGTCTATCTGCTGTCAACGGCAGCCGAGGATGAGGAGCAGACCCCCAAGCGTGCAGAGGCGGGCTTGACGGGATGGATTGACTGCTATCCCAAGAGCCGTCTGGCTGGTACACTCTTCTGCGGAGGCGTGAATGATACCCGTGAAATTGAAGGCAATCCTAAATTAGAGGAAGCATTTGAATTAGGAAAGAGAGTATGAAAAAGGTGTTGTTGACAGCAATGCTGCTGGGCGGAATGCTGGCAGGTTGCACAAACAGTAACAAACAGGATTCAACTGAGGATATGACAAAGGAATGGAAACTGACACAGGAATGGGACAAGGTGTTCCCCCTGAGCGATAAGGTGAGCCATAAGAAGGTGACGTTTGAGACACAGTATGGACTGACACTGGCTGCTGACCTCTATACGCCTAAGGCAAGTGAAAAGGGAAAAGTGAAAAGTGAAAAGTTGGCTGCTATCGCCGTCAGTGGGCCTTTCGGAGCCGTGAAGGAGCAGTGTAGCGGACTCTATGCTATGCGGATGGCAGAGCGTGGTTTCGTGGCGCTGGCTTTCGACCCTTCCTATACAGGCGAGAGCAGCGGTGAACCTCGTCGGACAGCATCGCCCGACATCAATACCGAGGACTTTATGGCTGCCGTCGATTTCCTGTCGAAGCAGGACAATGTAGATGCCGGACGGATTGGCATCATCGGCATCTGCGGTTGGGGTGGCATCGCCCTGAATGCTGCCGCTGCCGATACTCGCATCAAGGCTACCGTTGCCTCTACGATGTACGATATGACTCGCGTCAGCGGCAACGACTATAACGATGCCTTCGACAACGAGCAGTGGCGCCATAGGAACCGCGAGAACCTCTCGAAGCAACGCCTCACCGACCCTAACGCGATGGCGGGCGGTGTGCCGGATACAGTGCCTCCACAGGCTCCCAATTTCGTGCACGACTACTTCGACTACTACAAGACCCCGCGCGGCTATCACAAGCGCTCCGGCAACTCTAACGACGGCTGGCGCGTTATCGGAACTTTAGGCTATGCCAACAGCCGTTTCCTCTATTACATCAACGAGATCCGCTCTGCTGTTCTCGTGATGCACGGAGCCGATGCCCACTCGCGCTACTTTGGCGAGGCTGCTTATCACTATATGGTAGATGGTAAGGCAGAGGGGTATAAGTTTGTGGGCGAGCCCAACCCTAACCCCGAGAACAAGCAGCTGCTCATCATCCCGGACGCCTCGCATTGCGACCTCTATGATGGCGGTTACGAGGAAAAGGCAGGCCAGGGGCAGCCCAGGAACATGATACCCTGGGACACTTTAGCCGAATTCTTCGCAAAGAACCTGAAGTAATAAACTATACACTATAAACTTTATAAACTGACTATAAACTTTAATTACAATAATATGTTAAAAAAATCCATCTCATTATTATGTATCGGCTTCACGCTTATGGCGTGTAACGAGCAGGACAAACGCGAAACAGAGCAGGAATTCACCGACAATGTCCAGGCGGCTTTGGCCGATAGCGGTCACATCGATTTAGACAAGCTCCAATGGACAAGGGAGCCCAAAGGCTACGAGGTGAAGGGCGACACCATTCTCATTACCACCGCTCCGCATACCGACCTGTGGCAACGCACCTACTATCACTTCCAGAACGATAATGCACCCGTGCTGCAGATGAAGACCCGCGAGAAGTTCTTCAGCTTCATAGTGAAGACCGACTTCACAGAGAGCCATCAACGCTTCGACCAGTGCGGCATCGTCATGTATCTCGACAGCGAGAACTGGCTGAAAGGCTCCATCGAGTACGAGAACGACGAGTTCCAGCATCTGGGCAGCGTAGCCACCAACAATGGCTATTCCGACTGGGCCACAACAGCCATCCCTGCGGATATCAAGACCATGTGGTACCGTTTCTCACGTCGCGAGGACGACTACTGCATCGAGTGCTCAACAGACGGCATCAACTTCAGCCAGATGCGCGTATGCCACATGTATGCCGCTGCCGAAGAGATTCAGTTCGGCATCTATGCCTGCTCGCCCGAGGAGTCATCCTTTACCGCCACCTTCACAGACATGAGGATAACCGAATGCGCCTGGAAGGCTCACGACGGACAGCAGCCGGATTAACAACGTCCTTACAGGAAACAAGACAAGAGATAAAATATACAACTAACAAAACAATAAACTTTATTTATCACAATGACAGAATGGGATAAGATGCAGCAGCATCAGATTTACAATGATTTTGATGCGGATTTGTTCGACCTCAGAGTTGAGGCAAAAAAACTTTTCAAGGAATTTAACCGCACAGAGGACGAGGAAACCGAGCGTCGTCAGGACCTCATGCGCCGACTCTTCAAGAAAGTAGGTGAGCGCGTATGGATGGAACCCAACTTCACCTGCGAATTCGGCAAGAACATCACCATCGGTAGCGATGTGTATATCAACTTCGGATGTACGCTCCTCGACTGCGGACAGATAACGATAGGCAATAACACATTGCTGGGCCCCAATGTTAGCATGTATTCAGCCAACCACTCGCTGGATTCCTCAGAGCGAATAGCAGGAGCCCTGATTCCTGAGCCCATTACCGTAGGAGACCGTGTGTGGATTGGAGGTGGCAGCACCGTTCTCAGCGGAGTCACCATAGGCGACGACACCGTCATAGGAGCCGGAAGTGTGGTAACCCACGACATCCCCTCAGGTGTTCTGGCAGCAGGAAACCCATGTCGCGTGATAAGGAAAATCACAGAAAAGGACAAAGTCGGCTTCCCCGTTCAGCAGTAAAGGCCTTTGTGCAGTCAGGGGGGGCTGCTAATGGTAACACAGGTTATCATTAGCAGGCCCTTTAATTTGTTTTTCTCGGAGGAATGCAATAACTTTGCAGCGTTAACACGTAAAACAATGATGAAAAACCGCTCAAAATGGATTGCCCTGGTGCTCCTTATCATGTGGGCAGCACCTCTGACCTGTAACGCCCAAGCATGGCACAGTGTAAAGCTCAAAAGCCAGATTACTCACCCCCAGCCCATGACAGGACTGGTGCTGTGGCCCGATCAGGCAAGAAACCGACATACCACGTACGGCAAGAGTATCCAGCTCGAATTCTCCTACTGCCTGCCATGCAAGGTGGTAAAAGACTGCGCCGAAGACGGCACCATAGAATACGACTGGAGCAGCTTCGATGCCCTGTTGGACGATGTTGCCGGCCGTGGGCACCAGCTGGTTGTCAGATTCAGATACGAATACCCCTCGGGCAAGGATGTTGACGGACAGAAAGGCACAACAGCCGTCCCTGCCTACATCAAGGAGCGTAGCGACTACAACGAGACTTATGCCGAAAATCCGGGCGGCGACGGACCCACCTACTATGCCGACTGGACCAACACCGAGCTGCAGCGATTTACCCTGCAGTTCTATTCCGACTTTGCCCAACGATACGCCAACGATGCCAGAATAGCCTTTCTGGAGGTTGGCTTCGGTCATTGGTCAGAGTACCACATCTACGGCACGCAGGTAGAGCTGGGCGTTAACTTCCCCTCCAAATCCTTCCAGAAGAAGTTCTTCCAACACATGAGGTCCGTTGCCAACGGCATACCCTGGCTGGTATCGATAGATGCCAGCGACGACACCTACTCGCCCGTAGTAGCAGACAACGCCCTGATGCTGCTCACCTTCGGACTCTTCGACGACTCCTTTATGCACAAGACCCACGAGATTGGCACCTCGGGCGGTTACAACGAGCGATGCTGGAACAGCATAGGCAAAGGCACCAGATGGAGGAAAGGGGTATGCGGAGGCGAGATCAGCTACTACACCAGTTCCGACCAGAAGAACTTCCTGAACCCCGAGGGTATGTACGGACACACATGGGAAGAGCAGGCAGCCAAGTATCATATCACCTTCATGATAGCCAACGATGCCCCGGGCAGCACCTACGGAACGGCCAGGCGGTTCCGCGAGGCATCAATGGCCACCGGCTACCGTATAGCCGTAAAGGAATGCAACACAGACGGCACCACTACCCGACTGCTCGTTACCAATCAGGGTGTCGCTCCCCTATACCGCGATGCCTGGTTTGCCATCGGCGAGGTACGTGCCGACAAGTCGCTGAAGGGCTTGCTGCCTGGCACAGAGAAATGGGTCGAGATACCTGCCGTTCCCCAGAAGGACGGAAGCGACATACATATTGTAAGTGATTTTATCCTGCCCAAGCAGCAAATAGAGTTCAATGCCGATATAGAGGGCGAGACAGCCATCCACAGCATTCAGGCCCCAGACAGCTCAGCATCCTATTACAACCTGTCAGGACAGGCAATAAGCCGTCCCACTCACGGCATCTATGTTAAGAGCACAAAAAGAGTTAAAAGGTTAAAAGGGTAAAGGGTTAATTTTTTTCCTCACAATACCGTTAGAGTCGCGGACAATGTTAATCACGCCAAAGCGGTAAAGCAACTGGTCGGAACCTGTTTTAATATCCTTCACCCCGGTAGGAGTATCAGTAAAGTCAAACGAAGCCAGACCGCCAGTTACCGACATATTCGTAATTGGCTTCGTCATCAGGTTTGTGCCATCCGCATTATTGTTATTTAGCTTCGCGGCAGGTAATGACGTATTGGTCAGCGCATTGTTATTCATATAAGGATAAGCCCACCCGGACCGGTTGAACATATAATCCTCATAATTCGCCTTGAAAATCTCATAACGCTTCCGTTTAGAAGAGTTGGGGTATTCATGTGTAGAAGTCCAGACAGCCGGATCATATTCGATATGGAAGATAAGAATGCCACTGCCGGGAAGGTCCGCATCCCACCCCTTAGGCTGGCGGTTCTCCACAATATAATACTCATTCTCACATCCATCGTTGCGTATCAGATACGCCCTACCCTCGTCGGCCAATGCAGGCATATCAGTAATCCTCGTTGTCTCTTTCAGCTCTTCAGGCTTAAGCCACCCCATCAGCCAACGTTCATGGGCAGAATAGCTTGCAGGCAGATAACCGTCACCATTATAATTACCACTGTCCATCAGGTCCCACTCGTACACTACCGATCGTGAACCGTAATAGAAGTCGGGGAATCCGAAACAATGGGTATATTCATGACATATCGTGCCGAATGAGCTATAATCTTCTAACAGCTCAGCCAGGGCACAATAACAATCCACCAGATACTCCTTATCACCAGATGAAACAGAGAGAGGCTCGCGGTATGAACCGGAGTCGTCATCAACCATGTGCTCACTCATCCACCACTGGTGAGGCCATATCAAATCAGGTTCGTCAGAATCATTCATTCCGTAACCCGCATAGATGATAAGCAGCTGGTTCACGTATCCGTCACCATTCCAGTCATACTTACCCCAATCAATGTCACGCGTCCTCAATATATCCACCACATCATCCACCAGATACTGCGAATTCTCATCATCAAGGTCGTTGCTGGCATACTTCGCGGCATCCCCGCTTACCTGCACGTATTCCAAGTCGAACACCACGCTGAAGTCGCCATAACTCTGATCCAGAAAATAATCATGCACAGAACCCTTGAAAGGAGCCTCCGTCAGATGTTCGGTATTAAAGATCTTATTCCATTCCTCCATTGTGGCAGACACCTCATCTTTGAACAACCGGTCATTGAACGCAGCCAAAACAACCAACTGGCGACGCTCGCCATGATAGAAGTCGCCACCCGGTGTCCTGCCCATTCCGAATCCACGTCGAATATGAACACTCTGCGGACGTGGTGTACCGCGCCGGCATCCCTGTAATGATATCTTATTCTGCGCAAAAGCTGTCAGCGTAATCAGTGACAGCAGCAAACCTGTAATAATCAAACGATATATTTTCATCGTTTATAAAGTGTAGAGTTTAGAGTTTAGAGTCAGTTTTAAAGTGTATAGTTTAAAGTGGTAAGTTTAGCGGTACGCTAAACCTTTTAACATTTTAACCTTTTAATATTTTAACTGCGGCACGCCAACCACTTTCTTTCCTTTGTATATGTACACACCAGGTCGGACAGGAGGAGCGTTCAGGCGACGCCCTTGCAAGTCATAGTAAGGGACATCGGAGTTGCTTGCTGAGATGGAGGTGACGGCAGTGGGGGCTTCAACCACGATGACATAGTTATTGAGGTAGTCGTAATTTTCAGTTCTTACTTTCAGGAGAACTACGTCAGTCATCATGGTTTTTATATAGAACTTGACTTCCGTATCCTGTCCTGCACGGAGAAAAGCACCTGATTTCTCGCCCAAGCCATACATTTGTACTTTGGAGGTGGCTATGTCAGCAGGATCGATGTCTCCGTAATAATAGGGAATGACAAAAAGGTCGCCTATATAGTCCGTGTCTTCGTTGTTGCGGATGGTGAGCGTCAGTTCTATGGTCTCGCGAGGCAGACTTGTTGAAGGGTTCACAGTGGCATTCACAACAGTCATGTTCGGTGCCGTTTCTTTCGGATATGTGTGGCTGCTGTAGAAATCTCCGTCGGCGGTGCGTCCGACATTGACATAGTATTCCTGCGAACCATACAGTTGCCAATCGCATTCTGGATGGTGACGGAATTTCATCATCGGGTAAAGCTGCAACGACTCACCTGGTAGGATGGCTGTAGTATCTATCATCACCGTCATCAAGTTTTCTTCGAAAATGATGCTGTCGTTGGGGTCGCCGATAAAACGGGGCTTCAATGTACCGTCTGTCTCGATGGTGCCGAGTGCATAATCCTGCGTGGGGGCGGGGTATGGTATTCCTCCGAGCTTGAACTTGTATGTGACGACAGTATCTGAATTTATGCTGATGTTGTATATCACGACACGACCAGGAGGTGGCGGCAATATTCCTTCCGATGGGGGCTGTATGCCAATGACTGCTCCCTGACCACTGCAGAAGCCTAATCTGGTCGCTCTGCCGAGAGAGGCGTCATAATATGGATTGAGTACACTCAGGGAATAGTAGCCATCATCTTCGCCAGACCATCCCCAATTGATGTGGAACATGCCATCGCCATCGTAACCGTCACAGACGAATGAGTGACCGCCAGAAGTAGTAAAGCCACTATATTGCACAGGGCGTGAGGCAGAAAGTTCATTATAGATGAGCTCTTCCCACTCATCGATGCCAAAAAATTCACGCTCAACCAATTGTACGGAGGGGGCATAGTTCATATAGTAGTAGGCACGTGGAATCGTTGTGGCTGTTGTGCCGGAAAAAGACGGTTCCAACTCTGTTTCACCTGCTTGTGAACAGTAGCGCATCAAAGTGGCAACGGCATCTTGCTGTGCCTCGGTGCCGACAACCGTTTTCTCGCCTGTCACGTTATCGGTGATTTCATATTGATTTATCATATTTTCCCAATCGAAGATGACAGGCGGGAGTTCGTCGATGTGCCACACTTTCGTTTTTCCGTTGTAGTATGTCTCCTGATCATAGGCAGGAATGGCTTTCGTTTCCGTTTTAGGCCATTCGAAATATTTCATGATTTGTGCCATTGCCGTGGCAACGCAGCAGGTCATGCAATTTTTCCCATGTAAGGCGGGGTCGTCACCGTCATACAGAGGAATCTTGTTCCAATAAGGAGCTGCCTGCCCCCATTGGGCTGTCACCATTGGTTCGACGGCAGCGCGTGCAAGGCGTGTGGAGAATGTCTGCTTGCCGTCGGCTGTGAGAAGATTGCCGTCGGCAAAGTCGGTGCCGCTGCCCAGTGTGGCAATAGCCTCATCGTATCCCCTCAGCCATGCGCGCATATTCTCAGGCATATCTTCCCAGTCGATGCTACCGCTGTCGGAATAGCCCAGCACAGGCAAGGCGCGGCTATCGCCCGAAGCGATGATATATCCGCCTCCATTCACGTTGAAGGCATATATCCTCTCCGCCTCCACCTTGGCGGCTTCCAGCATTTTGGGAGATTTGGCACGAGCCATTGCTCTGGCGCGTAACGAAGGGGTATTCTTCCTCAGGAATCTCAGGGCACGGTCAGCTGCCTCCTGTTCCGTAATAGGTTGTGCCCATGTCACAAAAGTTGTCAGCAACGACAACAGCAGCAATATACATTTTCTTTGCTTCATATCACATAGTTCAAGGCTGCGAGCGCAAACCGACTCGCACAGTTCACAATGCAAAGATATAAATTAAAAGGAAAACTGCAAAATAAAGGTGAGAACTTTTTGTTAGCGGTTAGCGCACTTCAGCCCTCAGCCATCATACATCATACATCATACATCAAACATATATGATATAAGAAAATGGGGCTGTGCGGACGTTACTTCGAAGAAAAAGTGTATCTTTGCAACCATGAGAAAGGATTTGCTGTTATATTTCTGCATGGCGGCTTTGATGCCGTTGACTGCTAAGGGACAGGTGGTTATAAACGAGATTCAGGTGGCCAACGTGGATATGTATATAGATCCTTCCTTCAACTACGGCAGCTGGGTGGAGTTGTATAATCCTACGGATAAGTTAATCTCGCTGAACGGATTAAGGTTGCGCCACACAGACTCTGAGGGCGTGATGAACGAACAACGACTGACAAGCAACCATGGTGTGCTGAGAGCAAAAGGATTCTGTGTCCTATGGTTCGACCATAACAGCAAGGACGGCAACTACGGCGGTAAGGCCAATCTGCAGATGCCCTTCAAAATGGATGCAGAAGGTGGCGTGGTGGAAATTGTGAATTCATCGGATGTGGTGTATGATGCAGTCAGCTATCCGCCCGCCATAACACGATGCTCGTATGCCCGTATTAACAACGATGGAAAGGAATGGGGCTACACTTCCATGCCGACACCATCAGCCTCGAACGCCACAAGCATCTTCTCCGACGAGAGATTGCAGATGCCCGAGGCGAGCACTAAGGGAGGGGTATTCACCAGTCCGTTCAACCTAAGTGTAACGATCCCTTCGGGTACCAAACTTTATTACACAACAGACGGCTCAACGCCCGTCCCAGGTAAGAGCAAGCTATCGGAAACAGGTATCTTCCCTGTGGAAAAAACCATCCTGTATCGCTTCATGCTGGCGAGGGAGGGCTACCTGAATAGTGCCGTCACAACGCACTCGTTCTTCAAAAAGGACAAGGATTACTATCTGCCTATCGTTAGCGTAACAACTCACCCCGATAATCTGTTCAGCGACTCCATAGGCTTGTATGTGGGAGGTGTGAACGGACGAACAGGCAACAACATGCTGAAGCCCATGAACCAGAATATGGACTGGGAACGACCCGTTAATGTGGAGTACCTGGTTCCTGACGACCAGACGGAAAAATGGGAAGAGGCACTGAATCAGGGAGCATTATTCTCCATCTTTGGAGGATGGACACGCTTCAACGCAGGAGACGAGAATTTCCAGTACAAGCCATCCTTCAAACTGAAAGCCGACAAGATGGTGGAGGGGCTAAATTACTACCCCTACCCTGTCTTTGCAGAGAAACCTTATATAAAAAATAAGACGCTGTTGGTACGCAACGGCGGACAAGACCAGTACGGACGCATCTGGGATGCCGTCATTCAGGAACTGCTCATCAGCAGCGGCATATACCTGGATTGCCAGGCAGCCCAACCTGCACATATCTTTCTGAATGGCTTGCCCCTGGGAATGTTTAACCTGCGCGAGGCAAGCAACCGCAACTACGCTTCGAGCAACTATGGAATAGGCAGCGATGAGATTGACCAATGGGAGGACGAGTTCAAGGTGAAGGCAGGAACCAACATAATCTATAACACATGGAACAATCTGTGTAAGGAACTGGTGGAGAATCCCTCTGACTCGCTATGGCAGGCTATCTGCGATATTGTTGACATAGATGAATACTGCAACTACATGGCTGCAGAAATCTACATGGGCAATCTGGACTGGCTAAGAGGCGGCCTGAAGAACATAAAGGGATTCCGTTGTAGCAAAGACGACGGCAAGATTCACGTAGTAACCCACGACCTGGACGGGTGCTTCGGAGACACCGACATGATTATGCAGATATATAAGAAAGGAAGCGGGAAACTGCCGACAATATTCAAGTACATGATGACCTACCCGCCCTTCCGCCAGCAGTTCGTAGATGCCTACTGCATGATGGGCGGCAGCGTGTTCAGACCCGAACGGTGCATACCTATCATACGCCAGTGGGAAGCCAACATAGCTACTGCCCTGTCGTGGGAAGGCAACGAGCCGCATACAAGGGCAGACAAATTATGCAACGTTCTGTCTGATCGTGAGAATCAGCACGAGAAGAGGATTCAGAACCTGAAAACGCAGTTGACACTAACGGATGAGATACGTGCAACCATAGAAGCTAACACGCCTTTGGCACGCATCCTGCTAAATGGACGCGAAATACCCACTTCGTACTTCTCTGGCTCACTCTTCGGAGAACCAGAGCTGACAGCCGTGATACCCGAAGGATATGAACTAAAGGGGTGGCAGGTAAATGGAACAGTAGTATCAACGGATACCGTATTCGGCCTCTCTGCCTATGCCGACCAGACTGTCAATGTCATACTTACCTTGGAACAAAAGGAGACAGCACCCCTCAGCCCGATACGTATCAACGAAGTCAGCTCTGCCAACGACATCTACATCAGCGAATACCAGAAGAAGAGCGACTGGATAGAACTCTATAACACAACGGACGAGGACATCAATCTGGCAGGTGTTTATCTGACGGACAATCCTGCTAAGCCACATAAGTACCAACTTTCAACATCCAACTCTCAACTTTCAACTTTAATCATCCCTGCTCATGGTTACAAGATTGTATGGTGCGACGACAAAGACCCCATCAACCAGTTGCATACCTCGTTCAAACTCGAGAACAAGGACAATGCCTATGTTTGTGTGCGAGCCGCAGACGATTCATGGGCTGACAGCCTGCGCTATCAGGCTCAGGGGCGATGGCAGTCATACGGACGATTCCCTGACGGAACAGACCGCCTTGCCCTATTCGACCGCATCACCATTGGGCAGACCAATCACATCAACACACAGACGGCTATCTCCGTTCTGGATATGACAACAGAGATAAAGCCCATCCAACTGCCACACCAGCAACAGATTGTTTCCATACAATATTATAATCTAAGCGGACAACGACTCACCGACCTTAGCAAGGTACACATCTTTATTCGCAGAATTATCTATGATGACGGAAGCGTAGAGAGCAAAAAAATAACAAAATAATTGTATAATAAAAAAGGCTAAGGAAAACATCCTTAGCCTTTTTTGTGGCGATTAGAGATTAGAGATAGTTTCAGACTAAAGTCTAAGGTCTAAAGTCTAGAGTCTAATTTTTCTCTTTTATCTTTTAATTTTTATCTCTTAACCATGCATTACTGTCCTACGGAATGTTTATATTCCAGTAGTTTGTTCTGATAGTCCGAGAAAGCATCCGTACGCTTGTCTTGCGCTTGCTGATAAAGGAGCTGAGCCTGCAGCAAGTCGGACATTTTGGATGTTCCTGCATTGTAATAGTTACGGTTCAGACGCAGATTCTCTTCAGCCTGCTCAATACTGCGCTGAGCAAGGAGGAGCTGCTGGTAGGATTCCTGTACGCCATTCCATGCATTCTGCATCCTAATCTTCAGCAGTTCAGAATTGTCGTCCAACTGCTCTTCGGCTTTCTGCTGCTCAATCTTCTTGCGTTTGATAGCATGAGAACCGCCCCACCAATCAGAGATGGGCACATTAACCGTTGCAAAGACCATACCAAAGGAACGGCCTTTATTAAATAGATTATGGTAGTTATACCCTACACCCACACCTACGGTAGGCAGGTTCTGGCCAATAGTCATCTTACGCTGCAGGTTGGCAGCCTCCACCTGCTTGCCAAGCAACTGATACTCGGCAGTACCCAACAGAGCCTGCTGAGGGTCTTGCTGTGCTACCAGAGGAGAAGCCTCATCTTCCTGGTAACTGATAACAAAGGCTGTGTCACGTAAACCACAATACTGAGACAGGAGCATACGTACAACAGAGAGCCCATTCTGCAACTTCAGTTTCTGACTCTCCACCTCGTTCTGACGTAACTGAACCTGCAGCATATCGTTGGGCATAGCCACACCGGCACGTACAGCCACATCAACATCCTTATGGATATCGCTGAGCAACTTCTCTGCCGCATGAACGGTATTCAGCTTCTCCTGCAGGGAAGCCAACTGCCAGAAATACTGCTCGGCAGTCTTCTCCACCTCATTCTCGGAGAGCTGAAGTTGAAGCTGACTGACCTCTTCGCCAACCTTTGCCAGACGGTTGCCATTGACAATCTGCCCACCGGCAAAGACGGGCTGTACGGCTGTTATGCCTGCCAGTACACCATCCTTGAGCATGGAAATGCTGGTGGGAGTGGAGAGCAGCGCAAGAGCCGAGGAGGGAAGTATCGGCGCCAAGTCGGCAACGACCTGAGGGGGCAGCTTCTCGGAGGGTGTGAACGTTACCTCCGCCATATCCCTGGTGGCATTGAACCAGGCACCAGCGGCAGAGACCTTGGGGAAGAACTTGGTAAAGGCTTCCTTGCGTTGCTGCTTTGCCGCCTCAACATTATAGTGGGCAGTACGCAAAGTAATATTATAATGTCTGGCAGAATCTAGTATCTGTTCTAGACTATATGTCTGTGCCGCAACGAAATTGTGGCACAAACAAACAGCTATGATTGCAAATATCTTTTTCATTCCTGAATTTCCAATTATGAATTAGAGATTAGAGTATTTATTCTTCTCTCTTAATTATGAATTGTGAATTATGAATTATGAATTTCACTTAGTCGAAACCTTCCAATAAATAACGGGCAGCATGGTAACCACCATAATCAGCGAGCCTATACCGCCGGCAAAGATGGTAACACCCACAGGCATCCAGAAACTGGACTTGGCAATAATCATAGGCAGCACACCTACAGCCGTTGTGGCTGTGGTAAGGAAGATGGGCACCATGCGACGCTTGCCGGCCTCGTAGGCAGCCTGCTTCACCGCCTCGTTATAGCCCTTGCGGTCAACGGTCCAGTCGCCATGCTCGGCCACATACTTCTTGATAAGGTCTATGGCATGTTCGAAGATCAGAATCTCGTTACGCATAATCATACCCATGAGGGTGATAAGACCAAAGATTGACGTCAGACCCAAGGCGCGGTTCATCAGTCCGAGACCTATCAGGGCACCTGGAACCATCAACGCCAGGGCGACCATGCAGACCATGGTGATGCCGTACTTCTTGAAGTTGAAGAGCAGGAAGAAGAAGACGATAATCATGGCTATGATGGTTCCGCCATAGATCTGGGGCATGGCCTCCTCGCCATACTCGAGCTCGCCGCCCACCTCGCAGCGGATACCTTGAGGGAGGCGTATCTCGTCCTTCATAATGCGGGCTATCTTCTTCTCGATGGGCATGGTATAAACACCCTGAACGAAGTTGGCGGTAACGGTTATACAACGCTCGCCGCCACGATGGACAATACGGCTCTCGGTCCACCTGGGCTTCACGCTAGCAATCTGGCGCACAGGAACGGTGGTGTTAACCTGACCGAACAGAGGAGAGACCAATGCGACGGGCGTTCCGATACCGAGGTTCTCGACATCGGAGAACGTCATATCCGCATCGTCCTTCACCACGATGGGCACCTCGTAGTTGTCCTCCCAGAGCTGCCCTACTCGCAGGTCGCTGGAGGTAGCGCTCAAGGCCAGCTCTGCCGTGGCCCTGCTGAGGCCAAGCTGTGCAGATGCGACGGGGTCCAGCTGGACGCTGATGGTGGGATAAGGCTGCATGTAGTCTGTATGCACCCACTCCAGCTCAGGTATCTGTCGCATACGCTGTACCAGCCTTTCTGCCACGATGTGCAGCGAGTCTATGTTCTCGCCATAGAAACGGTATTCCAGTTCGGGCACCCTCATGTAATCCAGCCTTTTGAACTTGACATAAGCACTCGGGAAGGCTTCTCCCAACTTAGGCTGGTACTCGGAAAGGAGGTCGAGGGTAGCATTGTTAGATGTGGTATTGACAATAAGCTGGGCATAGTTCTTGCCTGCAATCTGAGGAGCATACACATCCATGAACCGGGGCGAGGAACAACTGATGAAGCTGGTGATATTGGTCACGCGCTTGTCTTTCTCCAACACATGCTGGACAGAATCCGCCACGGCACGTGTCTCTGCCATACCCTTCCCCTCCGGCAGGTAAATCTCTACGGCGAACTGGTCGCGGTCGGCATAGGGGAAAAGCCTGATCTTGAGCGAGGGGATAATCAACATGGAGACAGCTATAACGGCTACTCCTCCGCCAATGGTAATCCAGGGGTGACGGAAGGTGAAGTCGAGAATTACATCATACGTTTTCTGTACGAAATTGGTAATGGCGTTGCCCTCGGTGCTGACCTTGCCGGGCTTTATGAGGCGGACCTCAAGGTACGGAATAACCGTAACAGCCAGCAGCAGGGAAACCATCAGGTTAATGGTGATGGTCATGGGGAAGTCGTACAAGGCATCCAGGAACATACCCTTGAGCGTAACGAGGAAGGGGAAGAAGATGGCGCAGATGCAGACGGTGGCCAGCATCATGGGCATAAAGTACTGGCGGGCAGAGGCGATGGCTGCCGTCTTGGGCTCGTAGCCCTTGCCCAGATACTCGAGGTAGCCGTCGATTACGACAATAGAGTTATCGACAATCATTCCCAACACCACTATCAATGCTGCCAGGGTGATAATGTTCAGCTCTATGCCGACCATATACATGATGGCCACACTGACAAATGTGCTGATGGGGATGGTGGCAGATGCCACAATGGCCGACATGATGGGGAACAGCACCATCATAACCAAGATGATGATGAGCATGGAGATAAGCAGATCCCTCAGGAAATCGTGTACACTCTTGGCAACGACCTTGGGCTTGTCGGCTATGCGGGTAACGTTCACGTCGGACGGGAGCTCGTTCTCGCGGAAATCATTCAGCACCTTGTCAACCTCGCGTCCGTACTGGATAACGTTATGGCCCGGCGTCATCTCCATGGACAGGAGAACGCAGGGGTGTCCGTTCAGATTAATAAAGCTGCTCTCGTTATCGTACTCTCTGACCACACGTGCCACATCCCTTACACGTGCAACCTTGCCGGTTACGGGGTCGGAGAAGATTATCTGATTGGCAATCTGCTCTACGGAATTCTCTAACGACTCCACATGGATGGGTATCTGCTGGTCGTCGTCGCTAATCCAACCGGCTGTGGTGACAATACTCTGAGCCTGCAGACGGCTGAAGAGCATCTGCTGACCGATTCCGTATGCCTGCAAGCGCTGGCGGTCCACATAGAGGGATATCTGCTCTTTCTGCTCGCCGAAGAGTTTTACGTTGGCAACAGAGGGGATGCGGCGCAGGCGGTCGCTCAGATTATCGCTATACCCCTTCAGCTCGCGATAGCTGCGCTGCTCGCTCTCTATGGCTATAAGAAGAGCCGAAGTGTTTCCGAAATCATCATTTACGATAACCCCCAGAACACCCTGCGGAAGGGTCAGCTTGAAGGTATTCAGTCCGTGCTTGATCTTGCTCCAGACCTCTTCCTTATTATTTACATCATCATTCAGCTCTACCATCACAATACACATGCTGTTCTGGGATGTGGTGGTGGTCTTTACACGGTTCACCTCGCCGAATGTGAAAAGATAACGCTCGAGCGGACGGGCAACCTGCTGCTCGACCTCCTCGCTTGTAGCACCAGGATATATCGCCGCTACGACTCCCTGACGGATAGTAACCTGCGGGAACTCATCCTTTGGCATCTCGTACATACCCTTAATGCCTAACACAAACAGAATACCGATGATGAGCAGGGATATAGGGTAATGTTCTAATGGCCATGCCAGCCATTTCTGCATTTTAGTCTGCATAATTCCTAACTATAAACTGTCAACTAAAAGATAACCTTTGTACCCTCGCTCAGCTTCTGATATCCTTCGATAACAACAAGCTGGTTGGCACGGATGCCGGATGTAATGGCAACCCTGTTACCCATGGTATGACCAATTGACACATCCGTACGGTGAGCCTTGTTGTCCTTGTCAACCACCCACACAAACAGCTTACCGCTGGCTTTCTTCTGAACAGATGTTACAGGGAGTGTCAGTTGTTCCACCCCTTCTGCCATCTCTTTTGCAGGAGAAAAGGTAACAGATGCCACCATGCCAGGCAGCAACTGATGACCTGTATTAGTTACGTTTATACGAATGTCGTATGTATGTGTCAGGGCATCTGCCTCGACACCTTTCTCTATCAGTCCACCATTAAACTGCCGATCTATGGCATCAACCTTTATACGGGAAGGGGTGTTGGTGGCTATACCACTGATTTCTGCCTCAGGAATGGCAACCTTAATCTTTACTTTATTTATATTCAGGATGCTAACTACAGCCTGTGATGGCAGGGCAGTCTCACCTGCAGCAACCTGTTTTTTACCTACGATACCGCTTACAGGAGCTGTCAGTCGGCAGTCGGTCAGATTCTTCTTGGCCAGTTCCAGCTGCGACTTTGCCTGAGCCACCTTACTCTGTATCTCCACCCACTTGACTTCAGGGAGCGAGCCGTTCTCGTGCAGCATGCCATAGCGCTGCAAGGCATCGTTAGCCTGCGTCATCTGTGCCTCGGCACCAGACAGCATGTTACGAGCCTGCGTATCGTCCATCTCAGCGATAAGCTGTCCTTTGGCTACAGTCTGACCTTCCTTCACCAACACACGCTTCACCACACCCATGCTGGTAAAACTTACCGCAGTGGCTTCACTCTCCTCTACAACACCTACGTATGTCTGGATTCCTTCACCTGATGAAGAAGCGACAACCTCCGTCTTAACTCTTATAGGAACCTGCTGATCTTCATTGTCTGCAGAATTACTTCCATCTGAACTCTTGTGGATACATGAACTGCCAAGAAACAACAACGGCAGTAGCAAAAAATATAATTTCCTCATACACATTTCATTTAGTTTATGATGCAAAAGTATCACATTATAACCAAATAGCCAAGAGTAAATCCCTACATTTGATGCCATTTTATGAATTATAACAAAAATACATTACAGCATTCATCAGAATTCGGGTTTTATAATTATCTTTGCAAATAGAAAAAAAAGAAATCTCAAAAACATTATATATAATATATGAACGCTAACATCAAATACATTGGCTGCGATGATGCAGAGATGAACCTCTTTGAGAGTCAGTATGTAACCCCAGAAGGCATGTGCTATAATAGCTATCTGATTCTTGACGAGAAGATTGCCGTAATGGATAGTGTTGACCCTCGCAAGACAGAGGAATGGTTGCAGAATCTCTCTGCCGCTCTCAATGGCAGAACACCAGACTACCTGATAGTTCAGCATATGGAGCCCGACCATTCAGGTTCGCTCAAAGCCTTCCGTCAGGCATATCCCACTGCTACCATCGTAGCTTCCGAGAAAGCCCTTGCCTTTATGGGACAGTTCAACGAAGGTACTGATTTTGGCCCCACCATGGCAGTAAAGGAGGGAGACACGCTGAGTCTGGGTTCACGCAACCTGCAGTTCATAGCTGCGCCTATGATTCATTGGCCCGAGGTAATCGTTACCTATTGCCCTGAGGAGAAGATACTCTTCTCGGCCGATGGCTTCGGAAAGTTCGGCGTTAAGGATGCTGACCCCGACGACTGGGCCTGCGAGGCACGACGCTACTACTTCAACATCTGCGGCAAGTACGGCGGACCTGTCACAACACTGCTGAAGAAAGCTTCCGCCCTTGACATACAGACCATCTGCCCCTTGCACGGACCTGCCCTGGAAGGTGAGCAGTTGGCTGAAGCCCTGCGCCTCTACACCATATGGAGCAGTTACGGCACAGAAACAGAGGGTGTGCTGGTAGCACATGCCTCCATCCACGGCAACACCAAAAAGGCAGCAGAAAAGTTAGCCGAGATTCTGCAGGCCAAGGGAGCCAAGAAGGTTGTCGTTGCAGACCTCTGTCGTGATGACATGGCAGAAGTTATCGAGGATGCCTTCCGCATGAACAAGTTGGTGGTTTGCGCATCTTCATACGATGGCGATGTCTTCCCACCCATGCACATGTTCCTCTGGAAGCTGAAGCTTAAGACCTACCAGAACCGTACCGTAGGTATTCTGGAGAACGGCACTTGGGCTCCTTCTGCTGGCAGGGCCATGCGGGCCATCCTGGAACAGATGAAGAACGTCAACATTGTTGAACCTGCCGTTACCATCCGCTCATCCATGAAGCAGGCAGACCTTCCCGCCCTCGAGGCATTGGCAGACGCAGTTTTAGGCTAAGCCGAAAGACAAAAATACTAACGGAGATACGCCAGCAGCTTAACAAGGAGCTGAGGCATGGCGTAGTTCTGCAGTTCAGACTCCCTTACCCAGATTCCCTGCAAGGAACTATCTTGGTAAGGGAGTTCTAATTTATAGAAGTTTACCTCCAAACGCTGGTGGGTCAGCTGATGAACAAAACCTTGCTTGAGAAGACTCCAGCGGCCAACAGGGAACTGTTGCTGCAAGGAAGTTAAAGAAAATTCCTCAGGTGTTTCTATCAAAGGAAACTGGTAAAGTCCCTTCCATATATCTGCAGATTCACGACGGTTAATCAACACCTCACCCTTAGACGTGCAGACATAAACATAGGAAAAGTGGCGGACTCTCTGAACCATTTTCTTGCCCTTGACAGGAAGCTGCTGCACACGCTCTTGCGCGAAAGCCAGACAGGTGTCAGAAAGAGGACAGCCATCGCACTCTGCACCAGAAGGTTTACAGACCATCGCACCAAAGTCCATGATGGCCTGATTATAGAGGGAAGGGCGCTTCTTATCCAATAGTTCATTGGCTAAAGCCGTGAATTCCTTCTTCCCCTCAGTAGAATCAATGGGTGTTTCTATAGCAAAATATCTTGACAACACACGAAATACATTGCCATCCAATACCGCATAAGGCTGATCAAATGCAAAGCTGGCAATGGCAGCCGCCGTATAAGGCCCTACACCCGGCAAGGACAAAATATCCTTATAATCAGAGGGGAAGGTAGCCAGGGATGCAATCTGTTGAGCCGCCTTATGCAGATTACGAGCCCTACTGTAATAGCCCAGTCCCTGCCAAAGCAGCAAGACTGACTCCTCCGTCGCCGAGGCAAGATCCTGAACAGTAGGAAATGTTTGGACAAACCGCTCGTAATATGCCCTACCCTGCTCAACCCTTGTCTGTTGCAGAATAATTTCTGACAACCATATATAATATGGATTGGTAGTCTGGCGCCAAGGCAAGTCCCTCTTATGACGGTTATACCACTGTTCTATCTGTATGGCAAATTCTGGTGTCATTTATTGTTATAGCCTGCTATTTACGATACAAAATTACACAAAAACGAGAGAGAAACAAACGGATACATTGTTTTTAAGATAAAAAAACAAGGAAATACTTTCCGCTTTTAGAATAAAATTGTAATTTTGCACACCAAAAAGTAAGAAACAATAGTATTAACCCATAAATAATAAACAATTATGCCAAACGGAAAGAAGCATAAGAGACACAAAATGTCTACTCACAAGCGTAAGAAGAGACTGAGAAAGAACAGACATAAGAGCAAGTAAAAAACTTCTCAGAAGACATGGCTCGGTGACACACTTACATGTCACCGAGTTTTTTTAAGATTTGGTTTAACAAAACAAGAAAAAGCAAGAATGACAAGCGAACTTTACATAGACGTCCAGCCTAAGAAGATTGCCATTGCTCTTACCGAAGACAAGAAACTTGTCGAATATCAGGAAGAAGAGCAGTCTGCATCCTTCTCGGTAGGCAATATCTATCTGGCTAAAGTCCGCAAATTGATGCCTGGCCTGAACGCCTGTTTTGTTAACGTAGGACATGAACGCGATGCGTTCCTGCATTATCTGGACTTAGGAACACAGTTTAATTCCTATGCCAAATACCTGAAGCAGGTTCTGAACGACAAGAAGAACCTCTACCCCTTCGAGAAAGCTACATTCCAAAACGAGCTGGAGAAAAACGGCAGCGTGCAAAATGTATTGCAACAGGGACAGGAAATTCTGGTACAGATAGTAAAGGAGCCCATCAGTACAAAAGGACCACGCCTGACCTGCGAGATCACCTTCCCTGGACGCTACTTAGTTCTAATACCCTTTGACGACAAGGTCTCCATCTCCACCAAAATCAAGAGTGCAGAGGAGCGGTCAAGACTTAAGCAGATAATACAAAGCATAAAGCCACACAATTGTGGCGTAATTGTACGTACAGTAGCGGAAGGAAAACGCGTTGCTGAAATCGACACCGAAATGAAGGTGTTGGTGAAACGCTGGGAAGACTGCCTGAGACAAGCCCAAAAAGCAAAGACACTGCCAGCACTTGTCTATGAAGAGACAAGCCGAACCGTGGGTATGCTTAGAGACCTCTTTAACCCAAGCTACGAAAACATCTATGTAAATAAGGAAGAAGTTTTCAACGAGGTTAAAGACTACGTCTCACTGATTGCCCCCGACAGATTAAGCGTTGTGAAGCTTTACAAGGGCAACCTGCCCATTTTTGACAACTTTGATATAACAAGGCAGATTAAGTCAGGGTTCGGACGTACCGTATCATACAAGCACGGAGCCTATCTGATAATCGAACATACAGAGGCCCTTCACGTGGTTGATGTGAACAGCGGCAACCGCACCAAGAACAAAAACAATCAGGAGGCTAATGCCCTGGAGGTTAACTTGGGTGCAGCAGACGAGTTGGCACGTCAACTGAGACTGAGGGATATGGGTGGTATAATCGTTGTTGACTTCATAGACATGAAGTTAGCCGAGGACCGCCAGGCACTATACGAGCACATGTGCGAGAACATGAAGCGCGACCGTGCCCGCCACAACATCCTGCCTCTTTCAAAGTTCGGACTGATGCAGATTACCCGTCAGCGTGTAAGGCCAGTCATGGATGTTCAGGTGGAGGAATCCTGCCCCACATGCCATGGCACTGGCAAGATTAAGAGCAGCTTCCTCTTCGAGAGCGTGCTGGAAGGCAAGATAAAGCTGCTGAACAAGAAACTGGGCATGAAGGAGTTCACCCTATATGTTCATCCCTACGTTTACGCATTCCTTTGTCAAGGAGTAATATCACTAAGACGCAAATGGCAATGGAAGTACGGCCTTGGAGTAAAGGTTGTTCCCAGCCAGAAACTGGCGTTCCTGGAGTATCAGTTCGTGGATGCCGACGGACAGGAAATCGACATGAAGGAAGAAGTAGAAATACGTTAAGCACTACATAACAAAAAAGGCTGTATGAACGAAACATACAGCCTTTTTTGTATCCTTATACTTTACCTGCCTTATTCCTGAGGAACAGTTTGCAGGCAAAGTTCATCTAACTGACTCTGATCCAGGAAGCCAGGAGCATCCAACATCACATCACGACCACTATTGTTCTTGGGGAAAGCAATGCAGTCACGGATACTGTCGAGTCCAGCAAACAGACTTACGAAACGGTCCAGACCATAAGCCAGACCTCCGTGTGGTGGTGCACCATACTTGAAGGCATTCATCAGGAAGCCAAACTTCTGCTGAGCCTGTTCGGGCGTAAAGCCCAGAATCTCGAAAATCTTCTGCTGTGTCTTAGCATCATGGATACGGATGCTACCGCCACCTACTTCTACACCATTGATAACCATATCATATGCATTGGCGCGAACACTAGCAGGATCGATATCCAGGAGAGGAATATCCTCTGGCTTGGGAGAGGTGAACGGATGGTGCATAGCCATCAAACGCTGCTCCTCATCGCTCCACTCATACATGGGGAAGTCGATAACCCAAAGGCATGAATACTTATTCTTATCGCGCAAGCCCATACGCGTACCCATCTCCAAACGGAGCTCACAAAGCTGCTTACGCACCTTCATGGCATCATCACCAGAGAGAATAAGAATCAAATCGCCGGGCTTGGCATTCATCTTCTGCTTCAACACCTCCAGTGTCTCGGGTGAATAGAACTTATCAACAGAGCTCTTTACGCTGCCATCCTCACCCACACGGGCATATACAAGACCCTTGGCACCAATCTGAGGGCGCTTAACGAAGTCTGTCAACTGATCAATCTGCTTACGTGTATAGACAGCCTGACCCTCGGCACAGATAGCGCCGATGTACTTGGCATCGTCGAACACACCGAAGCCAGCAGGGAAGATACTCTCCACCAACTCACGTGAAGCATTGTCGGGCTGGCAGTTCTTCAGTTCCACGAACTCCATTCCAAAACGGGTATCGGGCTTATCGCTACCATAGTTCTTCATGGCATCAGCCCATGTCATACGGGGCAGCTTGGGGATATCTATTCCCTTGATGGTCTTGAAGAGATGACGGCTCATGCCTTCGAACATCTGCAGGATATCTTCCTGCTCTACAAACGACATCTCGCAATCAATCTGGGTAAACTCGGGCTGACGGTCGGCACGAAGGTCCTCATCGCGGAAACACTTCACAATCTGGAAATAACGGTCCATGCCAGCTACCATCAACAGCTGCTTCAGTGTCTGGGGACTCTGAGGAAGGGCATAGAACTGACCGGGATTCATACGGCTAGGCACAACGAAGTCGCGTGCACCCTCTGGTGTGCTGTTTACCAGGACGGGTGTCTCAATCTCCAGGAAGCCCTGCTCGTCCAGATAACGACGAACCTCGAAGGCAAACTTGTGACGCAGCTCCAGATTCTGACGAACCACAGGACGGCGGAGGTCAAGGTAACGATATTTCATACGGAGGTCATCGCCACCGTCAGAGTTCTCCTCGATGGTAAAGGGAGGTGTAGCACTCTCGTTAAGGATATTCAGTTCCTCAACCAGAATCTCAATCTCTCCTGTGGGGATGTTCTTATTCTTGGAATAACGCTCTGCAACGACGCCTGTTGCCTGCAGCACGAACTCACGTCCCAGCTTACCAGCCATCTGGCGCAATTCTTCAGGAGCATCCTCGGTAAACGCCAACTGCGTAATACCATAACGGTCTCTTAGGTCAACGAAAGTCAAGGCACCCAGATTATGTACGCTCTGTACCCATCCGGCCAAAGTAACCTTCTCGCCTACATTGGTGAGACGCAGCTCACCACAAGTCTTTGTCCTATACATTATATTATATATTTTGTTTTTTCTGTTTCAGATAACGAAAAAAGGATGAACCCTAAAGTCCATCCTTCCTTGTTGTACGCCCTCAGGGGCTCGAACCCTGGACCCATTGATTAAGAGTCAATTGCTCTACCAACTGAGCTAAGGACGCATCAAAAACGGAACAATCTTGTTTCTCTTGTACGCCCTCAGGGGCTCGAACCCTGGACCCATTGATTAAGAGTCAATTGCTCTACCAACTGAGCTAAGGACGCATATGTTTCGTTTTTGCGAGTGCAAAGGTACGGACTTTTGCCGAATTGAGCAAATGTTTCGTAACTTTTTTTCTATTATGCCTTCAATTCGTACAATTCAGAGGGGGACTTCCTCTTCAAAATGTCCAATTCAAAGTCAACTCCGGGTATAATTCCGAAACTTCTGAGCAAACCCTCAACGGTTTTGCGAGCCAGTTCGGGGTGATTATTCTCTTCGCTAAGATGACATAACCACACATGTTTTAATATAGGTGTTGCATGTTCGGCTATCAGGCGTGCACACTCCCTGTTGCAAAGATGGCCTCTGCCACCCCTGATTCTTCCTTTCAGATAAGCGGGATAGGTTCCCATCATCAGCATATCTTCGTCGTGATTAGCTTCCAGAACCAGATAGTTGGCCTTCGAGACCTGCTCCTCCATGATACTGGTAACATGTCCGGCATCAGTAATTAGGCAGAATACCACGTCGCCTGCCTGGACCTTGTATCCAACACAGTCGCTACTGTCGTGGGGTACATCAAAGGGTGTAATGACCATATCGCCCAGCTGCATAGCAACATCCTTCTGTATAATTCTGATGTGCTCTTCCGTCAGCTTACTTGTCATACAGTAGTTCGAATTGATACCTGCATGGACCTTTTCTGTTGAATACACTAATTTACCATAGTCGTTGGCCAGATTACCTACTGCTTTTATATGGTCGGCATGATCATGCGTAACAAAGACAGCATCTATCTGGTCAAGCTCTATATCATAAGTCTTCAGGGTTCGCTTCAGACCCCTGACACCTATTCCAGCATCAATGAGAATGCTTGTATTTCCTGTAGTCAAATAGTAGCAATTGCCACTGCTACCCGACCCCAAAGAGAGAAATTTTAGCATATTTTATTAATTTTACCTGCAAATTTACGCCAATTATAGAATAATTACAAATTTTTCTATAGTTTTGTGTCAAATAAATTGAATGTATAATGAGAATATCACATCTAATCACACTTGTAGCCTTTGGCTTTTCTGCTTTTGTTTTCGGTGCATGTTCAGAGAACGATAAGAACGCAACAAAAACAGGCAAGGCATTTCTGGAGAATCTGTACACCTATAACTTCAAAGCCTGCGACGACCTGTGTACAGACAACGGAAAGACGGAAGTCCGCTGGTTCGCGTCGAACCTGACAGAAGACGACCTGACAATCATTCCGTCCGATATGGAGATTGAAGTGGAAGACTGCGAAACGACAGACACATCTGCCGCCGTTATCTTTAATGCCAGAAATGTAATTGTTTGCGATTCCCTGGAGACAAAAGGGCGACTTGGCGATCGTACGCTGACAGTCAATCTTAAAAACGACAAGGGAACCTGGAAGGTTGACAAGTTAGAATGGTAGTCCCACAGCAAAGTGGAAAGAGAAATCCCGCTTGAAGTTGGGATGGATAATGGGATAATGACGACGGCTATCCTCGTAGGCGGGGTGAATAGCCTTCATACCCCCATCTAATCGCAGAATGAAATAATTGAAGTTCAGGCGAAGACCCAATCCGTAGGCCACAGCTATCTGACGCCAGAACGTATCGAAACGGAACTGACCGCCTGGCTGATCCTGATAATCACGCAACGTCCAAATATTACCGGCATCTATAAAGACAGCCCCATCAAACTTCCAGAAGAGATGGGTGCGATATTCTATATTCATATCTAGCTTCAGATCGCCCGTCTGGTTAATGAAGTCAATCTTTCCATCGTTACCCAGGAAGGAGCCGGGACCTAACTCACGAACGCTCCATCCTCTGACGCTATTGGCACCGCCGCTGAAATAGCGCTTTTCGTAAGGCAGAATATACGAGTTTCCATAGGGATAGGCAACACCCAGCCCGAAATGCAGCGCCAGGGAGTTTGCCTTGTTAATCACAAAACTCTTGGAGAAGTCGAAGTCGCCCTTCACATACTGGGCGTAAGCATTCTTGAACAACGTAAACTGTCCGTCTTCATTCTTCGATGCTTTGCTGGCAGAGGATATTCCATACAGCAGGTTACCCGCTGTTTCGATGCTGGCACGTATGATATAGGCATTTGTTCCGTAATTCTTGGAGGTGGAGTTCAGGGACTGCGAGCTATAGAAGAAACTATAGCCCCACTTTACGATAAAGAGGTTCTCGTAGTTATACCTCAGGATTGCGTTACGGCTTTCAGGATTATCCAGATAGCGTTCCCTAAAGGTATCGCTTATCCAAGGCATAAATACATAGTTTATGTCCAACAGGTCCATCCTATGCTGCATCCTTCTGGCTGCCCTTGTCCATTTATAACGCCACGATGTGGTAAGGACTCGGCGATGGAACTCTGGCCTGTCCTGAGAATCGAACATAAAGCTCAGCTCGCTGGTGGCAAGGGAACGTTTGCGGAACGACTGACGCAGGAAGGGGCAGAGGAAATCAGGGAAGGTGATGCCTGCCTCGAAACTATACTCGATAAAGTTTTGGTCGCTATAACCGCGCAATCCCTTTATGGCCTCAAAGGCACCACGCGCCTTCAGGTTCAGAAGTTCAGAACCACGAAACAGGTTTCTGTTCTGATAAGAGAGAGCAACCGCCACACCTAAATCGCCTGCCGAGTTCGTTCCTTCCAGCTCCACGTTGAAGGAGTTTCTCTTGCTGGGTGTAACAGTAATCAGGGCGTCCAACTTAGTCGAGTCCTGCGGATTCTCAGTCAGGCTGATACGGCCACTCTGCACAGCCCCTAATCTATTTAGTCTGGAGTAAGAGCCTTGCACATCCTGCTCACGATACAGGTCTCCCTCCACCAGTTCGCTTGCAGAAGCAATAACCTTCGGACGGACAAAGGGTTTGTTATGGGAAATAGGGATATCATAAGTAATCTTACCTATTCTATAACGTTGGTGCGGACTACCCTCGCCCGACTTTCCTGCAGAATATTCCTGCAAAATCATCTTCAAGTCAACCTGATGGTTACCTAAGGTAGTATCTGCCTCGAAGCGGATAAAGTCCTTGTTGAACTTATAAAATCCCCTATTCTGCAGATAGTTATTCAGCCTGCTTCTCTCAGCATCCAGCACATTCAGGTCGAAGCTCATGTTGTCATGCAACAAGGACGTATAACCCTCCTCATCGAGCTGCCGGGCAATAGCAGTATCCCTAATCTCCCTTTGCAAATCACCTACCTTATATCTCTGATGGGGCATAACATAGTACATTACGCCTATGCGGTTGCCTTTCGGCACTTCCAACAGATCAACCTCAGCATTCAGGTAGCCCATATTCTGGACGGCGTTCTGGATGTTAAGCCTCGTCTTCTGCGACAATGTGGAGTCGTATATGACAGGGGGCTCGCCCAGTCTCCTCAGGAAACGGTTGATGCGTTTTGTGCTATCTCTGCCGGAAAGAGAATAGATATGCAGGGGGACCTTGGCCAGCGAGAACCACTTGCTGTTGGGATGTTGTCCGACATACCCCATCAGGGGAGCTGTCTTCAGTTCATTCTTGTCCGAACGGATAGATACATGGTTCAGCATATACTCATCTTCGGGGATGAAACGATTAACGCTACATCCCGTAAAAGAAAGGTACACAAGCAGGCTTAAGCAAGCAAATATTATCCGCCAAAAGCAATTCATTGCACAAAGGTAGGCATATTTTGGTAAAAAGCCTTAACTTTGTGTCGAAAAATTGCTCCATTTATGATAACCAAGGCAAGAATCAAATTAATAAAGTCGTTAGAGCAACGGAAACAGCGAAACCTTCAGCACTTGTTTGTAGCCGAAGGTCCCAAACTGGTAGGCGAATTACTGGCAACCATGCAACCTTATTATATTGCAGCCCTTCCGGAATGGTGGACACAGAACAGGCCCCTGGTCAAATCAGCATGCGAGCAGGATACCATTACTCCCGAGGAGCTGCAGAGAGCCAGTCTGCTGCGCACGCCCCAGCAGGTTATCGCCCTGTTTCCTATTCCTGATTATAAGTTTGACACAAGCATAGCACAGCATGAGCTATGCCTGGCCCTGGACGGAGTGCAAGACCCTGGGAACATCGGTACCATCCTCAGGATTGCCGACTGGTTCGGCATACATAATGTGATATGCTCTGAAGATACCGTTGATGTATATAACCCCAAAGCCGTACAGGCCACCATGGGCGCCCTGGCACGTGTGAAAGTCCACTACACGGACCTCGCCGCACTGTTTCGCCAGTGCAATGCCCCGATATACGGAACACTCCTGGACGGCGACAATATATACGAGCAGGAACTGGGCCGAGACGGCTTCATCGTAATGGGCAACGAAGGCAACGGACTTTCACAGACAATCAGGGAGATGGTAACCCATAAGTTGCTTATTCCCAACTACCCGATAGGGGCAAAGACAACAGAAAGCCTAAACGTAGCCATTGCCACCAGCATCGTCTGCTCAGAATTCCGCAGAAGACAGTAACAGATTATTAATTCTTATCATCCCCCTTTACCAACCGCTTAGCCATCTCATTGAGGGCGACAAAGCGATAGCGCTGACTGGTTACAGGTATTCTTGTATAGCAGAAATGACGTGCCGCAGCTTTACGGCGCAGCGTCTCTTCCACCGCAGCCTGGATACCGGCATCCAGGAATGACTGTTCCACAGGCTCCAACAGCAACAACTGCCCCCTGCAACAAGCCTCAAAGTACACCCCGCCTGGCTTATAGAACCGCTCATGGGGTGACCCTTCCTCCGGAAACCCGTCATTAAGCAGAACCACCAAGGGGTAACCCTGTTCACGCAAAGTACGGGCAATAAGCCGCTCCCCCTTGCTAATGGCCGCCGTATAGGTTACCGCCCCGTTATAAGCCGCCGCCAATGCCAACTGCAAGCGCTCCTGCATCTGGCTGTCGGTTGCGCTTCGTGACATTTCCACCATCTGACAATCATGCCAGTCAAGCAGGAAATGGTTACCCATCGAGGTAAAAGTCAGACCACAAACATCCGTCCGCCTGTGCAACCTGAACAGTTCAGGATTATGGGTTTTAAGCCAAAGGCGGCGCGGGTTATCCTTAACATAGTTAATCATCCTGTGCAGTTGTCCGGGCGCATGCAGGATGCGTTCATGATAGTAAGCCGGATTCTGCTCCCAAATACTGCCCCTTCCACTGCCCGCAAAAATACGGGCAAAATGCACCAGAGCCTCATCACCATCCATCACCCGCCCGCCTAAGCCATGCACATCATTGCCTTCCACCACCTGTTCAGCTGCTCCGTGCACTCCAGCGGCGTTCTCGCCGCTGCCCATGACCTCCTGTTTATATAATTTAGTGCAGGCACTCTTAAACCCACGGACCACCGCCCCTATGCTTTGCGGCAGCGGCTCCAGCACCTGGATAACCAGATGCACATGGTCAGGCATCACCTTCTGCGCAAGCACCTTCAAGGCATACCCCTTCCCTGCGTAGAACTGCGGCAGCCCACAAAGCATCTGATATACCCTATAGCCAAAAGGGTTAAGCCTAATGAAAGCCCTTTCCGCACACTCCCCCTCCAGCTTTCCAAACAGCGGATAGCGCCCCTCAACGGGTAAGGTAAAATGATAAACAGCACGCCCACGGTAGTCCCACCCGTTTTCACGGTGGTGCCGCGTAGTATCCACTGCACGTCTGAATCCCTGCCCATTTCCATTCATCTGCCCCATATAGTCAAAATTTCCACGAAGGTACAAATAAATAATGAGCCGGGGAAATAATCTGGCTTAGAAAAAAAAATATTCAACTTGATTCCACAGCAAAATCAAGTTGAATAATAGTCATAATCAAGCTAAAAAGAATTCAGCCTTAATTCGGTTATTCTATTTGACAAACAGTTTCACCTGCCATCATATTATTTGCAATCTATTCGTGTATTTGTTTCAAAATGCCATTGATGAACATTAAAGATTTATGGCCTTCATAAAACCACATCTCAGATACAGTGTCATCAAAATGCGTCGTTCCACCACATCCCCCAATGTCCCGGCTATTATATCGAATTCCATCCGCAAAGACCAACGAAAGCCGCAGCATTCCACCCAGCAATAATCAACTTACAAAATAAATTATTTAAGTTAATTCTTGCCCAAAATCAAGTTGTTTTTTACTCAGAAACAAGCTAAAAAGAATTCAGCCTCCAAACCCATCGAATTCTGCGTCCAAACTATCGGCAATCAGCCTTCAAGCATCAGCAATCACTGCCCTTCACCAGATAGAAAGATTCCTTTTTGTCTGTCAGGAATGCATTGGTACCATTATGCTCGCAATACAATTCACCATTAAAGGCTTTATCCCAACCATCTACCGAAGAAAGCTTAATCACTTTTCCGTTAACGGTGAAAGTCCCTTTCTTAAATAAATGAATAATGCTATCCTTCTTATTCACAATGTAGTAGTTAAACTCATATGTGTAGTCCTTGTGCAAGAATATGTTCACGGCATTCGCCTCATGAGGCTTAAACCAATAACCAAAAAGTACATTATCATCATACACCTCGTTAGAATCCAACTCAGCGTACAACTGCTCTGTAACCGGATGCTCAAATTCGGAAGAAAAATCTCTCTCATAATCTATAAGGGTATTCTCCGATGCCACCTCAGTGTCCTCCTCTCTGAAAGAAGGACAGCTTATCATCCAACCCAAACAGATTATAACCAGAATACCAATCGCTTTCTCCTGCTGTGTTCTTCTTACCATTCTCACACTCTACGAGGCATAATGCTGTTAGGGCCAATAGTATCACACATCTGTATTTCATAATCCAAAAATCAATTATCAATCCTTTGTCTTATTCCATTCCATGAAATAGTATCAATCCGTACAAGGCCATTGTCCGTTATATCATACACCTCATAATTGATGCCGACCTCTCCCGTATAGTAGTCTGAAGCTATAAACTCATCCTTCCCGTCAAAGTCGACATCCATGAATAGGAACGACGATATAAATTCAATAGGGGAATTACAATTAAATGTGTCTGGTGATGTGTAATTAAAATAATGAATATCCCCATTCTGATGCCCCTTGAATCTTTTGGCATAAGTCACATTGTCAGTATCGTATGAGCAGTATCTTGGATTGAAATATTGGAACTCAAAACCCGTTTCTATATTACGGAAATTCATCAATACAGGCCCAATTTCACAATTCTTATTAAACGGCCTCCATCTGCCAGTTACCTCATATCCATTTACTATCTGGTTATATTTGAAATAGGTATCAATCAGCGTATCTCCCTGCATATAGGAAGACATTTCATTAAGCCTCGTCACCCACTCTGGTTCTGTGTTCTTGTTGGAATTCTCACACCCTACGAGACATAATAATGTTAGGGCTAAAATAATCAAATGTCTGTATCTCATGATTCTTTTATACAATTTACTACCATATTCAACCATTCACCATATAACCCATAAGGCTGTATTTTAAACAATAATCGATTGTTATTATTTTGATTTCAACAACTACTACATTCAATTATATAAACGAATGGCTTTACTGTTTTTACTTTCTTAGGCAAAGACTTTGATTTTACATTATTGTGTTCCGGCAGTTTAATACCAATGTCAGAACTTTTGATTAAACTTAATAGATATGAAACTTTGATAGCATAGTTTGCATTCTCGGCATCTGCATGTTTTGCACAAACAATACCTATTACATTTCCGTCATTATCAAATAAAGGGCCACCACTATTTCCGGGCTGGACAGCAGCAGAAATCTGATACATCGATTGATTGCCTTTGTATCCAGATGTTGCACTAATGATTCCATCAGTTAATTTAATATCCTTACCCATAGTCTCAGTCATTGGGTAGCCTAGAACAAATATATCATCTCCCACGTCAGGAATAGATTTTCCAACACTATACGGTATTTCATCAAACCCATTAAACTTCTTATCAACTATTTTGATAATCGAAATATCGTGTTCTCTATCGGTGGCAACTAAATATCCTTTATATGATTCATCATTATTTCCATTAATTCCTCTGACAGAGATTGTCTTTGCACCATTTGTAACATGATAATTTGTTGCGATATAGCCATCAGCAATAGCAAAACCTGTCCCGCTCCATTCTGCTTTTTGAACTTGATCAAAAACATCATTTGTAGGATAATCTTTTATAAATTCACATTTTACATACCAATTATAATAGTTGTTCCCATCTTGTCTTAAAGTTATCTCAAATTTGAATGGGTCCTCCATAATAAGTTTGCCATCTTCTGCCCAGAACATATTCTCCTTTTTGTTGAGTAGATTAACTACGGCATAAACATTGGACTGACCAACTTGAACAAATTTTTTAGCCCAGCATTTTGAATCGTTATCATCTATTATACGCGCTACAAATTCATTTGAATTCTCAGGATAACGTAAAATAGCATAATAATAAGATTCAGAACCATTTGAGGTAGTATGGTCTGTTCGCCTATCAATTGCAATTTGTTCAATTGTTACATAGTAGATGCCCTCAATTGGGTCTAAGTCTGCCAAATGAGAATCTATATATTTGACACATTCCTCTTTAGTTGTTTTTTGGGGCCATGACACCTTCGCATTTGTCATATCTTTCCAAATTTGATTTCCACTTTTATCATAATATACCCCATTATTCCAATTATCGTTTACACATAATATCAAAGATAGCTTATTATTAATAACTAAGTCGCTATAGACTGCATCTATTATTATATTTCCAACAGTATCTATTACTCCAAATTTATCATTATCCTTAAAAATTATATAATCATCATTTAAAATGATATCATCGAATTTATGGTGAATCACCTCAATTCCCATAGAATCAATTATCCCCCATTTCCCGTTTTTTTTATAAGGAGCTAATTTGTTACGAAATCCTTTAACAGAATCGACCTCCAATTGTGCTATAATTCTACTTCCTTTATCAATTAGATTTATCTTGTTTTCATTCATCACAAATGCACGATTGTTTCCAAAACCTGTTAGAATCTCGTCGAAGGATTTGCTATCATCCGACTTTCCATTAATGTCAATAAACTTCCACCTGCCGTTGATTTTTACACGTGCCAAACCATCACCAAATGTTCTTGCCTCATCAAAAATACTATCAATTACCCACGTACCTAAGCTATCTACATAGCCATACTTTTCTCCCGTTTTAACCACAATTCTTCCTTCGCTGTAAAGACCAACCTCATTATATTTACATGGCACGATAAACTCTCCACTCTTATTTACATATCCACTTTTCCCTAGCGTGTCTTTTACAATAAAGCCATAGCCATCTTGCGAAATATCTAAGAAACATGCAGGAAGAATAATTTCACCCAATTTATTGATTATTCCAAACTTTCCACTTTTTGTTATAAAAGTAGCTATGTCGTTTTCAAATCTATAAACCCAATTTATTGCTGTATCTAATTGAACGACAAATTCGCCTTGCATATTAATTAATCCTTTTTGGTCGCCGATTTGAGCATAACATACGCTATCCCCAAAAAACCAAAAAGCATTATCAAATTGTGGGTCTATTATAAGTTTACCTTTTTTATTTATAAAACCGCATTTTCCTCCTACTTGAATCCTATACAATTCTTCGCCCTCTATTGGATATTCTATATTGCTCATAGAACAAGCAAACATCATTAATAAAACAACGGTTGTTATAATACCTCTATATATATATTTCTTCTTCATGATATTGATAATTTAGCATTTATACTTTGCAAATATATGAAAAAGAGTATTACTCTAAAATAAAACAGCAGGAAAATTAATTCAAAGCATATCAACGGATAATCCGGCACATGGGAATCTCAACATATTCTTCTTGTTACACTTATTCCTTCTCTTCTATATCATGCTATAATAAGAGGTGGAATTTTATATGATTTAAGACACGCATATAGTGTTACAAAACATACTCGTAATATGCTTATTATTAGTCATTTACAACGGTCTGTAAATTTCGTCTTTATTAACCTTTTTGTCGTTGCAGGATAAAAAAATTACCTATAATTTTGCACAAAATCATAATTCAAAATTGTTATGAAACAAAAACAAATTAATTTTCTTCGCTTCTGCGAAGATTGCGCCTGCCGAATAATAGTAAGCAGGCCAGAAGGCCAGAATATAGTATGTACGAAATTCGGCCTTACTTTGAATGTTGCATCTGAAGCCAATCAATGTATAATTTCTGGTGACTTTGAGGAAATCGTCACCAGTATTGAACACAGAAAAGGTTTTTAGGATCCGGAGCAATGATGAAATTCTTCTTGAATGATTCTTTCTTTATCACGAGGCCTAACGACTACATTCGTTGGGCTTCGTTTGTATTTGTATGTCTAAATATCATTATTGTGGTATTTTCAAAAAAGCAGGGAAATCAAAATCATTCCCTGCTAATAGATGCTAATTCCACGCTGCTGCAAGTACTAGCTGCACTCAGGCTGTACAAAGGAATAAGAATCTTTTATATAAATTACTCTTCCTCCTCAAAGGCGTGTTTGGCAAAATCAAAGATTGATTTTAGCCATGTTCGCTTCTCTGGAGTGCTTTCCTCTTCTTGTTTCTCTGACTCTGTTTCATTCTCCTCTATTTTAGGACCATCTTCTGCAACTACTACTGGTTCTTGCTTTTTCCTCAGGTTAGGATAGTAGAAGTCCTCCATCTCTTGGATGAGTCTTTCGTGATCCTCATCCCGCTTCTTTTCATCAGGAACGCTTGGCTGGTCGAAGCCCGTAGCAATGATAGCCACCTTTACCTTTCCGTCCAATGACTCGTCGCGATACTGACCCCACAATACTTCCAGGTCTTCGGGCATTGTATCCATAAACTGATTAATCTCTGTAGTTTCGGAAACCGTAACCGGACTCTTCTCCGAGTCGTAAATCACATATAGTAACCGCTTAGTCTTCTCTATGTCTATGGGATTAATCAAGGGTGAGCTCAGCGCATTGGTCATAGCTGTCAGAATGCGGTTCTCGCCCTCAGCATAACCTACCGAAACAATTGCCGCCCCGCTGTTCTTCATCACGGTCTCTACATCCTTGAAGTCGCGGTTCACAATACCCTTTATGGTGATAATCTCCGCAATAGTCTTGGTGGCAGTTGTCAACACCTCGTTAGCCTTACCGAACGCATCCTCAATGGTTGTAGAATTGTCGTTATAGATTTCCAATAGTCGTTGGTTGTTGATTACCAATAAGGCATCCACATTCTCCTTCAGTTCTGCTATTCCCCGCAAGGCCTTTTCCCTGCGGAACTTGCGTTCAAAAAGGAATGGTAGTGTCACCACACCTATGGTCAGCAGCCCCCGCTCCCGAGCTGCTTTAGCAATAAGCGGACTGGCACCCGTTCCTGTTCCCCCACCCAGACCCGCAGTTACTATCACCATCTGAGTATCCTTGTCGAACATCTGTTCTATCTCCTCCATGCTGCTCTCAGCAGCCTCCCTTCCTTTTTCAGGATTGCCGCCAACGCCAAGACCTTCTTCGCCCAGCTGAACCTTTACAGGAATGGGCGATTGTGAAAGTGCCTGACTATCGGTATTACAGACAAGGAAACTCACGTCCTTCACACCCGTCTCATACATTTCCTGTACGGCATTGCCGCCACCACCTCCCACACCAATAACTTTTATAATGTGTTTGGTCTTATCTTCGGGGAAATTATAGTTTATTCCACCCTGCACCTCTGTAATTTTATTCTCTTCCATACATTTATTATTTTAACGCCACAAATATATGGGAAGAAAATATCCCCACCAAGAAAAATGCCTCTGCAAGGCTTGCAGAACCATTTTTCTTCTCATTCTTCCCAAACAACTAACTCTCTGGGTAGCGTTATCTTCTTCGCTTCACCTCTATTGCCTGTCACAAAATAGTTCTTAGCAAGGTGGTCGCTAAACTGGCTCACAAAAGCTTCCCTGATTCTTGCGCATTTTTCATTAATGGAGTTGTTGAACGGGTCAGTAACTGCCCCTATGCTGCGTTCAGTTGCTTCAGTATCTATAGGCTTCAACTTAGCATATATGGCTTTAAGTTCCTCCTTATAGTCCGGCAGATGCTTAAATGGTATTCCGTCAGGATGATTAAGAAACAAAAGGAATACGGCTTTGGGCAGAGGGGTCATCAAAATCTCCTTGTTATTATAGTCAGGTAGGAAGATACGGAAATCCTTTGTAATAAGCAGTCGGCTCAGCTTCTCCTGCCCCTCTATGAATTGCTGCAACATATACCTTGTAAAACCTTTCTTCTCCAGTTCTCTTATTTTCTCCCATACATCAAGGGCCATTTTCTGTGTTTCCTCATCAAAGAATAGGTCAGCATTATAAGGAATAGAGTATTGATCATCATCTTCACACATTTGGAACAAACTCTGACAATCACTATTATCATCGATTTTATCCAGAAGATGATAGAACATTTCATCTACATAAATATCTAGCTCAGTAATTGATACACCAGAGAATATGACCTCTTGCACCTTTAACCTCTCATCTTCCTCATCATTTTCTATATACAAAAGGGATGGTGGTATCTGGCTCTTATTTTCGGGATGCGACATGAAACTTAACAGGAAATCACTCCTAACATTTGCAGGACTTTCTCTATGCTTGGCATAAGGAGCGTTGTAGAACAATACATTATCAGAACCAAACTCCTCTACCAATTTGGGTATATAACAGAAGTCCATCCCCATGAAATCACATTTTTGCGTAATACGTGTATAGTTCTTCTGTATAAACTTATTTACTACGTCGTTATAACAGCTTTCAACGTAAATAACTTGTTTTCTTCTAGGCTCAAACGGAAGATGCTTAAATGCTATTTTAAACTTCATGGCTACTTTATTTTAGGCAAAGATAAGGATAATTTATCATCTGCGAGGTCTGCAAGGCGATAAAATCTTCAACGCCTGTTAGACTTTAGACATTGGACCTTAGACTTTAGTTAAAAATAACCGTTTTAGCAATACGGCGTATCTCTAGGAGTGAAAGGCCGTATCGCTCATAGCAACATGCCGTATCTCTCATAGAGAAAGCTATAAGCACAAAAAAAAAGTTCGCTATTTTATAACGAGCATACATATATTTAAGATGAATATTGCTTGAAGTGTGTTGCCATTTGTCTTTAAGTCTGTTTGAACCTGTCCTACACCTCGATTGAACAATTATGGTTCACGGTTCATGAATTTACGATACAACAGATATCAAAGTGTTAACTATGAAGATGGAAGAAGGCTGATGTAGAAGATGAATCGAAAGTGATGGATTTTTCAAAAACTGATAACATATACCCCGATACCATTTGAGATCCGATGGTTATCGTGCGGAACGAACGGTATATGTTTGTGCAACATGTACCTATAATGTACCTAACATATACCTATCTCCTCAGTTTGATTTTTTGAATTATGGGGTACATGTTGGGTATATATTAGGTATATGTTTAGATAACATGTACCGTCTATTAAGCCCGATAACCATCGGGGTTAAACCTTTGCTGAGGTATATGACGGCGATTATTTGAGAATAGTTCCATTGTCAGGAGCAAGGAGTCTATATTAACACTTTTACTTGTTTCTATTAATTCCTGCAATTATTACTATTAATAGTAAAAAGTGTTCCTGTTAATATCTTTTGTTTATGAATTAATTTGACAATAGAGACATTTACCAAAACATAGTTCCCCACCCTATTGCCTACGAGTATTTGCTACCACTCGAGGCAGCAAAATTTTCCTAACTTGGCAGTAAATTTTCTCCAACTAGGCAATATATAAGCCCAAAATGATAGATTAGAAAATTATTGACAGATTACTCATTAGACGCTAGACGTTAGACTTTAGACCTTAGAAATAATGGTCAATGAAAAAGTCTTTAACCATTAACCTTTAAACTTTATTAATAATTAAGGTGTAACATTTCCTGTTTTTAGCTACTTATATATAGAAAATGTTGTATATTCGCAGAAGAAAAGGAATGTAATCTAATAAAAGACAAATCCTATGCAACAGAAACAAACAACTCCGGAGTTTATTACGGAACTGCAGCCTGGCGAGATATTCGTCTTTGGAAGTAATCTGGGAGGTATGCATGGCGGCGGAGCAGCTTATGTGGCTTACCGCAAGTTTGGAGCTATCATGGGACAGGGAGTTGGCTTGCAGGGCCAGAGCTATGCCATCCCTACCATGCAGGGCGCCGTGGAGACCATAAAGCCGTATGTGGATGAATTCATAGAGTTTGCGAAGGGCCATCCTGAACTAACATTCCTTGTTACCCGCATTGGGTGTGGTATAGCTGGGTTTATGGACGAGGAAATATCACCTCTGTTCGAGAAAGCACATGACGTGGAGAACATCGTTCTACCCGAGGGGTGGTAACTATAGACTTTAGACTCTAGACCTTAGACTTTAGTCTGATAAAAATTGAGCGGCTAGCGAAAAACGCTAACCGCTCAACTTTGGCCATTGGCATCGATAACCGATAACCATTAACCAATAACCATTAATCGAGATTTTATTCTTCTTCGATGGGGAATCCTTCATCATCCTCGGACTTCACCTCAGCCTCCTCTGAATAGCTGCTGTAGAAAGTGTCGTCAGAATCGTCGGACTCTTCATCCATATTGTCATCGTTCTCTTCGCTATCCTCCTCATAGACAGGATTGCCATCCTCGTCGTATTCCTTATAAGAGGGCTCTATCTTCAGTTTCTCTACAGGGTCCTTTTTCTTGGCAAAGATGGCCTCAATCCAGGTGCCCTTTACAATCTCCAGCACATCATATCCCTGAGCGACTTTCTTCTCGAGTGTGCCGCCAGGAGCATGGATGCGACTTGCAGGCAGCTGAGTTGTGCTGATATCAAAACCACTCTCGATAATATCCTTCAGAGCCAATGAGATAGAATCCCATCCGCCACCGAAGTTCTTATCAATCAAATCAAGCAGAACAGGAGCTGAGATATGCTTTACATTCTCGTAACTAAGGTCTGTAATACGTGTAATGGTCTTTCTACGGATGGCTACACATCCCTTACCTTCCTTACAGTGATGGAACTTCACCCAATTCGTATTGCTGTATTTATTGACCTCACGTTCATCCTCCTCGTTGAAGTGAACCACCTCAAAGGCGAGACGAATTACGTTCAGGAGCTTCTCCTCTACAATAGAGAAGTCTTCCTCCTTACGCTCCTTCTCCCACATCGAGCCAATCTGCTCGGCAGATAACGACCATATGTTCGAAGAATTCAAGTCCTGTACAGACTCGATAGAGAAATTTATCTTCTTATCTTCCTTCATATCTGTAAACTTTAATGCTTTTCGGCGGCAAAGGTACGAAATAAAAGAATACCAAGATGTTAATTAAATATAAATCTAAGGATTACAGCCTCAAGTCGGCATAATGAGGGTTGTGATCCGTTATCTGGGCCTCCGGGTGAGTAGGCTCGATATGCGTATGCTTTACCTTGATATTGGGGGTAATGAAGATAAAGTCTATCTTCTCTGCCTTGTCGGCAGAAATGCGGCAGTAATCGTGCCAGGTGAAGTTTACGCCTGTATTGTTCTTCGTCATGTGATAAGCATCATACATCTTGAACTCATTGGTTACCATAGTGGTATAAGCCTCATCCGCCTCGGTAACATTGAAGTCACCCGTTACGACAGCGGGGTTGCTGCCCACTATCTCCTGAATCTTACGCATGATAAGCTTGGCACTCTCGCGACGAGCCACTTTGCCCACATGGTCGAAGTGGGTGTTCACTGCCATGAATACCCTACCCGTCTTCTTGTCCTTCAGCTTAACCCAACTGGCAATACGCTCGATGGCAGCGTCCCATCCCTTTGAGCCAACCACATCAGGTGTCTCGGAAAGCCAGAAGTTACCCTTATCCAATGCCTCGTACTTATCCTTGCGATAGAACACGGGGGATGCCTCGCCCTTTGTCTTGCCGTCTGTACGTCCTACGCCCACATAATCATATTCAGGCAGATGCTGACGCAGGTACTCATATTGCTCGTATGTAACCTCCTGCATTCCGCAAATGTCTATCTTATTATCTATGAGATATCGGTATACACGTTCCTTACGCTGATCCCATCCGCAGTTTATCTTGTAATCGTCCTTACTGATACAACGAATATTAAAGGTTGCCCAGCGAATCTTCAAAGGTTTGGCTGCTGATACCTGAGCACACGAAAGGAAAGAGAAAAAAACGGTTAATGCAATGAAAAAATATTTCTTCATATCGATGTGAAATTTGTTGTTATTATTTCTGTTATCCGGTTAAATCTGTGTAAATTTACAACTTTTCCGGACAAAAACATAATACATACGCACTAAAAATTGTACTTTTGCAATACATTTATACATTTAGGGTAGGAAATTACACCATAAGAAAAGCTCATGAAGGATGCATACAGACATATTAAAGACGATTGCCAGCTGAAACAGGTTCTATGCCAAGAGGTGGAGGAAATAAAGCGTTGCGCCTTCCAGAGTATCGACCTGACGGCAATGGCCGAGTTGGCTCTCGCACATACATACAAGGATTGCATCTTCATTGGATGCCAACTGCCCATGGGCCTGAAGAAGAATAGCAAGGATTGCCTCTTCCTGCCCGATATGGGCGAGACCTTCAGGTATCGCAATCACCTCTATACACCAGAGGAGCTGTACGAAGGATACAGTCCTGCCATAAAGGGCTCGTACGAGAAGTGCTTCGACGGGCGCGTTTACAAACACTATCTGAAGAAGGGAAAACGTTCGACGGATGCCAAGGAGACGCTGGCCCGCACACTGCATGACCATAGCATTTCGGACTGCCTGCACGATTTCCTCTCGAACTACGACGAGCGGAGTCTGGTTGGCATTATGGGTGGACATCACCTCTCGCGCAGAGACACAGCCTACAGGCAGGTGGCAACCATCAGCAAATACCTGACGGAGAAAGGATACCTGATGATATCTGGTGGCGGACCTGGTGCCATGGAGGCTACACACCTGGGCGCATGGATGGCAGGCCGTAACGAACTGGAGTTCCAGGATGCACTGCACATTCTGGCCACAGCACCCATGTACACTGACGAGGGATGGCTGGAGACGGCATGGAGGGTTCACGACCGCTTTCCACAAAAAGAGTTCCAAAGTCTGGGCATTCCCACATGGCTATACGGACACGAGCCATCTACACCCCTTGCTACACACATAGCCAAGTATTTCGAAAACAGCATACGCGAGGATGGCATCCTAACCATTGCCAAAGGCGGCATACTATACACGCCGGGCAGTGCAGGAACATTGCAAGAAGTATTTCAGGAGGCAGTCCAGAATCACTATCTGACCTTTGGATATGCAAGTCCGATGTTCTTCCTCGGCACAGACTTCTGGACAAAGGAGGTTCCCATCTGGCCGCTGATGATGGACTTGACAGAAAGAGGCGTGTACAAGAACCTCATTCTAACCCTGACAGACAAGAAAGAAGATGTGGAACGCGTGCTGAGGGAAGCGAAGAATCGACCCCTCTCCAACTCCCCCGAGGGGGAGAGCTGAGATAAAAGAGAGAAGTGAGATGGTTTCAAGTTTCAGGTTAAAGACTAAGGTCTAGAGTCTAATTCTTAATTGCCACTTCGTTCTCGCGTTCGCTCGCGACCCCTTCGGCGTTCTTCTCTCTTAATTCTTAATTATGAATTATGAATTATGAATTGTGAATTATGAATTGATAAAATGAGCGACGGAAATTTCAATAGAGCATTACTGCCTTCCACACCTATTGCCAGTGGAATAAAAATGGGAAAGCAGCAGATGAAAGCCAAGGCTGTATCAGCCTTTAGGGAAACGATAAAAGAAAAGTTCCCCACCCTTACGGATGAGGAACTGCATGATATTGTAACGTATTTCTCTTCTAAGCTTTAACGCACCACTACCTTGGCAGCCAAGCCCTTACACTTATCGCGGAGGGCCTCCTGAGAAGCGGACTTATCGTCCCAACATACAACCACGCCCATTCTGCGACCTACGTGGGCCTCAGGCTTGCCAAAGATGCGCAGGTATGTGCGTTGTGCTGCACACACATCTTCCATGCCATCATATTGGGGATTGGTTGTTTCTACGGGCGAGAGGATAACAGCTGATGCACCCTGACGCTCCTGGGTAATCTCTGGAATAGGAAGACCCAAGACAGCACGGCAATGCAACTCAAACTCGCTCAGATTCTGTGTTCCTGCCAGAGTAACCATTCCTGTATCATGTGGACGAGGACTCAGCTCGCTGAAGATAACACCTTCCTTCTCGCTGACAAAGAACTCAACGCCCCAGATGCCGGCACCTGTAAGAGCTGCCGTAACCTTCTCTGCCATCTGCTGTGCCATCTTCAGATGCTCAGGTTTCATGGCACGAGGTTGGAAGCTCTCGCGATAGTCGCCACCTTTCTGAACATGTCCTATAGGAGCACAGAACAATGTAGGTCCATTCTTCTGTGTGACAGTAAGCAGGGTTATCTCGTAGTCGAAGGGAATAAACTGCTCCACAATAACCTCCATGATATCGCCACGACTTCCACCACAGGCATTCTCCCATGCTTTCTCCAACTCGCTGGCAGCATCTACCTTGCTCTGTCCGTGACCGCTGCTGCTCATCAGAGGCTTAATGATACAGGGGAAACCAATCTTGTCGGCAGCAGCCTTTAACTCCTCGAAGGTACTGGCATAAAGATAGTTTGCCGTCTTGAGACCCAACTCGGTATGAGCCAATTCACGAATAGCCTTACGGTTCATGGTGTAGTTAACAGCCTTGGCACTGGGCACAACATGTATGCCAGCCTTCTCAAACTCGTACAACTTCTCTGTACGAATGGCCTCTATCTCTGGCACAATGATATCGGGCTTAACCTCTTCAACAACCTTCTGCAGCGCATCGCCATCCAGCATATTGAACACCCTGCGCTCATCAGCCACCTGCATAGCCGGTGCATTGTCGTATTTATCACATGCCACCACGTATTGTCCCTTACGCTTGCAGGCAATCACGAATTCCTTACCCAATTCGCCTGAACCTAAAAGAAGAATTTTCTTTGTCATATTTAGCTTGTTTTTAATTCATAATTCATTAATGAACTAGAGTTTTTGAGTTTATGAGTTGGTTTATTGTTTGCCGTTTTTAATTAAGAATGAAGAGAGAAGAACGCCGAAGGGGTCGCGAGCGAACGCGAGAACGAAGTGGCAATTAAGAATTAGACTTTAGACTCTAGACTTTAGACTCTAGACTTTAGACCTTAGTCTTTAACCTGAAACTTGAAACCATCTCACTTTTCTCTTTTAATTTTTATCTTTTATCTTGGTTCTCCCCCTAGAGGGGGAGTTAGAGGGGGTCTATTTCTTATACCTCTCTCCCCAACATTGGATCATACGCTGCAGGAGTTTGTCTTCCGAAGGATTCGGCTGTGCATGCCACAGACGCATCTCCTGCAAGTCATCCGGCAGGAACTGCTGCTCGACGAAATGACCCTCGTAATCATGAGCATATTTGTAGCCCTCGCTATAACCCAGCTGTTCCATCAGCTTGGTGGGAGCATTGCGCAGGTGCAAAGGAACAGGCTTATTACCTGTCTGCTGCACTTTCTGCAAAGCATCATTGATTGCCTTATATGCCGAGTTGCTTTTAGGACTGGTAGCCAAATAAATGGTTGCCTCTGCCAAGGGAATACGTCCCTCGGGCCATCCTATCTTCATAACGGCGTCAAAGGCCGCATTGGCAAGTAGCAGGGCATTGGGATTGGCAAGCCCTATATCCTCGCTTGCACTAATCACCAGCCTTCTGGCGATGAAAGCAGGATCTTCCCCACCCTCTATCATCCTTGCCAGCCAATAGATGGCAGCATCAGGGTCGCTACCTCTGATACTTTTTATAAAGGCCGAGATAATATCGTAGTGCATCTCGCCGTCCTTGTCGTAAGCCAAAGGATTCTGCTGCAAACGCTCTGCTACTATCTGGTCGGTAACCACGACCTTCTCGTCCTTCTCTGCCGCTTCGTAAAGAAGCTCGATGATATTCAATAATTTACGGGCATCACCTCCGCTGTAACGCATCAGAGCAGCTGTCTCCTGAAGGTCGAAGGGTTTCTGTTTCAGGATAGCATCCTGCTTCGTTACCCTCTCAACAAGAGCCATTAGGTCCTCTTGATCCAAAGGCTTTAAGGTATAGACCTGACAACGACTCAGAAGCGGACGTATCACCTCGAACGACGGATTCTCTGTTGTTGCACCTATCAAAGTGACGACACCTTGCTCAACCGCTCCTAATAAGGAATCCTGCTGCGACTTACTGAAGCGATGGATTTCATCAATAAAAAGGATGGGCGTTGCAGTATTAAAGAATCTGTTCCCCTTTGCCTTATCTATCACATCCCTTACTTCCTTGACACCGCTGGTAACAGCACTTAGGGTATAAAAAGGAGTCTGTAACTGATGAGCTATGATAGTGGCAAGTGTTGTCTTACCAACTCCAGGAGGGCCCCACAAGATGAAGCTGCTTAGCCGACCGCCCTCAATCATACGACGCAACACGGCACCTGGACCTACCAGATGACGTTGCCCGACATAATCGTCGAGCGTAAGCGGACGCATTCTTTCTGCTAATGGTGCCATATCGAATGCAAAAATACAAATAAGTGAGCGAAATGCAAAATTAAATTTCATTTTTCAATTTTATCTTTTCTCTTTTCTCTTTTATTTGTATATTTGCGGCATGAAACTATCTATATTGATTCCAACCTTTAACCAAGACTGCACCCAGTTAGTGCATGATCTCTTGGAGCAGCTCCCTCAGGATGCTGAAATCATAGTGGCAGATGACGGTAGCACCGCT
>CAMOMP010000019.1:0-46259 GCA_946619915.1 uncultured Prevotellaceae bacterium | reverse complement strand
GTGGTAACGATAATCACACCGTTGGCACCACGGGAGCCGTAGATGGCTGATGCAGATACATCCTTCAGCACCTCTATGGATTCTATGTCTGATGGGTTGATGGATGCCAGTGGGTTGAAGTTGGTGCCGGCATAGCTGTTGCCCGTGTTGGTAGATGAACTGCTGTTGTAGATCAGTACACCGTCTATAACGTAAAGGGGCTCGTTGCCGCCGTTGATGGAGTTGCCGCCACGGATGCGGATGTTGACAGAGGAACCAGGTTGACCTGACGAAGAGGTAGCGTCAAGTCCGGCAACTGCTCCGCCCAGGATATTGTCTAACGAGGTAGAGACCTGCAGCAGTTCATCGTTCTTAACTGTTGTTACAGCACCTGTCAGGGCCTTGCGCTTCTGTGTGCCGTAACCTACAACAACTATTTCGCTCAGCTTGTTGGCATTGTCCAACAGGGCAATCTCTACGGGTTCTTCAAAGTCATAGACATCTACGTCTTGTTCGCGGTAGCCAACGAATCTTACTTTCAGTGTCAATGGTGGCTCTACGTTACTCTCCAGTTGGAAGTTTCCGTCTATGTCCGTTACTACGCCTTGCAGTTTGGTCGATTTGATAGTTACTGATGCACCTATCAATGATTCGCCTGTGCGGGCATCTACGATATGGCCTTTAATAATGTTCTGGGATATGGCCAATAGGGGGCTGATCGCAACGCATGTTGCAATAAATAATCTTCTTACCATAAGTTATATGTAATTTATTTTCTAATTAGGCTCTAGGGCTTTAGGCTCTAGGCTTTAGACGCTAGCCATTGGCTTCGCTAACCGTTAACCGCTAACCGTTAACCGCTCAACGCTAACCTCTGTCTACTATCTCAAATTCAGAAGTCCGTACTGGTGATTGTACTTGGTACCGTTTGTTACTACCCAGCTAAGGAAGCGGTTCACGTCTTCGTCGGCATTCTTATAGCGAACGCCTATCTTCTGCACAGTCACCTCCTGTACCTTGCCTTGCTCCAGGGCATCGATAATCTGGTCCAGGGTTCCCTTGTCAGAGAAGCTTTCCTCCAGGCTCTTCTTAACGTCCAGACCTATGATGGTAAGGTCTTCCTTGATATGACGACTCTTCAGGTCGAAGATATTGGGCAGTGCATTGAACGATACGCCCAGAGGATCTTTTGTCAGCGCTGTGTTCAGGAACAGGTCGTCGCCTGAGATGCGCTTACCGCGGAAGCTGGTGCTCTCTTCGCCGAAATTGTGTGCAAACGAATTGGCAACCGATGTGGCATTGCTGCCGCTGTAGATAACAAGTTTCTCGAATTGTTTAATTTTCTTTACCTCCTCGTCCAAATCGTCATTTAGGAAGTAAAGCTGCTTTATTTTCTTCGAGTTCAGATGCTTACCCTCCAGAACTTTTGCTGCCTCGCTGCCGTTGGCAGTGATGGGTAGGACGGCGAACTCGCCAAAATATACGATATGGTTTGCGTTTTCTGTTTCTTTGTCGTTGTTGTCGAATACAACATTCAAATCAATGTCATCCTGATTCTGGCCACCTTTGGCTATCTGAAATTCTACGTTGGGCTGAGTCTTTGCGTACTCTGTAATCCATTTCTCTACCAGCGGGCGGGCAAACCTGGGTGCTTTCACATAATGCACGTTGGCTACGCTGCTTACGCTGGCGTCCGAAGCGGTATTGTTATTACTCTCAGCCCAAATATTGGCGGTGTGGATGTTCAATAAAACGGCGATGGCTAATGCTATTCTTTTCATAATGTTTATTTTTGTTTTGTTCTATACTTATTATATTATATACTCTCTTGTTCTGTGCTGTCATCATCATTATCATGCAACAACAGCCCTGCATTCGCATTCGTTTCATTGTCTTCATAACCTTATTATTTATTTGTTGAACATTGTCTAAAGTATAGAGCCTAAAGTCTAATTCTTCATTCTTCATTCTTGCCCTGTCGGGCGAAGTTTCTCACGCTCGGCAATCGGAAAGCGCGCTTTCCATTGCTCTCGCTTAATCGAAACTTTCACTCTTCACTTTTTCTGGTGCAAAGGTACGGCGGTTCCACAGATACTACAATCCCCCCATCATGTCATTTGGCATACCACATGTATGGTATATTGGTTTTAAGCCTCCCCGTCCCTCCCATAAGGGAGGGCAGCCCCACTTTTGCCACCTCCGGAGTCTGCACGTGACAGACTGCAGGGTGTATTGTGCCCTGACGTGTCTGGCGTTCTTTAACTTAGTGATAAATGAAGGATACTAATATCATATTCACGGCCTTTATGCTGTTTCTGATAGTCTCGATTGTATTATCCGCATATTTTTTTGAATTATCTTTGTCGTAATAGAATTAATCTTTTATATTTGCATCGTTATATGTAGTATGATTGGAATCTGTCATTTTAAGAGCCATAACTGTTAACAACCATGAAAACGAACTGGATATTTTGGGCTGTATTTACACTTGCCGGGGCAATACATGCACAGGTTGGGACTGTTTTTGAAAAAGAAGGGCTTATATTTGAGGTTAAAAGCCTTATCCCATATCATGTGGAAGTGAAGCAGAATGCATATCCCAATGCAGAACATGTTAATGTACCCTATAATGTGTCACACGGTTTGTATAATTATATGGTGGAATCTATTGGTCCGCAAGCCTTTGAATTTGATGAACTGAAGAGTATTAAGGTGTCACATTCTGTAAACTGGCTTAAAGAGGCATGTTTTCGCCAGACAAAACTACGGCGTTTTGACTGTCCGGATGAACTGTATGATATTTTCAATTCGGCATTTAATGCCTGTTACGATTTGGATAGTGTTTTTACCAACCGTATGCTGAAAAGGATACATGAATATGCCTTTAAGGATTGTCATAATCTACGCTACATAAGATTCCCGCTTACCCTGGAATACATTGGGCCGTCTGCCTTTGCAGAATGCGGTTTCGATAATATGGTTCTGCCAGACGTTCCCTTTACAATGGCAGAAAAAGCATTTTCGGGATGTCAGAATCTGCTTCAATTGGATTTGGGTAGTGGTATTACAAATATTCCTTCCCAGGCTTTTGAGGATGCCCCTTTACCTGTAATTATAATACCGGATCAGGTAAAAACTATCGGGTATGCGGCATTTAAGCGTAAAACTACCAGTCATAAACGTAGTCTGGTGGTAATAGGAAGCGGGGTTACCAGCATTGCTATGTACGCATTTATGACTAATTACGGAGAGGTTACAAAGGATATTGTCTGTTGGGCTGAAACACCGCCTCAGTGTGATGCGTTAGCATTTGAAGAACTGACATATAAATATGGAACGCTTTATGTTCCGAAGGATTGCGTTGACATCTATAAGGAGGCCACAACCTGGAAAATGTTCAAGAATATCCAGAAGATAGATGAAGATATTATAAACGGTATTCAGAAGGTAGGGGTGGGAAAGCAGTCCTCACTTAATATTTATAATGTATCAGGCCAGCGTTCTATTGGTCCTGAGCATGGCATACAGATTGTAGGCAATCGAAAAGTTCTTGTTAAATAAATCATTCCATATCACAAATAACATTAAGTACTAACCCTAAAGTTTACCATTATGAGAAAGTGTATCTTGTTAAGTGTCATGCTAATGGCGGCAATGTGCCTGGTTTCATGCAGTGACAGTCCTGACACTCTTAGTGCATCCACAGCTAAGAAGCTCTTTAAGAAGGAGGTGAAACGCCTGAATCAATTGGACTCGTACGCCGATGTGCAGATCGGCTACTTTGAGTGCAATGACAATGACTTGCGTTACACATACCGTCAGCTGGCAGCCAATGAAATCATTACCTACAATGTGAAGAAGGTTATGAAGCCGGAGCGCGTGAAGAAGACTCGTTTGCGCCAGAGTTACTGGGGCGGTACCTATAAGGAGAACTATTGGACTACCGAGGATGTGCCCGTTTATTTCGTTACCACGGCGTTAACCGAAAAGGGCAAGAAACTGTTGTATGAAGAGAAGGAGGCAGAGCCGTCCGAGGACGAGAAGGAACTACGCCTTGACTTTGAAGTGGATAAGAGTAAATTTCCGGAGTTTGCCGTGAAGGAAGAAGAATTCCCTGATAAGGCTTCTGCAGACTCGCAAGTGGAGAGCGCAGCGGCTGAAGCTGACGCTGTGACAGACGAAGAGTCCCATGACGAATATGATGAATTCCAGCCCGACACAGACAACGCTTCGGAATATGAAAGGGAGAAAGGTAAGGAAGCGTACGAGTCCGTTAAACTGCAGGCCTACACCTGGAGCATTGAGAAAGCTCGTAACATCCAGAAGACTGGCGATTACACCGCCGAGGCAGAAATCATAGCCGAGGTGGACAAGGCTACCCCCGTTGGGCGTATCGTTTCCGGGCGTTATGAGGGACAGCGCATTCTGGTAGAGAAGGTGAAGTTTATTTTCTATCAGGATAAGGGCTGGACTTTGGATAAATCAGAAAGGCCCGGGGCCGGAGATTAAATATAAAACTCGGATGAGTCGATGAGGCCGGCGCGTAGGGCGAACTTGGTGGCCTCGTGGGCGGTGTTGATACCTAATTTGCGGAAGATATTCTTGCGGTGGGTGGTAACCGTATGGGTGCTGAGGAAGCGCTCGGCCGCTATCTCCTTGGTGGTTTTGCCCTGAGCGATGGCCTTTACAATTTCGGTCTCGGTTTGGGTGAGAACATTGGCGGTCTTCTCTTCTTCCTGCTGTTGTGATAGGATAACCTCCAGGGTGCGCTGGCTGAGGTAGCGGGTATTACGCTGGGTTACCGATTGCAGGGCTACACGGACCTCGCTGAGGGGACCGTCCTTGAACAGCACGCTGAACTGATGCGAGGAGTAGGCTACTCGGCGCATGAACTGGGGTGTCAGCTCTTCACTGAGAAGTATCCACTGTGATTGGGAGAAGCGCTCGGCCACGATGAGTAGCTGTTCTTCGTCAGCGAAGTCGAAGAGCGTATAGTCCAGCAGTACAATGGCATTTGGATGCTCGGCAAGCAGGTTCACCAGCGAGGCTCTGTTCCAAGCATAGAACAACTGATGCTCCTGGTCTTCGTTGATGAGGTGTTCCAGGGCATAGCGTGTAAGTTCCTGATTATCGGATATGATGTATTCCATGCAGTTGCGTTTGGGTATGGTAGAGGTTGCAAAAATACGTTTTTTAACGTAATCTGCCAAATCTTTTTGGGGATTTGGCAGATTACGTTACAGAGTTTACAGTTTAGAGTTTAGAGTCAGTGGCGCTTTGCGATAGTTTAGAGTTTATAGTCAGTTCAAAGCGCCCTTCGGGCTAGTTCAACGGCCTTACGGCCAGTTCAAGGCGCCAAAGGCGCTGAGTTCAAGACTATCAACTTTCAACTGTCTCTAAACTCTAAACTCTAAACTCTCAACTTTAAATTTGCTCCAAAGCTTGACTCAAATCTTCAATGATGTCATCGATGTGCTCCGTACCGATGCTGAGGCGTACGGTGCTGGGAGTGATGTGCTGCTCGGCCAGCTCCTGCTCGCTCAGCTGAGAGTGAGTGGTGGTGTAAGGATGTATCACCAGACTCTTCACGTCGGCTACGTTGGCTAGCAGAGAGAAGATTTGCAGAGCATCGATAAACTTCCATGCTTCCTCCTGACCGCCCTTAATCTCGAAGGTGAAGATGCTACCGCCACCGTTGGGGAAGTATCTCTTGTAAAGCTCATGGTCGTGATGACCGGGCAGGGCAGGGTGGTTTACCTTAGCAACCTTGGGGTGCTTGTTCAGGAAGTCAACAACCTTAAGGGCGTTCTCTACGTGGCGCTCTACTCTCAGGCTCAGTGTCTCAACACCCTGCAGCAGGATGAAGGCGTTGAAGGGTGAGAGGGTGGCACCTGTGTCGCGCAGGATGACGGCACGGATGCGGGTAACGTATGCAGCAGCACCTACTGCGTCTGCAAAGACGATTCCATGGTATGATGGGTCGGGCTTAGCCAATGTGGGGAACTTGTCGTTCTGCTTCCAATCGAACTTGCCACCGTCCACGATGACACCTCCGAGGCTTGTTCCGTGACCACCCAGGAACTTGGTAGCAGAGTGTACCACGATGTCTGCTCCGTGCTCCAAGGGACGAATCAGGTAGGGGGTGCCGAAGGTGTTGTCCACGATGAAGGGGATGCCGTGCTTGTGTGCGATGGCGGCTACGCCTTCCAGGTCGAGAACGTCTGAGTTGGGATTGCCGAAGGTCTCTGCATAGACCACCTTGGTATTAGGCTGTATGGCGGCCTCAAGCGCAGCCAGATCATTGACATTGACAATGGTGTTGGTAATTCCCTGGGTTGCCAATGTGTGGGTGATGAGGTTGTAAGAACCGCCATACAGGTTGTCGGCAGCGACGATGTGATCGCCTGCCTGCACTATATTCTGAAGCGCATATGTGATGGCTGCTGCACCGGAAGCTACGGCCAGACCGGCAACACCACCTTCGAGGGCAGCTACACGGTCTTCGAACACGCCCTGTGTAGAGTTGGTCAGTCGGCCATAGATATTTCCTGCATCGCGCAGACCAAAGCGGTCGGCAGCATGCTGTGAGTTGTGGAACACGTATGATGTAGTCTGATAGATGGGCACGGCGCGTGCGTCTGTTGCGGGATCAGCCTGTTCCTGGCCTACATGTAGTTGCAATGTCTCAAAACGGAAATTCTTCTTTGTGCTCATAATCCTTTTATTTTATATTGTTTATTGTTTATTGTTTACTGTTTACCGTTGAGCGGTTAGCGGTTAGCGAACACAGCGGTAGCAAATTCTTCACTCTTCATTCTTCATTCTTCATTTTCCTGCTGCAAAGGTACGCCGATTTGGAAATATCCTCCAAATTTCTTGTGTATTTCGGAATATATGCCTATTTTTGCCCCGTAAAAAGAAAATTCTTCCGATAGGGTACCTCGAAATTGTCTCAATCAGAATAAAACTCTAAAACAATAGGGAAAGATGACAGAAATATTAGACGAAACCGACCTGCAGATACTCAGAATTCTGCAAAAAAATGCCAAATTGACCACAAAAGAGCTGGCAGATGCCGTTAGTTTGACCCCAACTCCCGTCTTTGAGCGTCAGAAACGACTCGAACGCAGGGGTTACATCAAGCGTTATGTAGCAATACTGGATGCCGAGAAGTTGAACCAAGGTCTGCTGGTGTTCTGTAATGTCAAGCTGAAGCAGATTAACCGCGAGATAGCCGAGCTCTTCACCCGTCGTGTCCAGTTGATTCCCGAGGTAACGGAGTGTTACAACACCTCGGGTGCGTATGACTATCTATTAAAGGTACGTGCGCGTGACATGAAGCAGTATCAGGAGTTTGTGCTCAACAAGTTGGGCGACATAGAGAATGTGGGTGCTATCGAGAGCACCTTCGTGATGAGCGAGGTAAAGCAGAACTATGGCCTCAACCTATGAATATGCGAAGGTAACAAAGAGTGCCTGCCTCTTGTCATCTGTTATTATTGTATAGCCATGAATTCAGGCTGTTTTTTGCCGTCGTTTCGTTCATTCAAACAATTTTGAGTGTCAATGCGTAAATTTTTGCCCTCAGAATGCCTGTGAAGGACTATTTCCCGAAAAGAAATTATAAATTTGTAGCGTGCAAGTTTGTGTTCAAACTAACCTGTTATTGAAATAAATCACTTAAAATAAAAATCATATTCTATGAAACGGAATTTACTCATCGCATTGACGCTGTTGCTTGCAGTTTTTGCACAGGCACAGAATGTAAGCTTCACTGCGGCCGAATGGGCGACTGCGAAAAACCTGAGTGAGAACGACGCAGTTACAAGTTATTCGCAAGGGGATGTGACTGTTGCTTTTAGTGCGGGGACAGGAACACAACCTACCTGGAGCGGCAAGTATATCGCTACCGTACCGGGTAACACGATGACTGTGAGTGTACCAGACGGTAAGGTTATCAAGTCGGCAACGTTCACCGCTACTGTTGCGAGTCATGCCGAGCGGTTGTCGAATTCGACCTGGGACAGCGGGAAAGTGACTTTGACGAATACTACCGTCACTTGGGAAGGCAATGCGCAGCGCGTTACCGTCACGCTGAAGGCCTCCGTACGTCTGACGGAATTTGCCGTCACTATTGCTGAGCCGGACGAGTCCGAAGACCCTTCGCAATATAACGACGAGACAACGGTGTCCATTATCGACTGGATGAAGGCAGAGGATGTGGCATCGGGCGATCGTGTGGATGCCACAGAGTATCAGAAAGACGGCAAGAAACTATATGCAGACATGGGTACAGGAAACCAACTGCGTTTCTATACTGCTGCACTTGGTTTCTACCAGGATAACACGCTAAAAATCACAGCACCTTACCAGATGCGTAAGATTGTGTTCACATTTTCGTCGGAAGACGATGTCGCCTATTTCCTGGGTAACGATTCTTACAAAGATGTTAATCTATCAACCTGTTCAACGGGCAGCTTCAAAGCCGACGATACGGACGGCAGGAATGTGATTTGGTTGGGAGCCACTACAAGCCTTACTATCACATTCGGCTATAGGGCGCGCCTGGCTTCGCTGAAGATTCTCTCTGACAAGACGGCTACCGGTGCTACCGTTACCTTCATTGGCTTAGACGGCGAGACGATGAAGACCGAACAGGTGCCCTTCGGCAGTAGTGCTACGGCTCCTGCACTGCCTACAACAGACGAAGTGGGATGGGTTATCCGTTGGGACAAGGACTATAGCGATGTGCAGGGTGACCTGACCGTGCATGCCGTCAGGGAGATGGTGGTACACATGAATCTGACGCCTGTGGAGTGTGACGCATTGAAAAAATACAACAAGAGCACCGGTCTGAGTTTCAGTTCGGGAAATGCTACCGTGACATTAAAGGGGGAACGTGACGAAGATGCTACCAGATGGGCAGAAAGTGAAGGCAAGGTGGTTATCTTTAGCTACACAAGGATTACGATTTCCTCGCCAGACATCTTCCGTTCCGTGCGCCTGACAGCGCTGAACGATGAGGATGCCCGGAACCTTGCCGCTGCCGATTTCTCAACGGGAAAGGCTACATCAAACGGCAATCAGATGGTATGGAGAGGAGAGACGAAGACGCTTACTATCAATTATCCAGGCGAACAGTGGGCCGGAGAAGCGGGCGTTACGCACTTTGAAGTGATGTCGGCACAACCGCCTCTGACCGTTACCTTCCTTGACAAAGACGGCAACGTGCTGAAAGTGGAAACTGTGGCCAAGGGTGCGGATGCCATGGCTCCGGCTGCACCCGTTGTAGAAGGTATGAAGTTTACGGGGTGGAGCGTGCCGTTTACGAATGTGACAGCCGACATCACTACGCAGGCGCAATATACCCTTGACGCCAACTACGTGAAAGTCACCTTTGTGGACTATTACGGCAATACGATTAAGACCCAGCTGGTGTGTATCGGTGAAGATGCCGTAGCACCGGCTCCGCCGACCATCATGGCCCATACGTTCACTGGCTGGAGTGCGCCGCTGACGAATATTCAGGCCTCGCAGACCATTCGGGCGCAGTATGCCTTCGACATAGAATCTGAGGATATCCTCTCGGTGGCAGAAGCCATGGCATTGGTATCTGATTATAAAGAGACCAGTGAGATGGTAGTTGTGAAAGGCATCGTCTTCGATGCCCCTAACGAGTTTGACGGCGAGGCAACCGCTACAGGTGAAGGGTCAGCCGGCGGACAGCTGACCTTCCGTATCTCTGCTGACGGTGGTTGGGACTGGGGCGAGAGTATTCAAATCTTACGCGCCAATAGTATGGAGAACAAACCGTTCACGAGTGTGGCTCAGATAAGGAATCGTGATGAGGTCTATGTTATGGGGAGGATGCGTAATTACGGAGATATCCAGCTTGTTGATGGCTACGTAGTCTATAGTGACCGTCTCGTGAACTCTGACGAAAAGCGGTATTTCGACATGCCGAATGCCTCGACACTCTACGACTTCGATGGCAACGGCAAAAAGATAGCGCCGAAACAGTCTGCCCTTGCCCAAGATATACGAAGCGGTTTCGTAGAGGACATCAACCGCGACGGAAAGCCGGATGTCTATAATGCGAATGATGGCTATTGTGGTGCCACCTGGCTCAGCAGCGAGAGCGGTTATGAGTGGCAGGAGAATATGCTTATCGTGCCGAATATGGACATCAACCGCGACGGGCGCCCCGACTATATTCAACTTAATCGGGAGGCATCCCTCAACTCTGGGGTAACCAATTACGGCGACATCATGTACCAGCAGTCTGACGGCTCGTTCCTCAAACAGACCATGCAGGTGATGACATGGAGTGAATTCCTGGCACAGATGACACCCGAGGAGAAGGAGCAATACGACAATCCGCAGAACTATTCGCTGGGCGATGTGTCGCGCTATCAATATGTGGCAACCTTAGGCGGAGCATCACTTGCCCGTGCAAAGCGCCGTGCGCCGGGCATAGGCAATACGGTGGCAGCACCCACCAAGGCCATTGACTTCAACGGTGACGGGCTGGTTGACCTTATAGACGAGAAGAACGGTGTTATCTATACCAATATGGACAACGGCAAATGGGTGTGGACACAGACCAACGGTATCGTGATTCCTGCCGACCTGAATGCCGACGGCATCACCGACTTTATCTTCCCCGGAGCTAAGCTCTATACCTCTGTCTTCAACAAGACCACGAACAAGTTCACCACCACCATACTCTACCAGAATGCTGCGGTGGACGACCTGGTTTATTGCTACGACTTCGACAAGGACGGTGACATAGATATCCTTACTACCTTCTCGTCTGCCAAAAACAACACAGGCTATGCCTACACCTGTTTCTTTATCAACGACGGACAAGGCCACTTCAGCCAGCAGCCTGAGCAGGACTATGGCAGTAATGAACTGTGGTTCTCGGCTTTGCAGGACATTGACGGCGACGGCAACTTCGACCTGCTTGCCTTCCGCGGGAATGAAATTGTCTGGCTGCGAGGCACCGCCAACAGGCAGTTTGCTGCTCCGGAGTCACTGGAAACATTCGAACTGGGCTGGAACTCTCTTGACAATCTCACCATCAATGCCGAGGATTTGGACAACGATGGCAAGGCTGATCTGTGGCTCTCGGGACTCAGCAACAACCTGACCGAAATCTATCCGCAAAAGGAGGCAACCGCCAATGTGCGTCCTACAGCTCCGGCAAAGCCGACAGTGGCTTACGATAAAGGCATCCTGAAGATTACTTGGGGCAACGGCACAGATGACAGGACCGCCACGACCGACCTTACCTATGCCCTGCGCATAGGAACAACCGCCGGCGGCAATGAGATTCTTGCCGCACATGCCAATGCCGACGGAACGCGCCGCAACTTCCTGGACGGCAACATGGGGCGCACGCATACCTATACCATCGACCTGCGTTCGTATGCGCCTGCAAACCTCTATGTAGCCGTACAGACTATCGATGCACAGCATAGCGGCTCGGTCTGGAGCGAAGAAGCCATCGTGGCACACACCTACGTGCCTGTGGAGTTCACCCTCGACCGCACGAGCATCAACATCAACGAAACCGCAGTGCTGATCTTCACCGCGCTGCCCGAAGGATACACACATAGCTGGTCTATCCAGGATGGCACCTATACACAGAACGGCACCACGCTGACGCTCTCGTTCACCTCGGGCGGTGAGAAGACCATCACGCACACCGTCACCACGCCAAATAGACAGCAACTCACCGCCACAGCCATTGTTAATGTCATGCCTGCTGGCATAGGCGAGGCGATAGCGGCGAGCGAGACGCACTCAATGATACTCGGTCTTCCCATGGCAGACTATACCTTCGACGGACGCCTTGACGGCTTGCTGCTGAGCGGCTATAACACAGGTTGGTACAATACGTTGACCATTGAGGAAGGTAAGAATAATACGGAAATGTTCGGTCAGGCAGCAGGACTGTGGAACACCAATATCCTCACGTCGAACATCCAATACGGTGATAATCGGATGATGTGGTATGATTATGACCGGGACGGCAAATCGGACTTCCTCTTCATGGAGGGCAATGGCAGCTCTTACGGCAAGATGCTTCATAATACCACTCTGCCGGCACTGACAGCCAGGCAAGACGACGACAATCTGGTATATCTCTTCCCTTACAATCAATCTGGAGATAATTATTACCACGGTGAGTCTTTACGAGGCGACCTGACACACAACGGGCTCTATGACAATCTGATGGACCATTCAGGCCATTGTCAACTCATCGAAATAGACGGTGTGGGAGGTACTGAATGGAGGCAGTTTACTGTCAACGGTGATGCTGAGCTCTTCCAAAGCATACTTCGTTCCCGTTCCTTCAAGCAGGCAGACATAAACCGTGACGGATGGACCGATATCGTAGGACTGGGGGCCGGCACTACCGATGATTGGGGCTACGCACTCACATACGGCAGCTTGCTGGTGTTCCTGAACAACGGCAACGGGCAGTTCACGCAGAAGAACATCCCGTTTGCACAGAACGTAGAAAAGCCGCAGTCCTACCAACTGGCCGACCTCAACGGCGACGGCTACCTGGATGTCGTAGCCCGCTATATCGATAGCGATTATGACTACTATGACGCTAAAACCATCCAGCTTTATGTGCTGTGGAACAATGCCAACACGTCGTTCTCGGCACCTGACATCCTGCCGATGAGCATGTTCCTGGCTGGCAACAGCTTCACTGTTACGGACGTTGACAACAATGGCTATCCCGACGTTGTTGCACCAGTGAAGAACGCTGCTGCCGGCGACGGCATATCGGGTACGTACGTATGGTATATGGGGGCAGACAGACTGCTTAACCACGGCTTTATCATTCCGCAGGGAGGAAATTACGGACAATGGGTGTCCAACTCGCTTTCCGATCATTACCTCGCAGTCGGTGAGCATTACCTGATGGCAAACGGCGATCTCTATCCCATCGAAGCACAGACGGACGCACGTCCAGCTGCTCCGACAGGAGTCAACGCCACGCTCACCGGCGACGGACTGCTTATCTCATGGAGTGCGGCTGTAGATGACCACACACCTGCCAGTCTGATGCGCTACAACCTCGCCGTCAAGCAGCAGGGGGCTGACACTTATCTCATCTCGCCGCAGAACGGACTCAATGCCGATGCGGCATACCTGCCCGGATATGGCTATATCGAAGCTACACAGTTCCTCATCCCAACGACCTATCTCACATCGGGTAAATATGAGATTTCGGTTCAGGCACTCGACCGGCAGAACAAGACCTCGCTCTTCAGTGAGACGCTTGTAGCCAATGTGCAGCGTAGTCCCATAGAGGCTCCGTCAACTGCCTGTGCCGGCAATGATATCACGGTCTCCTATCGTGGTTCGGCGACGACGGGTACACCTACGTGGAACTTTGACGGTGCCACCATCGTCGAAGGCAGTGGATTCGGCCCCTACAAGGTTTATTGGCCTTACGGAAAAGGCGGTGAGAGACACATCACACTCTCACTGGGCGGCAAGACCTTCACGCACACCATCACCATCAATGACCCGAGCACGCTGAACGTGTCTATCCCGTCTGTTCTCTATGAAGGAACACCCGCTACGGCATCGGTGCCCGAAGGCGTCACCTACCAGTGGTATGCTCTCATTGATGGCTATGACGAACCCTATCCGATTACGGCGAGCGGAGTGCGCCTGCCGAGCACGGCACCAGCAGGGGGAAGTGCGGTGCTGAGACTTGACTATCGGCTGGTAGCCAATGGATTGAACGTGAAGGCTGTGCGCAATTCCGGCACCAATGGCACTCTTGTGGGCGTGGGTGTTACCCTCTGTCTTGAGGTAACCAATGCTTCTGGATGCTCTGTCTGGTTTGAGCAAAAGGTGACGGTGATGGAATCGACAGCCATCCCGACGCTGAGTCTTGTCACCACAGATGCGTCGGGACACAATGTCATCTCGTGGACCAATGCGGATGCCTTCAGTAAGGTCAATATCTACCGCGAAGGAAACACGCTTGGCAAATTCGAACTGATAGGAAGTGCCGATGCCAATGCCGGTTCGTTCACCGACGTAACCTCTGATGCCATGCAGAAAGCAGAGCGTTATCGCATCACGGGTGTAATGGCCAACCAAGAGGAATCTCCGGCCAGCGCTACCCACCAGACGGTGCATCTCACCATCAGCAGGGGTGTGACCAATGGCACTTTCAATCTGATGTGGAATGGCTATGCCGGGGCATCGGTGACGGGCTACAACATCCTTCGCGGCCAGACACCGGCTACGCTCAGGCAGATAGCTTCGGTGGCTTCGTCGAATACCTCTTACACCGACCAGACAGCTGCCGACAGCGAACCGTACTACGCCATTGAGTATGTCCTTTCCTCACCGGCAAATGTCCGTCCTGTGAATCGGGCGCAGGGCTCACTGACAGGACGTTCGAATGTAGTTGACCGACGCGGAACGGACGATGATATTGATGCTATTGAACTTATCGTGGGTGACAAGACGCAAAATCGCCACAAGGTGTTGATTGACGGTAAAATCTATATCATCCATAGAGATAAGGTATATACTCCCCAAGGACAGGCGGTGAAATAAAAAGACAGGTGAGATGTTGGCGTTTTAATAGGAAATACGTACTTTTGCAGAGATGGAAGACTATATGAACATATCGGCATTTGTGATAGGCATCTCGACGGCCTTCTTTGCCGGCATCTCCCTGTATATCCTCCTCTGGCGTAAACAGCGTACGCGCTTCCAGCATGTGTTGGGATGGATTATGGCCGTCTGGGCTCTGTGGAGTTTTAAGGACATCATTATCACGTTCCCCGGGATGTACACCACCGAGGTGCTCAACTGGATATTCATCATAGATGCCTGGTCTGCACTGACCTATACCGTCTTTGTCTTCGAGGCCGTATGGCCCGAATGGACAACTGTCAGACGTCTTGCCCTGTTGTCGTTGCCCTTTGCCGCCTTCACCATATTGTATATGGTATGGCCTGTTCAGGAAGTCATCTATACCGAGTCGGTATTTCTCTGGTTTTATGCCTGGACTATTGTCATCATAGGGTGGGTAAAGGCGCGTCGGTGCATCCGCTATGTGCGTGAGAACTTTTCTAATATTGACAGCATCGATGTGGTATGGCTGAAGCCCGTCTTCGTCTTCTCTGTCATCAGTCAGCTGGCATGGCTCTTTACCTCGCTCTATGCCACAGTAGTGGGCGATATAGTCTACTATGTATCTGCCGTCCTGCTGTGGCTGATGGTGCTGCACTATAGCTGGGATTTCTGTCCTATTATGACAGAAAGAGAGGAGGAGAGGAAGCCTATGAGAAAGAAGGAGCTACTTCCTATTGCCGAGGGAACACTGGAGGAGGTGATGGAAGAACAGCGCCTCTATCTGAACAAGGATCTGACACTTGCCGACCTGGCTTTGGCACTCAATACTAACCGCACGTACATCAGCAACTACCTGAGTCAGGTGCGCGGACAGACCTTCTATGACTACATCAACCAGTTGCGCATCGAACATGTCAGTATCCCCCTGCTGAAAGAACACCCGGAATACACGTTGGATTATATCGCCATGCAGAGCGGCTTCGCCTCCATCTCCACATTCCGCCGGGCATTTGTCAAACAGACGGGACATACGCCCCGCCAGTTATCCTCTGTCTCTTAATAGTCTTAATAGCCTGCCTGATGCGAGCTTTTCCCCAGATCTCAATATAACTAAAGCATAATGAAAAATAACTATAAACTATCCCTCCTCTTGCCCCTGTTCCTGACGGCATGTGGCACAGCCTCTCTTACCGTTACTAACCCCGTTATAGATGCCGATGCACCAGACCCCACCGTTATCCGTATGGGCAACACCTACTATGCTGCCGCCACATCAGGTAACAACAAGCAGGCGTATGCCCGCTATAAGTCCACCGATCTGAGGACGTGGCAACGGACGGGCTATGTCTTCGACCAATGGCCCGAATGGACTGATGGTGCCTTCTGGGCTCCCGAGTTTTTTGTTATCGGAGGCAAAGTCATGTGCTACTATACAGCCCGCCAGAAGAGCGACGGTACTTCCTGCATCGGATTTGCTTCTGCCGATGGGCCAGAGGGAGTGTTCACAGACCACGGACCACTTATTCGCACCACGAACGAAGCCATAGATGCCTTTGTCTTCGACGACAATGGTCAGCTTTATATCACCTGGAAGGCTTACGGCCTCGACCCCAGCAAACGCCCCATCGAGATTTTGGCACAGCGGCTCTCTGCCGACGGCATGCGTCTAGAGGGCGAATCCTTCATGCTGCTTCGTGATGATGAGCGTCAGGGAATGGAAGGTCAGTGCATCTTCCGCGAGGGTAAGTACTATTATATGTTGTATTCCATTCGCGACTGCTGCACGCCGCAGAGCGACTATGCCGTCTCTGTAGCCCGTAGCGAATCCTTTACAGGTCCCTGGGAGAAGTACGATGGCAATCCCATCCTAACGGGTAATGGTCAGGATATCCAGAGCTGTGGTCACGGAACCCTTGTCACCACCCCCGCTGGCAACCGTTACTACCTCTGCCACGCCTATTACCTGAATAAATACAAGGAAGGCAGAAAAGCTATCCTCCAGCACATCAGCATAGGCAAAAACGGATGGCCCACCTTCGGCACTCCCAAGACCGAGAAAGCCCAAAGCCGGCTGAAAGTGAAAAGGTAGTCGTGAATAGGTTATTGGTTATCGAACCTTAGACTTTAGTCGTTAGACCTTAGACTTTAGCCTGAAACCTGAAACCATCTATAATCTATCATCTATAATCTATCATCTATTATCTATATTCTCTCATCTCAAAATTATATTCGAACGTATATAAAACATTATATCCTGCATGATTTTATATTCGTTCTGATATAAAAAGGCACAAAAAAGCCTCTAACACAAAGTGTTCAATAAAAAGTTTGGTGGTAAACAAGAAAATATGTTCCTTTGCATCAGCTTTTAGGAAGTTAGCGTGTACTACGGTACGTTGCATCGCAGGGAGGTTATGCCTCCCTGTTGTTGTATCCAGTGCTGTCTGCATATACTTTTATCTGTCGGATTTAGAAAAAAACCTGATATTTTTTTGTCTGAATAGGATTAATCTCTATATTTGCGGCATGAAGTTTCTGTTTTTATTGCTTTTATGCGTTGCAGTTAAGCGGTATTGGGGAGACTGCAAGCATCGTTAGCGCGCCATCTTACAGATTACATAGACTAATAACATAAAACATTTGAAATCATGAAGAACGTTGTTGTAAAGACATGTTTGGCAGCCGTAGTCTGCCTGGCTCTCGTTGCTTGCGGAAAGTCACAGCCTAATGAAGATTACATTGGCATGAAAATGAATGCGAAACTGATAAAAAACATTGTCGCAGAGTATCAATCATTACAAGGACAGGCAGATGATATTAACATGCCTGCTGATAAAGGGGAACTCATGGCTTTAGAATATCAAAGTAATCGTGAGTTTCATACTCGTCTATATAATAAGGACGGTGAGATGGTAACAGAATTGGATGTTCATATAGACGATGTCGGACCATTTGTATGTGGTATGGCTCGCATAGACCTTAATGGAACCATTGCCTATATCAATACAAAGGGAGAAGTTGTCGTGCCTTCTGGAAAATATGCTTCGGGCAGTTCTTTCTGGAATGACATAGCGACCGTGCAGTCCGAGGAAGGAAAATGGGGAGTCATACGAAAAGATGGGTCCGACTTGTTCCCTTTGGAATATGAAAAGGCGGAGATATATCCCAACGGGTTGATTTACCTTGCACGGGAGGGGGAAGAGCAGTACGAAGGCGCCATCTTTAAGGCAGACGGCACAGAAGTAATGTCCTTCCAGCCAATGTCTGTCGAAGCATGGAGGTGTATTTTAGACTACCACGAAGACTATCTCCTGAACAATGTGATTATCGTTAAGACAGAGGCAGATGGATTCTGCAGTATTTATGGTGACGGAAGTATTGAGAATATAGGGAAGTTCTATGACATGGGCGCATTCGACGAGCATAAAGTTGCATGGATACGGGCAGAGGACTATAGCGACATCTGTGGCATCATAAATGCCGATGGCAAGCTCATTATCCCATGCGAATACCTATATGCACGGACAACGGATTATGGAATAATGATGGGCAACAAGGGGGAAAAAGCTGGTGTATTCGACTTCGACGGTAAAGTGCTTTGGCCCTTCGAGTATGACAACATAGGCTCTTTCAATCGCGAACTGGCGTGTGTGATGCAAGGCGGTCAATGGAAGGTGATTGATCATGAAGGGCATTCGAAGGCCGTTGCCGAAGGGACACCAGTATATGGTAAATGTTATCAAATGGGAACTGAGAACGGGTATGGGTTGGCAACTCTTACCGGTGAGGAACTTTTGAGTCCTACGCATTCTTGGCTTGACGAGATTTCTGGCACGCGGCTTGTTCTTGCCTATAATGATAGGGAATATTTTAACTTTGACACGGGCAGACCAGAGTTAAGAGGCTATTGCCAAATTTCAGAAGACTTGTATAACAGCCATTTCCTTTTTGATCCTGATGGCTATGCTCTCTTTTCGTCAGTGGAGAATACTGATGATAAGGTACTTGTAGATGCAAAAGGAGATTTGTTGGCATCTGGCGCTTCCAGAATAGGTGCTTTCTATGTAGGAGATTCTAACAAAGTCTATTACAAGGGAAAGGAGATTGCTAAAGTGGACGGTTTCTTTGAACAACCAAAAGCCAATTGCCGTTCTGGCTTTGGATTCCCTTTCTTGGATGGAATTTTCGTATATTCCTTTGACCATAAGGGGAAATATACTTACTTCATAAACAAAAAGGGCGTGGTGGCTAAGGTTGATGGTTATGTAGACGATGATTTTTTTTGTCATGGACTTGACGTCAAATCACTCTTCTTTGCATGGATGAACCCATATTAAATACAAAGTATGTTATGAAAAAGGCACTTATCACCCTAATGCTTGTGTTTTTTGGTTCCATGGGCATGAGGGCACAAAATGAAGAATATACCATTGCTACCAAAGCTGGGAAATGGGGTATCCAGCGAAATGACAAGTGGACGGTAAAACCAAAGTACCTTGAAATAAAACAATTGGGGAACGTCTATTTTGTACTGGAAAAGAAAGGGAAATATTCGTGGGGTGATGAATGGCGGTTGATTTCTTCAGACGGAGCCGATTTGTTGGGGAAAGTAGGCGGCGTTCCGAATATTTTAACAGAAGACAGGGCCATATTCTGTGGGAAACTAATAGATGATACGGGGGGGGTGCTTTATCCAAATGCTAAGGGCTATCTGTCTATAATAGAGAAATGCAAAGGGAAGGACGAATATGGTGAAGATGAGTTTGACAAGGCTTTGTTGGGCGGTCGCCTCTTTTTGAAAGTTAAATGTGAAGAAAACGGGCAAAAACTCGAAGGTGTGGTTGATATAGACGGCAATGTCATTTTTCCGCCGGTATATAAATATGCGGGGTTGTTTTACAATGGGACAGACATGCGTTTCTGCGTTGCAACTAAGAGTGACAAGACGGAATGGAATTGTAAGGTGGCTCTTTATGATTTGGACGGTAAGGAGGTGATGCCATTTATATACTCGAATCATTGTTATGTCTATGCGACAGATCATCCGGAACTCATTAAGGTTAATTGCGGCACAAACGAGTTTGTGTGTGTGGCCATCCCAACGCGTGATAATTTCTTCTGGAAGGGCTCCTTCAAAGACCCCTCTTTTTATATGAAGAAGGACGCATGTGAAATTGTAATCTCTGACGACGGTAGATATACCCAGATTGCCAAAAGCAAACGGGACAAGTTTTTCTCAAAAAGAGATGCTTATTCTTATCATACATATTATGTCAATGGGCATTTCTATCCGTTGATACCAAGACCTGATCCGGCAACACTCCCTAATCCTTTTGCAAAACAATAATTATTATGACTATGACAAATAAGATATTATTTAGTGTGTTTTGTCTTGTTTTGGCGGCACAATATAATCTTTATGCACAAGATAATCTGGCATTAGGGAAGGATTATTATAAACAAGGGTGGAACACTCCATGGGTAGATAGCTATTTCCCTCAGGCAGTAACACATCTGGAAATGGCTACAGAAGAAGGCTTTGGAGAAGCCGCTTATCTGCTTGGCAATATATATAGCAAAGGGTGCGGTATGGAAGTAGATTACCTCAAAGCCGCAGAGTATTATGAAAAAGCTGTACGATTAGGCTATGATTACGGCGAGGTGGAGTTGGGCTCGATTGTTTTGCATAGAATTGATGATGAGAAACTCCATGAACAGGCTTTTGAGATGTTTCGTAGCGCAGCCTTGAAAGGGCAGAAGAAAGGCTATTGGTATATGGCTTTGTGCTATTGGTATAAAGGGAAGGAAGATTTGGCCTATGAATTGATAAGGGAAGACTTTTACCAGATTTATCTCACTTCAGAAGACCCTTATCTTCTAAATATGATTGCATCCTATTGTCAGAAACCAGAATATACAACACCGCGTGACCTTGATGGTTCTTTTGATCTGGGAACACATGCTTCAAAGAAATGGGATGGCGAATTCGGACTTTCTCTTGATCGGAAAGCGGCATGTGAGGTTCTTTGGGATACAGGTTGGGGCGGCAACATATATGATGCCGCTTTGATAATGTATCATAATGATATTAAGGAAATAAGAACATATCGTCAGTATGATGTAAATGCGAAGTGGCCATTCAACAGAAACGAATATCATTATGAGAATCCTATTAAGCGACAGTTCTTCCAGGTAATGGCAGATGCTTTGAAATACTCTTTGGATGATGAACAGAAAGCATACGGATATTATATATATGCTAAGTATCTGGAGGATAACAATATCTCTGATAGCTGCCCTGCCAGTTGGGGTATATCGTTGACCAAGGTAGGGGCCTTGACTTTGTCTGCAGAAATGGGCTGTGCGGATGCACAAAAACTATTGGCAGACTGGTATGAACAGGGGCATAATGTGTCTAAGAACCTGATTCGTGCCCAAGAATGGCGTGAGAAAATTCAATGATAGAAATCTTACAACTCAAATCAATAAGTATAACAATATTAAAACCTGCGATATGAAGAAGACGGGACTGTTATGGGCTGTCGCCTTAATGTTTACAACGGCTGCGCATGCGCAGGTGGGAACTGTTTTCGAGAAAGAAGGACTGATATTTGAGGTCAAGAGTGTCATTCCATATCATGTTGAAGTTAAGCAGAATGCATATCCCAATGCAGAACATGTGGACGTTCCCTATAACGTGTCTCACGGATTGTTTAACTATATGGTGGAGTCCATAGGTCCCCGTGCCTTCGAGTTCGACGATTTAAGGAGTGTTCAGGTTTCACATTCCGTAAACTGGCTCAAGGATGCCTGCTTCCGCGAAACAAAGCTACAAAGGTTTGATTGTCCCGATGAATTATACGATATCTTTAATTCCGCCTTTAACCGATGCTACGAGCTGGATAGTGTCTTCACCAACCGAATGCTAAAAAGGGATACACGAGTATGCTTTCAGAGACTGTCACAAGCTCCGACATATAACATTCCCTGCCACCCTGGAGTATATCGGCCCCTACGCATTCCAGGATTGTGGTTTTGTTAACCTGACACTTCCCGATGTCCCGTTTGTCATGGAGAATGGCGCCTTCCTGGGGTGCGACAGTCTGGCTGTACTGAATCTTGGCGCCGGCATCACAAACATACCTGCAGACGCATTCAATGAACATCGGCTTCCGCAGATATTCATACCAGACCAAGTAAAAACCATTGGGACTGCTGCATTCAAGCGTCAGTCCTCCTTCCGTCCTTTGAACCTCGTATGTCTGGGAGAGGGCGTTGCCAGCATTGCCAGACAAGCATTCCTTACAAGTCCGGGATATATCAAGGATATTATATGCCATGCCCAGGTGCCGCCTGCATGCAACGCAGAGGCTTTCAGTGAAAACACCTATTATTATGGAACGCTTTACGTTCCCAAGGAAAGCATTGAAGTCTACCAAAGCGCAGAGACGTGGAAGAAATTCAAGAACATCAGGGAGATAGATGACAATATAATCGATGGACTCCAAGGTCTGATAGGCAATGTCAGGTCATCTGACGCAACCTACAACCTGTCTGGTCAGCGCCTTACAAGTCCTATACATGGCATCAATATAGTCAATGGGGGAAAAATCTATCGGAGTAGATAATTTAAAAAAGCTGGCCGAACGTTTTGTTCAGTCAGCTTTTCTTTGTTAGATGCAACCCATGCAGCTGGTAACACCGAAGCTGGTTGCAATGGCTGTCAGCACAGCCAGTATCGTCTGAATGACGAATTTCCAAGTTTCTTTTTTCATAAAAAATGTTAAAAAGTTAAAATATTAAAATGTTGTTGTGGCGGTGGTAAAGGTGAAAGGGCAGCAAAAAGCAGGATAACTTTTTAATCCTTTAACTTTTTAACCGGCGATAGCCTTAGCCCTTTAACCTTTTAACCTTTTAACTTAAAGAGTTGGGCCCGAAGGCCCGCTCTTTATCAGTTTTGTCCGCCGCCGCCTCCGGTGTTGCCGCCTGTGTTACCGCCGTTGTCGCTACCACCTTGGTTCTGACTCCCCTCGCCTTCGGGAGAGGGGTCGGGGGTGAGGCTGCTGTTCTCCTCTGGGTCCTCCACTACACCGTCGTCGGTGCTGGTAACACGCTTCACCTCCTTGCCGTTGCGGTCGTAGCAGGTAATCTGCACCGTAGTGTCCGCCAGCTCGTCCTTCAGCTCCGTGTTGGGCGTGAAGATAATACGGCGGCTGGTAATGAGGCCTGCCTTTACCTCGTTCACGGTGGCAACACTCTTGGCACGCAGGCCGAAGCGCATGGTTCCCAATCCTGGCAGTGCCACGCTGTGGCCCTCAGTGGCCCATGCCTTGATTACCTCGCCGGCAGCATCCCAGCATGCCTGCATGATGCCCTTGCTTACGCCACTGCGCAGAGCTGCCTCCTTAATCACCTTGTCCTGTGCCAACTGGGCATACATCTCGGGCTGCATCACATAGCGGTGAGTGCCTTCGTACTTGCCAATCTTCTGTAGTTTCTCAATTGCTTTTACTTTCAACATAGCAAAAAATGTTTTTAAATGGTTTGTAAATAATTTTCCTTTGTCGCAGAAAGTTGCTCGGTTGCGCTCTCGTGAGGGAAATTTTCTTAGTGCACGTGGGAATTTTTACGGCCTCGTGTGGGAGTATTTTTCTATCTCTTTCTTTTGACACTGCAAAGGTACGACAATATCGTGGGATGTCAAAAAATATGATACCATAAAACGACGTTTTGAAAAGCATAAAACGACATCTTCTCGAAAAGTTAATTTTGCATCTATGACAGATGACAGATGACAGTTTTCGAAAGAGAAGAAAGAAAATGTTACTATTATATTATATATAATATTTATTATATATAATATAATAGTAAATCTTAGTAAGGCATTTTTCGCTAATTGGAAACTGTCATCTGTCATCTGTCATCATCATTTCTTGAAAAAATCATATTACCATGGTGCATTATTCATAACTTTTTTGTATTTTTGCATAGACAAAAGATTAAGACATCTGAATGAAACACATTGAGTGTTTATATAACAAATTGAATATCAAGCAATTACCCCCCCCTATAGGCGGAGGTAACGATATCATATACGACGCAAGTCGATTTAATGTGTTAATAGAATTGTCCCTGTTGCACCTGGCTTAGGCTGGGTGCGGCAGGGATTTTTTTGTATCATCCGTGAGGATGTTAGCTGCAAGCGGTGTAAACCGCTAGAACAATCTAATTAAATTTTCATTTTTTATCTGTATTACACATACAGGTAATAACTATTTGAATACTCGTGGTTCGAGAGAATAGCGAGATTTATTTTCCGCAAGGGCGGAAAAAGTGAAGAATGAAGAATGAAGGCTGCGATTGAGCGAGAGCAATGCCAAACATGTTTGAGCATTGCCGAGCGTGAGCAGGCTCGACCGCAGGTCAAGAGTGAAGAACCTTTTCAAGTTAAAAATTAAAAGAGAAAAGATAAAAGTGAGTTCAAAATTAAAAGTTGCGCTAAGCAACTAAGCCGCTAAGCTATTAAGCTATTAAGCCACTAAGCTAAAATAGAGAATGAAGAAAGACAAAGATAAAAAGGTTATAAATCTGGACGAGTTGACGGGGAAGATGAAAGCTCCCTATCATACTGATTCTGTGATTTATCCTGACGGACGTACTAGCGACAGGGATGATGATGAAACCCTCTTCCCTGAGTTAGAACTTTGGAACGAGGAACAGGTAGCCAATGTTACGGACCAGTTACTACAGATGCTGAACAACCTGATGAGGGAGCATCACTTGGATGGTGCCACCCTTTTGGCTGTATTGTCCCGTCTTACGGCTGCTCATATACATGTGCTAAAGGGTACATGCTATAGTCCCGAAGAAAAGGATGCCGTAGAGAGTGCCTACTACAAGATACTGGACCACTACCTCGCCGCCTTCGATGCAAACGATTTGCTGAATGAGGTGGAGAAGATGAAGAGAGAGAGGATGAATTAACCAAGAACTAAACTAACAATACGATATGGCAACTATGCAGAATGATTTAGTGCCTCTGGCAACAGATAGAATACTATGTGTTAAAGTTGGTAAGATTAAACGTGAGAATTTCTATGAGATGACACGCAAGTACTGGAAGATAAGACTCGAAAGAGCTTCAAAAGCTACCCATGTCCTTGCTATAGTAAATAGTGAGGTGGTGGCTGTATATATTCCTAAAAAATGGCAGTACACGGATAATTCTGCATATTTGGGGCGTGTTGAGTTTACAGGAGTAGAGGATGTCCATTCTGAATACATTGGAAAGAGTGTGAAGAGTATTTTTGGCAGGTGTCCTAACCCAACTTTATACATTAATATGTGAAGAGTTATTGAAGTATATTGAGGAGATTTTTTTTTGATTTATGGATAAGATAAAACTCACAGATAATGCTAAACGCATTCTTTTAGCTCTAAGCAAAGAAGAAGAACTAAGATTAACAGATGCTGATGAGAAAGATTTGATTCTTTTAGAACAAGAAGGCTTAGTTAATCCAAACTGGACACACGATGGCCCTTACCCTGATATAATGGATAAAGGCATTGCTTATGTTCTAATGAATCCCAAACTAAAGAACCCATCTATATGGGATGATAAGAAATATTGGATTACTACAGGCATTTCAGTTTTGGCACTTATAATTTCATTAATTGTACTTTTCAAAAAGGGATAAATAAATGGCAAAGATAATTAACAGAGTCGATATTATAGATATAATTGGCAAGAAATATCTAGTTTCAAATATCGAAAATGATGAATATAGCTACCAGCAAGACTTCGAAGAACATATAGAAGGGCATGTAAAACTTGATATTCGTTTTTATGATGAAAAACGAGGCGTGGCTATTCTGGTGGAAACAAAAAACAAGAAATTCCAGAAAAAAGACAAAATTCAACTTTTTGATTATGTAGAGCTAGAAAAGAGACTTTCAAGCAAAACAAAAATCATCGCTATTCTTGCAGGAACTCATGATGGGTCCATACGTGTATGGAAAATTGCTAATGGATATGACAATGAGTTGGAGGACTCAAAAATCAAATCCATGGATGAATATGTTTCTTATTTTGCCAAAAAAAACATTAATGATAAGTCGAAGGTTCTAGAAAACACAAAAGAACTGAACAGAAAACTTCATGATAATGGCATAAAAGAGAAACTGCGTAGTCAATTTGTCGGAACATGTCTTTTGGCGCTGAAGAACGGGTTGGAATATAAAAATAATTCTACAGCTATGATCCTCGCTGGTATCAAGGAAATTCTTGGGTCTCTGTTAAAAAATAGTGTTGATAAGGCCACAAAAATTGCACTACTAGACAATAAAGTTCTCCAAAATAAGGATGTGCAGAGTATTGAGACCAAAGAATTTCATAAGTTGTTGTCCTTCATTAAAGATCAAATACTCCCGTATATCAATGAGGCAAGCACGGAGGGCCATGATATTCTTAGTTATTTCTTCACCACATTCAATAAATATGTAAATCGTGAGGATAAAAATCAAGCCTTTACACCTAATCACATTGCACATTTTATGTGCATGGTTGGAAACATAACAAGAAAGACGGTTATACTTGACCCGACATGTGGTTCTGGCACTTTCCTGGTACAGGCTATGGCACAAGCCTTATCAAAATGTGAGACTGACACAGAACGTGATCATGTTAAGGAACATCAAATTTATGGAATAGAATATGATGATAATGTATATGGATTAGCTACCACAAACATGCTTATTCATGGTGACGGAAATTCCAACATATATAATTACTCATGTTTTGATGATGGCAAGAAGGACGAAGACAAGGATGTTTGGAAAATTATTAAAACATCACAAAAGCAGGATAAAGACGTTAAGTTTGATCTTGTATTGATGAATCCTCCTTATAATGCATCAAAAAAGCAGGTTAATAAGGATTATGCTGATAGCTGGGGGAAATCAACGACGGATCCATCAAAGGGACTATATTTCGTAGATTATGTGGCCAGACAAGTAAAGCATGGAAGACTCTTAACCCTGTTGCCTATGCAAGCTGCTATTGGCGATAGTGAAATTATCCGCAGTCTAAAGAAAAGATTGTTAGAAAACAACACCCTAGATGCCGTTTTTTCACTTCCCACGGAGATGTTTTATCCTGGCGCTAGTTCCGTGGCTTGTTGCATGGTTTTTGACCTAGGGAAGCCTCATTCAGATAGTGACAAAGAGACTTTTTTTGGATATTATAAAGATGACGGATTTGAGAAACGAAAAGGTATTGGAAGGGTTGACGTCAAAAATCGTTGGGATGGCATTGAAAAAATGTGGCTTGACTTATATGACCATCGTACTAATAAGCCCGGTTATGGTGTTACAAGAAAAGTGACATATAAAAGCGAATGGTGTGCAGAAGCTTATTTGGAAACAGACTATAGCACATTGTCTGACACCGACTTTGTCGATAAATTAAGAGATTTTGCTTCATTCCTGATACAAACTGAGAAAGCTTTATAAAATGGAACAGACAAAGTTGTTTTATATGTCTGAACTCTTTTCTAGTTTTGAAAGAGGGAAAATACACTCTGCAGACATGCTCCCAGAAGGGAATAGTCATTTCTATGTTGGAGCAAAAAAGAAAGATAACGGTGTTATGAAATCTTGCGGTTATAACAAAGATTTAATAAGCAGGGGCAATTGCATAGTTTTTATCTGTAACGGGGAGGGGTCCGTTGGGTACTGCAACTATATGGACAGAGATTTTTACGCTTCAGGAGATCTTATTCTTGGCTATGGTGATTTTTTGAATAAATACACCGCATTGTATGTTGCGACTCTTTTGGATTTAGAGAGACCCAAATATTCATTTGGAAGAAAATACGGCAAATATGTAAAAAATACTACCATACCCCTTCCCGTAAATAATGTAATGGAACCAGATTGGACTGTTGTGGAAAATTATGTTAAGGGCATTATCATTCCACATCTTCCTGAGAAAGCAAGACACATTTGGACAGGATGTTTCAATAGACAGCCTGAAATAAAAAAAAACATAAACCTCAAAGACAGGGTGTGGGAGTGGTTCGAATTCGGAAGTATTATAGAAAAGCCGACTAAAGGAGTTGCATATAATCATAACACATTGACTGAGTGTTCTTCTGATTTCGAAAAATCTATTCGTTATATAACAAGAACAGACAATAACAACGGGTGTAAATGCTTTGTTATAAACGAAGATTTTATTGGTGTTGAGAATGAGAATGCAATAACGATAGGAGACACTACAGCTTCTATATTTTATCAAGAAAAACCATTTTTGTGTGGGGATCATATTGTTGTTATTCGCGCTAGATGGCTAAATAAATATACAGGAGCCTTCATTACTACACTATTATGCAGAGAGAAATATAGATATAATTACGGGAGGTCCCTTAAAATAGAGAAGATTAATACTACGAGGATAAAACTCCCAATAATTCCTGATGAAGAAGGTAAAAATAGACCGGACTGGCAATTTATGGAGGATTATATCAAGTCTCTCCCGTATTCAGCAAACATATAACAATTAGACACATGCGGAAAAACAAATATTACATATACATCTTTATATTCATATTGTTTATAGGTACAATTGCTTTTTATGCGTGGCATTATCATGATGGTATTAGCAGTGATGTTAATGATTGGGGCGCATTCACAAATTATTTCAACGGTTTTTTGTCCCCTTTCTTGGCTATAATTAACATTGTTGTATTTGTAGAATTAACCATCGCGATTTCTGAATTTGATAAAAAAAAGTCAGAGAATGAAATGAAATTGCAGAAAGCCCTTTTGAGAATGCAATTCAGAAGACAAAGTGTTGAAGAATTCTCGCAAAATATGAATAAGCTTTTCAGAGAAAATAGGGCAAGTAATATAGAAAAAGCATACAATGAGGCTATAGATTATCTTGAAAAATTCATTAGAACAGACTTTAAATACTTTGACTATCAAAATCTGCCTGATACAAAAGAGAAATTAGATAAACTTCTGAGAAATTTACGAATTATAATTCAACATATAGTAACTGGCAGGGATTATGATCATAACTTATTTCTTGAACGTTATACTCTGACCTTTGAAATCATAGAGTCACTTATGGCATCAATGTTGGACGAGATTGACAAAACAAAATAACCCATAAACAATTTGTCCAAGGAGCCATTTTGGCATCTTGAAGCAAAAATAGAAGGGAACAGGAGACGATTTTTGTTAATAAGACTTATTTTCACTACATTTGCAAATGCATATAAAACTAAAATTAAACTTATCATGAAAAAACTGTTTTTATTATTAGCATTGATTCCTGTGTTTGTTAATGCGCAGAAGTTTGAGTTGACAATAAATGGTTTTGTAGATTCAGAGAATTTAGAGAAGGATTATATTGTAATTCCTTTTGAAGGAAAATCTCAGAAAGAAATCTATGATTTGGCACTTAGTGCTGTAGGTAAATCATTTATTTCACCTAAGGAAAGGGTAAGTAATGTTGAATATTCCCAGATTAATATAAATGGGATTATACCAAATGTGACATATATATATCACGTCTTGGGTTAAAACTCTATTTCGACTTGTATTATAATCTTATATTCGAATTTAAGGACGGTAGAATGAAGATTAATGGTCTAGATATAAATAAGATTGTCAGGGTTGATCCTGTGGGAGCAGAACAATTTATTTGTTTATCTCAGAATCAAATAAGAAATGGATTAGTATATGATGATAAATTCATTTTCTATAAAAGGGGAGGATTATGCTCAAAAAAGTATAAAGAGCATGTTGAAACTGCCGTCAACGAACTAGTTTTTAGCTTTGTTAATTTAATGAATAAAGATAAAAACTCTGATTGGTAACAATGGTTACCTGTGAACGTAATGGGGATCTGATGACGTTTCTTTAATATCGAGCAGCGACTTACCGCTGACTGCGTAACATAACAAGTGAATGTTCAGAACGAGACATAGAAAACAATGCTTATGGGAAATCTAACCAACCTTTGGCTAAAACGTATTTTTAGTGTTACTACTTTAACAACGTTAGCAACAGTTCTTGCAGCATGTATTGCCGTCATTCAGTATGTGGAAAACAATGGTGGTACTTTCATGGCAATTGTTAATAACAAGGCAGCTAAACCTCCCATAGCCCGAAACATACTTGTTTTTCTGGACAAGGATTCCGCAGATATTTCTCAGATAGGTTTTTTCCCTCAGATATCAAATCCTTCAAAATATGCTTTGCAGGATGTATCGCTGAAATATCAGGTAAAAACGGAATTATCTAAGATATCTTATAGTGATTATTATACCCTACATTATCTCAAAGATGGAATTGATGCAACAAATATAGATAAAACGTTATATGCTAAATCAGATATACCTGACCCCTTTAATTATTTTATAATGCATGATAATGCCCATGCTTTTATTAAATTACGTGCGACATATAAGGGTGTTGATAAGCCATTTGATTATAGTGCTTCTATTTACGCTAAAAAAATATTTGCAAAAAATAAGGACGAACGACAACGTGATATGTTTGACAGTGCAATCAGTTTGTGCAAAAAACATAGATTAAAAGAGGTTGACATCTTTGTCTTAGATAATAAAAACATACAGGCATACGAGAACTTTTCTAAGGACACGATAAAGTCAGAACTCTCACTTATAATACAAGCAATCAGTGAATCAAAAACTATAGAACAACTGAAGGCTGATCGGAGAGCCCTTAAAGAAGATGCGCAGAGAAAGGCAATAACTCCATGGTATATGCCTTACCTATATATTATACTTTTTATTGTTTGCTGCATTGGATTATCTATGTTGTTTACAATATATAAGTTTAAAAAATATATAAGTGATGACATTTTGCGGAAACATTTGATTATGACTTTAGCATCTATTGTAACCTTTATTCCAGGATTCTATATGATGGGGCTTAATCGAATGGCATCCTTTGGCTCTTTGCCTTTCTGGGGCTCTCTCGGTGGATTTGTATTCATTTTAAACCTTAGATGTTTTTTAAGATTAATCTGCAAAATGATGGGTGTGAAAGATTACAGTAAAATTCTTTATTTTATTATATTTTTATTGTGTTATACGATTTTCAGTATTTACTATCTCGTTTTATCAAATAATACATAATATTTCACAATTCCAAATTGTGTTTATTATTCCAACAAATACCATTGGAAATGTGAGAAGCTATCCTTGCCAGTTATCTGCGAGACAATCATAAAAAAAAGGAGGGTGTTTCTGAGAAATATAGCAATGACCATGCACCTGCCCCCCTCAAGGGTGAAACGTTTTCTGCTCAGAACTCATAAGTGTACAGGGAATGCTTCTTTGATTGTACTTTGACTATACATACTTATTCCTGGATAAACCCTATTTTGCGTCTGGGCTTTTGCCTGGGTTCCTTGGATTGCAGAGCTGCAAGAGCGGCACTGATAGTTTCCAGCTGTAGGCGAGTATACTCGTTGATTTCGTTCTGATATTGTTCTTCCTTTTTTCAAGGTCGCAATCTGCGACCTTGAACGTAGGTTGTTTATGTTATTTTGGAGTGAAAAGATAATACAATTCTATTTCAAAATTGTGTAAAAAGAGAATAAAGTATTTAGATAATTTGCAAAAGTAGCGAAATCTTTGTAATTTCGCAGTACTTTATCGAGAAAATAAAAAAGAGCCTAAGGCTTCGATACCCCAAATTAGCTACACTCTGAAAAGAGTAAAAAAATGTCGAAACGAAGGCTACCTAAGCTCACACCCAACAGGCGTGGGCTTTGGTGGTTCAGGAATTCGACGGAGAGTAGCTACTCTGGGGTATTTTTGGCTATCATTGTCCCACGCTCTTTTTTCGAGAAAAAGAAGACTTGAACACAAAAACTTAAACAACTAAAACGCATTTATGAACGATAAGAGGTATATACTTACAAACGAATTCAGGTAAGCCTGTGCGCTAACCATATTTTAACATTAGATTTTTTCAGAAACAAGAGTAAAGGCACAGAGCAGGATTGTTCTTGTACCGTAGAAGTGGCAGCCGGAAGGCATTTCGGCCCCTTTTTTTCTGTGCCTTTTAAAACAACCATTCATCATAAATAATGAGAAAAACAAATGGCAAAAGAAGAAATAGAAGAGCTGTTTGCACGGTTCAAAGATTATATGTCTGGTGCAAATTTTTACGCGCCCGTGATTATAAATATGAATGCTGGTAATGCAGAGAATAATCTGCATGGCAACGAGGTAGCCTCGAAAGAGATGCCACAGCAAGAGCAGGTGAGCATGGATGTGGTGTGCAGCGCCCTGAACAGGTGTAAGCCTTTCCTATGGGGAAATGCTGCGTATGCCGTGGCTTTCTGCGTCTGCAGGGATCTGTTTGGCTGGCAGGACAATGCCAGCCTGTTTGAGAGGCAATTGCAACAGCAGGGCATAGATTTGCCTATAGGCACAATAAATACTGCTATGAGCAGAAACGCATATATGCGCCTGAACGTTAATAGATGGGGCGCAAGCGATGTAATGGAGAGGGTTCTGAAATTGAGGGATGAATTTATGAATCAGGTGGCCATTGTAGGGCATGGTGACGGATAAAACGTAGAATTAGTGTTAGAGGTGTTAGAAATACCCGTAGAGGTGCATGACGTTGTTTCATGCACCTTTTTTTGTGCCATAATTTTGCACTGTCGAAAGTTGGAAACAACGACTCGACAGCGCTCTTTGACATGCTGTAACAAACAAACCGCTCGGGAAGGCTCGAGCGTCAATAACCTATAACCAATAACCATTGTAAACTCAAAAAACTTATAAACTTACAAACTTATAAACTCAATTAATTATGGCACAACTTACAAATATAAATAATAATGTACAAACAATGACGTCACTTGAAATTGCAGAGCTGACAGGTAAACAACACAAAAATCTCATGCGCGACATTAGAAACATGGAGCCTGCGTGGGAGAACATAGCCGGGCTCAAATTTGAGCTCGGGTCTTACAAGGACGCTAACGGACAGCTTCGCCCTTGTTACGTCCTCACTAAAACCGAATGCCTCTACATCGCCACTAAGTTCAACGACGAGGCTCGCGCCCGCCTGGTACTTCGCTGGCAGGAGTTGGAGACGGGAAATGTTAGAAGGAAGCTGAGGGAAGTGAAATTGCTGACCTGCGATTCTGACATCCTTAAGGAATCTGAAATGATTGTGGGACGCGAACTTGAACGCCTGAATGGTGATCTAAATGAGTTCGTCACTACAACGGACATTGCCAAAACCTACGGGCTGGAGGTTAAGGACCTGATTTCCTTCCTCCGTGACAAGAAGGTGTTGATGCCAAGAGGTCGCCAACGTCTTACCAGCCAATATTCTGAGAGCGGTCTGGCCGAGGACAGACATTGCTGTTACTACTCTCTGAAAGGCGAGCTGAAGGAAAGCATCTATCTGGTGTGGACGCTGAAAGGCGCTCAGTTCATTCACAAGATGATTCAAAACTAATGTTAAGACTTACAATTATGAATAACGAACTAGCGGTGTTACACGTAAGAAACAAACATGGCATAAGGGTTGCACGCTGCTGCATGAGTTGCGCCTATAAGGAATGTACAGAAAGGATGAAACTAAGGCTCTGCACGCTGGACAACATGATGCACAGACGCCACCATGTCTGCAAAGAGTGGAAGATGAGTAAAGCGCTGGAAAGCGCTGGAATTAAAAATTAAAAGAGAAAAGAGAAAAATTAATTATAAATTCAAAATTCAAAATTCAAAATTATGGAAGCAAAATTATTGAAGGTAATTAAGTGTGGTGAGGAATTCACCGTAAACAGTGAGAAATCCGAAGGCGGTATCCTGAAAAAGCGTAATCTGGTGCTGCAGGAGCTTGGCGGTAAGTATGAGAACCAGTATGTGGTAAGTGCCTTGGGCACACTGGCAACATTGCAGTTCAAAGCTAACGACCTTGTCTTTGCCACTATGAGATTCCAGTATCGCGAATATAACGGACAGGCGTTTCTGGACATTACGTTGACGGATATAATAAAGGTAGATTAAAACTAACTAGAGTTGAAGCAGAGAGAATCAATTGAGCGCCGTATGGCGTAGGGCCCTTTCTCAAAGACTTCTCTCACATAATTTCAACTCAAAAATGCGAAAAATTGTATTTATCACGAACGTCCTGGATGCTATGAAGGGACTGAAGAAGGGGAAAAGAATAGAAGGTGCACTGTATGTGGACAAGAACACTGGCGTGTTGACCTTTAAGCCTTACTTCCGTAAGCAGACAACCTATGTGGCAGACAAGCTGATATGCTATCTGGAAGATGGCTGGGTTAAGGAGAGCGCAAGGCGCATAAAGGTACATGTCAGCTTTAATAAGCTGCTTGGAATAGCAAGGATACTGAGCATGCTGGAGCGTGACACAAGGGATGCCAAGAACGCCCTGATTAACAAGGAAATGGAGGGTAGCTTATGATTTACAGGATAATAAACAACGGGCACAAGCATGCCCATTTGGTAAGGAACCGCGAGGAGCTGATGGCACTGCGCAACTCTATCGAGAATCAGGATAACCTGCAGAAGGCTCGCAAGGGCGATGCCAAGGCTAAGTCAAGGCTGTTGCAGCTGTCTTACAATCTGGGACACGTGGATGGTGCCTTGGCAGGATGCAAGAGCATAGGAAGCTATTTCTTTCACGACATTGATTCTTACGAAAATGAAAAAGCCTCCCCCGTCCCCTCCCAGGGAGGGGTGAACCAACAAGATAAAAGAACTCCCTCTCCCCTTGGAGAGGGTCGGGGTGAGGCTCTTAAGGATCTTATCCTAAGTAAGAAGGAGGAGATTGGGCTGATGATGCTGGAGAGGAGTGCCAGCGGTGGATGGCATCTGGTCTGTAAGCGTGTGCCAGGGACTACCATACTGGAGAATCAGGTTCGTGTGGCTACCATCCTAAAGATAGAGATGGATACCAGCACAAAGGACTTGCAGCGCATTGTGTACAGCACCAGCGGCAGCCCCGAAGACCTTGTCTATCTGGACGATGAACTCTTCACCGAGCCTATGACACCCGAAGAGTGTGTGCAGGAGTACAACCGCCTAAAAGCCCGCGTAATGCGCAAAGAAGAGAACGTACCCGCAGGGGCGAAGAAGGCTAATAAACATTATCGCCCTTGGCTTGAAAATGAAAAAGCCTCCCCCGTCCCCTCCCAAGGAGGGGTGAACCAACAAGATGAAAGAACTCCCTCTCCCCTTGGAGAGGGTCGGGGTGAGGCTGTCCGTATCCGTTTCATTGCCAAGGGAGTAATGAAGGAGAAGGGGTTGGAGGAGAATGATTTTCTGAACGAGGGCGGCAGACATACTACCGTCAAGATATTCCTGGGCGGAGCTACGCAGTTGCTGAAAAAGGCTGAGGCGAATGCCGTTCTGAAGGAGCTAATGCCAGACCATTGGAACGACGACAATATCCAACAGCTGGTAAACGACTTCTATCAGAACTACACCAATCCTAACCAGCGTCTGCTGAAATATCAGGAACAGCTCTTTACGCAGAGCCAGCGGCTCGGTGAAAATGAAGAATTAAAAGTGAAGAATGAAGAATCGGCAGTGCCGCCTGAGATGCCTACTCGTTTACCAAAACTGATTCAGTTGCTTACTTCGCGCACGCCTGCCATCTACAAGGCTGCAGTGGCACATGCCGTGTTTCCTGCGCTGGCGACACACCTGTGGCGGACACGGTTCCGATACATCGATAATAAGTTGCACGAAGCTACGCTGATGAACTGCCTGATGGCAGGAACGGGAGCGGGTAAGGACTGTATCTCGGAACCGATAGACCATATCATGGCGGACATTCGCCGCAACGATGCGGAGAATATGAAGCGTGAGAAGGAATGGAAGGACGAGATTAACGCCAAGGGCGCCAACAAGGACAAAAGAAAGAGGCCAGAGGGCCTTGTGATTCAAGAAATTGATGCGGACATGACGAACCCTGCCTTTGTGATGCGTATGGCGGAGGCGGACGAGCATTTCCTGTATGTAAAACTGAACGAGATAGACCAGTTCGATGCGCTGAAAGGTAACGGCTCGGGCGGGCAACAGTTCAGGATCATGTGTCTGGCCTTCGACCCTAACAACCGCTATGGTCAGACGCGTATCGGCACGCAGTCGGTGACGGAACGTGTATGTATCCGCTTCAACTGGAACGCTACGACTACCATTCAGAAGGGACAGAAGTACTTTAGCAGGGTGCTGACGGACGGACCGCTCAGCCGTATCAACTTCTGTACCATACCCGAAAGGGAGATAGGCTCAGAGATTCCCGTATATGGGGAATATGACAGCAGCTTCGACGATGAGTTGCGCCCTTACATAGAGCGCCTCTGTGCCGCCCGTGGCGAGATTGACTGTCCGCAGGCATTTAAACTGGCCAAGAAACTGAACGAGGAGTGCGCAGACTTCTCGCGCCTCAGCCAGAGCCGTACCTACGAGAACTTCACCTTCCGAGCCAATGTGATAGCGTACCTGAAGGCCTGTGTGCTCTTTGTGGCCAACGACTACAAGTGGGACAAGTCGTGCGAGGACTTCATCCGCTGGTCTCTGAACTACGACCTGTGGTGCAAGATGCAGTTCTTCGGCGATGCCATAGAGCAGGTAAATAATACAGCCAGTCGTACAGGAACACGTGGCCCAAGGAATCTGTTGGAGCTGTTGCCTGACACCTTCACACTGGAGGATGCCAAACGTGTGAGAAAGTTAAATGGCATGGATGCGAAGAAAGCCAGCAATATGATTGCCCAATGGAAATCTCGCAGATATATATTACAGATGACAGATGACAGTTTTCAAAAAGCAAGAAAAATAAACGATAATTTATAATCAAAACTCAAATAAAATGGAACCAAGAGGAATAAGAAATAACAATCCGTTGAACATCAGGCGTTCAAAGGATAAGTGGCAGGGCTTAAAGACCTTGCAGGAAGATAAGGAGTTCTTCCAGTTTACTGAAATGAAGTATGGTTGGCGGGCAGCGTTCAGGCTGCTCTGCCACACCTACTACAAGAAGTACAAGCTGAAGACCATACGGGATATTATCTATCGCTGGGCACCGCCCAACGAGAACGGCACATCGGTCTATATCCGCAGTGTGGCAGAGCGGACGGGCATCAATGCCGACTGCGAACTGGGCGACCCCGCCACGCATGCAGCACAATGGCTGATGATAGGCATGGCCATGGCCATCGTGGAGAACGGCACTACGCAGCAGGATTGGCTATCGATGCTGAAGGGATACTCACTCGCAATGGGCGAGTGAGTAGATTAGGGAATAGGCTGTAGAATGCTCTTTCTTACGTGCAGATAGTAAGGAGGGTGAGGGCTTGTAAATCCAGGTGGAAGGTGAAATTGATTGCCAGGGGCATAACGTAACGGACCTTAGGATGGGTAGTGGGGTGGGAGTTACGGATGGGGGCTTTGCTAATGTTGCGAATCTCCGTGAAGATACATTCCAGAATGGCATTGCTGAAGCTGTTGTCACCCCTTGCGGCATCGAAGTAGGCGAGAACCATACGGAGCTGCTCTATAAAATGGTGGGTGAAGACAGTCCGGAACTGTCCCTGGCGGGTGCTGACGCCTCCAAGAAACGGCTTGAACTCTTTCTTGAATCCGTCGATGGTGATAACCTCCTTATTCTGCATCTGCTCAAGGGCAAGGGGCAGGTCTGAGGGGGCTTTCATCAGGAGTTCTTCAAAATCTGCGTAACTGATTCTCGTCTTTGGTATGCCGAGACTTGCAAGAGCCTCATATTCTTCGTCTGATGTTGTCATAGGTGTTCTGTGTTCAGTGCTTTTGTCGGTAATATCCTGGGGCAAAGGTAGAAAAAATGAAGAATGAAGAGTGAAGAATGAAGAATAAACTTTGAGTTGAGTATTGCGAAAGTATTTTTTCCGATTCTGCATGCACAATGTCAGAAATAAGTTGTACTTTTGCAGCCGCTAACGAGGTAAGTCAGCAGACGCCCTGTCCTTCGCGGAACAGGGCGTCTGTTTCTTGTTGTCTTTCATAGTCCTCCATCTCGGCTATGAACTCTTCGTCTTCCACACGACAATAGTCGTATTTGTCTGCCCAGAAGAAGTCGTACTCGCACTGGGCGTACCTTTCCATTACTGCACATTCGGGATGGCCCATCTCTCGCCAGAGATTGTCGATACGGCGACCTAAATCCAGACTCTCGGGTTCGGAGAGCACACTGTCTATCCTGACGTAGTCGGGGTTGACGGGGACGTAGATCCAGTCTTCGTAGTCCTTCCAGCACATCAGCCTGAGCGTGAACTGCCAGACCTTGATGGCCCACCATGGATGGCCCGATGTGGCGCAGAGCTGACCCAGATGAAGGCCCCAATGGTACTTCATGCGGCTGTTCTGTGCGCAGCGAATGGAATGGATTCTGTAATTTACGATTTGGCGTAGCAGCTTGGTGTCTAACTGCACGACGCCTTCACCAGGTGTGCAACGGCACACACGATAAGAATTACGTTTTCTCATAATACAATCACAAAATTAAAGAACGCGGGACGTTAGGGCATACTCCTCCCTGCCGTCTGTTTTGTTTAAAAAAACTGTGGTTGAATTATGATTTTCTGGGGCAAAAGTATGTCTTTTGCCTGAATCCGCCAAATGTTTGGGCGATTATTTGCTTTGAAGGAACTTCTTTCCGTTCACTACGAAAACGCCGTTTTCTTTTAATGAAGAATGAAGAATGAAGAGTGAAGAATTTGCTGCCGCGTTGATTTTTCGTCCACTGAGGTCGTAAACCTCCCCTCCATTTTGAATTTTGAATTTTGAATTTTGAATTGCCCCAATGCCCGTTTCTGTTTCTGCCGTCTGGTCTTCCACTATGTACTTGCCATTGTCTTGGGTGCCGGTTATGCATAGGTAGCTGTCGGACCTGAGGCCCATGATATCTATGGTTTGCTTGCCAGAGGAGCCGCTGACCACCAAGTTGATGTACTGGGTGGGCGAGCTAAGGCGGTAGGTCTGATAGAACCACCGCTTGCCGTTTATGTTCTTGGTGACGGTGACGCGCTTGCCTGGCCAGTTGCCACTGAGCTGCTTGTCCTGATTGTCCCAGGCATAGAAGTAGGTGCCCGTCCAGCTGATGTCGGAACGAACATACAATGTGATATCGTGGGGCTGGAATATCTGGTAGTCGCGCTGCTGGATGCCATAGACCTTGCCGCCCGACAGGATGCCTGCCCTAAGGGTGCACGATGATTCTATGTTCAGTATGGTGCCGTCCGCTACCTGCGAGCTCTCTGCCGTTGGCTCCGAACCGTCCGACGTATAGACGATGGTTGCCCCCGACAGGTTGCTGACAGCCGTCAGCCGAACATTGAGCGGCGACTCGTAGGTGCCGTCGGGGATGTCCATCCAAACGGTATTGGCACTGCGGCTGAGGCAATAGCGGAATCCCTTGCCGGAAAGAATCTCGGTGTATTGCGACTTGCTTACGCTATAGTTCTGGGGCGAGTTGCCCACCACGCAGAGTAGGGTGGCGGCATTGCCCGTGGTGGCTGTGGCGTAGTAGTTCTGAGCGCTGTATTTCTGTTGCGTGCTGCTGGTGTTGGTGATGCCTGCCAGACGGCGTGCCAGAATCATCTGCTTGAGGGCGTACTTGCAATCGCGCCAATGGGTATAGAAGATGCAGGGTGTGCCGGGCATTGCCAGCAGGTAGGCATTGGCTGCCAGGGTGTCTGTGCGGATGGGGTCCTGCTCATCACCGTTGCCGCGCTTCTCCGTGTCGTGGTTCTCGACAAAGGTAACGGCATACTGCTTGTAGTAGTTGTCGGCCACAAGGGGTTTCTCGTCGTATCCTAGCCAGCGCCAGTCGCGATTGTTGATGGCATCGCGCATACGAAAGCGGAACTGGAAGTCGAAGGCGGCGCTGGTGGGTTTGTCCGAGACGTATCCCTTGCTGTTGCTGACCCACTCCTTGATCTTGCTGCTGCTGTCCCAGTATTCGCCCACGCTGAAGGCGGGTTGGGCATAGGTGTTGTAATCGGCTATGAAATAGGCATAGAAGCCCTTCACCATATCGTAGCGGAAACCCGTATATCCGATGTCCTCTAGCAGGAACTTCAGGTAGGCCTTGATGCAACGCTGCACGTTGGGGCTCTTGTGGTCCAGGTCGCGACAGCCGGGCCAGTCCTCGCCTGTATCATCGTTCTGCGACAGCGAAAGGCCGTTGCCGCTGGCCCATCCCAGAGTGGCGCCTCCGTCATCATTACGGCAGATGTCGGTGGGCAGCATCTGGTAGGTCTCTCCGTTATAGGTCTCGGCCGGATAATCCACCCACGAGCCGTTCTGCCCCATGTTGCTGCGGTGGTTGATAACCACATCAGCTATCACCCCCGTTCCCCTCTGCCTGAAGGCGGAAATCATGCTGCGCAACTGAGCCTCAGAACCGAAGGAACTCTTTTGGTTGAAGTAATAGACAGGCGTGTAGCCCATCATGTTATAGTCTGTGTTGCACCATCCGCTCTGGGGCACCCATACAAGCTGGAAGTAGGGCGCTATCTCGTCTGCCTCGGCCTGCAGCTTGGCCCACGACGTTTGGGAATAGGAGTCCCAATAGAACCCTTGCAGCATGACGCCGCCATAGTCGGACGGCCATCCTTGGGCGTGAATGCCCGGCTGTAGCAAGACCGTCAGTAAAAGCAGTAAAGCGTTTCTTTTCATCATAGGTTAATAACATCCGTCGCTGCAAATATAAGGAATTTGTGCAAATGCGAACCGAAAAATCGGAGAAAATTTTCTTCTCCCATGGTCGTTAATCTGAAATAAATTGTAAATTTGTGGTCGAAAGGACAATAACTTTAATATTTAAGGTAATGAAAAAGACAAATCTGATGCTGCTCTTAGTGGCAATGTGCGGAGCCCCCTCTTATTGTCAGGCCGAGGATAATGTGCTGACCAAGAAGGAGGTAAAGCAGGGATGGGAACTGCTGTTCAATGGCAAGGATCTTTCCGAATGGCGTAACTTCAATGGTACCGAACTCTCTAACGGATGGGGAGTGGTGAACGGTTGTATCCAGGCCAGCGGCTCCGGTGCCGACGACTCGGGCTACATCGTTACCAAGCGCAAGTTTGCCAACTTCGAACTTCGCTGGGACTGGAAGCTGACGCACGGCGGCAACAGCGGTATGATCTATCATGTGGTAGAGAACCCTGCCTTCAGCGTCCCCTATGTTACAGGCCCTGAGTATCAGCTGATAGACAATACCGGATGGGAGGAGGTGAATGCCCCTGCCAAGCTGGAGGAGTGGCAGAAGCTGGGCGTTGACTATGCCATGCACCTGCCTGACTACAGCAAGATGCACGTCAATCCCGTGGGCGAGTGGAACAGTTCGAAGATAGTCTTCGACAACGGCCACGTGGAGCACTGGCTGAATGGCAAGAAGATTCTGGAGTTCGAGGCATGGACCGACGACTGGTTCCAGCGTAAGGGCAGCGGCAAGTGGTCGCATGCACCCGAGTACGGTCTCGCCTCAGAGGGCGTTATCTGTCTGCAGGACCATGGCGACCCCGCCTCCTTCAAGAACGTGAAGATTCGTCCTCTTCCCCATAAGGCCGGTAAGACGGAGAGCCTCTTCAACGGCAAGGACCTGACGGGCTGGGAGCCCTTCGGCGATGGCAAGTGGAGCGTGGATGCCGACGGCAACCTGGTAACAGAGAATGGCGACAAGAAGCAGTACGGCTATCTCTGCACCCGCAAGTACTACAAGGACTTCGACCTTACGCTGGAATTCAAGCAGGCCAGCAACGGCAACAGCGGTCTGTTCTTCCACTCCTTCATAGAGGGATTCAACAAGGTACATGGCTGGCAGTGTGAGGTGGCTCCCAAGGGCAACGACACGGGCGGCATCTACGAATCATACGGCCGTGGATGGTTGCAGCGCATCCCCGACGAGAAGGAGAATGTCCTGAAGGAAGGCGAGTGGAACACCCTGCGCCTGCGTGTAGAGGGCAATCATGTGCAGACTTGGTTGAACGGTGTGCCTATGTCCGATCTCCGGGATGAACTTATCGGCAGTACTCCCGGACGCCTGATGCTGCAGATTCATGACGGAAACGACATCAAAGTCCTGTGGCGCAACTTCAAGTTGAAGCAACTTTAGAAAGGAAGAAAAATAAAACTGCTATCCTTCCCTCGCATCGGAAGTGATAGCAGTTTTTTTTGTGTTGTTAATAATAGAAATCGGTTATAAGTCTAATCAGACGTTTCTTTTGCGGAAAAACACCTTGCGGCTCTTTTCTCCTTCTCTTACGATATATATGCCTTGCAGGTCCTTGCCGGTGGGCGACACGGGCTGGGCATTCAGATTGTAGATTTTTACGGGTGATGGTGCGGGTGACGGGTCTGCCGTAATGCCCTTTACCGGTGTCTCGGCATCCTTGTCGGGCGTAACGATGAAGTTGTCGAACCGTATGCTGGAGTTATGGGCGCGGAATCCTGCCCTTCCGGTGATGAAGGGGACAGGATCGGTATAATTGATGAGCGGCTTCTCCATATCGTCCAGGTAGCACTTGATGTTGGCTCCCTTTACTTCTACCTTCATGTGATGGGGTGCGGAGGCTGAGATGTTCTTGTTGGCAGTGGCTAGTGTCTGCCAGCCGAAATTATGCTTACCCAGGGCTACGGAGGTGGTGCCTGCCAGGAAGATATAGCCTTGCAGGAAGTCGGTGCCCAAAACGGGGTTGTCATCGGCTCCGCCTGTGGAGGCGTTGGTGGTGCGGAAGAGGAGGCCTCCGTTCATCTCGCTGCTACTGGTATAGATGACATCGCACTCTACGGTATAGTCCGTGAGGTGGATATCCTCGAACCCGCCCATAAGCATCTTGCCATATCTGCCGGTGGATTCCAACTGGCCGTTGACAATGGTCCAGTTGCCCTCCCGGTATCCCCACTCGGGGCTGAAACCGTTATCGAAACTGTCACTCATGATATGGGAATCCCTTACGCCGCGTTTGATATTGTATTCGTACAGGGTGGGGTTGCCGTCTGTGACTTCCAGCGTCAGTATGTGGTGTCCTGCAGGTATGGGCACGAGTTGGAGGGTTTGGACGCTGAGGGCAGAGCGGGTGTTGGGGAGTTCGGTTGTACCTGTGATGTCTTCACCGTCAATAAGCAGGCGGATGTGTGAGACGCTGGTTGATTTGTATCGGAGTCCAATATTATAGACGTTGCTGGCTTGTACGTTTACGCAGTACTTCAGATAGCTTCCGGCAGGGCAGCGCATGAGGGTGGCACTACCTGCGGAGAGGGCGCTGGAAAGGCTTCTGACGGCATCGGACTTCTCGGTACACAGATTGGCTGTAATCATGCCGGGAAGGGGGATGCTGACATCCAGGATACCGCTGCCATCCACGTAAGGACTTATGGCCACGTAGGCAAAGTCTGCCGTGCCGGCGTGGGTGACATATCCTATCTGTCCGCCCGTCTCGCTTAGGTTAATCTGGTACTTACGCATGCCGTCGATATATACTCTGACCCGTTTAGCATTCTTCTCTACACGGACGTTATGCCAGCAGGTAGGGTTAAAATCTGCGGGAAGGCTGACACTGCGGGTCAGGCTGACGGTTCCGTTTACGTAGTTGTTCAGTATAAAGGTATTGGTAGCGGCATCTATGAGGGCTTCTGTGTAGTTGCCAGAATCCTGGTATGAGAAGATGCAGCCTGATTTCCCGTTTTCTTTCTCCTGGGAGCGTAGTGTGAATTCTGCGGTATAGCTGTCATATGAGCAGGGGGTGAAGATTGCCTGACAGGTATCTGCGGTGAGGGCCTGACTGAGATAGCTTCTCTCCTTAACGCTCCATTCGCCGCCACGGACAGACCAATTGTTGCCCAGCCCGGTACGTTCGAAGTAGTCGTTCCTTGCCACCAGTGGCTCATCCTGTTCCCAGCAGGTGGGGCCGGTCATGATGAGTTTGTCGCCGCACCAGGCTATACGTTCGAAGTTGAGCAGTCGGCGGGCTTTGTTGTCCTGCAGGTTATGATAACAGAAGTAATAGGTATCCAGGTCAGGGCCTACAAAGGCGGTTCCGTGCCCAAGAGCTTTATGGGTAGGGGTCTCTGTATCTACGAGTATGGGATTCTGCTCACTTTGGGGCGTGAAGCCTGAAAGGGCACCGCTGCGGCTGATAGCGTAATCTATGCGGTAGCCGTTAGTCCATACGTGATTGCCGGTATAAAGCAGGTAGTAGAGGCCGTTGCGTTTGAACATGCAGGGGCCCTCGGTCCATTGTCCGGTGATACAGCAGCCCAGATCCACATCGTTGCCGAATGACAGGTTGGTGGGCATGGTGCAGCCGCGGATACCCTGGTTGTTGGCATGATAGAAATAGTGCCTGCCATCATCATCGGTAAAGAAAGAACCGTCGATGTCTCGGCCCAAGTTGCCGGTCATGTGGACGAAGGGACCCGTAGGACTGTCGCTGGTGAGGATGTAATGACCTCCGCCACGCGGCGATGTGCACATATAGAAGGTGCCGTTCCAATAGACAACCTCCGGGGCATAGGCTACGGCGGTAGTCTCGTCGGTACAACAGATGTAGGCCGTGGACCATTCCATCAGGTCTTTGGTGCGCCAGCAATAAATGTTCCTGTCGCCTGCACTTACGTAGAGGTAATAATAGCCGTTGTACTTCATGATGTAGGGGTCGCCCAGGCTGCGGTCCTGTAAGCCGGGAAGAACCATGGGGTTATTCCAACCGTGAATATACGAGAGGGATAGAACACAGCAGAAAAGAAAAGCTGTCAGTCGGGAAAGAATACGGTGTCGCATAATACTCTGAAATTTTATTATGTCGACAAAATTATAAAGAAAAGGGATATGAAAGAAATTCCCCTGTGGAATATACCAAAAAGCAAAGTATTAAAATCAAAAAACAAAGGAATGGGGTGTCAGTGGGGGGGGAATATAATAAGGTGGAACCTGAAAATGAGGTCCCACCTTATTTATAATATACACATGCTTTGCAAGGAGAGATTTATTCCTTGTCGAGCAGAATCTTCATCATCTCGATAGCTGAATAGGGGATGGGGGTACCAGGGCCGAAGATGCAGGCAACACCGGCCTTGTAGAGGAAGACTATGGTCTGAATGTTTCGCGCTTCATCTTGGTGTCGAAAATCCACTTGGTGATGCGGGGATGCTTGAGTAGAAATTCGAGAACCTTATAGCCCTTAGGAGCGAAGAAGAAACGGGAGGCTTTCTCCTCGGCCTTCATCTTGCGGAAGACCTGACGGTTGGTCTCGGAGAATGGCTTGTGCTCGACAATAGCACGTATGGCGTTATAGGCCGTCTTGAACGCGTCATAGAGGCCCTCGCCCGTTATCTTGTTGGCAAATCCGCCAGCATCGCCAATGAGAATGACGTTGGGGACGGGCGACTGAACTGTATTTAAGGAAATGTTGGCACCCATGAACTTGGTTTCGGGAATGTTGAATTCCTTCAGAATCTGACGGAACGTCTCGCGATTGGTCTCGGGGGCACGGTAACCGTAGATGTCGTGTCCTATGCTGGAGAATTTGTAGAAGCCACCTGGAATGAATCGGCGTGTGAAAAAGACAAAAGCCTCTTCGGCGCCTTGTTTGGGGACGTACTCTTCCATGAAAAGCATCTGGTCCTTGGGCTTGCCCAGCATCTGGCGGCGCACCCTGCTGTTGGCTCCGTCTGCTGCAATAAGGTAATTGCAGGTAAGCTGAAGACCCGAACGCATGGTAACGAGGAAACGGCCGTCTGCCAGCTGCTCGAATTTCAAAAATGCGTCCTGGAGCAATTCACCACCCGTCTGCTGATAATTCTGCAACAGGGTATAATCGAAATCCTTGCGGCTGGTCATGCGTATCTCGAACTCGGATTCGAACTCGCACGAGGGACCGTCGTCTAACTGGAAACGCATGTGACGAACAGGGTGGTACTCGTACTGGATGCCTGGTATCAGCTTGTCCAGCAGGCGCCATGCCTTGGGCGTAAGGCCGCCACCGCATATCTTATCGCGTGGGAAGGTCGCAAAATCTACCAGAAGACAGTTGAGGCCTGCCTTCAATGCCAAATAACCAAATACGGAGCCGGCAGGACCGGCTCCGATAACTAGATTGTCAATGTGTCTTACTTTATCCATTATTCTTTATCAAGTAAAATCTTCATCATCTCGATGGCTGAGTACGGAATGGGAGTACCTGGGCCAAAGATGCAGGCAACGCCAGCCTTGTAGAGGAAGTCGTAGTCCTGAGCGGGAATAACACCTCCGGCGGTGACCATGATATCCTCGCGACCCAGCTTCTTCAACTCCTCGATGAGCTGAGGGATGAGGGTCTTGTGGCCTGCTGCCAGAGATGAGGCACCCACGATGTGTACGTCGTTCTCGACAGCCATACGGGCAGCCTCCTCGGGAGTCTGGAACAAGGGTCCCATATCCACGTCGAAGCCGCAGTCGGCATAACCTGTTGCCACTACCTTGGCACCACGGTCGTGACCGTCCTGTCCCATCTTGGCAACCATAATACGGGGGCGACGGCCCTCCTTCTGAGCAAACTCGTCGGTAAGGCGCTTGGCCTCCTCGAAGTCTTTGT
>CAMOMP010000018.1:0-46871 GCA_946619915.1 uncultured Prevotellaceae bacterium | reverse complement strand
GGAGTGAGTGTAGCTTCAATGGTCAGGGACACACGCTCACCATCGAGATGGTGGATATCAATGAGCAATGTCCTTCCTTCCTGCCTAAGCCTTACGCATATGCAGGCGACTTCGTCTTCGAGAATGTTATCATGCACGGTAAGATTACATCTACCTATACTGGTGCATCTCCATTCTCAGGTTCTATTTGCGGTAGAGAGTATGGTAACAACAGAAAGATTATCCGCAATGTGTACAGCGACATCGACATCAGTACCCAAAGAACAGGTGACAACACTTGTGGTGGTCTGCTGGGATGCGCAGATGGCGTAGTTACCGTCGAGAACTGTATCTATGCCGGTGACATCGTAGGTGTAGAAGGCGCACAATGCTTTGGTGGTATATGCGGTTGGACGTCAGGTGGCAACACCTCACTTACAAACTGTGCTTTCACAGGTACTATTACCAATGGAGGTGGTGATACTCACACCATTGCCCGTAACTATGCCAACATGCCTAACACGAATGTCTATAGTGTCAATTCTTATGGCTCAGGAGACGAGGCTAAATACACCAAGATTGCTGCAGAGGCCGTTGCAAACGGTGAACTGGCATACTTGCTGAATGGCAAGGAGAATGGAGTTGAGCGCTTCTATCAGCAGATTGGTACAGACGAATGCCCAATGCCTATAGCAAAGGATGGTGCATTGGTCTATGCAACAGCAGAACAATATCGATGCGACGGACAGCCTATTGGCGAGATTACATACAGCAACCACCTTACAGGTCTGTTCCCACCCCACGCATTCGAGGACGGCGTTTGCTCAGTCTGCGGCGAACTTGAGAAAGATGCAGATGGTTACATGAAGATTGTCGGCGCCAAGTCTCTGGCTCAGTTCTCTAACCTCGTTAACAGTGGTAAGACAGCCCTTAAGGTTCGTATGTACGAGGATGTTGACATGAGTGGCACAGCGTACACTCCTGCTGGTAGCACCTCTAACATCTATACTGGCGAGTTCGACGGCCAGGGTCACACCATCAGCAACCTGACTATCAACGGAGGCGACTACACAGGTCTGATTGGTACTATCGGTGATGGTGCCGACATCAAGAACTTTGTACTCGACAAGACATGCTCTATTAATGGTAACGCATTCTGTGGCATAGTTGGTGGTACCAATGGTGGCGGTAACGTTTACATTACCAATGTAGGTAACGAGGGTAACGTTACTGGTACTGCACAGAACGTATCTGGTATTCTGGGTGTTGATATGGGCGGTTCTGCAACATTGTACATCACCAACTGCTATGTAACAGGTGCTATCAAGGGTAATCGCGAATCTGCTACTGTCTGCTCTTGGTCAAACGGCAGCTCTAAGATTGTCAACTGCTGGAGTACAGCTACCTTGGAAGGTATCTATGGTACCAACTCATTCACACGTGGTAGCGCTCAGACCATCAACTGCTACGAGATTGAAACCGTAGGTCAGCAAAGCGGTGTCACCAAGATTAAAGAAGAGGATATTAAGAGCGGTAAGTTCTGCTACGAGTTCAACAAAAATGCTGGCGAGATTCTGTTGGGTCAGGACTTGACAGATGGTCAGCTTTATCCCACCTTCGCAGACAACACTAACTACTCAGAGGTTCGTTACGACGAGGAAATTGGCTACTACAACCCGCTGCCTGCAAAGATTAAGGATTGTAAATTCGAGAATGTTGTAAGCAACGACATCGTTAAGAGTGCCGACATCAAGGGCGAAATCACCCTCACAGCAAATGCCGATGACATCACTGGCAATGCAGTAGCACTTATCATGAGTGCCGAAGAATATGCTCAGAAGGGCGTTATCAGAGGCAAGCACCTCTTTGGCGCTGTTGGCAAGAACGGTGGTATCACAGTTGATGGCGAAGGCAAGGTTAACATTAAGTTCACCAGCTTCAGCACTCACACAGATCAGCCCAACTTTGCAGATTCTCTGGGTCTGGCAAGAGAGGACGTAGGCGACGTTAAGACAGACGCCAAGTATGTTGTTGTAATCTATGGCGGCAGCTTGGTACTTGAAGGCGAAGTATGGCCCGAGACTATTGTTGAAACCTACGATGGTTCTGATGTCATCTCTCTCGTTATCGACAATGCCGTTCGCGCTCTTATTGGCGAGGAGGATCCTACAGCTATCAATGGCATCAACGATGCTAACGAGGATGCTGAGGCTTACACCATCAGCGGTGTTCGCGTCAGCAAGACTCAGAAGGGCATTTACATTGTCAATGGCAAGAAGGTAGTTAAGGAATAACCGAAACTTCCATAATCACTTAATATCGGAATCCCTCCCTGCAACCAAGCAAGGAGGGATTCCTCTTTATATATATAATAAGGTATAGGGAGGGGAGAGTTTAGAGTTTAGAGTTTAGAGATGATAGATGATAGATGGTTTCAGGTTTCAAGTTTCAAGTTTCAAGTTTCAAGTATGACCTACGGTCGAGCCTGCTCACGCAGCCTTCAAGTTTCAAGTCGCTAACCGCTAAACCTTCCCTCCCCCTCGGGGGAGTCGGAGAGGGGTTAATTCTTAATTAAAAAATCTCAAACAAGGCAATATCTAATAATATATGTTAAAATTAATAGGAAAGATGCATTTTTCTTATTTTTTTCTTGGAGTGATTTAAACATTTAAATTACATTTGCAACAGATAAATCGAAAACATTAAATAACATGATAAAGAATAAGAAAGAAATCAGCACGCTGACAAAGGCAGAGATGGAGATCATGAACATCCTTTGGGAGGAAGCTAAGCCTATGAGTACGCACGCCATTATAGAGCAGTACCCTGAGCCTAAGCCCGCCTACTCTACTATTGCCACTTTCATGAAGATTCTGACCAAGAAGGAGTTTGTTTCTTTCCGCAAGGGCGAAGAGGGCGACAAAACGTTCTACTTCTATCCCCTTATCACCAGAGTGGAATATACACGCAAGTTCATGAACCAGGTTAAGAGCACCTTCTTCGGAGGCTCCGTCAAGTCCCTCATCTCCTTCTTTGCAAAGGAAGAGAAACTCTCGGACGAAGACTTACAGGAGATAGTATCCTTAATTCAAAATTCATAATGCATAATTCATAATTAAGCAAAAAGCTTAGTTTACGAATCGGAAAATTGCCCAACACCTCATCAACTCATAAACTAATCAACTCACAAACTCACAAACTCTGAATTATGAATTATGAATTTATCATAAAGTCCGCTTTAACCTTGGCACTACTATACAGCCTCTTTTACTTTATCCTCAGGAAAGAGACGTTTCACAGGTTCAACCGTTGCTGCCTGCTATTCACCCTGGTGGCATCCCTACTGTTGCCCTTGGTGCACATCTCAACGTCACACCCCACGGCTGTGAACGAGGCTGTAATGGCAAGTACCGATTATATTACCACATTGCCAACCATCGTAGTAACGGCAGAGACCAAAGCACCCTTGCTTACCTGGAACGATGTTCTGGCAGGTATCTACTGGACAGGTTTGTGTATCATGCTGCTCTATCTGGTTTTGCAGATTATTCAGACTTGCATGCTAATAAAGGGTGGTTTACGGCATACAGACAAGTATGGCAATACTATCATCCTAAAGGAGGACATAAAGTCACCCTTCAGTATCTTCCACTATATAGTAATGAGTGTAGAGGACTACGAGAATCATCGTCGCAACATACTTACCCACGAGCAGGAGCACATCCGTATGTATCACAGCTACGACCTCTTGCTCCTGCAGGTAGTGAAAGTGCTGCAATGGTTCAATCCCTTTGTGTGGTTCCTGGAGAACGATCTGAAGGCGCTACACGAATATCAGGCTGATGAAGCCGTCATTAATCAAGGCATCGATGCAAAACAATATCAACAACTTCTCGTCGTGAAGGCCGTCGGCAATCGTCTGCAGCCATTTGCCAACAACCTCAGGCGGGGCTCACTAAAAAAACGTATTATTATGATGTATCAAAAAAAATCAAACCGATGGATGATGCTGAAAGCTTTGTTCATCCTCCCCGTGACTTGTTTTGCAATCTACGCGTTTGCAACGCCAGAAAGCAAAGTCGTAGAGAAACTGAAGACAAAAGTTGCTGCCGTTGAGCAAACCTTCCAAGAGACTGCCGCTCCCACGGAAGAACAAACTGCCCCTGCAGTAGAAGAGCAGATTACAGAATCTGCTGCACCAATTGCAGAACTGGCAGAAGAACCTACTGTGGAAGCTGAGCCGGCGGCAAGCGCAGAAGCTCCAAAGGATAGTGTGTATAATACGCCAGAGAAGAGAGCACAGTTCCAAGGTGGAGATCAAGCCATGTTCTCATTTATTGCTCAGAATTTAAAATACCCGAAGATAGCTATGGAATGTGAAGTCGCCGGAAGAATAACTGTCTCATTCACCGTAGAAAAAGACGGAACACTTTCTGAAGTAAACATTCTAAGCAACAAAGCTGGTTTAGGCATGGACGTGAGAGACGTGGAAGGTGAAGACGCAAACACAATAGTCACATCCTACAAAATGAAAGAGGGTGACACACAATACCTCTCTCATGCTGAATTTAACTCATCTCGCAAAGCCTTAGAGGAAGAAGCTATCCGCGTAATAAACTTAACTTCCGGCAAATGGAGCCCAGCAGAGGATAAAGGAGAAAAAGTTTGCAGCAATATGAGGATACCTCTCTCCTTCCGGCTAAATTAGACTTCCCTTATATATATAATAAGGTATAGAAAAATAGGCTGCCCAAGACAAAAACAAACCTAACTAATTGGGCAGCCTATTTTTATATCTCTCATTTTATAAATCATAAGGTTTTTGTCCGTAAGGGACGGACACCGAGTCCGTACGGGACGGACAAAAAGTCCGCAGGCGACGGACAAAAAATTCCACGCTACTTCTTTATTTCGCCTCAGACCTTTATTTTCACTATTTCAACAGTTAACTACTAATAAAAGAATTGCCAGAACCACATACAAATGTTAAATCTTGGGCGATTCCGCACTATTTTCTTTCAATTTTTTGTTACTCTTCTACATCCTACATATTTTTGTAACAGAGAAAATGAACTAAAACTTTTCTTTATTTATTAACCAAAAACATCAAAATGAGAAAGAGTTTATTTGCATTCGCAACGCTACTGACAATGGTGGCCTGCAACAACAAGACGGCAGCCAATGCTGAGAGTGAGGAAATCGACGAGGTATCACTCGAAGTGATGAACGAACAGAACACAGACTACTACCAGGCCGTCAAACGATATTTAGTAAGCGAAATAGGGAAAGACTATGCTCAAGCTGAATACTGTATACCCTTCTACAGCAAGGTGGATATTGACGATAGCGATCCCGAGGACATAAAGTTCTGGGGCAACTTCTGGGTGAACAACTACAACCAGGTTGGCGATACGCTGAAGTGTATCTCTGGCGGCAACCATCCAGGACTGATGCACATCCGAAAGACGGAGAAGGGATTCGAGGTAACAGCCTTCGACCAAGTGGCAGATGGAGCTGCCAACCAGACAAGTGCCAAGAAGATTTTTGGCGACAAGTACGAAGCCTTCCAAAAATACAGCAGCGACGACGGTTGGCGCGAACAATGTATAATAGACCAACTGGAAGATTATGCGACGGAGCACAACCTGACAGCCACTATGTATCAAGACTTCGGCTGGCCTGCCAAACGCTTCAAGCTGCTGGAAGAATAGGTTGCAAGAAAACAAATAAGGTTTTGCCAGGCGGCAAAACCTTATTTATTATATCAGTCCGAAATGCTGTAGGGCATTGCGGATTCCATTATCATCAACGGACGTTGTAACGTAATCTGCCTCCTGCTTCAAGGAATCCATCGCATTACCCATAGCAACACCAATGCCTGCCGTGTGAATCATGGAAGAGTCGTTGCCTCCATCGCCAAAAGCCATTGTGTACTTGGGGTCAAGACCCAGATGCTGTGTCATAGCCAAAAGGCCCTCGCCCTTATCAGCACCCTTTGCTGTAATATCAGCAAAGGCAGGATGCCATCGGCCAACAGTACAATCTGTCAGGCGTGCCATTATTTCCTTCTCGTAATCCTCATCGAAGAAAGGCGTTAGTTGGAAAACTCGTTGCTGGAGCACTTCCTCGACAGGGCGTGCCTTATCCAGATTCTCTACACATATCTCTTGACGAAAAATCTTATCTACCAAGCCATGCGGATCCAATACAGCCACATCCTTCTCGCCTACCATAATCAATCCGTAGTTCTTTTCCAAGGCATCGTTCACCACGAAACGGGCTGTCTGGTTAGCAATCTCCTTACACTTCAATACCTTGTCGCCTATAAAGCACAAGGCTCCGTTGATGGTTACGTATCCATCAATCAGATGCTCTATGGCTCCCAGATTGGTAATAATAAGAGGTGGACGACCTGTGGCAATAAATATCCTGTGCCCAGCCTCCTTGGCTAAAGTTAGGGCTTGAATGGTAGAATCAGGAATCTGGTGCGTCTTGAAACTCACCAGCGTTCCATCGATATCAAAAAATAATGCGTACTGATCCATTCTGAAAATAATGAAAAAGTCCCGGGATAGAACCCCGGGACAATATTTAATTCCCCTCCCTCACGGGGGAGGGGTTAGGGGAGAGGCTGTGTATTAGGCTTTTACACGACCCAGGTAAGAACCGTCGCGGCTGTCAACCTCAACGATCTCGCCTTCCTCGATGAACAAGGGAACACGGATCTCAGCACCAGTCTCAACACGAGCGGGCTTCAATGTGTTGGTAGCGGTATCACCCTTCAGACCGGGCTCTGTCCAGGTAATCTGCAGATGAACCTTAACGGGAACATCAGCGTAAAGAACGGTTTCTGTACTTGAGTCAACAACAACCTCAACATTCTCGCTCTCCTTCAGGAAGTTAACGCCGTTAACCAGAGAGGGATGAATGTTAATCTGCTCGAAAGTCTCGTTGTTCATGAATACCAAATCCTCACCATCCTTGTAAAGATACTGATAGGGACGACGCTCAACACGAACATCCTCCAACTTCTCACCAATATTGAAACGCTTCTCGATAACACCACCGTTAACAACATCCTTCAGCGTTACGTTCATAATGGTGTTACCCTTACCGGGCTTACGGTGCAGGAAGTCGATACAGAAGTACAACTTGCCATCCATGCGGATGCAAACACCTTTCTTAATGTCTTGTGAATTAATCATAAAATTACCTTTATTTTGTACTGTTTTATACTTTTTCGGCTGCAAAAGTACGAAAAAAAGATAAAAGAGAAAAATGAAAAGAGAAAAATTAAACGTTACTCTTGCGTAATCAGAAAAAAAGTCATAATTTTGCACCCCGAATCATAACAGACAAACAAATAATAAGCAAAATAAGATATGAAAAGAACATTTCAACCCCACAACCGTCGCCGTAACAACAAGCACGGTTTCCGTCAGAGAATGACTACCGCTAATGGTCGTCGCGTTTTGGCAGCTCGTCGTGCTAAGGGTCGCAAGAAGTTGACCGTTTCAGACGAGAAACATGGCAAGTAAAGTACAATTTTACTTAAAATAGGAAAGAAGTAAGGGCAACTTTACTTCTTTCTTGTTTTTATTTCGTAACTTTGTTCACGAGTTGATGAGTTGACAGGTTGACAATTATGAATTATGAATTGTGAATTATGAATTTCTGGAAGAAACTAACTAGCCCCATTGTTTACTGGAACCTTATTATGTTGGTGGTGGTAAGCATTGTCTTGCTGATAGTACTGTGGTTCTGGATGAAGGACTTCTCCCATCATGGCGAGAGTGTGGAAGTTCCACAGATAAAAGGTATGCTGCTGGCCGATGCAGAATACGAGCTGGAGAAGCAAGGCCTGGTGGTAGTCATATCCGATTCTTCCTACAATCGCAAATTGCCTGCAGGAACCGTCCTGGAAATGACACCCGCTCCTGGCAGCAAGGTTAAGACTGGAAGGAATATCTACCTGACCATCAACACAAGGAATGTTCCTACCCTACCCATCCCCGATATTGCAGACAACTGCTCATTGCGCGAGGCTGAGGCTCGCCTAAAGTCGTTAGGCTTCAAGTTGGGCCCCATAGAATATGCCCCCGGTGACAAAGACTGGGTGCTGGCCGTTAAATGCAAAGGCAGACACGTGATGACTGGCGACCGTGTAGAGATAGACTGTCCCATCACACTGGTGGTTGGCAACAACAACTCAGGCATAGACGATGAATTCGATGACGAGGAATGGGATGACTTTAGCGACGACGAAGTCACTCTGCCATCTCCAGAGGAGAACGAAATGTTTGATTGAAAATTGAAAATTAATTCTTCATTCTTCACTCTTCATTTTTAATTTAAAAGACGATGGCTGAATTTGACGAGGACTTACTGAACGAGGAAGAGGACGACATCCTAGCGGCTCCCCCCGAGGAGCATGAGCATTGGCGCATAGAGGTCGACAAGGGACAGAATGCCGTGCGCATAGATAAGTTCCTGATGGACCACATGGGAGACACCAGCCGCAATCGCATACAGAAAGCAGCCGAGGCTGGTTGTATCCGTGTTAACGAGAAGCCCGTCAAAAGCAACTATAAGGTTAAGCCCTACGACATCATCACCCTGGTACTGGACCGTCCCAAGCGCGATTGGGAAATCATTCCAGAAGATATACCCCTGAACATTGTCTATGAAGACGACCAGCTATTGGTCATCAACAAACCAGCCGGCATGGTGGTTCACCCTGGCTGCGGCAACTACAGCGGCACCCTAGTGAATGCGCTGGCATGGCACATGAGAGACAATCACGACTTCGACCCCAACGACCCTACCGTAGGGTTGGTTCACCGTATAGATAAAGATACCAGCGGCCTGCTGGTAATAGCCAAGACGGCAGAAGCCAAGACACACCTGTGCAAGCAGTTTTTCTATCATACTACTCGCAGACAGTATAACGCATTGGTATGGGGACCGTTCAAGGAAGACGATGGCACCATAGAAGGTAACATCGGGCGTCACCCCAAAGACCGCCTGCAAATGGCTGTCTATCCCACAGACAGCGAGATTGGCAAACCTGCCATCACTCACTATCATGTATTGGAGCGCTTTGGAGCCGTAACATTGGTGGAATGCCGACTGGAGACAGGACGCACACATCAGATACGTGCCCACATGCGTCATCTGGGACATCCGCTCTTTGCTGACGAGCGATACGGAGGCGACCAGATTCTGCGTGGCGAGCTCACAGCCTCGTACAAGGCTTTCATCCACAACTGCATGACTATCTGCCCCCGTCAGGCACTACATGCAAAGACGCTGGGATTCGTTCATCCCACCACAGGAGAAGAAATGTTTTTCGATTCAGAGCTGCCAGAGGATATGACAGCCCTATTAGATAAATGGAGGAAAAGGGTAGCCCCTCTCCCCTAACCCTCCCCCAAATGGGAGGGAGTCAAAACGCCAGACTTTAGGCGTTAGTCGTTAGACAATTATGAATTGTGAATTATGAATTGTGAATTAAAAAAAGTTGTTGCAATTGTTTGCGGAGGAGATTCCTCTGAGCATGATGTTAGTATGAGAAGCGCTGCAGGAATAGCATCGTTCCTGGATAAAGAGCGCTATATAATATATAAGGTAGAGGTGCATGCCATGAAATGGGAAGCGCTCATTGGCGAAGAAGAGAAGCGTACGCCAGTCGACAAGAACGACTTCTCGTTCGTGAACGAGAAGGGCGAACGCATCCGTCCCGACTACTGCTATATCACCATTCATGGTGCTCCAGGCGAAAACGGAATTCTGCAGGGATACCTGGATTTGATAGGTATGCCTTACAGCACATGCAACGTACTCGTCGAGGCTATGACATACGACAAGTTTGTACTGAACAACTATATGCGCGGCTTGGGTGTTTCTGTTGCCGACAGCCTGGTGGTGAAGATTGGACACGACCATGAGGTAAGCGATCAGGAGATTATCGACCGCATAGGTCTGCCCTGCTTCGTAAAGCCTGCTCGTGGCGGCTCATCATTCGGCACAACAAAAGTCAAGACACCCGAAGCACTCCGTCCTGCCATCGACTTGGCACTAAAGGAAGGCGAAGATGTAATGATTGAAGCCTTTATGCAGGGAACAGAGATTACCTGCGGCTGCTACAAGACCAAGAAGAACAGCGTGGTCTTCCCCATCACAGAGGTGGTAACCACCAACGAGTTCTTCGACTACGATGCCAAGTACAACGGACAAGTTGACGAGATTACTCCTGCCCGCATCAGCCAAAGTCTGACAGAGCGCGTGCAGAAACTGACCTCACTCATCTACGACATCTTAGGCTGTCACGGCATCATCCGTGTGGACTACATCATCACGGAGGGCGACAAGATTAATATGCTGGAGATTAATACCACCCCCGGTATGACAGCCACCAGCTTCATTCCCCAGCAGGTTCGTGCCGCCGGTCTGGACATCAAGGATGTCCTAACAGATATAATTGAAAATTAGTTTTAGACCTTAGACTTTAGACATTAGCAATTTTGAATTTTGAATTTATAAATTTTGAATTCATAAATGATGACAAGTGAATTTGACGCAATACGTCCGTATAACGATGACGAGATTCCTGGCGTAGTAAACGAGTTGCTCAACGACCGCCTGATGAACGCTCAGCTGAAGACGCTGCTCCCCTGGCTCCCCAAGTGGATCAGGAACGCCGTAATCAGACTGGCCTTTATAGGCATACACAGCACGTTGGACTTCCAGCTACGCTTCATGAAGCCCATTGTCGGATATATTCTCCGCAAATGCAGCAACGGTGCCACCTTCGAACACAGTAAGATTACTGCCGGTGAAGAGCGATATACCTTCATGAGCAACCATCGCGACATCGTACTGGACAGCGCTATTCTGGACTATTTGCTTCACAAACATAAGTTCCCCACCACATGCGAGATTGCCATTGGCGACAACTTGCTTATCTATCCTTGGATAGAGAAAGTGGTAAAGCTGAACAAGGCCTTCACCGTTCGTCGTGGCTTAGGTTCCAAGGATTTGCTCAAGAGTAGCATGCTGATGAGTCAGTACATCCACTATGCCGTTAACCAAAAACACGAGAACATCTGGATAGCCCAGCGCGAGGGACGTGCCAAGGACAGCAGCGACACCACTCAGGAGAGCGTGCTGAAGATGCTGGCCATGGGCGTTGAGAGTGAGAATCCCGTTGAGCAGTTGCGCGACCTGAACATCGTCCCCCTCACTATCAGCTATGAATACGACCCCTGCGATTATCTGAAGGCAGCTGAGTTCCAACTGAAACGCGACAACCCCGCCTACAAGAAGAGCAAGGCTGACGACGAGAATAACATGCGCGAAGGTATCTGGGGCTTCAAGGGAGGCATCCACTACGAGGCATCTGCCTGCATCAACACTTGGCTGGATGAACTGAAGGACCTTCCCAAGAACGAGTTCTTTACGGAAGTGGCACACAGAATAGACCAGCAGATACATGCTGGATACAAGCTGTTCCCTGGCAACTATGTGGCTGCCGACCTGCTGAACGGCTCCTCCGAATTTGCTTCTTTCTACACAGAAACACAGAAAGAGCAGTTCAAGAACTACCTGCAGCAACGACTTGATAAGATAGAGATAGAGAACAAGGACGAGGCATTCCTGCGTGAGCGCATGCTAACCATGTATGCAAATCCTGTCTTCAATAAGCAAAAAGCCCTGAACTCATGAAACACCTGAACCTGCTCGCACTGGGCGCCATCTGCCTGACGGCCGTAATCTCTTCCTGTAGCAAAGAGGAGGAAAGCTATCCCAGTATCATTACCGAAATGGCCGACCTATATACCAACGGTCAAGGGGTATGTGAGAAGTTCACAACGGATGCAGGTGTTACATATAAAGTTACAGACGGCAAGGACGGACTTCACCCCAACGCACTCTATCGTATTCTGTGCGGTTATGTTCCAACGGGCGAGAACGCCGTCATCTATCAAAGCCAAGGCGTTTATTATCTGCGCGACAGCACAACCATTGCAAAGACAGAACCCACAGGGGTAAAAAGCGCATGGAGAGCAGGCAAATACATAAACATATACCTCAGTCCACTCACACAGGGGGGAGAACAATACTGGGGATTTATCACAGACAGCATCAAGAACGGACATGCCTGGGTTAGCCTTTACCATAATCAGAATGGCGACCCCTTGTCCTATACGCAACCCACATATGCCAGTTTGCCCGTTGACAGCATCAAGGGCATTCAGGCAGGCGACGACATAACATTGAGCATTAACACCTTTAACGGACTCCAAACATGGGACTTCAAGAAATAAAAGGCTCTGTAGCCGTACTGATTTCAGGCGGAGTTGACAGCGCTGTAGTAGTGCACCAGCTCTGCGAAATGGGACTGAAGCCCGACCTTCACTATATTAAAATAGGTATGGAGGGGGAGGATTCTTCATGCTCAGCCGAGGAGGACATCGAACTCTCTCAGGCAACAGCCAAGAAATACGGGCTGAAACTGGAAGTTACCGACCTGCAGAAAGAATACTGGGAGCAGGTGGTGGGCTACGCCATAGAACGTGTGAAGGCGGGTCTGACCCCCAACCCCGATGTGATGTGCAACCGCCTCATCAAGTTCGGAGCCTTCGAGAAGCAGATTGGTTATCAGTACGATTATATTGCCACAGGTCATTATGCCACCAACGTAGAGAAGGACGGCCTGATGTGGCTAGGTACAGCCAAAGATCCGGTAAAAGACCAAACCGATTTTCTGGCTCAGCTTTCATACGACCAACTACGCCATACCATCTTCCCCATCGGTCATCTGATGAAGGAGGAGGTTCGCCAAATAGCCTTGGATGCAAAACTGCCCAGCGCACGCCGCAAGGACAGTCAGGGTATCTGTTTCCTCGGAAAGATTAATTACAACGATTTCCTGCGTAAGTTTATGGGCGAGCAAGAAGGAAAGGTCATAGACATAGAGACAGGAAAGGTGGTAGGACATCATCGTGGCTTCTGGTTCCACACCATCGGACAGCGCAAAGGCTTAGGCTTAGGTGGAGGCCCTTGGTTCGTGGTAAAGAAGAACATCAAGAAGAATATCATCTTTGTGGCTCGCGGATGGGACACGCAGTTGCAGTACGGACACGATTTCCGTCTGGCCGACATGCACTTCATCACCCGCAACCCTTGGGAAACCGAAATGAAGAGTGAAGAACGAAGAGGAATCCCCATTCAGTTCAAGATTCGACACGTAGATCATTTCCTGCCTGGCATCATCACATTAGACGAAGAAGGATACCACATCCATTCAGATGCCCCCATACAAGGCATTGCCCCAGGTCAGTTCGGATGTATCTACGATGCAGAAGCCAAGATTTGCTACGGAAGCGGCGAGATAAGCATCTACAAAGACAAATAAGGTTCCCCATAATTGAGGAACCTTATTTGTATAAGTAGCCTATTCGTAAGTCTGGTATACCATATAATAACCATCCGCTTCAAGCGTAAACTTGTCAGCAAGGGCTTCATTGAGCGTTCCCTGCCACCATTGCTCATAAGCATAGGAATTCCATTTCAACCCTACCGATTGTATTCGGGTGCAGCCAAAGTTGAAGATACTCACCTGCTGACCTGCAAAGGAACCGATGGTATGCGTCCCGTGGAAAGGTGCGAAGAAGCCATAATCTGTGAACATAACACCACGAACACCGAAGTCGCGGAAGTAACGCATCAGCAACGATATATTGCCTAACGTATGATCCTCGCGTAAACCTGTAGCACCAACATACGCTATATTACGCCAGCCCTGCTGCAGACAATAGCGTGTAGCCTTTGTCAGGTCATTATCCTCCTGCTCGTCTATGCGGATAAGCCGTTCGCGGAATTTGGCAGGCACGCTGTCGCCATCCCCCACAATAGCTTCGGCATGAGGAACATGAATGACAGCACCATCACAAGCCACAATATGAGGTGCCCGGCTAAGAATACTTAGAGGAACCTTGTGAATGGGAAACTGTCCATTTGCCACAACAACAGCATCAAATAGCATATTCTTCATACCTTACTCTTTACTTTCAACATTGTTTTCCATTTGTAGTAACCCGCAATGGCAATGATGACATAGAGTCCATAGAGGCCAGCCTTAAAGGGAATTCCTTTTTGAACATAAAGCACACAGCATACTATGTCAACAACAATCCAGAAGAGCCACTGCTCGATAAACTTACGTGCCAGCGCCCATAACCCTACAAAGGAGAGGGCATTGGTAAACGAGTCCAATACGGGAACCGTTGAATTGGTCCACGTTATTAATATATAATAGGTAACGAGCCAAGCTGCAAAGAAGCATACAACGACGGGCAAATACTTACTTCGCGGCATATGAATGACAGGAAGCGGCTCTGATTTTTTCCGCGTCTTGCAGAACTTCCAGACACAAAAGCCATAAAGGGCTGCCACCGTATAGTAACACGCCATACCCGCATCGCCATAAAGACCATGAATCCAATAAAGGTAGATATCCAACGCAGGCATGATGATGCCAACCACCCAAAGCATAATACTGGCCCGATACTCTAGCCAGATGTAAATCAAGCCAAGTATCGTAGTCAGTATATCAAGCCAATATGTCTGTAGGAATTCCATTTCCTATATTATGCACAAAGTCGTAGGTTGTCTTTCCAATCCAAGACTAAAACTTAAGTGTAATGTTACCCATGCAAGTAAAACCAGCCATGGGTACATATCCCAACTGATAGTAGCGGTTCGATTCAGGATATCCGTCACCTACGATAGCCGAGTAAGCCCAACCGTTGCTGGCATAATGCTTATTAAAGATGTTATTGAAGTTTACACCGAAGATAATGTTCTTCAGTCCCTTTTTAGCAATCTTCATATCGTAGCTCAAAGCAATATCTGTACGTGTGTAACCAGGCAGAGAGCGGTCTTCATTGGCCGTATTGTCAAGGTATTGCTTGCTCACAAAACCAGTGTGCCATGTAGCCTTGAAACCCTTGTAATGGAAATCAGCAAAGCCATTCAGGATAACAGCAGGCGAGAAAGCCAACGTACTGTTATCATAATGAACGGTGGTGGGAGCAAGGTCGTTCCAGTCTGCATCATAAGTCTCTACTACCTCATCAAAATCACGGATAGTGTTCTTGCTGATGGCAGCGTTGCCCTCAAGAGCAAACCATTTGGTTACATTAATACCTGCTTCAAGCTCCATTCCCAAGCGGTAGCTCTTATTAACATTAGTAGTCAGTTTCTCACCGATGTCACTTAACTGACCAGTCTGAACAAACTGGTTGTTGTAATACATGGCATACAACCCGATGCCAGCATGCCAGCGGTTAGTCTGGTAGCCATATCCCAGTTCCACATCATGAACCATTTCTGCCAAAGGAGCAGGATAGTTACCATTATCCGTAAAGTTGTTACGCTCAGGCTCACGATGACTCATGGCATAACTCAAGTATGCATTGTGACCGTTTTTGTGGTAAGAAACTCCTGCCTTAGGATTCAAGAAATCGTATTGTTCTTTAATATCCAGGGGATGAGCCTTATACGTGCCATCAGCTTGCTTTACGAAACTGTCATGTGTACCATTGGTCATAAAGCCCACGTGGCGGTACTGTACGTCAGCAAAGGCATCCCATGCATCCGTAATGTGATACATACCTTTCACAAAGAGCTGACCATCCACTTTATTGGCATCGTTATCATAGTAATGGTAACGTCCCTCATCTGTAAACAAATCGGCAGCCAGCTGGTCATTGCTGGTATAGAGCAGGTAACCATAGTGGTTGGCCTCGAAGTTCTGCAGCGAAGCACCACCTATAATGTCCCACTTATCATCCTTGTAGTTGACGTTCCATACTACACCATAACAGTCCTGCGTCATACCCTTACGACGGATGTAATCTGCCTTGCCTAACTCAGAACCGTCAGAGAGCACAGAAGGTAATCCGAACTTCTTGGGTTTGTTTTTGTAACGGAAACTGTCATAGTACCCGTGACCATGAGTATAATGAATGGTACCCGTTGTACTCCAGTGGTCATTAATCTTCCAAGAAAGATTCAGCAGATTATGGTTCTGCCAGAAATTGTCCGTGGCACCACGATAGTATGAGCCATCCTTGAGCTTATACCTGCTAATGGTCCATCCGCCAGCCCAGTCGGGAGAGAAGTTCTCGTACAATTCATTGTACTGACCCAATCCCTTGTCATAAAGGTCCTGATAGGTTCGCACATCCTCATAAGAGTTCATACTATATTCGCCATCACCCGGACAAACACCGTTCCATGCCTGACCCGTCTTCTCGTAGTTACCTATATTCTTATAACTAAGCTTCAACGTACCGTCCGTATTAAGCCAGGTAAGGCCACCATAGTAGCTACCAGAGTTACCATCCGTACCATGTATGAAGCCGTCCGTTCCAGTGTGATGGTAAGCACCATCAATCACCAAATGATTCAGCAGCATCCCCGTACTGAAGTTGCCTCCTACATTATAGGTGTTATAGGAACCGTAAGAACCTGTCAATTCTAATGATGGAGTTAACGAGGGAGCCTTGGTCTGCAACGCAATGGTACCGCCAAAAGCACCGTCGCCATTTGTACTGGTTCCCACGCCACGCTGAATCTGCACACTCTCCAACAAAGCTGCATAAGAATTCATATTAGCCCAGAACACACACTGATCCTCAGGCGAGTTCAGAGCCACACCGTCCAACGTAACATTGATACGGCTATCACCTGCTCCACGGATACGCATATAGCAAGTTCCTGTGCCTACACCATTCTCACTCCAAGCCGTCACACCAGGAGTACGCGCAAACAAGAAAGGCAGTTCCTGCCCTGTCTTGGAAAAAGACATCAACTCCTTGGCGTCAATCTTGCTCGTAGCAAACGGAGCATTCACCTGAGCCTTAACAGCTTTTACACTTACTTCACTTAACGCTTTAACCTTTGTTGAATCTGCCTTCTGAGCAGATACACTACAACATCCTGCTGCACCAAACATTAGTGCAGCCACCAAAAACAATCTTTTCATCGTTTTTTAATAAATTTAATGTTCATAACTCTCTACGCCAGCATTACCTGGTTCAGATTAATGGGTATATTCTCAGCACTCACCAATAAGTGAGGCACCCCGGCGAGAGTCGCCCCTCGCTGTTTGCAGGCACAAAGGTAACAATAATTGGTATAATAAAGAAAGGAAAAGGCGATTTTCTTTTAGATTTAGGAATAAAAGATGACTCTTACCTATATATAATATATAAAAGGATAAGGAGACGGCAAAAAACGAATAAAATTAACGCAGAATTTCTGTCAATCAGAGAACAAAATGCATTTTACATGATAAATTTGTATAACAATGTCGAAATTGTACAAGAAATAACAGCCGCTTTGTCTGTTTTAATCATAAAATAACAACTTTCCTTAAAATAATCCGATAATTTTTGCATTGTATAAAAATATTTCAATACTTTTGTGACAGACTTTTCAAATTTAACTAACAATATTCAATCAATTAACCCACAATTAAGCAGTATGAAGAAAACTACTTATGTACTCCTTTCGTTCCTTTTATGGACGTTAGGATTCAATGCTTGGGCTCAGCACGAACACGATTTTGTCAATGGTATCTGTACCTACGACGACTGTCTGCCTCCTGCTAAGTACCAGGAACCCACAAAGGCAGATGACGGATTCTACGAGCTCCGCAATGCTGGAAACGTAGAATGGATATCCTACATGGTCAGAGAATCATCAACCTTCGGATTGGATCCAAACTGTCGTTTGATGAACGACATCGACTTTGAAGGCATTGAGAACCTTCACAGCCCTATCGGCCCCAGCAACGGAAAGAAGTATAATGGAACATTCGATGGTCAGGGCTTCCGCATCAAGAACATGATTATCAACCGACCTAATGACGAGAAGCAAGGTTTCTTTGGTTCTCTACGTGGTAATCCTAACACAAGAGGCGAAGCAACCGTTGTCAAGAATCTGATTATTGACAAGAGTTGTTCTATCATCGGTGGCAAGCGCACCGGTGGTCTCTGCGGTTCTGGCCAGAACAACGAAACAGAAATTTACATCCTCAACTGTGTGAACGAGGCCAGTGTTACCTCCAGCTCCAACAACGTGGCTGGTATTTTGGGCGGTAGCGATGGAAACCACCCCAAATGGCAAATTATCAACTGTGTAAACACAGGTACCATCACTTGTACCAATGAAGGTCACGAAGGTGCCGGTATCACCTCATGGTGCGGTGACAATGCCAGCACAAGAGTAGAGAACTGTATCAACATTGGCGAGGTTATTGGTATGGATGCCAGCGGACGCAGCATCTTCCGTCATAGCGGTTCTCTTACAGCAAAGAACAACTTCGACCTTAGCGGTTCAGAAGGTGCCAACCAAGGTATTGACCATGGCTTCACCTTCGAGGACATCACCAATGGTCGCCTCTGTTATTATATGAGTGGCAAACAAGAGGAGATTATCTATTGGCAAACGATTGGCACCGATGCCTATCCTGTTCCTATTCAGGGCATCAGCAAGCAGGTGTACTACAGCGGTTCTATCACTTGCGACGGCATCCCCTTGGATAACGGCGACGCTTCTCTGTATTCTAACACAGAGTGCACACCCGTCATAGACAAACACGAATTCATCGACGGCGACTTCTACTGTCAGAATTGTGGTCAGGTAAATCCTGATTTCTGCGAAAAGATCGACGATTTCTATCAGCTGAAGAGCACACTGGACGTAGAATGGTTTGCCGCTTATGTTAACAGCGGTGCTGTAACAGCAAATGCCTACCTTACCTGCGACCTTGACTTCACAGGTGAATACCATACATGTATAGGTTTACGCAATACAGGATACAAGGGAACCTTCGACGGAGGCTTCCACACCATCAGTAATCTTGACCTCAGCGACCGCAGCACAGACGATTGGGTTGGTTTCTTCGGTTTCCTGAACGGAGGAGCTACCATCAAGAACCTGCGTTGTGACGACACCTGTATTATCATTGCAAATTCCAACGCAGGTCTTATCGGTGGTTCTACATCATCTGGCGACATCTACCTCACCAACCTTGGTTTCGAGGGTGACATCACAGTAAGCGCTGCCGGAGCCGGTGGTATCATTGGTTGCAACACAGGTAGCTCTGCCAAGGTTTACATGGACAACTGCTACTCCACGGGTTCCATTTCCGGTAACGGTGTTGCCGAGAACGGTGCCCTCAGTGCATGGTTGGGCAGCAACGGCCCCGTTGTTACCAACTGTTGGTCAAGTGCAACCGTATATCCATACGAGAACGACGAGAAGTACCTCTTCCGCCATGGTAGCGGTGCCTGCACCAACTGCTATGCTACAGCTGGTAACCAGGGAACCATCGTCACATTAGAGGAAATGGAGAATGGTGCCCTCTGCTACAAGCTGAACGGCGACCAGGAGAACATCACCTGGTTCCAAAACATCGGTCAGGACCTGTTCCCCACCTACCTTCCTAGCCATAAGATTGTTTATCCTGCAGGCGAACTGGAGTGCGACGGCACATTCGATGCCGAGGAGATGTCTTTCTCTAACGACCCATCTTCCATCGTACGTAAGCCTCACACCTACAAGGACGGTTTCTGTACCTATTGTAATGGCGAGGATCCCGAATATCCCTTCATTAAGGTATTTGCAAATGACGACCACAACATCACAGAAGGTTATACCACCGAGAATAGCGGTGACGGTTCCAATCTGGCCATCAACAACAGCGTGGCAGAACATTGGGACATGAAGTGGTTCCACACTTACCAGCCCATCACAGGTCTGCAGCAGGGTATCTACAAGCTGCGCGTACAAGGTCTGCAGCGTGCCTGTCAGTGGGACAACAACGGAGCAGAGTACGGAGAAGGTGAACTGGCAGAGGAGTTCATTCCTCTCTATCACAGCAGCCAGTACTTTGCCGAGGTTAATGGCAAGAAGATTGCCAATCTGTTCATGGACATTGCTGAGCAGGCTCAAGAAAACCGTGTCAACGAGACCGAGAACGAGACCAACAGTGGACTTTGGGTTCCCAACTCACTGGCTGCCTGCAACAAGTACTTCGGCAAGGGTCTCTATTGGAACACTCCCCTCTACTTCTATGTCGAGAGCGAGAATGATACCATCAACATCGGTGTCGAGAACAACATGTACAAGTATGGCAACTGGACTGTATGGGATACATGGCGTCTGGAATACGTAGGTAGTGCAGACGAGAAGGCAGAACTCATCCAGAAGCAACAGATGGCCAACATGCAAGACTTGAGCATGATGGAGGCACAGACCAGCCTGATGGAAGACTACGAGAAAGCACAGCGAGATATCTCTGATGCTACTCAGCTGCAGGATATTCTGGCTGCTGCCAACATCCTTAGCACCAATCCTCTGCTTATCCGTCAGAGCCACTTGGCTTATCAGGCATACGATGCTGCCATTAAGGCTCTCATTGAGGAGCGCAACCAGCGCGATGACCTGAACGGTGAGATAGCCGACCTGCTGGATGCCTATCTTATGGAGAACGAAGAACCCTCCGATGACCTGCCTAACGGTTCTTATCTGATAATTATGGAAGAGAAGAACCTCTCTGTAGAGCAGTTGGAGGCTGAGATTCTCTTCGCCCAGAACCTCTACAGCAATGCCATCAAGACTAGCATCAGCGAGGGTTCCGACCTGACCAACCTGATTCTGAATCCTGCCTTCGACGAGGACAGCAATTTCAAGAACTGGACAGAGACCCACACACAGCTGAGCGATGCTGGTAGCAACTTCAACAGTAATTCAGGATTTGCCGATATCTATCCCGTAGCCGGAACATGGAACACCTCGTTCGATGTTTATCAGGACCTGGAGGACGAGCTGCCCAACGGTATCTACGAAATCGAGGCTCCCGCATTCTTCCGCCCCGGTGCTAACTTGGCCGGAGACATCAACGACTACGTAACCTCTTCGCTCTACATCAACGACTTCTATACCCCCGTCATGAACATCTACGAGGGTGCCATCTCTGATGCAGACGCACAAAATGGTGTTAACTGTCGTATCGACCCCAATGACCCAAATGCACCTCATGCAGGTGAAGCTACCGATTCCTATGAGTTCCCAACAGAATGGGGATATGTACCCGAGAAGCGTCAAGCAGTAAGCTTTGCCTTTGGCGGCGGACGTTATATCAACAAGGCATACGGTATTGTTAGCGACGGCAAGGTTCGTCTGGGTATCCGCAACACCGGTGTTCCCTACTACGACAGCGAGATGACCATGTGGGGTAAGTTCAAGCTTACTTATCTGGGCAAGAGCCAGGATGCAATAGAGGCTATGACCGAGAACTTCAACAAGCACCTCGAAAAGATTATCTATGCACAGGAAGTGGCACAGATAACGCTTAGCCTGAGCCACATCAACAACATCAAGAACCTGTTGGCACAGGTTAAGAATGCCGACAATGTTGACGCGAAGCTTGCAACCCTGAAGCAGTTGAACGACGAGTTCAATGCTGTAGAGGTTAGCCGCAACATCTACCAGAAACTGTACAACCTCTCTGAGTGGTGTATAGATGAGAGCGACAAGTATGCTGAGACAGACCCAGATTTGCAACAGATCTATTGGGATATTAACGAAGAGATTATCCAACATGTATTCGACGGTGACCTGACCGACGAGGAAGCCCTGGAGTATTATGAGAGTATTAAAGACCGTGAGGATATAGGTGGTGGTTTCTATGTTCAGGGCGACCTGCTCGATGCTGACGGCAACGAGGTAACCTATGCAGACCACACCAAGCTCTTCCACATGACAAAGAATGCCGACGGTACATATAGCGCACGCGTTAAGGTACAGAACCGCGCCAACCTGACCAACAGCAACGGCCGCGCCGGTATCTACTTCACACGTTTGGAGAGCATCTACCGCTGCAGCGAAGCTAACCGTCGCTTCATCACTCCTGCCAACAATACCTTCACCTTCGTGGAAGGCGGCAACGACTTCCAGTGCATCGGTGGTGAGTTCGATATCGTTCTCAACACCAAGACCATGACCGTTGAGTTCAAGGCAGTAGATTACAACTGGAACGACCGTGCATTCGTTGTCGGCTCTGTTATCGACAACGCAGGCGAGCAGCACCGCTGGAAGAACGACGAGATGTGCCCGCTCATGCATAAGGGCAATGGTCTGTACGAGGGCGACGTAACCTTCTTCATGGACGACAAGCATCTAGACGAGGGTGAGTTCCTCACATTCACCATCTTCACTGTACGTGGTGCTACAGGTCCCTTCGACTTAAACTACACTGCCACACGTACTGGTTGGAACGAGGGTCGTTACGGCAGCAGTCAGAATGCTATCCGCGTTCAGGACGGCGAAGTGCTGACAGACCTTATCCGCGGTGCCGACCGTCAGTGGTGGATGGTATGGGATAACGAGACAGAGACTCAGGAATATCACATCACCTTCGATATGAATGTTGGTTCTGTTAGCATCAAGAAGAAAATCGACGATCCCGATGGCATCAACGACATCGATCCTTCAACGAACTTCGATTATGCAAATAGCAACGTTTACGACCTCAGCGGTCGCCGTGTAAGAAAGCCCGTCAAAGGATTATATATTGTTAACGGAAAGAAGATTGTATTAAGGTAATCTAAGAGGGAAGCCCCCTCTTCATCCCCCACTTCCTTCAAATGGAAAGTGGGGGTTTTTCGTGTTACATGGCTCAGTACTTCTACTGGAGTACTGGAGTACTTCAACTAGAGTACTGGAGTACTTCAACCAGAGTACTATGAGAACACAGGTTTCATCCAAATTCCTTACTGCACAAAAAAAGGATGGAGGACAATCTGTCCTCCATCCTTTTTACCTTTCAGCTATACTCTTTAATAGTTATCTTGCAGGATACGTTTCAGCACCACCGTTGCAGAAATCTCGCGGTTGGCTGCCTCTGGAATCACCAGAGATGTAGGAGCCTCTATTACATCGTCCGTAACAATCATATTGCGGCGAACAGGCAGACAGTGCATGAACTTGGCGTTGTTAGTCCAACTCATATGCTCGGTATCAACAGTCCAACCAGTCATGGTGTGATAGTCGTGCAAAATCTTACCGTAATCCTCAGGACGGGTAACGCCGGGGCAGCTCCAGTTCTTGGCGTAGATAAAGTCAGCACCCTCGAAGGCCTTCTTCTGGTCGTACTCCACACGGGCATTACCTACAAACTTGGGATCCAACTCATAACCCTCAGGATGTGTAATAACGAAATCCACATCGGCAGCATTCATCCACTCAGCAAAACTGTTGGGAACAGCCTGCGGCAAAGACTTGGGATGTGGAGCCCAGGTCAGGACGACCTTTGGCCTTTTGAATGAAGAATGAAGAGTGAAGAATGAAGAATTTGCTTCCGCTGTGATCGATTTTTCACTTTTCATTTTTACCTTTTCACTTTCCATCCAAGATTCTTGGATGGTAATAAGGTCAGCGAAAGCCTGCAGGGGATGAACCGTAGCGGTCTCCATAGCGAAGACGGGTTTGCCGCTGTACTTAACAAACTGGTTATATACAGTCTCGGCATAGTCGTACTCACGGTCGGTCAGTCCTGCAAAGGAACGAATACCAATCATGTCGCAATAGCATGCCATAACTGGGATGGCCTCCAGCAGATGCTCGCTCTTGTCGCCGTCCATGATGACGCCGCGCTCGGTTTCCAGTTTCCATGCACCGGCATTCACATCCAGCACAATCACGTTCATGCCCAGATTCAGCGCAGCCTTCTGGGTAGAGAGGCGAGTACGCAAGCTGTTGTTGAAGAATACCAACAACGCCGTCTTGTTACGACCCAACTCTACATATTTATAACGGTCTTTCTTTATCTCTTGAGCCTCAGCCAATGCCTGTCTGAGATCACCTAAATCCTGTACATTTAAAAAGCTTTTCATTTCTTTTCCTCTAAACTCTAAACACTAAACTCTCAACTCTTTTTATCTTTATCCCTTATCTCCACTCTCCTTATCTTGCCGCTGATGGTCTTAGGCAGTTCATCCACAAACTCTATCACGCGGGGATACTTGTAAGGAGCGGTCTCCTGCTTCACGTGGTTCTGCAGTTCTTTAATCAGCTCAGGCCCCTCTTTACCCTTATAGGCATCGGAGAGCACAACGGTAGCCTTTACCACCATACCACGCACTTCGTCGGGAGCACCAGTGATGGCACACTCCACAATAGCGGGATGAGTCATCAATGCATTCTCCACCTCAAAGGGACCGATTCGGTAGCCGGAACTCTTGATGACATCATCAGAGCGGGACACAAACCAGAAGTAGCCTTCCTCATCATAATATACCACATCCTTTGTGAAGTAGATACCGTCATGATGACTTCTCTCCGTCAGTTCTTTCTGCAGATGGTATTCCTTGAACAGGCCCAAAGGCTTACCGGCCTCGGTATGGATGACCAGTTGTCCGTGCTCGCCCGGCTTGCAGGGATTGCCGTCGGCATCTATAACGGACACAGGGAACTGCGGATTGGGCAATCCCATAGAGCCCGGCTTGGGCTCGACAAACGGATAGGTTCCCAGCACCATGGTGGTCTCTGTCTGTCCGTATGCCTCGTATATCATAATGCCCGTCTTCTTCTTCCACTCCATAAAGACCTGGGGATTCAAGGCCTCACCTGCTGTTGTACAGTAGCGCAGGTTAGAGAGGTCGAACTTCTCGAGGTTCTTACGAATCATGAATCGGTAAACCGTAGGAGGAGCACAGAAGGAAGTTACCTTAAAGTCCTGCATCACCGTCAGCATTTTCTCTGCATCGAAGTGTCCCTCGAAATCATAGACGAATACCGTAGCACCACAAATCATCTGCCCATAGAACTTACCCCAGACAGCCTTACCCCAACCTGTGTCGGCAACAGTAAGGTGCAGGGATGTCTCGTCGACATTATGCCAGTACTTGGCCGTCATAATATGAGCCAAGGGATATGAGTAATCGTGCATTACCATCTTGGGCGCGCCACTCGTACCGCTGGTAAAATACAGCAGGAAGTCGTCGGTGGATTTGTTCAGTCCCTTTAGGCTCTTGAACTTAGGAGCCATCATAACACCCTGCCAGTAGTTGTCCCAGTTCTGCGGCACTGCAGGACCTATAGAGATACAATGCGTGAGGGACGGACAGTAGGCACGTGCACGGATAACATTCCTAAGCACGATAGTATCACCTACGGCCACAATAGCCTTGATGTCTGCCTGATGGCAGCGGTAGATGATATCCTTGTCCGTAAGCAGGTGGGTAGCAGGAATGGCTACGGCACCAATCTTGTGCAGAGCTACCATGGTAATCCACCACTCTACCCTACGCTTCAGGATAAGCATCACACAGTCGCCCTTGCCTATTCCCAATGTCTGGAAATAAGAAGCCACGCCATCTGAGAAACGCTTGTACTCGGAATAGTTGATATGTTTGACATCGCCTCTGTCGTTCGTCCACAGGATAGCTTCCTTTTCGGGGTCTGTCTCTGCGTAGGCATCCACCACATCATATCCGAAATTGAAGTCCTCAGGTACTTCTACCTTGTAGTTAGCCATAAAGTCGGCATAATCCTTGAACTTCGTTTGCTTTAGGAACTTCTCTAACATACCTTATTTTAATTCACAATTCATAATAATAACATAGCGGAAGCAAATTCTTCATTCTTCACTCTTCATTCTTCACTTTTCACTCTTCACTTCCTAGTCTGCCCATTTCCATTTATCAGCCACTTGTAGGTGGTCATTTCCTCTAGTGCCATTGGACCGCGGGGACCAAGTTTCTGCGTGCTGATACCAATCTCGGCTCCCAGTCCGAACTGAGCTCCGTCTGTAAAACTGGTGGGGGCATTCACATATACACAGGCAGCATCTACCTCACGTTGGAAGCGCATGGCAGCCTCATCATTCTCTGTAATAATGCATTCGCTATGTCCAGAACCATGCGCCTGAATATGCTGCAGAGCCTCATCTATCGAATCCACCACACGAATGCTCAGGTCGTATGACATCCACTCGCGATCCCAGTCGAAGGGCTCACCCTCCTTGGGCTGGTGCATACACACCTTATCTCGCATAGGAGCCAACAGAGCAGACAAGTCCCCTACCCTGTCCTTATGAACCAAGAGGCAGTCCAGCGCATTGCAAACGCTCACCCTGCGCGTCTTGGCATTATTGATGATGGCCTGACCTTTCTGCAGGTCGCCATCCTTATCGAAATATGCGTGCACCACGCCGGCACCCGTCTCAATAACAGGAACACGAGCATTGTCACGCACAAACTCTATCAATTTCTTACCGCCACGGGGAATGCAGAGGTCCACATACCCAACGGCATTCAGCAGTTCTGCCGTTGCCTCGTGGGTAGGCGGCATCAACGCTACCACATTCACAGGCAAACCTTCTGTCTGAAGTGTCTGATGAATCAGACTTACAATGGCCTGATTGCTATGCTGAGCATTACGGCTACCCTTCAGAATGCAGGCATTACCACTCTTGAAACAGAGCGAGAATACATCGAAGCTTACATTGGGACGTGCCTCGTATATCACACCAATCACGCCAAAGGGGACACTCACTCTACGCAGATACAATCCATTCTCCAGCGTCCTTTCCTTGGTGATAATCCCCAAGGGAGAAGGCAGAGAAGCAACATGGCGCATATCGGAAGCTATGCCTTGCAAACGCTCTGGCGTAAGCAGCAAACGATCATACAGCGGGTCTTTTGCATCCATCTGCTCAAGGTCCTGCTTATTGGCATCCAAGAGCAAACCCTGGTTAGCGAGTATGGCATCTGCCAAATGCTCCAGCAAGAGGTTGCGCTGCACATCCTCCACCAGCGCCAAAGCCCTACTGGCCTCCTTTACGTTATGAAATAGAAGCCTCACCCCATCCCTCTCCGAGAGAGAGGGCGTAATATCAGATGTACTGCACATGCTCAACTTTCAATTTTCAATTTCCAGAGAATTCCGTATGAATTGTCTCTTTTGGCTTTTCAGCCAAATCCTTTAATATATTCTCTCTGTTGCCGTTGGCAATGATGACCTTGATGCCTGCTGCTGCCACATTGCTGGCAGTCTTGTACTTAGAGGCCATACCACCACGGCCGGCACTGCTCTTCTCCGACTGGATATATCGAGACAAATCCTCGCCTGGCTTGATGACAGGTATCACCTTACTCTCAGGGTCGGCAGGATTGCCCGTATAGATGCCGTCAACATTACTGAGCAGCACCAGAGTCTGTGCATCCATCATTTGCGCAATGAGGCCAGACAACTCGTCGTTGTCCGTAAACATCAGTTCCTCTACACTTACGGTATCGTTCTCATTGACAATGGGGATTACACCATTCTCCAGCATTACCTGCATACAGGCACGCTGGTTCAGGAAGGTACGTTCCGTAGAGAAGTTCTCCTTGGTAGTAAGTACCTGTCCTATGTGTATGCCGTATTCGCGGAAGAGGTCGTAGTAGAGGTTTATCAACTTAACCTGCCCCATAGCAGAGAAAAGTTGTCGCTGCTCTACGGAGTCCAGCATATGATCCACCTGCAACTCCTTGCGTCCACAGGCAACGGCACCACTTGACACCAGTATCACCTCGTAGTTATGCCAGCGGAGCCATGCTATCTGGTCCACCAAGGCAGACATGCGGGTGATGTTCAGCTTACCCTCTGTCATGGTCAGCACATTGCTGCCTACCTTTACTACTATACGTTTCTTCATGCCAATATGCGCTTGAATTTCTCTATGAACTGCTGAGCCTCATCCATGCTAAGGCACAAGGGGGGCAACAGACGGATTACATTGGTGCCAGAGCAGCCTGTGAAGCAATGTTCCTCCTTGATAAGGCGGGTACGGGGCTCCTTGTAGGGGATATCCAACTCGATGCCAATCATCAGACCTTCGCCACGGACATCTACCACATGGCAGCTGCCAATGAGTTTCTTCAGTTCGGCAATCAGATAAGCGCCCACCTTGGCAGCATTCTCTACCAAGTGTTCCTCTTCCATAATATCCAAAACAGCCAGAGCTCCGGCACAACCCAAGTGGTTACCACCGAAGGTTGTTCCCAACTGACCATATACAGGAGTAAACTTGGGAGAAATCAATACGCCGCCCATGGGGAATCCGTTACAGATACCCTTGGCAACGGTAATCATATCGGGTTTCACGCCCAGATGCTGATGGGCAAAGAACTTTCCACTTCGACCATAGCCACACTGAATTTCGTCGCAAATCAGAACGGTATTATGCTTGTCGCACAGCTCGCGCAAAGCCTGCAGGAATTCAGCGTTGACCATACGGATACCGCCAACACCCTGAATACACTCTATGATACAGGCACAGACATCATCCTTCTCTATCTCCTTCTTCCAAGCCTCTATATCATTGAGGGGAAGATATGTCACATGTCCGTTGGCATTGATGGGGGCAATAATCTTGGGATTGTTGGTTGCCTCAACAGCCAAAGAAGTACGACCATGGAAGGCCTTCTCCAAGGAAAGCACACGGGTACGACCATTGTAGAAAGAAGAAAGCTTCAACGCATTCTCGTTAGCCTCAGCACCCGAGTTGATAAGGAACAGACTATAGTCCTCATAGCCGCAAGCCTTACCCAAGCGCTTTGCAAACTCCTTCTGCAAAGGGTTCTGTACAGAGTTGCTATAGAAGCCCAACTTAGCCACCTGGCTGCTGATAGCCTCTACATAATGTGGATGAGCGTGACCAACGCTGATTACGGCATGTCCGCCGTACAAGTCCAGATACTCCTGTCCCTCACTATCCCACACATGACACCCCTTGCCTTTTTCTATGGCTATGTCAAAGAGCGGATATACATCAAACAAATTCATAATACCTTGTTATTGAAAAATTGCTGCAAAATTACAAATAATTTCCTCTAATCCGTAATAATGCAGCATTTATTATACCTTAATTAATTGTATTTAGTTTCCCTGTTAGAAAGCAGAAGCTTTCAACTGAAGTCCGGCCCTCTCGTCGAGACCGAACATCAGATTCATATTCTGAACAGCCTGTCCCACAGCACCCTTCAGGAGATTGTCGATACAGCTGATCATCAAGAGCTGGTCCTCGTACTTCTCCACATAGACCACAGCCTTGTTGGTGTTTACCACCTGCTTCATATCAGGACTCTTGGTCACAAAATGAGTAAAGGCAGCATCCTTGTAGTAATCGGCATATATCTGCTGTACTTCCTCCAGAGACTTGTCGCACTTGGCATAAGCAGTCACGAAGATGCCTCTTGTGAAGCAGCCGCGCTGTGGGATGAACAGCACACGACCATCATAACCAGGACAAAGCTCCTGCACTGTCTGGTTAATCTCCAGCAGATGCTGATGAGTGAAGGTCTTATAGACAGAGATATTATCATTACGCCAAGAGAAGTGCGTTGTTGCCCCAGGCTTCTGACCGGCCCCTGTACTACCCGTGATACCGTTCACATGAATATCACCGCTGATGATGCCCGCCTTCAGAGCCGGCAGCATAGCCAGCTGAATACAAGTGGCAAAGCAACCGGGATTAGCCAGGTGCTGGCAATCAGCAATAGAAGACTTATGAGTTTCCGGCAATCCATATACGTAGTCGTGATTGCCTTTGATGCGGAAGTCTTGAGCCAAGTCGATGATTTTGACACTGTCAGGGATGGTATGCTCCTTGAGGAATGCCTCGCTCTTGCCATGACCAAAGCAGAAGAATACCACATCCACTTTATCAAAAGGCATCTCATCGGTAAACTTCAGATCAGTATCGCCTACCAATCCCTCATGCACATCGCTGACAGGATTGCCAGCATTACTCTCGGAGTTAGCAAAAACGATCTCTGCCTCCGGATGCCCTAATAATACCCTTATCAACTCGCCACCAGTATACCCCGCAGCACCAAGTATTCCTATCTTCATATATTTTATGATTAAACTAATTGTTCACCCCTCCCTTTGGAGGGGATGGGGGAGGCTTTTACCTTTTCTCGTCTTTATGGATACCATAATATACGCGGAGTGGCGTACTAGAGACCTTGATAAAGCCCTTGGCCTCATCGGCAGTCCAACCAGTCTGCGTCTCGCCATATTCACCGAGTTTGCTCTTCGTCAGGTCGTTGACGCTGTCGATACCAACAGTTTCGAAGCCATAAGGACGGAGCTTCAGAATGGCTGTACCGGTCACATTGCGCTGACTGCTTGTAAGCATAGCCTCAATATCGGGCATAACAGGCTCCAAGTACTGGCTCTCATGCAGGAACATGCCGTACCAGTTGGCAACCTGATCCTTCCAGTACTGCTGCCACTTGCTCAAAGTAGACTTCTCCAACAGACGGTGTGCCTCGATGATAAGTTTTGGAGCTGCAGCCTCGAAACCAACGCGGCCCTTGATACCGATGATGGTGTCGCCGACATTAGCATCACGCCCGATAGCATAAGAAGCACCAATCTCCTCAATCTTCTGAATGGCCTTGATGTGGTCATCGAACTTCTCGCCATTCACAGCTACGATCTCTCCCTTCTCGAACTGGATTTTCAGCAGAGACTCCTTCTCAGGGTTCGTTACGTGCTTCAGATAAGCCTCCTCGGGCAGACCCTGTGTGGGATCAAGCAGTTCACCGCCACAGATAGATGTGCCCCAGATGCCGACGTTATATGAGTACTTCAGCTTGGTGAAGTCTGCAAAATAGCCGTTAGCATTCAGGTAGTCAACCTCCTCCTTACGAGTCAGGTTACGGTCGCGGGTCAAGGTTATAATCTCCACACCGGGAGCCATTACCAGGAAGGTCATATCAAAACGAATCTGGTCGTTGCCAGCACCTGTTGAACCGTGCGCAATAGCATCGGCACCAATTTCCTTGGCATAACGTGCAATAGCGATAGCCTGGAAGATACGCTCACTGCTGACCGAGATGGGATAGCAGTTGTTACGCAATACGTTACCGAAGATCATGTACTTCAGTGACTTCTCGTAATACTCCTGGGTCACGTCGAGGGTAACATATTTCACAGCACCCAGTTTGTAGGCGTTCTCTTCGTTCCTCTTCAACTGTTCAGCTGAGAAACCACCCGTATTAGCACATGCGGCATATACCTCATAACCTAACTCCTTGGTTAGATACATCACGTTGTAACTGGTGTCCAAACCACCACTGAAAGCAACGACAACCTTTTTCTTTTCCATATTTATTTGTTTTATTCAATTCCACGTAATACCAATGTTCTCATCACATCCTTGATAACCTCCAGCGAGGTTGGCTCGCCATGATGCTTCTCAGGATCCCACAGCATACCGGTGCAGACACAGAACTTACGGTTCTTGGACTCCAGAATGCCATGATTTACACACCCCTGACAGCCATGCCAGAAGGCATCGTCGTCGGTCAGCTGATTGAAGCTGACAGGCACATAACCCAAGGCCGTATTCATCTTCATCACAGCATCGCCGCTGGTCAGGCTGAATATCTTGGCATGAGGCCAGCGCAGACGAGCCAGCGTAAAGGTATAGTCCTTGATACGCTTGGCAATGCCCAGTCCCTGATAATCAGGGTGAACAATCAGACCGCTGGTGGTAACATAGTGCTTGTTACCCCATGTCTCAATGTAGCTGAAACCAGCAAACTTATCACCATGCAAGGCCAAAACGGCCTTACCTTCCTTCATCTTTGTTGCCACATACTCGTGTGTACGTTCTGCTATACCCGTGCCGCGCTTTTTGGCAGCCTCGCGTATAGTATCCAAAATGGTGTCCACATAAACCTCGTGCTCAGGTGCGGCCACCAAAATCTTTATATCCTCAATCTTTATATCGCTCATCTTTCAAATACTAAAGTCTAATATCTAAAGTCTAAAGTCTTATATATACTTAATTTAATTGGGGAACTATCTCCCCTATTGCCTCTCGGGCCACTTCTCTTTCCACATCCTCCTGCAATATCACCAGCACCGTATCGTCACCAGCAACAGTTCCCAGGAAGTAAGGACTACCGGCATTATCTATGTCGTAGGCCACCATACTGGCATGCCCGGGTGGAGTATGCACCACCATCAGGTTGCCAGAGAAGACCACACGCCAACACCTTTTATCCTTCTCCTCGCGTGTCAAAACAGGCGAGAACATCCCCTCTCGGGGTAAGGCATACACGCTGTGGCCGTTTCTTACGCGTACCTTACTAATACGCAGTTGCTTCAGGTCACGACTCAACGTAGTCTGTGTGCAAGGAAAGCCGGCTTTGTCCAGTTCAATCTGCAAATCCTCCTGACTTTCAAGTGCCTGCGAACTGACAATCAGCCTGATGGCCTGCAAACGGGTCTTTTTATCCTGTCTTTTCTGCATATCCTTCTCAAATTTCGGGTGCAAAGGTACAACATATTCTTGGAATAATATCAGAAATATGCAAAGAATATGCACTCAAAACGAAGATTTATTGCATTTTTATGCAAAAACAATAACTATATGCAACAGCTTTCCATTGATATTTTTCACGGAAACTGTTTGACGAAACAATATTTTTTGTAACTTTGCGACATGAAAAGACGAGATTTTATCCGCACGGCGGCCATTGCCGTTCCTGCCATTGCAACATCTAATGTTACTGTAGCACACAACCGCAAGAGTACAGAACCCAAGAAAAGCGGGGAAGTAGAAATCCCTTCCCTACAGTTCCATAACGGGAAGTTCAAGATCCTGCAGCTTACCGACACCCACTTCATTGAGGGCGATGCACGTTCACAGAGAGCACTCGACAACGTAAATGCTGTTCTGGAAGCAGAGAAGCCAGATCTGGTAATCCACACAGGAGACATCATCTTCGGCAAAAACGTACGCGAAAGTCTGACGCACATCCTGTCGCTCATTACAGCGCGCAAGATACCCTTTGCCGTTGCATTGGGCAATCATGACGAAGAGTTCGGTCTCACACGCCAAGAAGTCATGGAACACATTCTGCAGATGCCAGGTTGTCTGAACACACCCATCAAGCCCATGCACGGAGTATCCAACGACGCCATCACCATCAACGGTACCGACGGCAAGAAGCAGTGGGCACTCTACCTGTTCGACACAGGCAATAAAGCCAAGGAGTTCCCCGAACTGAAATCGTACGACTATATTCATGCAGACCAGCTTGACTGGTACCGCCAGACAAGCAGAAAGCTGAGAGCCGGCAATCAGAGCACCCCCCTGCCTTCACTGGCCTTCATGCACATACCCATAACAGAATATCTGGAAGGTCTCTCAGACTCCAGGCGTCAGATACGCGGAAATCTGGGCGAGAACCCCTGTTCGCCCATCATCAACAGCGGTGTCTTTGTAGCCATGCGCGAAGAAGGCGACATCAAGGCCGTCAGTTGCGGACACGACCATGACAGCGACTACGTAATGAAATGGAGAGGTCTGTATATGATGTATGGCAGATACAGCGGCGGAGACACCGTCTATAACAACCTGAAGCCTAACGGAGCCCGCGTATTTGAACTCACAGAAGGTAGCACGTCCTTCAAAACATGGATACGCCTCAGCAACGGTAAAACAGAACAGGAACTGGTGCTCCCCAACGGATTTTAGAATAAAGGGAAGGGGGGGAGCGCCACAAACGAGAAAAAATGCTACAAAGGTACTATTATCTGATACTATTGGCCGTAATACTTTCCTCATGCTCGGGCGAAAGTACAAGATTCCGCATTGGTGTATCACAGTGTTCAGACGACATCTGGCGCAACAAGCAGAACGCTGAGCTGAGGATGGGAGCATACTTTCACGGAAATGTGGAATTGAAGTTCGCGGCAGCCTATGACAGCGATGAACGGCAGATACAGCAGATAGACAGTCTGGTTAACGACGGAATTGACCTGCTGATTGTGGCACCCAACCAAGTCAAGACTATATCACCGGCCATTGACCGGGCCTATGACAAGGGAATCCCCGTGATTGTATTCGAGCGGAAAACCAGCTCACAAAAATATACCGCCTTCATCAGCGCCGACAATTATGAGATGGGACACGTCATGGGCGAGTACATCACCTCGCAGATCGGCGGGAAAGGCAATGTTCTGGAAATCATGGGACTGGGAGGCTCCTCACCTGCCATCGAGCGGCACAACGGCTTCACGGATGCTATAAGAAAAGCGCCCGGCATCAACGTAGCAGGCTCCCTTCAAGGCGACTGGACGGAACAGACAGCCTATAAGATAACAAAGTCGTGGATTGCCCGTCACAAGGACGCACATATAGATCTGGTATTCGGTGCCAATGACCGCACGGCAATGGGAGCCAGGAGGGCCATACAGGAATCCTCCGGCAAAGAGTCCGGAAAGAGCCTCCCCCTGTTCTGCGGCATAGACGGCCTTCCCGGACCGAACGGCGGCATCCGCCTGGTTTGTGACTCCCTGCTGGACGCCTCGTACATCTACCCCACCCATGGCGACCAGATCATTAACCTGGCAGTCAGCATCCTGGAAGGCAAGCCCTATAAGAAGGAAACGATGATGATGTCAGCACTTGTTACCCGCGACAATGCCAAGGTAGTGCTAATGCAAAGCGAGGAACTGATGCGCCAGGCCGACCGTTTGGACCAGTTGCACCGTAAAGCCGACACCTATCTGCATAAACTGGACACCCAGCGGGTTGTGAACTGGCTTTCATTCAGCACTATTACCTTATTATTAATAATAATCATCCTCTTCTACCTCTATCACCTCCGGAACATAGCCCTTCAGCGCGAACGTGTCGTCAACACATTATGGAACATGAAGCCGGAGTATGCGCAGGAGGAACAGACTGAGACCAAAGCAGAGGACACAACCGGCGAATCCCCCGTAACAAAGAATGAACCGGCAGCCGTTTCAGTTTTCATCACCCGGTTCAAGGAAGTCATAGAGGCCCGCCTGAAGGACAGCAACGTCAGCGTTGAGGACTTGGCAGCCGACATGAACCTGAGCAGGGTACAACTTTACCGCAAGGTGAAATCCATTACAGGCTCCTCACCAATTGAGCTGCTGCGGACAGCCCGGCTGAACAGAGCCTACCAGTTGTTGCTTACCACCGACAAGAGTATCTCCGAGGTAGCATATGCCGTCGGTTTCACCGCTCCCTCTTATTTCACCAAATGCTTCAAGGAAGTTTACGGAATGTTACCCGGAGACGTCAAGAAGTGAGTAGTTGAAAGTGAATCACATGCCGCCTCGTCATAAGCGGGCGTAGAAAATATCGTTCATTTCATAGCAAAAATGTTACATTGCAACATATTTTGCATGGGATGAACGATATTTTATCAATACCTTTTTATATAGATGCGAACTTTGTGTCAGCAAAACCAAAAAAAACATCATTCACTAACAACAAAAAAAACTATGCAAAGACTTAAACGAATGTTGATGAGCTTCGCGCTCATACTTGCTGGCACAGTACTTTGGGCACAGCAGGTGAACATCAGCGGTACCGTGCTTGATGACCTCGGCGAAGGTTTGCCCGGTGCTACAGTGAAGGAGAAAGGCAATGCCAACAACGGTGCCATTACCGACCTGAACGGCAAGTTCACGCTGAAGGTTGCCGACGGTGCCACACTGGTTATTTCTTTCATCGGGTTCGAGACGCAGGAAGTAGCAGCCAAGGACGGAATGACCGTTACAATGGGCGAGTCCGTCACAGAACTGAACGAACTGGTGGTAACAGGTTATCAGGTGCAGCGCAAGGCCGACCTGACCGGTGCCGTTTCCGTAGTCAGCGTAGATGAACTGGCCAAACAGAACGAGAACAACCCCATCAAAGCCATGCAGGGACGTGTACCAGGCATGAACATCTCTGCCGACGGATCACCCTCAGGCGCGGCAACCGTCCGCATCCGCGGTATCGGAACCCTGAACAACAATGACCCTTTGTACATCATTGACGGAGTTCCCACCAAGGCTGGTATGCACGAGTTGAACGGCAATGATATCGAGAGCATCCAAGTGCTCAAGGATGCAGCCTCAGCCTCAATATACGGTAGTCGCGCCGCCAACGGCGTCATCATCATCACTACCAAGAAAGGAAAGGAAGGAAAGGTAAAGATTGACTTCGATGCCAGCATAGCCATCCAGACCTATGCGCACAAGATGAACGTACTTAATGCCAAGCAGTTCGGCCAGGTAATGTGGCAGGGCTACGTAAATGACGGTCTGGATCCCAACCAGAACGGACTTGGCTATCGATATGACTGGGCGTACAACGCACAGGGCGTACCCGTACTGAATAGCATCATGATGAATAAGTACCTGGACCCCGCAGGCACCACACCTGCAGCAGATACCGACTGGTTCAGCCAGACCACACGCACCGGCCTGATCCAGAAGTACGATGTATCGCTGAGCAACGGCTCAGAACGCGGCATGGCATACTTCTCAGTCGGATACTACAAGAATAAGGGCCTCATCAAGCAGTCCGACTTCGACCGCTTCTCAGCCCGAATAAACTCAGACTATAAACTGCTCAAGCTGAAGGACCGTGACATCATCACAGTAGGTGAGCACTTCACCGTAAACCGCACCAGCGAAGTGCAGGCCCCCGGCGGATTCCTGGAGAACGTCCTCCAGTTCAACCCCTCACTGCCCGTCTATACCACCAGTGGCGAGTATGCCGGTCCTGTAGGCGGTTATCCCGACCGTGAGAACCCCCTGGCACGCCTGAACCGTAACAGCGACAACCGCTACACCTACTGGCGTATGTTCGGCGATGCCTTCATCAACATAAACCCCATCAAGAATCTGAATATACGCTCCACCTTCGGACTCGACTATGCCCAGAAACAGCAGCGTATCTTCCAGTACCCCGTCACCGAAGGCACAGTAGCCACCCCCACAAACGGTGTAGAAGCCAAGCAGGAACACTGGACCAAATGGATGTGGAACGCCGTGGCAAGCTACAATCTGGAGATTGGTAAGCACCGCGCCGACGCTCTCGTCGGTATGGAGCTGAACCGCGAGGATGACACCTACTTCAGCGGAAAGAAGTATGACTATTTCGTACTGAACCCCGACTATATGTGGCCCAATGCCGGCGTAGGCGAGGCAGAGGCATACGGATCAGGAGAAGGCTACACCCTTGTATCCTTCTTTGCCAAGGCCAACTACACCTATGACAACCGCTACCTGGCCAGCCTGACAGTACGTCATGACGGCAGCTCACGCTTCGGTCGCAACAACCGCTATGGTACATTCCCCTCAGTCAGCGTCGGCTGGCGCATCAGCCAGGAGAAATTCATGGAGAAAGCCACCTGGCTTGATGACCTGAAACTTCGTGTATCATGGGGTCAGACCGGTAACCAGGAAATTTCCAATATCGCCCGATATACCCTCTACGAGAGCAATTACGGTGAGGCCGGTTTCGGCGGCCAGAGCTACGGTACCAGCTACGACATAGCCGGCACCAACGGCGGCCAGACCCTTCCCTCCGGTTTCAAGCGCAACCAGCTCGGCAATGACAACCTGAAGTGGGAAACTACCACCCAGACCAACGTCGGCTTTGACTTCGAGCTCTTCCGCAATTCCCTCTATGGCTCATTCGAATGGTATGACAAGCGCACTAAGGACATCCTCGTCTATATGCCCGGCATCGGTGTAATGGGCGAAGGCAGCAGTCAGTGGATTAACGCAGGCGAGATGAAGAACCGTGGTGTTGAGTTCAACATCGGCTACCGCGGTCACTGGGGCAAACTGAAGTACGACTTCACAGGCAATATCGGAACCTATCGTAACGAAGTGACCAGACTGCCCGAGACCATTGCAGCCAAAGGCACCTTCGGCGGCAACGGTGTAGAAAGCGTTGTAGGTCATCCCATGGGGGCACAGGTAGGCTATGTCTATGACGGCATCTTCAAGAGTCAGGCCGAGATAGACAACCACGCCGTACAGAACGGAGCCGGACTGGGACGCATCCGCTGGAAAGACCTCAACGGCGACAACATCATCAACGAAAAAGACCAAAAGTGGATCTACTCACCCGTCCCCGACTTCACATGGGGTCTGAACATATACCTGCAGTACAAGGACTGGGACTTCACCATGTTCTGGCAAGGTGTGCAGGGCGTAGATGTCATCAGTGACCTGAAGAAACAGACTGACCTCTGGAGCGGCCTGAACATATCCAACCTGAACAAGGGTGACCGTCTGCTGAATGCATGGAGCCCCAACAACAACAATTCCAACATCCCCGCAGTCAGCACAATGGACAACAACAACGAGAAGCGAGTAAGCAGCTACTTTGTAGAGAACGGCTCGTTTGCCAAACTCCGCACCGTACAGCTAGGCTACAACCTGCCCGAAAAGTTGACAGAACGCATGCACATGCAGCGTCTGCGCCTATACATATCTGCCCAGAACCTCTTCACCATCAAGGCCAGGAGCTTCACCGGTGTCGATCCCGAGAATGCCAACTTCGGCTACCCCATTCCATTGAACGTCACCTTCGGCTTAAACGTTTCCTTATAAGACAAGTTACAGACCTTTAAATTCAGACAGAATATGAAAAAGAATATAACAGGATATGTATTATACATACTGTCCGCCCTCCCCATGGGAGGCGTTGCAGGAGGAATGTTCTGCAGCTGTTCCGACTTCCTCAACGAACATACCCCCCAGGGAACGCTCAGCGACGAACAGGTAAAGAGCCCCGCCAATGCAGAAAACATGGTAGTTTCAGCCTATGCCATATTTACCTCGGCAGAGGACATCAACTCATCATTCTCCATGTGGAACTTCGATGTCCGCAGCGACGATGCCTACAAGGGTGGCAGCGGCACCAGCGACGGTGACGTATTCCATCAGCTTGAAGTCCAGCAGGGAGTACTGACCACCAACTGGAACATCAATGACATGTGGGTCCGCCTCTACAACAGTATCAGCCGTGTAAACAGCGCCATCGCACTGCTGAACGAGAGCGACTACAACCTGAAGCAGCAGCGTCTGGCGGAAATGAAGTTCCTCCGCGCATACGCCCACTTCCTGCTCAAGCGTCTCTACAAGAACATCCCGTTCGTAATCAATGAGAATCTTACCTACGAGCAGTACAATTCGCTCTCCAACCGCACATACAGCAATGATCAGGGCTGGCAGCTCATCATTGACGACCTCATGGAAGCATACAACGTCCTGCCCGAGACACAGGCCGACAAGGGACGTCCCACCAAGGCCGCGGCAGCAGCCTTCCTTGCCAAAGTCTATCTCTACAAAGCCTATCACCAGGATGACGAAAAGAGTAACCGGGTAACCGGCATCAACGAGGAAGATTTGAGGAAAGTCGTAGAGTTCACAACTCCCGGCCTCTACACCAACTATGGCCTGGAGGAGGACATGCACAACAACTTCCGTCCCGAGGAACAGTACGAGAACGGCATTGAAAGCATCTGGGCCATCCAGTACTCACGCAATGACGGCAGCACATACGGCAACCTCAACTGGAGCTACGGCCTCATCCCACCCAACATTCCCGGCGCCACCGACGGCGGCTGTGACTTCTATAAGCCCTCACAGAACCTCGTCAACGCTTACCGCACAGGAGCTGACGGTCTGCCGCTGCTGGACACATTCAACCAGAAAGACTATGACAAGGCAGCCGACAATGCAGACCCGCGCCTGTTCCTGACCGTAGGCATCCCCGGACTTCCCTACATGTTCAACAAGAACTACATGATTGAGGAAAGCAGCATCTGGAGCCGCTCCAACGGCTTGTACGGCTACAACGTCACACTGAAGCAGAACGTTGATCCCGCCCTCATCGGCCAGTATCTCATCAAGGGAAGCTATTGGGCATCCAGCATGAACCGCATCGTATTCCGTTACGCCGACGTACTGCTCATGCGCGCCGAGGCACTTGCTCAGCTCAACAAGACGGACGAGGCCATCAGCCTGGTGAACCAAGTCCGCACACGTGCGGCCAAGAGCACACAGATGATAGCCAGCTACCCCACCCTCTACGGAGTGAAGTTCTACGCCACGAACTACAAAGGTAGCTACCCCAAAGACGAAGCCGTACGTATCGTGAAGATGGAGCGCCGTCTGGAACTGGGTATGGAGAGCGAACGCTTCTTCGACCTCGTGCGCTGGGGTGATGCGGCCGCCACGCTCAACAGATACTATGCCGAGGAAATCTCACACTGTGCCATCTACGCCACTGCGCACTTTACCGCCGACAAGGACGAGTACCTGCCCATCCCCTACGAGCAGATATCAGCATCCAACGGCAACTACACACAGAACATCGGCAACTGGTAATCATAAAAACGAAAAACTATTATGAAAAGGAATATCATCAATATCATCTGTGCAATCTGCATGATATGCGGTTTCACAGCCTGTAAAGAAAATACCAGCGACCTCAACCTCAGCGGCAACTGCATGATTGAGTCCATTACCCTCGACAACTATCAGGGCATCATTGACCTTGCCACTCGCACGATTACAGTCCGCCTGCCCGAGGTTTATGAGACGACAGCCATGAAAGTTACCAGCCTGAGCATCAGCCAAGGGGCAGTCTGCAACATCCGTCAGGGACAGACCATCAACCTGGATGCCGCCAAGATGATACGCGTACAGAACGGCGATGTCATTCTTGACTGGACCGTCAGAGTACTACATGACGAGGCACGCATCCGCGCCTTCATCCTCAACGACATCTATCAGGGCTCCATCAACCAGGAAGCCAAGACCATTACCGTCTATGTCCCCGCAACCGTGGACATCAGGAATCTAATCCCCACTGTCACCTATAGCGAGAATGCGGCTATCACCCCCGCCTCCGGCTCGGCACAGGACTTCACCAATCCTGTCAGTTATACCGTAAAGAATAACTCCGCAGAGACTGTCTATACCGTCACCGTCATAGCCATTGACAAGCCCAAGGCCCTCTTCGTAGGATCAGCACCCACTATGAACGAGCTTGATCCCGAGGCCAGGGAAGCATGCCTATGGATGCTCGGCAACGTAGAGGGTTCGCTCTACGCCTCCTTTGCCGACCTCCGTGCCGGAACACTTGACCTCACCGAGTGTAAAGTCATCTGGTGGCACTGGCATGTAGATGGCGGCGTAGACGGCCACGATGTCTTTGCGGCCAAGGCGACAGACGCCCTTGAGACCAAGAACGAACTCCGTGCCTTCTATGAGAACGGCGGTTCTCTCTTCCTTACACGCTATGCCACCAACCTACCCTCGTTTATCGGTGTAACCGGTGACGACGAGTGGACCACCCCCAACAACTGCTGGGGTCAGAACGAGGACGGTGCTGAGCTATGCAACAGCCCCTGGAGTTTCCGCATCTATGACGGCCAGAACGGTCATGCCCTATGGCAGAATCTCATTCCCGGCGACAATCCGCAGGAAGTATATTGCACCGATGCCGGCTATCACATCACCAACTCCACCGCACAGTACCACATCGGTACCGACTGGGGCGGCTATGACAACCACAACGCATGGAAAGAACGAACCGGCGGTGAGATTCTGGGCGTAGGCGGCGACGGCGCCGTAGTTGCCTGGGAATACCCGGCCAAAGAAGGCAAGGGACACATCATCTGCATCGGTTCCGGCTGCTACGACTGGTATTCATACACCTTAGAGGCCGGCTACGTAGAGAACTTCCACAAGAACATATCCATTATCACCAAGAACGCGTTTAACTGTTTAATGAAATAACAAGCTATGAGAAAGATGATAAATAACCTTATTGCCTGCTGCATGTGCTGCGGTCTGACCGCAGCCATGGCAAGCTGTTCCGCAGACAGCTACGCACCCGACCCAGATCGCGGCTGGGCAACAACTACCGAGTACTTCACCCCCACAGACGACGCAGGCTTCAACACCTATTACAAGCCTGCGATAGGCCGACTGGGCGACCCTATGCCCTTCTATGACCAGAAGGCAGGTGACTTCAAGGTCCTGTACCTGCAGGAATATGACAACAACGGAGCATGCTACCATCCCTTCTGGGCAGTCACCACCAAGGACGGTGCCACCTACCAGTCACTCGGTGAGATTATCCCCACCGGTTCCAGCACAGCCCAGCAGGACGCCTCCCTCGGTACAGGCTGCGCCGTCTATAATGAAGAAGACGGACTCTACTACGTATATTACACCGGCTATAACGTACTGCTGCCCAACCGCGAGGTCGTAATGCGCGCCACCTCACCCGATTTCAAGACATGGACCAAGGATAACAGCTGGGCGCTGAAAGGTGCCGACTACGGCTACTCCGCCACCGACTTCCGTGACCCACAGGTCTTTAAGGCCGATGACGGACTATGGCACATGGTCATTTCCTCAAAGCTGAAATTCGCCGAGTTCAAGTCGGAAGACCTCCGCAACTGGGAACACGTAGCCTCCTTCCCCATGATCTGGGACCGCATGTTAGAGTGCCCTGACATTTTCAAGATGGGCGACTGGTGGTATATGGTCTATAGCGAAGCATACCGGGCACCCTGGAGCCGAAAGGTAAAATACATGATGGCCCCCACCTTGGATGCGCTGAAAGCCTGCTTCAGCAACCCCGGCGCCAACTGGCCGAAGGATGGCAGGGAAGGCGTGCTTGACAGCCGTGCCTTCTATGCGGGAAAGACAGCCTCCAACAGCACAGACCGGTACATCTGGGGCTGGTGTCCCTACCGTGTAGGCTCCACTGTTGATGAACGCAACATCAATGTCGGCGCCGACAATGAACCAGCCTGGTCCGGAGCAATGGTATGCCATAAGGTCATCCAGCATGCTGACGGCACACTCTCCCTCGGCGCCGTACCCGCTATGGCCGCCAAATACAACAGGGAGCAGCCTGTAGCCGTAATGGCTCAGAAGGGCTATGACGAAGGCAGGCTCACTGGTGACAGCGCATACGTACTCTTCAGCCGCCTGGGTACATGCAACCACATCGCATTCAAGGTAACCACCTCCAACAACAGGGATAAGTTCGGTATCTCCTTCGTTCGCAGCACAGATCCCCAGTACTACTATACCATGGTCGTCAACCCTGAGGGAGAAAACACCCGCAAGGTGAACTTCGAGCAGGAAGGCTATATCCTGCAGACTGTCTGGGACGAAGAGGCCAAGCAGAACAAGGAAGTGAAAGCGTACGGCAAGGGCTTCATCGAAGGCATTGACGGCTACAGCTTCCAGCGCCCGGAGAACAATGTGTATAACATTGACATCTACACGGACAACAGCGTCCTGGTCATGTACATCAATGACCTCTGCGCCTATACACAGCGCATCTACGGCATACAGAAGAACTGCTGGAGCATAAACAACTATGGCGGTACCGTCACCATCAGCGATGTAAAGATATCACAACAATAAACCCATTAAACCAAAAGTCACCCAGGGTCTCCGGACCATGGGTGACACAAAAACAAGGCAATAATTAACTTCAAAAATATTTTTATTATGAAAAAAGTATTTTTACTCATGTGCCTTATGGTAACAACACTTATCGCAGGAGCAACTGACGTATGGAATGGCACACATGCCGTAGATTGGGGCAACACCCTGAAAATTGAGGCTGCCAAGTTTGCAGAAGCTCAGGTAGGACAGAAAATCGTCGTTGAATTCACCAACGCCACGGGAGAAGTTATCGAACTGCACAGCAACGGTGGTATGCTGCCTGGAACACGCTACGCACACTTCCTCTATGCCGACCAGCACGAAATGGAAGTATTCATCACCCCGGGCATGCTTACCTGTATGAAGGAGCACGGAATGGAGATTTGCGGCAAAGGATTCACCGCCACTAAGGTGTGGTATGGAGACGGCAAGGACAATGTCGACGGGAACACAGTCTGGACAGGATTCTTCTGGATGGACGAGTGGAGTACATTGGAGGTGGCTAAGACCTCGTTCAATGACATCAACTGGAGCGACTACAAGGCTATTCGCTTCTATTCTGAAGCTAACCGCACGGATTATGTCATCAATGTGCTCACCAAATGGGGTGATGGTGGCAAGTTGGGCGATCAAACTACCATGACCATGACCAACGAGTATGCTGAGCTCAACATTGAAGGCATTGACATGGCTACGAGACTTGACACCGACAGACTCATGATTCAGTGCAACAAGGAAGGCGGCAACCCCTTCAACTTCACAGCCATCGTGCTTGTCAAGAAAGATGCGAGTACGGGTATTGATGATGTAAGAGGTCAAAAGGAAGATGTTAGAGGTGACTTCTACAACCTCGCTGGTCAGCGTGTGGTTAATCCCAGCAAGGGTCTGTATATTGTCAATGGCAGGAAAGTGATAGTCAAATAAATACCTTTAGCATCGGATTTTTTTTAAACTATAAACTCAGCTGAAGATGAAAAAAACAATTTGGATGTTCATGGCCATGATGATAGCGCTGGCAACAGAGGCTCAGCAGCCCCCCATGGTCTTAGGCGACAATCACGCCATGCTGAAACTGCAGCAGGAGAAGCGTTACATCCTGCTGCCCGTACAGGAAACAGAGGACATAGCTGCCATTGCAGTCCTGGACGGCCAGAACAACATGGTCCAGCGTCTGAACGTAAAGCTGGCCGTTGACCGTGTGGACTATTACGTACCCTACGAGATTAAAGGCGCCTGCCTGTTTGACATCACCTTCCATGGCGACCGCCGTCAGAAGGGAGCCGTAGGCGGGTTTGCCTGTTGGCGTGAGCTCAGGTATTCCGACACGTTCGACACCGCCAATCACGAGCGGTTCCGCCCCGTCTATCACCATACGCCCCTTTACGGCTGGATGAACGACCCCAACGGCATGTTCTATAAGGACGGGGTATGGCATCTGTATTTCCAGTATAACCCCTATGGCTCACAGTGGGAGAATATGCATTGGGGGCACTCTACGTCCAAGGACCTGATACACTGGCAGTCACAGCCCGTTGCCCTGGAGCCGGACTGGCTGGGCAGCATCTTCAGCGGCTCATGTATAACTAACGGGGACGAGATCGTAGCCTTCTACACCACGGCAGGCCTGCATCAGACCCAGTCCATGGCGGTATCAAAGGATAACGGCAAGACCTTCACCAAGTATGCCGGCAATCCCGTCATCACATCCAATAAGCCCGACTTCCGTGACCCCAATGTATTCTGGCACGAGGGAACCAGCCGCTGGATAATGATTCTGGCTGTAGGACAGGAAATGCGCATCTACTCCTCAGCCGACCTGAAGGAGTGGAAGTACGAAAGCTCTTTCGGACAGGAGTACGGTAACCATGGCGGCGTATGGGAATGCCCCGATCTGTTTAAGATAGAGGACAAGTGGGTACTCATCTGCAACATCAACCCCGGCGGCCCCTTCGGCGGAAGTGCCACACAATACTTTGTGGGCAGCTTTGACGGACACCGGTTCACCTGCGAGTCCATGCCCAAGGTCACCAAATGGATGGATTACGGCAAGGACCACTATGCCACCGTATCCTTCTACAATGCACCGGAGAACCGGCACGTCGTGCTGGCATGGATGAGCAACTGGCAGTATGCCAATCAGGTACCCACCCGGCAGTTCCGCAGCGCCAACTCCATACCCCGCGACCTGGGCCTGTTCCGCTATGGCGAGGAAACCTACGTCAGCGTCGTTCCCTCCAAGGAAATGTTAGCGGCGCGCGGCGCGAAGATGAAGCAGCCCACAGAGGCCTGTGAGGTTGTGGTTGACGTGAAGGGGTCGGCTGACATCACCCTGTCGAACACCAAGGGCGAACAGGTGACCATGCGCTACGACGCCCGGCAGCAGACCTTCCGGATGGACCGCACCCAGAGCGGCAATGTCAGCTTCAGCGAAGCCTTCCCCTGCGTTACCGAGGCACCCACCTACGGCACCGTCCGCCAGCTGCGCATCTTCATAGACCGCTGCAGCATTGAAGTCTTCGATGCCGACGGGAAAATGGCCATGACCAACCTGGTATTCCCCTCCGAGCCCTATAATAATATTAAGGTAAAAGGCGGCAAGGCCACCATCTTTGAAATTGAGAGGTAAGAATTTTGAATTTTGAATTATGAATAAACAAAACAAATCCGTATATCTTGTACCCCTAATGCTCTGCTTCTTCTGCATGGGCTTCGTGGACCTGGTAGGCATCGCCTCCAACTATGTGAAGGAAGACCTTGCGCTCTCTGACAGCGTAGCCAACGTATTCCCCTCCCTTGTATTCTTCTGGTTCCTCATCTTCAGCGTTCCCACCGGTATGCTGATGAACAGGATCGGACGTAAGAAGACCGTGGTACTCTCCCTTGTAGTCACCGTCATCTCCCTGCTGCTGCCTCTGTTCGGCGAGAACTTCGGCGTGATGCTTGCAGCCTTCTCGCTCCTTGGCATCGGAAATGCCCTGATGCAGACATCGCTGAACCCGCTTGTATCGGGTGTCATCGGCGGCAAGAACCTTGCCTCCACACTCACTTTCGGACAGTTCGTAAAGGCCATAGCATCCTTCTCGGCCCCCTATCTGGCCATGTGGGGTGCCACACGCGCCATTCCCGAGTTTGACCTGAACTGGCGCATACTCTTCGGCATCTTCCTGGCGGTAGGTGTCCTTTCCACCATACTGTTGTGGCTTACCCCGATTGAGGAGGAACCGGTTGAGGGCAAACCATCAACCTTTGCCGAATGCTTCAAACTGCTGGGAACACCGATTGTCCTGCTCTCCTTCTTCGGCATCATGTGCCACGTAGGCATTGACGTGGGAACGAACACCACGGCTCCGAAGATTCTGATGGAACGCCTGGGCATGACGCTCAACGAGGCCGCCTTCGCCACCTCGCTCTACTTCATCTTCCGTACCATCGGCTGCCTGACCGGTTCCTTCTTCCTGCGTGTAATGAGCAACCGCGCCTTCTTTGTCATCACCATCATG
>CAMOMP010000017.1:0-47021 GCA_946619915.1 uncultured Prevotellaceae bacterium | reverse complement strand
GAGGGAGTGAGCAGCGTCACACTGGCTCGTCCTGTTGTCGGCACCAATGCTGCCTCATACACAGGTTTCTCTACCGAGGGTGTTACTGCTAATGGCGACGGCAGCTATACCCTTCACCTTACTCAGGGACGTAACATTGTTTGTCTGACTGGTGCCGATGGCAAGAGCGTTTATCAAGTAATGACAGCTAAGCCATGTCATCGCGACATCATGGTAGGTGGTGAGGTCGTAACCAATGTGAAACCTGGTGATGCTGTTACCGTTCAGTACTCTGGCCTCTATCATCCTGCTAACAAGTTGGCTGGTATCCACAACTTTAACGCATTCCTTTCATACAAGAAAGCATCTGAAGGCATTAGCGTAAAGAACGGAAAAGGCAACCAGTACACAATGGCTGCTACACCTACCGCTCAGGCTGTCACTTTCACTGTTCCTGAAGATTGGGCGACTGCTACAATAGAACTTTCTGACGGTGTGATGGGTATTGGCGGTTTTGGAGACCCAGTAGGTAACCATCGTGCCACATCGAAGGAGACGGGTCGTGCTCCCAATTTCACAGCTATCTCTCAGAGTGCTGTATTTGGTCGTGTTCCTGCTATTGAAATCCCCGTTGACCTGCCCCTTAACATTGCTACCTTTGAGGACGTAACAGACATCACAGCACCTGTGGATGACCATATCAGCGTGGGTACAGAGGATGATGATGACCGCGAGTTCTTCACCAGCGGCGACTTTGCCTTCCACAGCGGATGTATGCATGACTATGATTACTGGTACTGGTTTGGTTATGCCAGTCGTAAGGATACAAAATTCGCTTCTCTCGACGACCAGTGGAACAACGTCATGGGCGGCGGTTATGACGGTTCAGACACCTACGGTGTTGCTTTTGCAGCCCCCTTCAACGGCCCCTGCATTGTAGAACTGCTTACCCAGCCCGCCGTCGTGCCCGGCTTCTACATTACCAATAGCAGCTACGCCTACGACTCCATGAATAACGGTGATGGCTTTGCCAAGAAGTTTGACAAGGGCGACTGGTTCAAGGTAACCATCACAGGATATGATGCCGAGGACAACGTAACAGGCACCAGGGACTACTATCTGGCCGACCTTCGTGACGAAGCCACAGCCTACATCCTCAACGACTGGCGCTATGTTGATCTCAGCAAATTAGGCAAGGTAGCCAAGATACAATTCGACCTCTACAGTTCAGACAACAGCGCCTACGGCATGAACACCCCAGGCTACTTCTGCTTCGACAACTTCGGAGCCGAAGGCACAGAGGTTCTTCCCCAGAACAACGTAGTCTTCCTCTCATCGGCAGGTTATGCCACCTACGTTCCCGAGAAGGATGTTGACTTTACAGAATCAAAGGTTCAGGCATTCGCTGTAACCAAGTCAGAAAGAGATGGTTATGTACACCTCACACCTGCATCAGAAGTACCTGCGGGCGAGGAGGTTCTGGTAAAGGCCGATAAGGGTGCCTACGTATTGAATGCAGCTGCATCAGCCCCCGCAACGTTGGAGGGTAACCTCCTCGTGGCAGCCGAAACAGATGTCATTGCCGACGGCAGCCAGTACATCCTCGTTAAGGAAGAGAACAAGAAGGCAGGCTTCTACAAGGCCACTATCGGATCAACTATTGCTGCTGGCAAGGGCTATCTGCAACTCGGCAACTTCAATGTCAAGGCCTTCTATTTCGAAGGCGATGGCGAGACCTCAATAAATGAAGAGTTAAGAGTGAAGAATGAAGAATCTGCTGCCGCTATGTATAATCTCGCTGGCCAGCGCATCAGTAAGATGCAGAAAGGCGTTAATATCGTTAGCGGTAAGAAAATCATGCGTTAGGACCCTCCCCGGCCCTCCCTTGTAGGGAGGGCGATGGGATAGCCTTACCTCAACTATAAAGACAAAAGTAATAATAACAATTAGAAGAATGACCCTATAAGCCCCCTAATCTACAAAAACCCTCCCTACAAGGGAGGGGAAGGGGTGGGTCCGTCCGATATGAAGAATTATTTTAAACCAGCAATGAAGATTGAAGAGGCTCAGGTTGTCAGCATGCTGGCAGAGAGCCTGCCAATAATGGACACCACAGTAGATGGAAGCCAGGCCCTGACAAAGGAAAACACCTGGGACATCTGGTCCGAAGAATAAGATTCTGCATAGGAAGTTCCTACCCTCTCTTTGAGGGAGTTTATATAAGGCCGTCATCAGTTAAATTGATGTACGGCCTTATTTTGCTCCTAATTGTATAGCCATCATGGTCAGGTCATCGCTCTTCTCCGCATTGCCCACAAAAAGGTGAAGAGCCTTTGTCTCGAGGGCGATAATTGTTTTAGGGTCACACGTATCACCCATATTCTGTGCCTTCAGTAATGCCTGCCGGGCAATACGTGTCATACGCAGCTTGCCGAACTGAGCGCGATTCTTGTTCTCAGCCTCTGTCAAGCCGTCGGTATAGAGGAATATTGTGGTTTTAGGATATATCATTGCCTCCTGGCTCTCATACTTCCATTTCGGCATGACACCCAATGGAATGTTGTTATTGGTAGGAAGCAGCCCCACGCCCTTGCCGATAAGCAAGGGATCTTCATGTCCGGCATTACAGAATCTGAGCAATCCTGTATTCAGATTCAGCACACCCAGGAAAAGTGTGACGAACATGCCAGAATCATTCATATCAGAGATTGCCTCGTTAATCATGCAGACGATTTTCCCCGGTTCGTTCTCCTGTGCTGTCACTGAGCGGAACAGGCTTCTCGTTACAGCCATCACCAGCGAGGCTGGCACACCCTTGCCTGATACGTCGCCTATACAGAAGAAGAGTTTCTCGTCGCGTATATGGAAGTCGTACAAGTCTCCGCCCACCTCCTTGGCAGGTACCAGCGAGGCAAAGATGTCGACATCGTCCCGTTCGGGATATGGAGGGAATGTCTTAGGCAACATATTCTCCTGTATGGCTCGTGCTATACGCAGTTCGCTGCCTATGCGTTCTTTCTCGGCATCGGCCTTCTGCAGGGAACGGGCGCTACGAGCCGTACGATATATGATATAACCTAAGAGTGCCATACCTGCCAGCATCAGTATGGACAGGTATATAAGCACCTCGTGCAAGCCTGCATAGATTTCCTTATTGGAGCAGACGACAGACATAGACCACCCCGTTTCTCCGTCAACAGGGGCATAGAAGACACTGATTTTATCACCATGAACATCTATAATATCGCAATGTCCGCTCTTGCCAGCCATCTGTTGTCGGTTGATGTAGCGGGTAATGGTGTCAGAGGAAGATTCTGTTATCTCCTGTATGGTGGTTCGCAGGATAAGGCTCTCATCCGGGCAAACCATAACTGTTCCTGTTCGTGAGATAACAACGTTATAGCTGGAGGGGAAGATATGGTGCGAGTTGATGACGCTCGAAAGCCAACCCAGTGATACATCAGCACCCAACAAGGCGACAATCTTCCCATTGCTGTCACGTACGGGTGTGGTATAGGTGCAGAGCATCATCTTAGCGCCAGTATCATCGTAATAGGGTTCGCTCCAACGACCCTTACCTGCCTTCATGCCGTTCAGATAGAACTCAGCCTCCAGGTAGTTATGGTCGGCACTGCCTATCTGCGCCTCCTCGATGGTTCCATCAGCTCGTTCAGCTACGTAGGGTTCAAACCAATGGCCTATCTGTGGGTAGTAATCCTCCGTAAACAACAGTCCAGCCCCCACAATGGTTTTGTTCTGAACCACCATCCTACGCAGAACAGTATAGAACGAGTCGGGTTGCTCCAGTGAATGTTCTATTGCCCATACGGTATTGTTGATGGTTGTCTCTACAGCCACCATCACCTTCTGAATCTCCAGATTCTTTACCCGCAGTTCGCTTTCGGCCCTGTGCTGCACATCCTCCTGTATTCCCTTACGGGCAAAGAAAAACAGTGTGCCGGAAATGAGTTCCAGCAATACCGCAACCGTCACAATAATTGCTACGCTCGACCTGAAACGCAACGTATTGGGCCATATTCTCTGCAGTATTTTCATGGTCAGGTTACTGTTTACGGATTGCTGGGAAACGAGAATTAATTCTTATCTCCTAATTATGAATTATATGAGGAAAGTGTTTTGCACACCCTCATGATACGTTCGTACTGTTTGGTTACCCGTTCGTCGAACATTGCCTTACATTCCTCTATGAGGGGCTCAGGGAAAGAGTCGGACAAAGAGAGCCAACTGAAGTTTCTGATATACGACACGACTTGTATCTGTTCCTTGCGCTGTGCTACAACTTCTGCAGGCAGTCCGGCAAAGTAATATTCCATGGCCTTGTTCCAGATTTCCGCCCCCATTTCCCGTGGAATACCTATCGTTGCCTCATAGTCGCCAATAAAGCCAACCATAGCCGAATAGGCATGACCCAGATCCAGCAGGGGGTGTCCGTAAGCCACCTCTCCCATGTCTATAAGCATCGGTTCGCCGTCCTGCATCATCACATTCTTTGTCTGAAGATCCAGATGTAGCAGACGATTGCAGGGAGGGATACTGTCAAGGATGCTCAGCAGCATGTCTATGTTCTCCTGAGGGAAGTAGCGGCGTATGTGCAGAATCTGGTTTCTCTCCCTGTCGAGAGCCGATGGCAGGTTGCCGCTAACAGGTACCTCTATCTGATGCAGTTGTTGGAAAAGTTCTGCATACTTCCTTGCGCATTCGTCTAGTTGGTCAGGATTTTTCTTTAAATAGGTACTTAGCGTCTGAGCCTTCAGTAGCTCATATACCAGTCCATAACATTCGCCTCCCACCTCAGGCGATGGCGTAACCTTAACAATATCGAAGGAGATAGCCGTAGGCATACCCAGCACGAAGGCTTCCTTTGACATGGTAATCTCCCCCTTCACCTCCTCAATGGTTGTACCTTCTCTGAACACCTTAATAATCGTGTCGCCATCCAGTCGATACACCTTCCCCACTCCGCCAACACCTATCAGCTTACAGCCCTCGACACTCAGTCGCCGCATGGCACGCTCCACGGTCATTATCTTTGTAAAACCTGTGGTTTCGAGGATACCATAAACCTGTGGGGTCACATGCACCACGCGGAATGCCTTGAAACGCTTGGCCAGAGCAAGGAGGATGCGCAGACCCGAACTGGAGATATACTCTAGTTCTTCAGCATCGCAAACCACTTGGTCTATGTTTACCATTTTATCCAGCTCGCTGTTTATCAAGGCACTGGTTTCTGCCGACGTGGCTGTGTCTAATCTTCCTGCCAGGATGATAGTCACTTCGTTATTGTCAGTTTTGATAATAGTCTTCATAATTGTTATAAGGGAAAGTTAAGATTCTTAGATAGGGTTAAGACATTACGGCCCTCTATGCGCTTGTATTCCATGTTGTCCATGTACTTACGTATCAGATAGATGCCTAAACCGCCTATTGAGCGTTGTTTCACAGAGAGCGATACATCTGCTTCCTTGGCTTTCGTGGGGTCGAAGGGGATGCCGCTGTCGCTAATCTCGAAGAACAGTTTGCCTGCCGAGGCGTAGGCCTTAACATGAATTTTCCCTTCCCACTCCAGGGGATAGGCATAATTCATCACATTAACCACAGCCTCCTCTATGGCCAGTTCCACGTTCGTGGCCGTATCATCGTCAAGATGAACAGTTGCGCAGACATCGCTGACAAAGACATTCAGTTGTTTCACCTCCTGAATATCATTGTTCAGCACAATGCTGCATGGAAGGTATATGGTTTGTTTCATCTCTTAGTTTATATACGGCTTTCTGCTACAAAGATATGGAAATCCTTTAATTAAAACCCCATGGAGACTTTTTTTTTGTGAAAAACAGTAAAAATTTCTGATTATAATACCTGCAGGCCCCTGTTCATGATACCATACTTCTCCATCAGATGACCCACTTGTAAGAAGGGAAAAACAAAAGACCGAGCGAAATGCCCGGTCTTTGTTGTTTAAGAATGTTATAAATCACCACTCTTCTTCCCAAATGTTTTTTTCACGAATACGGGCTTCGCCAGCACCGCCAGTTATGACCTCGTCAAAATTCACATTCGACTCAATCGACATAACACTTGCTTGCATCAGCGCACTCTGCATCTGCAACTTTACCACAGTGATTGTGGGATGAATATATGTTTTCTTCATATTCTTATGGACTTTTAGTATAGAACTTTCTTTCCGTTCACGATGTAAGTTCCCTTCTTCAAACCATTAACCTTTGAAGATTGAACATTAACCTTTCTGCCACTGAGGTCGTAAACAGATTCTTCACTCTTCACTCTTAACTCTCCATTTATAGAAGTGGCATCATCCTCGCCGAATGCCAACTTGAAGCTCTTAACACTATAGCTTGGCACATTCAGATCGAAGTATGCACGGAAGGCACCAATGCGAGCACCATCCAGAGGATAGTACAACTTGTTGCCTGTTCCCAGGAAGATAATACTCTTGTCTGTGTTGTCGAACAACTGACTGCTGTATGTACCCTTGAACTCAAAGTCTGTGCAAGTGAAGCTACGATCGGTATTGTCGATGGTGACATCCGTAAACACAGGGTTCACGATGTTTTCATCACCATTGTTGGCCCACTTAATAATATAAGGTGTACCAGCAACCAGTTCATCGATAGCAGCCTCGGCAGTGAAGTTAAGTGTCAACACACCGTCCGTAAGGTTGGCATTGTCCAGAGCGCGAACATCAGCTCCAGCCAAAGGACTCTCGGCAAGTGTGACATTGAAGGGCAGGCAGATGGTGTTCCACTCGCCATCCTTATAAAGAGTACGGCCGCTGAGTGTAACATCAGAAACAATGCCATTGTTGGCTTCAATCTTGGCTATATTCTTCTCGTCGTCTGCAAGCTCGCTATCATTATCGGCAAGAACCACCTTATTATCCTCATACCAGAACGTGGTCTTGGGCAAGAAGTTTCTCTGATTTGCATTTATTTGGTCAAAGTTACTATCGTAACCATGAATGCTTGCACCAGTTACATTCTCGCCATAGAAATTGGCACTCTTATAATTTCCCCTTTCATACTCGTAGCAGCCAATGAGCAGGTTGCCACCCTTATACAGGTAGGGAGTGCTGAAGAAGATATTCATAACATCCTTTGTGCCATCAAGTTCACCTTCATACACAATAGTTGCATCATCGGTGCCGCTAAAGACGGGACTACTGCCAAAAGCAGTAAAGTCAACCTCCTTCATGAATACGCGGAAACGTGCTTTGCCCCAACTTGCTTCAGCTTTCGTCTTGAGATAGAACTTCATGTTCCTGATTACTTTGCCATTCATGGCAGCCAACTCATCGGCAGGCATGACAAACTCACACTTGTTAAAATCTTCTGCATAATATCCATATACGGGAATAAATTGGTTATTGTCTGATTTATCATGAACTGTCAATGCCATAACATCAAGGATGGTAAAGGGAACAACATTCTGACCAGTATAGTTACCCTGGCCTGTCAGAGTGATTGTGTAATCACCAGGAAGCTGGCAGCCTTCGCCATATGAGAGCAAGTAGTCTGTACCCTCAGATAAGGTAGCATTATTGGTGGCAGGGCATTTAACTGTAGGAACAGGATGTTGTACATCTCCCGTCTGGGTATAGCGAGCCTCTACACCACTAATGGCCAGAGCGTTCTCGCCACCGATATCAAACGGTTTGATATTGAACTCCAAGCTTGTTGTACCGTTAAAACGACCGACACCTGTAACAGTTATAGTCTTCTGGCCTACGTTTGTACAATCCGTATCGTAACTGATGGTATAGTTAACGTTCTCTACAAGTGTCTCGTTGTCTATCGTAACAACAGGCAGAGGATGATGTTCCTTACCATTATAAGTAAGGTCATCAATAGACATGACGGTTGCTGTGGCAATATCTGTCTGCTCATCAACACATTTGGCGCTTATAATCACATCCTGACTGAAATCGGTCAGTGTGTGTGAACCTTGTATATAGGCAGGATTGCTAATATTACCACTGCTTACAGCGTAACGCTCAAAGTATTTGCCGTCTGGGAGTTCGTATGCGAGCGTAACATCGGTTCCACTCTTATAATAGTTCTCTCCGTTCCAGATGTATGCAGGATTCTCGGGGTAAGTAATGGTAACGCCTTCACCAGCGGTAATCTTTACAATCACCTCGGCGTTCTTGCAGTCTGTACCTTCGGAATTATCTTCACTACCCGCACCACCGGTGGTACCCGCAGTGTGATAATTATTGGTCAACGTTCTACCAGTATAGCCACCCATAATAGAACCTACATAAGACGTTCCTTCAACAACACCTGCATTAAAACAATTGCTGACATCAAAATTATCACTAATATATCCTACGATTCCACCATGAAATACACCTTCTCCTGTAACATCAGCAATGTTGATGCAATTTTCTACGGTACCACCACCACACCAATATTTGCAGCATTCTCCTACAATACCGCCATGGCGATTAGCATTGGAATCGTCAGATAAGTCGTTGCCTACTCTGATTACTCCACTTACCTTGCAATTAGTTACCCTGCCACCATAATCATACATTATTCCTACGATTCCACCAGTGCATTTGCCTCCGGTGATATCACAATTCTCAAGAACGACGTTGGTAATTTCGCCATAGTAACTATTTTGCCAACCACCATAAAATGCGCCGAACAATCCCTGATTTGCGGAGTTAGGCTTATTGATGACAAGGTTGCTGATGACATTGTTATCACCATTGTATGAACCTCTGAACCAATGGTTTATATCAGTACCAATAGGCGTATGCTCTGTGGTAAGAGTGATGGGAGCAGTCTGCTTATAGTAGCCATCCAAACGTTTTCCTGAGTTGACGATTCCTGCCAATGCCTTCAAGTCAGCCTCAGTTGCAATCAGATAGGGGTTGTCCTTGCGGTTTGATTTTTGAGAATCCTGCAGAGGGAAATCCACAATATTAAACTCCTTGGTGGCTGTACCCTCAAAGTTATTCAAACCTTTCAGGATTGCAGTGGCAGTTCCCTTGTCAATATTGTTTGAATACTCCAGATAATAGTCTGTACCCTCAACGAGTGTTACGTCGTTATACGTTGCAACAATGCTTGGTTTAATTTCGATATTACCAGACCAACGCTGGTCGGCGATATCAGAAATGGTTGCCAGATTTATATTGGTACTACCATTCTTGCTTGTGGTAATACCCAAGGTTATATTCTGATTGTTAACGGTCAGCGAATGTTCTCCGTCTACCTGACCCAAATTAGTCAGCGTACCACCCTGGCAGGTATAGTTAACGAAAGAATAGCCCTCTGGAACAGAAGGAGTCAGGGTTACTGTCCAATTGCCAGACCTGATATACTTCTTGCCATCTATCATGCTGGTAATAACGACACCGTCTGTAGCGCATGTGATGTCTGCGAAGTTCTCTTCCTTTAAGACTTCATAAATACGCTCTGTCTTACCGGGTTTATCGGCCTCAATACTTGCCTTGTAGGCACTGCCGTCGCCCTGTGCAACATAATAGCAATGGGTATAGTTTCCGTAATTCGCACTCTGGTTTCGATAATAGCCAGATATACCGCCTATAAGTTCGGTTCCCTCAACGATACCTGTATTCAGGCAGTTGGTTGCAACCAAGTCATTTTGTGCAGCAAGGCCGAAAATACCAGCGTGCAGGGCGCCAGGACCAGTTATGTCAGCAGCATTCTCGCAAGAGTCAACCTTAACGCCATAATAGGTTTCACCAATTATGCCACCTATACGGCTTACATTGGCCGTAGAGCTTAAAGAACCACGAACAGTACATCTTTTGATATTTCCATAACCCAGATATCCGGCAATACCGCCAATACGGAATCCGTCATCAAGGATACCCTTAATGGTTCCGCTCACATGACAGTTCTCGATCAAGACATTACTATTATATTCACTTACGTATCCCAATATACCACCTACATTTGAATAGCCTGTAATATCACAATCCTGCAAGATTATGTTCCTGGCAACGGCATGACCTCCCCAACGGCCGAACAAGCCCTGATAAGCGCAGTCTGGTTTATTGATTGTCAAACCAATTATCTTGTTACCACGTCCGTCGAAAGTTCCGTTGAAAGGATTATCATAGTCTTTACCGATGGCTGTATGCTCGCCCGTCATGGTGATGTCGGTGGTAAGAACGAAAGTCATGCCCTGAGCATTGTGACCGCTGTTAACATAGGCTGCCAAGCGCTCCAGGTCGGCTTCGTTATCAATATGATATACCTTATTGTCACCCTCACCTTCATAGCTAAACACATAGCCGTCAAGGTTCTCGGCATCCTGAATGATGTTAAAGGTACGACTGATGGACTGTCCCGCATAGCCTGCCTCATTACCATCTACCGGGGTAAAGGTTATGGTATAGATGCCTGCAGCTGTCAAATCCTCCTTTGCCACAGTCTCATTGTTGCTGTTCTTTATCGTTACTGTATAATCGGTGTTCTCTGTAAGAGTTGTAACTCCTGCCTTAAGAGTGTAAACCAGATTGATGGCATCACCATCATACAGATAAGAGTCCATAAAGGCAGAAACACTTACTGGCTGATAGAATGTATAGCCTTGAATAGCGCGAGTCAGATAGAAAGCGTTTTCAGGAGCTGTCAGACTTACATTGAAACAATTATAGTTTTCGGTAATATATTCACCTATACTACCAATCTTGTTGATATAGTATAAACTGTTAACCTGCTTGTTAGAAGGATTTTTATATCCAGTGCGTGGGTTCATCATAGAGATCTTGGTATAGGTTCCATTCTCCAAGCAATTGGTAAAATATGAATTTCCGTAACCATAACCACAGAAACCGCCAGCCTTGTGCTGCTCACTGTTACTGCTTTGAATGGTACCGGCAAAGACACAATTATTGAAGGATATGCTATGATTGTTTTCACTTTCAACATCTATGTTTCCCACAAAACCACCAGCATAATCGGCACTGGTAGTGATGGTAACCTTGACAACACAATTAGTGCATTCGTCTGGTGAACCTGACCATCCAATCAGACCTGCTGCATATTTGCCGGCAGAGGTTATGGTGCCATCAACTGTCAAGTTCATAATCTTGGCAAATCTGGTATGATGGAAAGGCGCAACGCCCTCAACGGCGGGATCGTTGTTCACGAGATTGACAGTCAGCGTATGGTCACGTCCATCAAAATAACCTTCGAAGCAGTGGCTTGCATCCAATCCCACCATTGTACTGATTGTTATGTCTCTGTCAAGAGCCACAAATCTACCACTGTAGTTGTAGCCGCCATTCACCATTTCGGCAAAACGATTCCAGTCGTCACTACTGCTTATTATATAAGGGTCATTCTTCTGACCACTACCAGGAAGCTGTGCCAGCACCTTTATCTCCTGAGTCAGAGAGCCGCTATAACCGTTTGCAGCCTTGCCCGTAATGGTCATAGTGTAGTTGCCGAGAGTCAAGACGGGGCTTGGCGAGAAAGTGATTTCGTAATTTTTAGGGTCAATGGTATTACCATCCAAGTCTTTTACGATTGGAACAACACTGATTTCAGAGCCTGTCCACTCAAAGGATGATTTGCATATCAGTGTGCTGTAATCAAGGTTTCTGTTTTCTTGTATAGGTACAACCTTGTCATTCTTTATCTGCCACATACTGCCCAGAGCCTCTTTCAACTCGGCGTTGGTCATCGAGCCTACAGGAGAACCCTGTACAGTACCAAAGGATTGAGTGTAATAACAGTTGTCAATTAAATCTGCCTCTTTAGCAAAAGTATAGCTTATATAATCGCCAATGGTAATTTGGGCAGGAGCAAACAGACAGTTAGTTATTCTAAGGTCATGACTATAAGTAGAAAAGTCAGCCACAAAACCAGAACAGCCCTTAACTTCTGGGCCAATAAGACTTCCATCATACAGACAGTTTTTGATATATGCATTCGAATATAAATATCCTATAAAACCACCATAACACCTATTATGGTAGCTATTATCTGCAGCGGCAGTACTTACAAATCTGACACTGCTCCAGCAATTATCAATATAGGTGTTACTATAATAACCGTCTGCATATGCTATAAGACCACCGGCATATCTGTAGCCGTTTGTTGTGATGGTACCTGATACATGCAGTCTCTTGAAGTTACAGCCGTTTGCATAACGGAACGGAGCACAATAATTTTCTGTTGCTTCCAGATTGAGTGTCATGGTATGACCATCACCGTCGAATGTGCCACGGAAAGGTTTTTCTTCACTTAAACAGGCTGCCTCAGATACATTGATGTCGGCACCCAGTCTGTAATATTTATCAGCGTATGTTGAATAGTTGTTCTCTAGCAAATAGGCAAAAGTACTCCAGTCTTCATCACTGTTAATCATATACGGGTCGTTCTTGGTACCACTACCTGCGAGTAGCTTCTCTACAACAAACTCTTTGGTAAGTGTTCCTGTATATTGTCCCTTTCCATTGACCGTTATGCTATATCTACCTACCTCCTTAACTGGACTCGGAGTAACAGTTACACTGTAGTCAACATCTTTTGTCAGTTCGGTATGGTCGGCAGACAATACCTTATAATTTAAATTGATGACATTGCCTGTATATATATAATGTTCTTCCAGACCTGGGAAAAAGCAGATATCGGTGGGGGCTATCAAATAAACAGTTAGCGACATACCACCGTACTCTCTTGAGGAGTCTGAACGGAACCTTATTTTCAGACAATTGCCAGAGCTTAGCAGCTCACCTACTTTATCTGATCCTGTGTATTGATCTCGACCAAGAATATTATTGGTGTCACCATCATAAAACTTCAGCCAGTCGCACCCAGTTTCTGTGTCGACCTTACCTGTTACCTTAATATAATAGCCAGAAGGCGCATTGATAACCAGATAACCGTCACAACTGCTAGAATGAGAATCTGACTTTCCGCCGTCATCATACACATTGAATGTAGTGATGTTGGCATTGGAAAGTGTCAGAACCGATCTGCCAGTCTTGGGCATGTTCACATAGTAATGACCTGCCGTACCTTGGGCAAAATCATTATCCTCCGACAATGACGCGACATTGTCAGATTCGGCCCACGCCCCAAAGTTCGTGAGCATAGCAAATAGCAACGTCATGGTCGCCCTTGCCAATTTAAAAACATTTTTACCTCTCATTGTTTAATAAATAATATATATAGAATTAAGTGTATAATTTACTTTCTGAATATGCGTACGATGCACCGTACAATCAGCAGGCAGATAAGTATGTATATTATTCCAAGCGGAATGGATATCCACGGTGATGTTTCTGACAAAAATGATTCGAACTTCATGTGTTTTAAATTTACGCGCAAAATTACCCTCGCATACAACAAAAAGGTGTGTAATTTTCGACAATGATGTGTAAATTGCGGCAATTTTATGTGTATTTTACGGAAATTTATACACCAAAAAGATACATTGTTTGTTTACATCCATAATGTATTGTGAGAAAATCTTTCCACAAATCCTTTTTTGTTTAATCAAATATCTATACCTTTGCACCTTCGAAAAACAGAGTCTTGTTCACACAAACGCAGATAGTTAATAAATGGGACATATGCAATTCACAGCCGTCGTCCTGATGGCAATACTTACATTCAAGCTGGTTTTGCTGCCTAAGAAAGTGGAACTGAACGCAATGGCAAACAGAGCTCGCTGGCTAATGGCCGGCAGCACGTTCCTTTTGGCAGTGCAGTTTCTTATTCAATATACTCTCCACCTACGTCAGATGGGCGTTACCCAGGCTGTCATGGTAAATCTGTTTTTTTTCATTCCATGCTCTTGGATGCTATCCGTGGCCCTGCTGAACCTGCAGGGAAAAGGACGCGTAACGCGTCTCGACCGATTCATGGGAGGCATGATATGGTTAATAGGCATAGCCATGTTGGGTTATGCTGCTGCCATCGACGGGCAACCGCTCTTTAGCGACACACCCGAACTCAGGTTGGCAGAAATAGTATGCTCCGTACTGTATGCTGGCATGCAGGGGCATTATGCATGGAGACAAGGCGCAAACCTGGCTTCCATGCGTCGCGTGCTGCAAGACTATTACGACCGCGACATGGACTATATGCTAAGCTGGATGCGACTGAGTATCATCATCCTGGTTGTACTGGCAATCATGGTGCCCATACTGATCTTTGGCAACGGACCATGGTTAGCCATCTATGCCATATTCTTCTTCATCAGTTTCTTCTATTTGGTGGATAGCTTCTGCAGCTATGTGGTAAGTTCGGCACCAGGCAGATTCCAAGAAGCGGAAGAAAGTGACGAGGAAGAAAGCAGAGAAGCGCAAAAAAACAACACGACCTCAGGAAAAGATAAGACTGCAGAGGATACAGCAGTAACAATGCGAAACGTGGAATACGCCGTCAGGAAATGGATAAAGGCAGAAGGATACCTGAAAAGCGGAATGAAACTGCCTATTGCAGCCGACGAAATCGGAGTGCCCCAATACCAACTCACGGCATGGCTTCGACAACAGAACCTCAAGTACTCCGACTGGATTACAGGACTACGCATCGAGGATGCCAAACGCATGCTGCTGGAACACCCAGAATGGACATCCGAGGCTATAGCCGAGAATTGCGGGTTCACAACCAGAGAATACTTCCACCGAATCTTCCGAAGCACAATAGGCATGACACCTGCACAGTATCAGCAAAGAAACACCTGATATACAGAGGAAGAATATGGGAAAGAAGGATTTCTTCCAGTTCAAACAGTTTCATATTCATCAGGAACATGCCGCCATGAAGGTAGGCACAGACAGCGACCTGCTGGGTGCACTGGCAGCTGGCGGCAAGCGTATTCTGGACGTTGGCACAGGCACTGGCGTGCTGGCACTGATGATGGCACAGCGTTTTGCTAATGCCGAGGTAACGGCAGTAGAGATAGACGACGAGGCGGTCATGGATGCACAGCGCAACTTCCAAGAGTCCAAGTATGCCGACCGCATCACACTCGTGCACGACTCATTCCAACACTTCCTTGCAGTAAAGGCACAGAATGCCGCACCCTTTGATAGCGTGGTTTGCAATCCACCCTACTTCGACCGTAGCCTGGAGTGCCCCACCCTTGGTCGCACCAGAGCCCGTCATAGCAGCAGCCTCCCCTTCTCGGTTTTGGCTGCCGGCGTATCCGACCTGCTCTGCGATGGCGGAACTTTCACCGTCTGCATCCCCCCCGAGGTGCTGAGCGACTTCAACTCAGCATGTTTTCTGGCAGGCTTCTGGCTCAGGGATAATCTCCAGATCAAGTCATTGCCCGAGAAGGGAGTCAAGCGTCACATCCTTATATATAAGAAAGGTATAGCCGAAGCTCCCATACATGAACAAACCTTCTGCATGCGAAACGCCGACAAGACCGTTTCCAGCTGGTACAAGGAAACTCTGAAGGATTTTCTTTTGTAGGTTGAGAAACCGCGAAAAATATCCCTTTCTACTCTTTCTACTTTCAAATAATTATTGTACCTTTGCACTCGTTTTTAAAAAAGAGAGTATCTAAGGATAACAATCAACGTATATTTAGCTATGAAGTTAGAGAATTTACAAACAGACTTCCAGGGTACATCATGGAAACATGAAATTGATGTACGCGATTTTATTCAACACAACTACGAGCCTTATGATGGCGACGAGTCATTCCTGGAAGGTCCCAGCGAAAAGACAAAGAAGCTTTGGGACAAACTGACCGAGATGTTTAAGGTAGAGCGCGAGAAAGGTGTTTACGATGCAGAAACTGTCATTCCCCAGAGCCTGGACGCCTACGGTGCCGGTTATATCGACAAGGAGAACGAGGTGATTGTAGGTTTGCAGACCGATGTTCCCCTAAAGCGTGGTATCTTCCCCCGTGGCGGTATCCGCATGGTGGAGAATGCGCTGAAGGCTTACGGATATGAGCTGGATCCTCTGACAAAGAAGATCTACACCAAGTATCGCAAGACTCACAACGAGGGTGTCTTCTCAGCATACAACGATGATATCAAGGCTGCCCGTCATGCCCACATCATCACTGGTCTGCCCGATGCCTACGGTCGTGGCCGTATCATCGGCGACTACCGTCGTATCGCCCTCTATGGTACAGCCAACCTGATTGAGGAAAAGAAGCGCTTCCACAAGCGTATCGACATCAACGAGTTCACAGAGGAGATTGTTCGTTGCCGCGAGGAGATTACCGACCAGATCAACGCCCTGAAGGAGTTCGAGCACATGTGTGCCAACTACGGCTTCGATGTCAGCAAGCCCGCTACCAACGCTCGCGAGGCTATCCAGTGGACATACTTCGGTTACCTGGGTGCCGTTAAGGATCAGGATGGTGCCGCTATGAGCTTCGGCCGTGTTAGCGCATTCCTCGATATCTTTATCCAGCGCGACCTGAAGAAGGGTCTCATCACCGAGGCTGAGGCTCAGGAGATGATAGACCAGCTGGTTATGAAGCTGCGTATCGTTCGCTTCCTACGTACTCCCGAGTACAACGACCTGTTCAGCGGCGACCCCATTTGGGCTACCACCAGCTTAGGCGGTATGGGTGTTGACGGACGTAACATGGTTACGAAGACCGACTTCCGTCTGCTGCATACATTATATAATATGGGTCCCTCACCCGAACCTAACCTCACCGTTCTGTGGAGCGAGCGTCTGCCCAAGGCCTGGAAGAATTTCTGTGCCAAGGTTTCTATGGACACCAGCGCTATCCAGTACGAGAACGACGACCTGATGCGTCCTGAGTTGGGCGACGACTACGGTATCGCTTGCTGCGTAAGCCCCATGAAGATTGGTAAGCAGATGCAGTTCTTCGTTGCCCGTGCTAACTTGGCCAAGGGTATGCTGTACGCCATCAACGGCGGTCGCGACGAGATGTCAGGCCAGCAGGTAGGTCCCCGCTTCAGCCCCATCAAGGGTGATTACCTCACCTTCGAGGAGTTCTGGCCCCGCTTCGACCAGATGATGAGCTGGTTGGCAAGAACCTACGTTAATGCACTGAAGATTATTCACTACATGCACGACAAGTACGACTACGAGGCATTCGAAATGGCTCTGCACGATGGCGATGTTCAGCGCACACGTGCCACAGGTATCGCAGGCCTCTCTATCGTAACAGACTCTATCGCTGCCATGAAGAACTGCAAGGTTCGTATCATTCGCGACGAGACTGGCTTGGCTGTTGATTACAAGATCGAGGAGGGCGAGTATGTTCCCTTCGGCAACAACTACGACGAGACCGACCAGATTGCCGTTATGCTGACCGAGAAGTTCATGGAGTACCTGCGCCAGCACCGTACCTACCGTGATGCTATCCCCACTCAGTCTCTGCTGACCATCACTTCTAACGTGGTTTACGGACGTAACACTGGTGCTACCCCCGACGGTCGTAAGAAGGGTGTTCCCTTCGCTCCCGGTGCTAACCCCATGAACTCTCGTGACATGAAGGGTGCCGTAGCAGCTCTGGCTTCTGTAGCTAAGCTGCCCTTCCACCACAGCAAGGACGGTATCTCTTACACCTTCGCTATCAGCCCCAGCGCACTGGGTAAGGATCGCGAGACACAGACAGAGAACCTGGTTAACATGATGGACGGTTACTTTACTCCCGACGGTGGCCAGCACCTGAACGTGAACGTGTTCGACCGCGAGCTGCTGGTTGACGCTATGGAGCACCCCGAGAAGTATCCTCAGCTTACTATCCGTGTCAGCGGCTATGCTGTTAACTTCGTTAAGTTGACTCGCGAGCAGCAGTTGGATGTACTGAGCCGTACTATCAACCACTGCATGTAATTACAATATAATTCTCAATTCATAATTCATAATTCATAAAGCTTGCACCATTCCTTGATGGATATGATGTATTAGCCGGAATTATGAATTATGAATTTTCGATTATAAGGGCTACTTAAGCTTTCCCGAGCGTGAGCAGGCTCAAAGCATAGCTTCAATTATGAAGGCTGCGATTGAGCGGGAGCAATGATAAACTTGTTTAAGCATTGCCGAACCGAGTAAGCAGCGAGAGCCATGAGTGCTCGCACTCTAATGGCCGAGTCGCGTTCGAGGTCGATGAAATCATCGTGAGCAGGCTCGAAGCATAGCTTCAATTATGAATTGTGAATTATGAATTATGAATTAACATGAACGCCCGCATAAATCAACTGGAATCTTTTGGGACCGTAGACGGCCCCGGCATCCGCTTTGTGGTATTCTTTCAGGGATGCCCGCTCAGATGTCAGTTCTGCCATAACCCAGACACATGGTCGGCAGACCTCGACGGCATAGCCAATAACGGCAAGGGAGCCGGCGAGTTTACGCCCGAAGAGTTGCTGCAGGAGGTCTTGCGCTACAAGAACTTCATCCGCACTGGCGGCGTAACGGCTACTGGCGGCGAACCTCTTATGCAGGCAGAGTTCCTACGCGAGTTCTTCCGCCTCTGTAAGGCTGAGGGCATACATACCTGCCTGGACACCTCGGGCGCTATCTTTAACGACAAGACCAAGGCTGTAATGGAATACACAGACCTGGTGATGCTGGACCTGAAAACACTCGACGATAATCTGCACAAGTCATACACAGGTGCTACGCGCGATAATAACCATCGCTGGATGGAGTACCTGCAAGAGATAGGAAAGCCTACGTGGATACGTCACGTGGTTGTTCCCACCATAACAGACAACGACGAGCGTCTGCAGGCCGTTATCGATTATATCGCACAATACAGTTGCGTAGAGCGCGTAGAACTGTTGGGATATCACATTATGGGCGAAGCCAAATACCAGAATATGGGCATTCCCTATCCCCTGGCTGGCATTCCACCCTTACAGCCCGAAAGATTGAACGAAATCAGGGGGATGTTCCGCAACAAGCTGAACATCAAGGTACTATAATCATCTTATTGTTGCCCATCTTGACGAATCAGTAACACTTTTTGTACAGGATTTGTTATATATCGGACAAATTGCTAACCTTTTTTGCCAAATATAGAAATATTTATTATCTTTGCATCCAGAAAATACCAATTCAATCCTAAAATGCAAAGAATACAGATGCTGAGACGGCGTCACACCCTATTACTCCTCCTTACCGTTTTGTGCCTTCCTACCATTCTGAAAGCACAGACAATGAAGGAATGGGACGATGTTTCAGTATTTCAGTTGAACCGTGAAGCAAGTCACGACCTATCCATCCCCTTCACGACCGCCGAGGCTGCAAAGACCCTTGACCTCACACAATCCCCATATTACCTTGATTTGAACGGAACATGGAAGTTCCACTGGAGCGGACTGCCTACAGGTGTTCCCTCTGGCTTCTATGCCAAGGACTATAATGATGCCGGTTGGGATAACATCACTGTACCCTATCCCTGGCAGGTATATGCCATCAGGAATAGTAAGAGTTGGGACAAGCCTTTGTATATTAACACCTCCTACCCCTTTGCCTATACCAGCACCTACAGCGTAATGGCAGACCGGAATGCCAACTGGACATACAGCGGTAACATGAAGAACCCCGTGGGCTGCTACAGACGTACCTTTACGTTGCCCGAGGGTTGGAAGGACCGCAAGACTTTTATCCGTTTCTGCGGAGCCGGACATGCCTACTACGTATGGGTGAACGGTCAGTTTGCCGGATATGCCGAGGATTCCTATCTGCCTAGCGAGTGGGATATTACCGACAAGGTTCAGGAGGGCGAGAATACCGTTGCCGTGCAGTGCTTCCGCTTCTCCAGCGGTTCGTTCCTGGAGTGTCAGGACTATTGGCGACTGACAGGTATCACACGCGATGTCTATCTCTACTCCACCCCTCAGGACTACATCAAGGACTTCTTCTTCAGTACCACTGCCCTCAGAACCAATAACACTAGCGCTTCGGCAAAGGTGCAATACAATATCACTTCCGAGAATGTAAGCGGACTGACCCTTGTGACCACCATCAGCGACGGGGCCAACGAACTGAAGCAATACACCAAGGCGTTAACCACAGCCAGCGGCACACAAAGCATAAGCATTACGGATATAGAGGCATGGAGCGCAGAGAATCCCAAGCTCTACGACCTAACGCTGACCTTGATGCGAGGCGAAGAGGTGATAGACCTGCGTAGCTGCAAGATAGGCTTCCGCACCGTCAGCATCCGCAACGACGGCGCTCTGCTTATCAACGGCAAAAGGGTTATCTTCCACGGAGTGGACCGCCATGACTTCAGTCAGGAAACGGGCCGCACGGTCAGCAAGGAAGAGATGCTGCAGGATGTGCTCAGCATGAAGCGCCTGAACGTCAATGCCGTGCGTACCAGCCACTACCCTAACAATGCCTATTTCTATGAGTTGTGCGACAAATACGGACTTTACGTTTTGGCGGAAGCTGATGTGGAGTGCCACGGCAATCAGGGGCTGAGCAGCGTCGAACTGTTCCGTGCTCCTATGGTCGAGCGCAACGAACGCCAGGTGCGCACACTCCGCAACCATGCCTGCATCTTCGGATGGAGCGGCGGCAACGAGAGCGGTGGCGGTGATAACTTCCAGTATGTGATGGCAGCTATCAAGAAGTTGGATACCACTCGTATCACTCACTACGAGGGCAACAGCTCCTGGAGCGATGTCAGCAGTACGATGTACGGCTCATACGGCAGTATGCTCAGCACAGCGGTGGGCAGATACAACGACTACAAGAGCGGCAAGAATCCCAAGCCACATATCCAGTGCGAGAACACCCACTCTATGGGTAACGCCATGGGCAACCAGAAGGATATGTTCCGCGAGATCTACGAGCCCTTCCCCGCTATGACTGGGGAGTTTGTCTGGGACTGGAAGGACCAAGGCCTGCGTGTGCCTGTCTCTGGTAAGGCCAACCAATACTATTGGGCTTACGGAGGCGACTTCGGTGACACGCCCAACGACGGCGCATTCTGCTGTAACGGTGTGGTGCTGCCCGACGGCACCCCGACAGCTAAGAGCTATAACATGAAGGCGGTCTATCAGCCCCTTGACGTTATCATGAAGGATAGCTTGACAGGTACTTTCTGGCTCAAGAACAAACTGCAGCAGAAGAACCTGAGGGATGTTGACGTACGCTATAGCATCCAGCAGGATGGTATCGAAATAAAGAGCGGCTTACTGCCCGACATAGACATTGCACCCTACGACAGCGTCATGGTCAACATTCCCCTCGATGACGTGGAGATGCTGCCCCAGCACGAATATTACATCCGCTTCAGTACAACCCAGCGCCAGGCTACTCCCTGGGCAGAAGCTGGCTACGAGGTGGCTGTCTCTGGTGCCGAGCTGCGCAAGGCTACGGCACGCGAGGCCTATCAGTATCAGGGTACAGACCAACTAACCGTTACCAGCGGCAGCACAACCTGCACCGTCAGCGGCAAGGACTTCACCGCCACCTTCTCGCAGGGCACACTTTCCAAGTATGTCTATAAGGGTAATACGCTCATCAGCACAGCCCTGAAACTGAACACTTTCCGCGCCCCAACAGAGAACGACAAGGCACAGGAAGGCAACTGGGAAAGCCTGGGTGTGCGTACACTTACACAGACAAGAGGCAATTTAATTGTTACTGAAGATGAAGGCAAACAATGGACTGATATTCAAGTAACTAACCAATACAAAACAAGTACGAGCGCCATCACATTCAACGTACAGCAGCGCTTCCGCGTATTCCCCGACGGAACCATTGCCGTAAGCACAATCACCACTCCCAACGTGGATGGTCAGGTGCTGCCCAAGTTGGGTTTCCGCTTCGAGATGCCTAACGCTTGTTCACAGCTCACTTGGTTCGGACGCGGACCGTTGGACAGCTATGCCGACCGCAAGGACGCTTCCCTTCCTGGCATCTATCACAGCACAGTAGCTGAGCAGTGGACCAACTTCGTTCGTCCGCAAGAGACGGGCAACAAGGAGGATGTCCGTTGGCTGGCCATTCAGCGCACAGACGGACAAGGACTGCTGTTCTCTGCCTCACAGCCAATGGCTACCACCACAGGCAACTGGCGTGCCGAGGAGATCTATACCAGCCGTAGCAGTCGTGTGAAGCATCCGCATGAGATGACCACCGTTCGCAACACCGTTGTTTGCTTGGATGCCTGGAACAGGGCACTTGGCAATGCATCCTGCGGTTCAGACGTATTGGAGAGATACGAGCGCAAGAACGCTCAGACGCCCTTCAGCTTTGTCATCCGTCCCATTGATGCGCTCATTTCCGATACAGCTCTTACGACTCTGGCGTGCGTAGGCGCTCCCGTTTGCGAGCCCGTCCTGATGAAGGCTGACCATTACGGCTATGCACATCTGAGCACAGCTACGCAAGGTGCCACTATACATTATAAGAAAACAAATAAGGATGGTTCGACAGAAGAGGGTATCCTCACCCCCGAACAGAACGAGCCCATAGATATGCGACAGGGCGGTACGCTGACGGCATACGCCACCTGCGAGGGATTGGCAGACGGCATGGAGACCACCCAGCAGTTCGGACTGTTTGTTGATAAGCGCGACTGGAGCATCGTCTCCTACGACAGCCAGCAGGGCGGTCGCGAGATTGCCACCAATGCCATAGACGATGACGAGAGCACCATCTGGCATACTCAGTACAGTCCCAATACGCCTGACTGTCCGCACGAGCTTATCATCGACATGGGCCACACCTATCGCGTCAACACCTTCAGCTACAAGGGTCGTACAGACGGTTCCAACGGCAGGGTTATCGACTACGAGGTTTATTTCAGCAACAATCCCAAGGTATGGGGCGAGCCTGCTGCCAGCGGCAGTTTCCGTGATGTCAGCGACCTGCAGACTGTTGCCGTATCGGGCACAGTGGAAGCCCGCTTCCTGCGCTTTGTGGCCAAGTCTGTTGTGAACAACAACAAGTACGCTTCTGCCGCAGAGCTGTATATCGGTGCCGAGGCTATGGTGGACGACCGCACAACGGACCTTGCACCCATCGTATCTTCCCATAAATACCGCATCCGCGAGGTGGACAGCAACCTATGTCTGCATTATCAGACCAATAACAACGAGGGCCACTTCTGCCTGGGTCAGTATAACGAGAGCGACAACACCTATCAGTTCACCTTCACACCAGTTTCTGGCTTCGGTGCCCTGTACAAGTTGAAGGGTGGCACCCATTACATGTGCGTGGATGGCTCCACAACCTGGCGCATCATCAGTACAACCACCGCTCCCACATCCGCCAGCGGCTATATGCAGTTAGAGCAGTTAGAGAACGGAAAGGTTCACCTGCGTGCAGGTTGGCAGAACAGCCGTCATATTGGCTTCGACAGCAAGAATACCGGCTCATATATCTATGCCGACAAGACAACACCCGGCGTCTTTGTTTTGGAGGACATCACACAGGAGAAAGAGACAGGAATAGAGGACGCTCCCACAGAAGAACTGGGGCTGCTGCACTATAACGGCACCCTGAATATCATAACGCCCGGTCCCAGCACGCTCAGCGTGTATAACCTGCGCGGGCAGCTCATCAGCACCCTACGCCTGGTAGGTAGCTGTTACCTGCCTCTGGCCTTACCCAAGGGAATATACATTATTAAACTAAGTTACAAAGACGAGAGTAGGACAATGAAGATACATAAGTAACTTTAAACGAGATGAGAGATTATAGATGGTTTCAAGTTTGAAGCTGCGCTTCGAGCCTGCTCACGCTCGGCAATGCTTAAACAAGTTTATCATTGCTCTCGCTCAATCGCAGCCTTCAGGTTTCAGATTCGAAATTGTGAATTATGAATTATGAATTATGAATTATGAATTATGAATTAAATATAATATGGTACAGATTATTTACGCTACAGATGCAGGCAGAGAGATTGCACAGAGACTGCTGAAGGAGATTCCCGAGTCTCACCTGCTGCCTGTTAAAGCCTTTGCGTCTAATATCTTCTCGCGCAACGAGGCATTGATCTTCGTCGGCGCTATGGGCATATGTGTCCGCACAATAGCACCTTTTGTCAAGAACAAAGTTTCCGACCCAGCCGTTATCTGCGTCAACAGCGCTGGCAACTATGTAGTCAGCGTGCTCAGTGGACATGTAGGCGGCGCCAACAAGCTTACCCGCCGTGTAGCCCGCATCTTGGGTTGCGAGCCCGTCATCACGACAGAGAGCGACAACGATGGCCTCTGGGGTCTGGATACCCTTGCTCCCCACTTCGGCTGGCAGGAGGAACATCGCGACGGTCGCATGAATCATATTATCTTCCATTTCGTAGGAGGCAAGCCTACCGTCCTGAAGTTGGATGTTCGTGGCGGTCGTGGTGTGGATTACATGAAGCGCACCTGCCCTGCACATGTTCAGTACTTCGATACAGAGGTGCCGCAGGACCCCGAGAGCCTGCTCCTTGCCGTCAGTCCGTTCTGGAATCCTACTATCCAGAAGTTCAGCAAGTCCGTGCTCTATCGTCCACCCGTACTGCATCTGGGTGTGGGATGTGTTCGCGAGTGTCCTGCTGGCGAGCTGCCTAAGAAGGTGCGCGACATGCTGCACGAGCACAACCTATCCGAGAAGAGCATCGCCACCATCGATACTGTTCCTCAGAAGGCCGACGAGCTGTTCGTAAAGGCACTGCTCATGGCATTCCCATGGGCAAAACTTGTCATCCACGAGCAGGAGGAGAACGCGCCCTGCATTAGCGAGGCATGTGCCGCCACCTATGGTCCTTTGTTGATGGAGAAGAAGGAACTGGATGATGTCTGCGAGGTCAGCGTGTCTATTTCGCGCGAGGCACAGCTGGGCGGTCACGTCGAGTATGTAGGAGGCGGAGCTGATGATCCCGACCTGGTTACCGTTCGTGGTATGCGCTTCCTGCAGCAGGCAGACCTTATCCTCTACCCCTCGGATGCTGTATCAGAGCGCCTTACTCATTATGCCAAGAAGGGCTGCACCGTCCGCGCTTCTGAGAACATGAAACCACAGGAGCGCCTCCAGCTCATGCAGGAATATTACAAGAGAGGCCTGCAGGTAGTACGTCTGGTAGTAGGCAATCCTGCTGACAACACCGCCTTCCAGGAGGAAAAACCCCTCCTTGACAACGAGAACATGCGCTATCACATTACCCCGGGAGTAAAATAATTGGGAGATAAAAAGTTATAGATGATAGATGAGAGATTATAGATGAGAGATGAGAGATGGTTTCAGGTTTCTGGTTTGAAGCTGCGCTTCGAGCCTGCTCACGCTCGGCAATGCTTAAACAAGTTTATCATTGCTCTCGCTCAATCGCAGCCTTCAGGTTTCAGATTCGAAATTGTGAATTATGAATTATGAATTATGAATTAAAATAGATGTACTTCCAAGGATTAATCATAGCAGTTGCAACGTTTCTTATAATAGGTGTTTTTCACCCTGTTGTTATCAAGGCAGAATATTATTGGGGCGTAAAATGCTGGCCACTCTTTGCCGTTGTTGGAATCCTGTTGCTTACAGCATCGCTATTCATTTCCGACACACTCTTCGCAGCCGTGTTGGGAGTGACGGGTTGCTCGGCACTTTGGAGCATTTTGGAGCTCTTTCAGCAACGCGAGCGTGTTCGCAAAGGTTGGTTCCCCAAGAACCCGAAAAAGGCGGATTCATCGCAATAAACGGATTTATCCGAACGACCCAAGGAACAAATTTTAGAAGAGCATTCAGAGCCATCTGATTGCTCTTCTTTTTTTTCAAAAAAAATGCCTCAATTATTTTGGTTTAATGGTCAAATTTCCCTAAATTTGCAAACGTTCTTACCGAACGGAATTTTCAACTAACAAACTTAAAACAACAATAATTACACTAACTCCATGATTGTCATAAAAAGAGACGGCTCCAAAGAGGAGTTCAACAGACAAAAAATCAAAAATGCCATAATAGGTGCTTTTCAATCCGTATCCAGTTGGGATGAAGAGAAGATAAACAGCGTAGCCACAGACCTTAGCGAAAGTATTTCGGTGCGAGACGGTTTCACCGTAGAGGAGATTCAGAACCGCGTAGAGTTCGCACTGATGCAGAACGGATATTATGCCGAGGCTAAATCATATATACTTTACCGTCAGCAGCATGCAGAGGCACGTTTCATTAAGGAGCGTATCGACTACATGAACGAATACAGCCAGACGGCCGACAATGCTGCCACTGCCAGCGAGACAGACGCCAATGCCAACGTTACAATGAAGAATGTTGCCAACTTGGAGGGCGAAGTCTACAAGACCACTAACCGCGTCATCCAGCGTCAGCGTATGAAGGACAAGCTGAACCAGATGTTCCCCGAGGTGGCTAAGCAGTACGAGCAGGACCTCAACCACCATATTATATACACGCACGACGAGGCCAGCACACCCGTACTGAAGCAGTACTGTATGGCTGTCAGCCTCTACCCCCTTATGACGGATGGTGTTGGTAATATCGACGGAGTAACCCCTGGTCCTCCAAACGACCTGCAGTCTTTCAGCGGCCAGATAACCAACCTTACCTTCCTGCTTTCATCGCAGTGTAAGGGTGCTGTGGCCTTTGGCGAGTACTTCATCGTACTGAACTACTACATCGTGGGCGAGTTCGGTGCCGATTGGTACAATCATCTGGATGATATTACCACTACAGAATGCTGCCTGAAGCAGCGCACCGTTCGCGACAACATCTTCAAGGCCTTCAAGCAGTTCGTGTGGGGTATCAACCAGCCTGCCGGTAACCGCAGCTACCAGTCGCCCTTCACCAACGTCAGCTACTACGACCATACCTACTTCGAGTCCCTGTTCGGTGACTTCTGCTACCCCGACGGCACACGTCCCGAGTGGAAGGCCATCGACACCCTGCAGCGTATGTTCATGAAGTGGTTCAACCAACTGCGTCTGAAGCAGGTACTCACTTTCCCAGTTGAGACCATGGCCATGGTATATGACCCCAAAACAGGCGATATCATCGACAAAGATTACAAGGAATTCACTGCCGAAATGTATGCCGAAGGACACTCCTTCTTCACCTACATCAGCGACAGTGCAGACAGCTTGGCATCTTGTTGCCGTCTTAAGAACGAACTTACCGAGAATACCTTCAATCCCACCAGTGGTCTGACGGGTGTAATGACCGGTTCCTGCAACGTAATCACACTGAACATCAACCGTATCGTCCAGGATGCCAAGCGTACCATCTCAGGTACCGAGGGCGACCACAACTTCTACGCCTTCCTGCGCCTGTACATTACCAATATACTGGAGCGTGTTTACAAGTACCACATCGCCTACAAGACCATGCTCTACGAGATGGAGGACCGCAAGATGTTTGCCGCTTCCAACGGTGGTTACATCTTCATCAGCAAGTTGTACAGCACCATTGGTATCAATGGTCTGAACGAGGCTGCCCGCTTCCTGGGTCTGACCGTTGGTAACAACCCCGAGTACATCGAGTTCCTGCAGGTTATCCTGGGCACCATCAAGGAGCAGAACAAGCAGCATAGCATCAACGACAAGAAGCGTCCCTTCCTCTTCAACAGCGAAGTTGTGCCTGCCGAGGGTCTGGGCGGTAAGAACTACCGTTGGGACAAGGCTGACGGCTATTGGGTACCAGAGGACGAGAACCTCTACAACTCATACTTCTACGATGCACACGATGATACCCGCGTTCTGGATAAGTTCATCCTGCACGGCAAGCAGACCTATCAGTACACCGATGGTGGTAGCGCCTTGCACTGTAACCTGCAGGATCACCTGACCAAGGAGCAGTATCTCAAGCTCATCGACTTCGCCATCAAGAACGGCACCTCGTACTACACCTTCAACATTCCCAACTCCAAGTGCGAGGCTTGCGGACATATCATCAAGAAGCCTATCGATGTATGCCCCTGCTGCGGTTCTTCGGATATTACACAGTACACACGTATCATTGGCTATCTGCGTCCCATCCCCGCCTTTGGCAAGGACCGTCAGATAGAGGCTGCCAAGCGTACCTACAGCTGTAACCTGCAGTAATGCCCATGCTAAAGTATGTAGATACCAAAGAAGTCTTCGCCGAGATTCCCGACGAGATAACTTTGGCCATAAGTATCAGTGGCTGCCCCATTCGTTGCAAAGGTTGTCATAGCAAATACCTTTGGGACGATGTGGGGGAGCCACTGTCCGTTTCTTCCCTTGCCACCCTGCTTACGGATCACGTAGGCATCAGCTGCGTCTGCTTTATGGGTGGCGACCAGGCACCCGAGGAGATTAACACCCTTGCCCAGTGGGTAAAGGAGAACACAGACGTCCGCACAGCCTGGTACAGCGGAGCCGACGAGGTGAATCCCGTTATCAACCTCAGCAACCTCGATTACCTCAAGATCGGTCATTATTCCGAGAAGTCAGGCCCCCTCAACTCCCCCACCACCAACCAGATCCTTTGGCGCATCGAACACAAAGGAACAGAGAATCAGCAGGTGAACATCACCTCACGGTTTTGGAAATAAAAAGAACGGATAAATCCGTTCTTAATTCAAATTTTATAAATTCAAAATTCAAAATTGGAGCTTTGCTTCGAGTCTTGTCGCGCCCCATTTACAATTTGTAATTGAGGCTGCGCCTTTGATGCATCTATTAGCAAACACGCTTAAAACACTCTTCTTTTTTTAATATAAAAAATGAAAAGTGTCCATTTTTGGACAGTCAAGTGTCCGGAAATGGACACTCTTATTTTATGCCCCTACTGATTATCAACAAGTTACGAGTTTGGCACGCTTCTTGCTGTATAAAAAGCGGAATAAATGCCCTCTATGTGGAGAGCCGAAATGAAAATAGGCAAAAACAACACAATATAAATAATGAGTAGAAAATTTAAACTTAGTTCTTTCACCCCCTCCCTAGGAGGAAGCTGGCGCTCTGTCCTTTCCATGATGCGCGAGGAAAAGTTGTTCTCCACGATTCACATTGTAGGAACAGCGATGGCAATAGCCTTCACGATGGTGATGGCGGTGGTGTATTACATCAAGTTGGCACCTATCTACCCTGAGGTGAATAGAATGAGAACGGTCTATTTTGACGGCATTAATCTAAGGACTGAGAACCACAGGTTACACACCTATTATGGAATCAAGGCATTTAAGGAGTGGTTTCAAGATAGTCCAAACATTGAATTCTGTGCTCCTACGTTATTAGCTGCAGGAACGGGAAGGTTTGATAAATCAACTTGTCACGACTGGGTGGTGAAGGATAAAGATGAATACATTGACGTCATCAAGAACATGACCACCGCCGACTTTTTCAAAATCTACGAATACGACTTCTTACAGGGTCGTCCCTTCACCCGCAAGGAAGTTGAGGCAAATGAACATGTAGCCGTCATCTCCGATGCATTGGCGGAGAAACTGTTCGGCAAAAACACGGATGCCGTGGGGCGAATTGTAAAGATGGACGATTCGATGATAAAAGAAGTACGTGTAGTGGGTGTAGTTCGTGGTGCCAGTCAGTTAACACCTGATAGTTACGCAGATATCATCATGCCCTGTACACTTGGGTTTAACGATGATTACACGGGAATGTATTCCATTATTGTTACCGTAAAAGATAACGAACACATGCAAGCCTTGAAACGAGAGCTGGACGATGTGTCGGCACGTGCTCTACAAGCTCATCCCGAAATATTAGACCGTCGCGATTTCAAAGAAGTCGAGAAACCAAAGATGCTACTGACTGAGAATATGGAGACGCACCCTATGTATGTGCTACGCACAGAAAATGGCAACTCTTGGTTCAGTCTAGCCTCGATTTGGCAGATTATCAAGCATTATGCAGGAATCCTCTTTGTACTGTTATTTGTTCCTGCACTAAACCTTTGCGGCATAATAGCCGGCCGCATGGAGCGTCGTACGACAGAGATGGCTGTGCGAAAAACTTTTGGAGCCCGTCGCAGCACACTTCTGCATCAGGTGGTGTGGGAGAATTTGGTGCTGACCAGCATAGGCGGTGTCGTTGGCCTGGTACTCTCTTGGCTTGCTATCTACGGATGGCGAACAGAAATCATGGGTTTGTTCTTCGATAACAGCATCCTCACCTCAACACCCATCGTATCGGGCGAGATGCTCTTTGCCCCGACCCTCTTCCTTTCCGCCTTCGTTGCTGTTGTGGTGCTGAACCTATTGGCAGCCGTGGTACCAGCATGGTGGAGCCTAAGAAAACCTATTGTTGAATCTATGATGGAGAAAAGGTAAAGACCCTCCCCCGTCCCCTTCCATACAGAGAGGGGAGATAGAAGAGTTAACACAAAACGCAAAAAAGTATGAGCGCAATAAAATCAATAACAAAGTTCCTCCCCATAGAGGGGGAGGTAAGGAGAGGGTCTTTTGGGAGAGGGTCTTTATGGCTCTTCCTCGAGCTAATCATCATCACAGTGGTGGCATGGGTTGTCTTTGATCCTGCCGTTGTCAACCTCTACTATCGAAGCCTACCGCTGGGTTATGATGCAAACAGGCTGGTTTATGGCGAATATATTACCAGAGAAGATTGGCAGCCTGCAGAGGATGACATTATTAAAGACGATAACGGATTCGTAGTAGGAAATTTAAGCCGTTACGAGATGACTGAGAAGCGGCAAAACCAGATAATACGACAGCTTACGGATATGGAGGGCGTGGAGTCCGCAACTCTTAACGGAGATATATACGACGGGTACAGCAGTATAGGAGAAACCCAATCAGGATACTACAGCTGCATCAATGAAAGGGATACAAGCAGATTGAGCATCATCAAATTCAGTCCCAATAGTCTTTTCTTCGAAACCTACGGTTTGCGTCCCTTGCCCGGCAGTCCGTCGGCTCAGAAACTCTCGCACATCACAGGGGCAGAGAACAAAGTAGTTCTCACACGGTCTGGAGCCATCAAAGTATTTGGTACAGAGGATGTGGTGGGTCGCCACTTCAAAGTCCTTCATGAATCCGACAACTACGAAGTCAGAACCTTCGACGAGGTGTCGGTAGCAGGTGTAGTGGAGGATTTCCGCAAGTCGTTACCTACAACCCTGCACTCGATTTACTTTAGACCCGACACCATTAAATGGAGTAAATGTCATTTCGTTCTCCGCCTGCGTGAAGGAATAGATGCCAACCGCTTTGTGGAGGAGCACGGCAAAGAGGTGATTAGCAAGGGATGTACCCACTTTAGCCGAATCAGCCGCATAATGCCATTCCAAGAGCATTTGCAGAAGCAGGAACGGGAGGCAGGCCGTACACAGGAAGTAAACCGAAGCCTGATGCTGGCGCTATTCTTCTTGCTAAATCTCTGTCTGGGTGTTATTGGTACTGTCTGGCTGCAAGCCAAGCGTCGTACGGAGGAATGTGGCGTGCGTCGCGCTTTCGGAGCCACCCGTCCGCGTCTGCTCTTTAATATGCTATGGCAGAACACCGTGCTTACAACCCTCGCCGTTGTTGTGGGGCTCATCATTTTCCTGAACTATGCTTACAGCAGCATTCATAATGCTAGCAATATAGGATACACCGCCAGCGAAGCTTTCTACTCACCCAGAATCAACTGGACAGACCTCGACCGGTCATGGGTGGAGTACTTCTGGCCTCACTTCCTCACCGTCTCTGCCGTTGTATATATTATTATATTATGTACAGTCCTCATCGGAACGGCAATTCCAGCCATTAAGATCATCAGGACAAACATAACGGATGCGTTGAGGGAAGAATAACAGAACTTCGAGCAACAGGTCGAAGTTCAATTCAAAATTCAAAAATTATAAATTCAAAAATATAACATTATGAACACAGAAGAAAAAGTATTCAACCAGAATCAATCAAGTCAATCACAATCTACTCCCTCTCCTACGGGAGAGGGCCGGGGTGAGGCTGTTATTCGCCTGACAGAGATTAACAAGATCTATCGTACTGACGAAGTGGAGACACAGGCATTGGAGAATGTAAACATCGAAGTAAAGAAAGGCGAGTTCCTGAGCATCATGGGCCCCTCTGGTTGTGGCAAATCTACGCTGCTGAACATCATGGGCCTGCTAGACGAGCCTACCAGCGGAACCATCGAGCTGTGCGGTCAGATTGTTGACCCTAAGCTATCCGACAACAAGATGGCTGAGCTGCGTAACAAGACCTTAGGTTTCGTATTCCAGAGCTTCCACTTGATTAGCACCCTGAATGTGCTGGACAATGTGCAGATTCCCCTCATCTATCGTGGTGTACGCAGCAGCGAACGTCTGCGTCTGGCCAAGGAAGTGATAGAGCGCGTAGGTCTCAGTCACCGTATGAAGCATCGTCCCTCTCAGCTCTCTGGTGGTCAGTGTCAGCGTGTAGCCATCGCCCGCGCCATCATCGGCAACCCCGAGATACTCCTTGCCGACGAGCCCACAGGTAACCTGGACTCTAAAATGGGTGCCGAAATTATGGAACTGCTGCACAAGCTGAACAAGGAAGATGGTCGCACCATCGTTATGGTAACGCACAACGAGCAGCAGGCCGCACAGACCGACCGCATCATCAAGTTCCTGGACGGAAGACAAATCATGTAATTTACGATTTGACAATTTACAATTTACTATTTATATGCTGAGTAAGTTCTTCCTATTTCTGCGTCATGCGATTGCGTTGGTGCGTGCCGACAAGCTGTTCTCCACCATCTACATTGCGGGCACGGCTGTTGCCATTGCCTCGGCTATGGTGGTTGCGCTCATCATTCACATCCGAATCAGCAACATCTATCCTGAAGAGCACAGAGACCGCACGGTGTGTGTAAATGGTAGTTTCAAGGACGAGGAAGGGAATTCCTTGGGATACTACGGTTATTCTCCCGTAGCGGTGGAGGAAGTTTTCAACCATCTGGAATGTGCCGAGGTGGTCAGTGCCAATATGGGTTCTGAGTATGTCTATAGCTTTACTGCCTGTGCTGAGATGGGCAAACAGGAAGTACCCGTCACCCCGAGGTTCACCGATGCCAACTTCTACCGCCTCTATGATTTCCGCTTTGTCGATGGCAGGCCCTACACCGATGAGAACTTGCAGCACGCCGACAAGTGTATTGTCATCACAGATGTACTGGCTAAGAAAGTGTTCGGAACCACAGAAAAGGTCGTAGGCAGAGAGTTGTTGCTGAACTACCTGCCATATCGGATTATTGGCATTGTCAAGGAAGTGAGTCCGCTGATGCGAGACTCCTCTGCCGATGTCTATATGCCCTATACGGTACAAGACTCGCGCCATCATTACCAAAGCGGAGAAGTTAACTACTTCGGCGGGCTGGAGGTGAGCGTGCTGCTGAAGAAAGGCTATACTTACAAGATGCTCGTCGATGAATTGGAACCTTATCGGGCCAAATACCTCTCGATGCTGAAGCAGACAAACGGAAAAGAATACAAGTGGTTCATCACGGCTCGTCCATATTGGGCGAAGTCGCTCAACTTCTTCCCTTCTAATGACCAGACAACAATCGACATGCTCTACAACCTCACAATGCCCGGTATGCTCATGCTGCTGTTGCTTCTGTTGCCTGCCATCAACCTGAGCGGTCTGGTGTCGAACAGGATGGAGTCGCGTGTGGCAGAAATGGGTATCCGCAAGGCATTCGGAGCCAAGCGGCGTTGGCTGCTCAACGAGGTCATCCATGAGAACCTCGTCCTGACGTTCTGTGGCGGCATCGCGGGCTACCTGCTTTCGTGGCTGTTCATCAGTGCCATCCGCAATAGTGCTATGTTCCTCGCAACGTTCGAACGTGAACACGACCCCGTGAACAGTGTGACGTTGCAGCCCGACATGTTCTTCACCCCCATGATATTCCTCATTGCCTTTGTCTGCTGTGTCGTGCTTAACCTGATGGCAGCACTCATTCCGGCATGGTCGTCACTTAGGAAACCTATTGTTGAATCACTAAATCAGAAAAGATGAGAATGATACTGAAGAGTCTGTGGACTCACAAGAAGCAGAATGGCTGGATATTTGCCGAAATAACCATCATCACTTGCCTGAGCTGGTTCATGGTAGATTTCATGGTGACCAACTTCTACGCTACCTACTTCTGCATCCCCGCTGGAGAGTTCGAGAAAGACCATCTGTGCGTAGGACAGTTCGGCATTGTCAGGAGCGAGAGCGCATCGGAAGGCCAGGCCGTCACCCAAGAGGAGCGGCAGGGCATCTATGTCATTAGGGATAAGCTGAAAAACATGCCCGAGGTGGCTTCTGTATGCCTGACACCCAACTATCTAAATTTTAACCTCCGTTGGTACAACTGGCGGAGGCTGGCATTGGCCGAAGATACGACAAAGACGATAGGCATCGCGCAATTCTTCTACTATCCGAACCAGTACTATTTCGAGACGCAGGGTTTGCAGACCATCGAGGGCAGTCCCGATGCTGAGACGCTGTCGAGGGAGATTCCTCCTGACGGCATCATCGTGACCCGAAGCATAGCACAGATGCTCTTCGGCCACGACCAGGTGGTGGGCAAGCGCGTGGCGTTTGTGGATTTCAAGTCGTCGGGTACAGGAAGAAATGTGGAGGTGTATGGCTATCACACCATATCCGGTGTGGTGGAAGACGTGAAGAGCGCCCCCTCCGAGCGGTATCCCTACGTCGCCTTCTTCCCTTGGGTCCGTGAGGCAGACCCGTACTGCAATCTGCTACTGCGACTAAAATCCGATGTGGATGCCGAGGCTTTCGTGAAGAAACTCACGCCCACACTGACCACCGACTTCCGTTCCGGCGTCTGTGTACTGGGCAAGCTTGAGACTTACCAACATCACTATGAGACCCAAATGTCAACCAATGAGGTTATCTATACGCAATTGGCCAGCGTCCCCCTCACGCTTTTTGGCATCATCGTTGTGCTAGGTACTCTGGGCACCTATTGGCTACAGATACGCAAACGCACGGAGGAATTCGGCATCCTGTGCAGCTTCGGAGCTAAACGCCGCCACATCTTCCTCCAGATATGGGGCGAGGGGGCCATTCTTACCGCCCTTGCCGTCTTTGTAGGCTGTCTCATCTGGTTCCAGTTTACTATCCATTGGAATGTGCTATCCAATGGCGGTGTATACGGCGGGTCTGGCCGTGAGACGGATTGGGTGACGCAGTTCTGGCCCCACTTCCTCATCATCTGCGGCATTCAATTCGTGCTGATGTTGGTGATTGTGACCCTGGGCATCATCATCCCTGCCCTGATAGCTATGTATAAGAAACCTGTTAATGCATTAAGATATGAATAAGGCCCCCTCCTTCTCCCCCTTTGGGGGAGTGAAAAGATTGTTGCTTCTGCTTTCTTTACTGCCGATAGCAATCAGCACAAAAGCACTCCCCCAAAGGGGGAGCGGGGAGGGGGCTCTTACTTTGTCCCTTTCCGACTGTATCGCTATGGCTCGCCGCCAGAGTGTGGCTGCTGCGGTGGCATTGAACGAACTGAAGTCCGCCTATTGGCAATGGCGCAGCTACAAAGCCGACCTGCTGCCCGAGGTTACTTTCTCCGCCAACGGAAACTACAACAAGCGATATAACAGTTATCAACAGGCAGACGGTGGCATGACCTACGTTCGCAACGACTACCTGGGGCTGAACGGTTCGCTCTACGTAACACAAAATATATGGCCCACAGGCGGCACGATATCTGTGCAGTCATCATTAGACTTCATGAACCAATCGGGTGTTGGCGGGGTCAACCAATTCATGTCGATCCCCATAGCCATCAACCTACAACAACCCCTTTTCGGCATCAATCATCTGAAGTGGAACCGCCGCATAGAGCCGTTGCGTTACCGCGAGGCACAGGCAAGGTTTCTCTCCGATACGGAAGAGGTGGCGATGAAAGCCGTAGAGAAGTTCTTTAGTCTGCTGATGGCAGGTGAGCAGGTACGCATAGCCGAACAAAACGTGCAGACAGCCGAGAAGCTTTATGAGGTGGCGCAGGCCAAGCGACGCATGGGTAGCATCAGCGAGAACGATGTGCTGCAGATGAAACTGGATCTGCTGAATGCCCGTAGCGATCTTACCAACAGCGAGAGCAACCGTCAGGCCTACCAGTTTGCCTTACAGTCCTTCCTGGATGTGGATGAGGAAATAGAACTCATTTCTCCTGATTCGGTTCCCTCTCTCTCAGCAAGGGCGGGAGGTGAAACTGGCCGCATTTCTTATGAAGAGGTACTTGACCACGCCCTCGCGAACAATGCCTTTGCCACCACCATGCGGCGGTGTCAGTTGGAGGCTGACTACAGCGTGGCTGCCGCCAAGGCCAACCGCCAGAGTATCACCCTGAATGCCCAACTCGGGTACACTGGTGTAGGAGACAAATTAGGCGGTGCCTATCGCGACCTGCTGAGCAATCAGGTGGTAAGCGTAGGATTCATCATTCCTATTCTGGACTGGGGCAAACGGAAGGGAAGGCTCAAGATGGCGGAGAGTAACCGTGAGATTGTGCAGGGCCAACTGCGACAGCAGGCACAGGAGTTCAGGCAGAGCCTATTTGTGTTGACGGAGCAGTTCAACAATCAGGCGGAGCAACTGCGTATTGCCAGTCAGGCGGATACCATCGCGCAGCGTCGCTACTACACGAACGTAGAGACCTTCAAGATAGGAACCATCAGTACGCTGGAGCTCTCGAATGCGCAAACAGCCAAGGATCAGGCACGTCTGGGGCGCATTAACCAACTCTACTATTACTGGCGCTACTACTATCAGCTGCGCAGCATAGCGCTCTGGGACTTTGAGAAGAACTGTGACCTGAGCGAGGACGTGGAACGTCTCATTGAACGTTAGTTTACTGTTTACCGTTTACCGTTTAAACTTCAAACTTGAAACTTGAAACCGGGTCGAAGACCCTCTGAAACTTGAAACTTAAATATATGAAAGATGATAATCAAACTATGGACCGCGCTATTCCTGTTAGCGTGCAGCGGAAACGCAAGATGAAGAAAGCTGGCATGTGGATTGGTGGCTTTGTGGTTGTAATGTGCATAGCTGCATGGGTAGGAACACAGATGATAACAACGTTGGACAAGAAGACAATCATCATCTCGGATGTGGACCGTGGTACCATAGATGTGAGTGTAACGGCGTCTGGTGTCATTGTACCAGCCTTTGAGGAGGTCATTGTTTCGCCCATCAACTCTAAGATTCTGGAGGTCTATGCCCACAGCGGCGACAGCGTGGATGAGGGAACGCCCCTACTCCGACTGGACCTGCAATCGGCGGAGATGGACTATGCGCAGGCGCTGGACGAGCGAGAGATTAAGCGCCAGCAGATGACACAGCTGAAGGCTAACATCGAGACACAGCTCTCTGACCGCCAGATGCAGTTAGAGGTGGAGGAGATGAAGGTATCGCAGTTGGAGGCTCGGCTGCGCAACGAGCTGTATCTGGATAGCCTTGGCTCAGGTACCCGCGATAAGGTGCGGCAGGCAGAGACCGACCTGCGCACAGCACAGCTAGAGCTCTCGCAACACCGTCAGCAGTATCAGAACGAGAAGAAGGTGAAGCAGGCGGAAATGCGTATGCAACAGCTGCAGAATGGTATCTTCGAGAAGGGACTCTCTGAGAAGCGACGCACGCTGGACGACGCCAAGATTCTATCGCCACGCCGCGCCACGCTCACCTACATCTGCTCGGAAATAGGAAGCACCGTAAGCGCAGGACAGAAGATAGCTGTGGTGAGTGACCTGAGTCATTTTAAGGCGCAGTGCGAAATCTCGGACAGCCACAGCGAGCGTGTACGTGTGGGTGGAGAGGTTATCATAAAGATTGGCAAGGAACGGCTGACGGGTTCTATCAGTACGGTTACGCCCCTCAGCCAGAGTGGTGCCATCACCTTCACTGCCGTGCCCGACGATATGAGTCATCCTCGTCTGCGCTCAGGCCGCCCAGCTGAGATCTTTGTCATCACCAGCATAAAGGACGATGTGCTACGCATCAAGAACGGAAGCTTCTACAGCGGACCGGGAGAGTACACATTGTTTGTAATTCAAAATTCAAAATTCAAAATTCAAAATGAGAAGGGAAGTGCCGTACTTGTACCACGGAATGTTAAGCTGGGTGAATGCAACTACGACTACATCGAGGTCATTGAGGGACTGGAGGAAGGTGAACAGGTGGTGGTCAGCGACATGAGTAAATACAAAGGGAAAGAGAAGATTAAGGTGAAGTAAAATAAAATAAAAAGCCTCTCCCCCTAACCCCCTCTCCAAGTGGCGAGGGGAACGCCTACGGCAAAAGGGGCTCATTACCACAAAAAATATGTCAATGAATTTTATCTCAAAACTTATCACTCCCTCCTTGGGGGGGAGCTGGAGGGGGGCTTTTTCACTGATTCGCTCTGATAAGCTCTACTCCGCGATGTACATCTGCGGCACGGCTCTGGCCATTGCCTTTACGATGCTCATTGCCGAGGTGTATTATGTGAAGACTGCCAACATAGCGCCAGAAGTGAACCGCAGCAAAACGTACTATCTATCGAGATTTGACAACAGAAATTGGAAAGAGGATTCAAACGATTCTGTTCCTGTGGTGGTCGAGATCACCCAAGAGATGTTCCGCAACATGTTCCTGAAAATGAAAACGCCAGAGTGCGTGATGGCAGAATTCCCGAGATGGGGATTAGGCGATTTCTACATTAAACTGGCAGATGGAAAACACGACCGCTCTGTAGTAATCGAGTTGACAGAACCCAACTATTTCCGTTTCTTCCAATTCCACTTTACGGAAGGAGCACCCTTCACGCAGGACGACTTCGACAACGAACGACGTATAGTAGTCATCACAGAGGAAATCCGCGAACAGCTCTTCGGCAAAGGAGAGAAAGGCGTAGGGAAAACCGTCCGTGTGGAAAACCGCGATTACCGTATCTGTGGTGTGGTGGAAACACCCAGCGTGTTAACAGAAAAATGCTGTGCCGACATCTGGTTCCCCTACTCTGCCGACAGCCTGCTCATAGACCGAGGCAAAAACTATCACACGCAGGGGTTGGAGCTTTCCTTCTGTGTTGCCTCCGACAAGTTTAATGCCTTCAAGCAAGAGATGCGGGAGGTGGAAGCACGTTATAATGCGGTGCACAAGGAGACCAACTTGGATATGCTACAGGGTCTTGATTCCTATTATAATGGTGTATGGAACAACATAAGCGGGGTGTTCAATAAATATTCCCACGAGAAGAGCTGGTACTGGTACATGGTGGTTGCCATCTTCATGCTACTCTTCGTACCAGCCCTTAACCTGAGCGGTATGGTAGTTAGTCGTATGGAGCGCCGTCTGCCCGAGATGGCTATCCGCAAGGCGTTCGGAGCCAAACGGCGTACACTGCTCGGGCAAGTCATCATGGAAAATCTGACGCTAACAATCATTGGCGGTTTCATTGGTTTGTTTCTGGCATGGTTAGCCCTGTATGCTTGGCGCAGTTGGGTTTTCTACATGTTTTTCTCACCAATTCAAGGTTATGATTTCTATGGCCGAGTTCCCATCATTGAGGGGGAAATGCTTTTCGCCCCCGCCATATTCCTCATCTGCCTGCTAATCTGCTGCGTACTGAACATACTGGCAGCCGCATTACCCGCATGGCTCAGCCTAAGAAAACCGATTGTAGAATCAATGATGGAGAAGAAATAAAAAAAGCCTCCTCCCAGCCTCCCCCAAAAGGGGAGGAGTTCATACTCTTTGAAAACATTATAATTATGAATAAATTATCAAAATACACTTCAATTCATTCCCCCCTCCCTTGGGGAGGGGCCGGGGGTAGGCTTTGGCTTTCCTTGGAACTTATCCTCGTCACCATCGTCTGTTGGTGGGTGTTAGACCCTGTATTGGAAAAGATGTACATCAACAACCAGCCCTTTGGTTATGACATCGACCGCATGGTTCGGATGGAGGTGGCAAGCACCCTTAACCGATCGGAAAGGTTAGAAAGAGAAGATGAGATATCCACCGAGGAAGAAATGCTACTCAGGAAGGTGCAAGATTTGGACGATGTGGAAGTAGCCTTCCGCTCTGTGTACTCTGCCCCAGGCTTTGATTCGTATTTAGCATGTTGTCAGATAGGAGACAGCGCATGGCTTCGATTTCCGATCATCTATTTCCAAAGCGAATCCCCGATATTCAAGGCGTATGGTATCCAGTCGCTGACGCCCGAGGTGCCAATCAATGAATTAACAAATGACTGCGAGGAAAACAAGTCAGTTATCCTATCGCGCACCTTAGCAATGGCAGCTTTCGGCACAACCAATGTGGCAGGACGTACGATTAAATTGTATTTTGTGGCGGAAAACGAATGGATAGAATACCGCATCCGTGCCGTGGTTGAGGATGCGAAACAATATTGGAGGGACAGAGACCATACCTGCTGCTACATCTGTTCTAAGTGGAAAAATACAATGAACAACCTGCCCATTGTTGTCCGTCTGCGTGATGATATTAGCGTAGAGCTGTTCCGCGAGAAATGCGAACATGAGCTACAACAAAGCCTTACAACGGAGCATTGTTACATTCGCAAGATAGAATCCGCACGCGAGAAGGCTGAAAGCAAGTATGGACAATTTGATGGTCCTCAGGTGCACAGGAACATGCTCACCGCTGCTTTCTTCGCCATCAACCTGTCTCTCGGCGTTCTTGGCACCTTAATAATGTACACGCGGCAGCGCCGTGAAGAAGCTGGCGTGCGCCGTGCCTTTGGAGCCACCAAGTGGAGTGTATTCTGGGGTTTCATCCGTGAGGCATGGGTGCTCACAACAGTCAGCGTCTTCATAGGCTGCATCATCTACTTCCAGTACCTGATTTCAGGAGATTTCTACGAGAAAGGAATGTATGACAATCCTATTGTTCACTATTGGTTCGACAGCATAGAGACCCACTTCCCCATCGTCTCCCTCTGCGTGTACCTATTTATATTATGTACCGTCCTCATAGGTACGGCTATACCGGCCTGGCGCATCTGCCGGAGCGAGATTACGGAGTCATTGAGGGAAGAATAGGAACTTCGGTCCGCAGGACGAAGTTCAATTCAAAATTATTAAATTCAAAATTCAAAACAGACTAAGGCCTAGTGTCTGAGTTTATATGGGCATGGATTATTCTTTGTTTTTCTTTTCGCAGTTTTGGTTTTCGTGCCTTTCGATGTTAAAAAAATAATTTTGAATTTTGAATTTTGAATTGAACTTCGTATCTTTGCTCTGAAAAATATACAATTTTCAATTTTGAATTTATAAATTTTGAATTTTGAATTTAAAACATGGTATTAGTTGTTGACGACGATAAAAGCATACGACTCTCCCTGAAGCTGGTACTGGAGCGTAACGGGTATGAGGTGGCTATGGCCGAGGAGCCAAAGGCTGCCATACAGATTATCCGAACTACCCCCTCTGTGGACCTAGTGCTGATGGACATGAATTATTCATGCTCTATTAATGGCGAGGAGGGACTGACGTTACTGAAACAGATAAAGGTGTTCCGCCCTAACCTGCCCTGCATCCTGATGACAGCCTGGGGAACCATCGACTTGGCTGTACAGGGCATGCGTGCCGGCGCTTTCGACTTCATTACCAAGCCATGGGACAATGGCGTATTGCTGGAGAGAATACAGACGGCAAAGACCCTCTCTAACTTCCCCTCTAAGGGGAGAACAAAAGAAAGCCTCCCCATAGAGGGCAATCGCGGAATCGTAGCGATTGGGGAGCTATGCGACGGTGGGCAAAAGGTTTGGAGAGGGTCTCCTATTATTGGAGATTGTTTAAAGGAGGTACTAAACACGGTATCTCGTGTGGCTCCTACCAATGCACCCGTGCTGATTACGGGCGAGAGCGGAACAGGCAAGGAACTGATTGCCGAAGCTATCCACCGTCAGAGCGGCAGAGCTAACGGTCCGTTCGTGAAGGTGAATCTGGGCGGTATCTCCACCTCGCTCTTCGAGAGCGAGATGTTCGGCCACAAGAAAGGTTCGTTCACCGATGCCACATCCGACCGCGTGGGACGCTTCGAGCTGGCAAAGGGCGGCACCATCTTTCTTGACGAGATAGGCGAACTGTCGCTGGCCAGTCAGGTTAAGCTGCTGCGTGTGCTGCAAGACCAGACCTACGAGGTGCTGGGCGACAGCCAGACACGCCGTACTGATGTGCGTGTAATCTGCGCCACCAATGCCGATCTGCGCAAGATGGTAAAGGAACATACCTTCCGCGAGGATCTTTTCTTCCGTATCAACCTCATCAATCTGCATCTACCTCCCCTTCGTGAGCGCAAGGGAGATATTCCATTGCTGGTAGATCACTTCCTGCAAATGGCATGCGCTGCCAATAACCTGCCTCTGGTGAAAGCCTCGGCAGATGCCATTGCCTTCCTGCAGACACTCCCCTTCCCTGGTAACATACGCGAGTTGAAGAATCTGGTGGAACGCACAGTGCTGATGAATGGACACAGCCCCTCACCTAACCAAAAAGAAGAATGCATACTTACTGCTGATGATTTCCGAAGCAGCTGCTCATATACTTCCGGTTTAAATACTCCCCTCGCCCACGGGAGAGGGGACGGAGGTGAGGCTGGTGGATCTGTCTCCCTTGACTCCATGGAACGTAACGCCATAGCAGCCAGCATAGCCCGACACAACGGCAATCTGTCGCTCGTGGCCAAAGAGTTAGGTATCAGTCGTGGCTCGTTATATCGTAAGATTGAGAAACACGGTATTTAATTATCAATTCATAATTCTTAATTCATAATTCATAATTGAGTTTATAAGTTTTTGAGTTGATAAGTTAGTCGTTATGGAAATTAGCCGTTTGGGAGATTAGTCGTTTGGTCGTTTAGTTGGTGACACAATTATGAATTATGAATTGTGAATTATGAATTGTGAACGCCGAAGGGGTCGCGAGCGAATAGCGAGAAGGTTTAGCTCGACGGCCCGAAGGGGAAAGTCAACTAAGTGGCAATTATGAATTATGAATTGTGAATTGTGAATTATGAATTGTGAATTGTGAATTGTGAATTGTGAATTATGAATTGTGAATTATGAATTAAAAGAAGAACGTTGAAGCTTAAATATTACTTTCTCATCCTTGCCTTGGGTATAACTGCACTGATGGCAGTTACGCTCTACGCTACGTTCCACAGCCATCCTACGCTGTTCTACGTAACGGAGTTCTGCGTTATACTGATGGGACTGTACCTATGGTTCTTCTATCACAAGACCATACGTCCCTTCGATACCCTCATAGGTGGAATGGAGTTGGTAAGAGAGCTGGACCTAAGCACCAGGCTGGCGCCATCGGGTCAGCACGAGACGGATGTCATTGTGCGTACCTTTAACGAGCTGCTGAACCGTCTGCGCAACGAGCACATAACGTTGGAGGAACAATATACCTTCCTGAGCCTGCTAATAGAGGCATCGCCCATGGGTATTGTTCAATGCAACATAGACGGCTCCATCACCTCTATGAACCCTGCTGCCCGACAGATGATGTCGCCATCCGTAGAGGAGACGATGCGTTCCCTACCGCTGGGCGAAACGACCACCATTCGTATTCCAGGTGAGGTTCAGCTGTTCCGCATCAGTCATCAGTCCTTCCCCGACAGAGGATACCAGCATCCATTCTTCCTGATAGAATCGCTGACCTCCGAAGTCCGACTGGCAGAGAAAGCAGCCTACGAGCGCGTTATCCGCATGATAGCCCACGAGGTTAACAATAGCGTAGCGGGAATCGTTGGACAAATTCAAAATTCAAAATCAAAAATCCAGAATGATGCCAGCGAGAGATTGAAAACCCTTTCTGCCTTTGTCACCCGCTTTGCCGAAGTGGTGAAGATTCCCAAGCCGCAGCTACAGCTCTGCGACCTGAGCGAGGAGATAGATGCCTGCCGTCCCTTCCTCGAGAGCCTCTGCACAGCGGCGAATGTCCGCTTGGAGTTCAACCTTACCGAAGAAGCCACGCCTGTACGTCTGGACACCGTCCTCTTCCAGCAGGTGCTTATCAATATCGTGAAGAATTCCATCGAGAGCATCAGACCCACTTCTAATCCCTCGCGTGATGGAGGGGCACTTAAACAAGAAGGGAACATCACCATCACAACGCAAATACTCCCCTCCATAGAGGAAGGGGTCGGGGGAGGGTCTTCTCTCACCATCACCGACAACGGAAGGGGTATTTCGCCCGAGGTAGCCCAGAACCTTTTTACCCCCTTCTACTCTACCAAACCTCAGGGTCAGGGCATAGGGTTGCTGCTTATTCGCGACATCCTAACGGCTCATGGCTGCACCTTCAGTCTGCTGACAGACCCCACAGATCACCTCACCCGCTTTAGCATACAGTTCCATTGAAAAGTGTCCATTATTATTGGTCGTTTGTGATTTCGATAATCGATAATCGACAACCGAATTTGTCAATAATCTAGTCCCTTTCTTGATGAATCTTGTTCACGTTGCGAATTTTCTCCAGCATGGCGGAGCACCAGGCATCGTCGCCAGGCATTTGGACGCGGCTGTTACCTGTGGCCGAAGGGGTGAAGTTGACAATACCGTCGTCATTGAGCACCACGGTGCCGCGCTCAGACAGAGTGAAGAGTCCGTCACCCTCCACAGCGTTGATGACGGTCAGCAAATCCCACATCTTCTGGCCAGTGTTGCAGTTGCGTGTCATATAGACTTGCTTGATGGGGTGATAGTCGGTCCACGAGACATCGCTGATGACTTGCTCAGGCAGGTACTCGATGCCGTCGCCTGTCTCCATGGAGTCGAAGATGATGTCTACATCGGAGGGCCAGAGGCGGAAGAAAGTCTTGGCAAAGCTCATGCCCTGAAGGAAGTTGTAGTCGGGCTCGGGGGACAGACCGAAGGAGCCGCCCTGAATATAGAGGCACTTCACCTTACGTCGCACCAGTTCCACGCCCGACAGCGGGGAATAGGAGTCACCCTCGGACTCCAGCAACTGGGCAAGGCAGACAGTGAAGCCGGTGGAGCAGATGCTCACCGAGTGGTCGGGCTGCGCGGCAAGCAAACTGCGATAAAGTTGCCAGCCATCGGGCAGTGCTGAGTAGTCGCTGATACTGCGGGCGAACATAGGTACATCGTTGGCCTTCGTATAGGATGGCAGAGCCTTGTAGTCAATCCATACCTTAGGGTTTTTGACACCTTCGCGCACCAAGCCGATGGGTACATAGCCGTAATTGAAGTACGTATTCATCACATCGGCACAGGCAGCGCAATCCTCGCCCTCGCGGTTCACCACCACACCGAGCAGTTTGCAGCGTCCTTGCTTCTGATAGTAATAGAGCATCTCTAAGGAGAAGAGGTCGTCGGTGGAAGAGCCTATGTCGGTGTCGAGGATAACCAGCGGCACGCCCGTGTAGTCCTGTTCGCTGGGCGGATTGTCATCATCTGACTTACACGATATGAATACACTTGTGCCACAGATGAGGATAAATACCATCATCCTCATCAGGATAGTCTTTATGTTAGCCATGTTGTATCGTTATTTTGCAACAAAATTACATCTTTTTTCTTTTATTCACGAATGGAAGTAACAAAAAAAAAGAGGACCGACATTTCTGTCAATCCTCTTTTTGGTTTCAAGTAATTATGAATTGCGAATTATGAATTGACTAAAGTCTAATTCATGCAGCTGGTTACACCGAAGCTGGTTGCAATGGCTGTCAGCACAGCCAGTATCGTCTGAATGACGAATTTCCAAGTTTCCTTTTTCATCTTCGTAAGTTTTTGAGTTTATAAGTTCATGAGTTGGTTGTTTAATTCTCACACGGATTTCACAGATCTCGCAGATTTTTTTATGTCCCGCAGAAATTGCAGAAATTGCAGAAATTTTATTCTTGGTTGATAGAGCAGCACTTTCGTGCTTCCGTCATCGGCTTGGATTGCAGCTGATTATGAGCAAGCTCCCATCAGCCACATTCCAACCCGCTGCCACGTTCTTTCGAACTAACCTCTCTCATCCAAGAATCCGGTAATTCTATGTAATCTCATCTAATGGAGGTTGTTTATAGAATCAGAGTCTGACTATATCACGCATTCTAGTCTCATATATCTACATGGAAGATTTTAGGAGAAAATAGATAATGCTTTGGCGTTGTGCTAAGTGATGGTCACAGCACTGATGTTGAAAGTGCGTGGTTTTATCTGGATGCTTGCATACAAGGAAAACCATGTGCTTTCAGCATCAAAACCGGGCAAAGAACGGTTAGCGCAACACCAAAGATACCGCATAAAATAAAATTTCTGCCATTTCTGCGATTTCTGCGGGACATAAAAATCCGTGAGATCCGCGAAATCTGTGTGAGATAGAATAATTCTCAATTTGATAAATATTTGGGAGGCATATTTGGCGGTTTCGATAGAACAATGTATCTTCGCAGTGGAATTACGAACCCAATACAAATATGAAGAAGATTATAAACCCTTGGCGAAACTACAAAGAATACAACTGCTTCGGCTGTTGTCCTGACAATCCCATCGGACTTCACTTAGAGTTCTATGAGGACGGTGATTATATTCTCAGCAAGTGGAACCCGCAGCACAACTATCAGGGATGGGTGAACACCATGCACGGCGGTATCCTGAGCACGCTGATAGACGAGGTGTGCGGATGGGTAGTGACACGCAAGCTGCAGACAAGCGGCTATACCGTCCAGCTGAATGTAAAGTTCCGCAAGGCAATTCCTACCACAGAGCCTGAGCTGACCATCAGGGCAAAGGTTACAAAGCAAGTTCGTAATCTGGCGTATATCAATGCCGAGATTATCAACTCCAAGGGCGAGCTCTGCAACGAGGGCGAGGCCATCTATTTCTTGATGAACCAAGAGAAGGCCAAGGAAATGGGATTCCTGCATTGCGAGGTAGAAGATTAGAGATTAAAAGCATAAAACAAACCTCTTGCCATATATATGGTCGCTTTTTCAATATTACGATATACCGTTATAACTTTATTTCGACAATATTCCGGGCGGCGGCCAAACAATTAAAAGAAACTTTGAACCGATAATAATATGAGAAACAACACTATAGTAAAGATGAAAAGATGTTATAATGGGATGAAGATGACAGCCTTGAAGTGAACCCCAAAGTTTGGACGGTTAAACAATTGAAGCTGTAAGCATCTTTC
>CAMOMP010000016.1:0-48926 GCA_946619915.1 uncultured Prevotellaceae bacterium | reverse complement strand
GGGATCCAGGAAGAAACGGTCGCGTCCCATCCAAGTGGGGTTCTTAGGGTCGAACTGCAGATATTCGCTGTATAATACGTTGATGAAGTCTGCACCGCCCATTGCACCACCGGGGTGTCCGCTCTTTGCTTTTTCCACCATCGCAGCAGCCAGGATACGTATGTTGTCGGCTGCACGATTCATTGTTTGAATACTATTCATTGTGATATCTTTTATTTATCTGTTTTTTCTGTCTGCAAAATTATGAAATTCTGTGCAGATTTTCAACTATCTTCAATGCTTTATTTGATAATACTTTCAAATATTATTTCAGCCCTCTGTTTGGGATAGCTACCGTATCATTATTGGTCGCAAATTCGATGATATAATAAATCCCCGCTGTGGAGCAAGTGTCCGCAGCGGGGATTCCTTATTTTGTTAATTAGAGAGATTAGCAGAGCTTACGTGAGCCGTCACCAATAACAACGTCGATGACGATAGGCTTCTTGCCATACTTCTTCTCGAACTTCTCAACAACTGCTTTCTTGAAGTTGGGAGCAAGTTCATCAGCCACTAGGTTAATGGTACAGCCGCCGAAACCGCCGCCCATGATACGTGAACCGGTTACGCCCTCTTCCTTAGCAATCTCGTTCAGGAAGTCGAGCTCTTCGCAGCTTACCTCATACTCCTTGCTCAGACCATAGTGTGTCTCGTACATCATCTTACCTACGGTCTCGTAGTCGTCCTTCTGCAGAGCATCGCAGACGGTCAGCACGCGAACAACCTCACCAATGACGTAGCGTGCACGCTTGTATTCGTCCTCGGTAATCTGGCTCTTCACCTCCTCCAGCATGTCGTAGTTGGCATCGCGCAGGCTCTTCACCTCGGGGTGATTCTTGCTGATGACTTCTGCTACATGCTCGCATTGCATACGGCGCTCGTTGTAGGGAGAACCCTTCAACTCATGCTTTACGCAGCTGTTAACAAGGATGAGCTGGTATCCCTTTGGATTCCAGGGGAAGTATTCATACTCGCCGCTGCGGCAGTCAAGGCGAAGCAAAGCTCCTTTCTTGCCCAGTACGCTAATGGCCTGGTCCATGATACCGCAGTTAACGCCTACGTACTTATGCTCGGTACGCTGGCCTACCTTTGCCAGTTCCATCTTCTCGATCTTGTTGTCGCCCCAGATATCGTTCAGCGCGAAAGCGTATGTGCTCTCCAAAGCTGCGCTTGAAGACATACCAGCACCCAGGGGAACGTCACCAGCGAAAGCTGTATTGAAACCACCTACAGGAACACCCAATGCCATCATCTCGCGGCATACACCGAAGATGTAGCGAGCCCATGATGCCTTAGGTCCGTTCTCGTCATCGAGAGAGAACTCAGTATAGTCCTTCAGGTCGATAGAGTAAGCGCGAACATTACGAGTTCCGTTGGGCTTAATCTCTGCAATGATACCCTGCTCTACAGCGCCGGGGAATACAAAACCATTGTTATAGTCTGTATGTTCACCAATCAGGTTGATACGTCCGGGAGAAGCATATACTGAGCCTGTTGTTCCATCGAAATGCTTGATGAAACGGCTTCTTACATCATCAATTGTTAATCTCATGTCGTTTGTCTTTAATTAGGTTAAAAAAACTATTATTCAGCACTCTTGCTGACTTTTGAACCGATCAGGGCATAGAACAGGATATAAGCTGCACATGCCAGAGGTACAAAGTAGCTTGTCAGGTAGCTGCCGGTAATGTCAACAACCCAAGCCTGAACTGCAACCATTACGGCGCAACCGAATACCATTGTCATGAAGATACCTGAAGCGGCAGCTGTGTACTTGCCCAGACCTTCTACGGCCATGTTGAAGATACCGCCCCACATTACAGATGTGCAGAGACCTACACAGATGAATGCAGCTACACCAACAGGAACTTCAGTCCATATTACGTTCAGGTTTGCCCAGTCAACACCAGGAACATTTGCTGTCATGGTCTCGGGAGCGAACATACCGAAGGCAATCAGGGCAACGGCAGCAGCGGCTGTTGTGCTAACCATTGTGCGGCTGCTAACCTTACCACCGATAGAACCGCCTACAGAACGTCCGATGAACATTGCAAACCAGTAAACAGCTGCAATCAGAGAAGCTGTACCAGCAGCAACACCACAGTCAGTAATCAAGTATTTAATCATATAAGTAGGAGTACCTACCTCTACGCTCATATACAGGAAGATAGCCAAAGCGCCGAGTGCGAAGTGGCGGAAGCTAAGAGCACCCTTGATAAGCTCCATCTTAACAGGCTCCTGAGCGGGCTCCTCGATCTTTGTAAGGAACATTACGAACAGGGCCAGCAGGAAGATAGCCAGGGCGATGAACATAGCGGGAGCAGCATCGGTAATAGCTGTATCCTTTGTTACCTCGCCAATAAGAGCACCAAGGATGATGTAAACTGCAACGGCTGCGCAAGAGTTGAATGCACCACCAATCTGAATCAACTGGTTACCTGTGTTGCCACCACCACCAAGAAGGTTCAGCAGAGGGTTAACAACGCAGTTGAGCATACACATACAGAAACCGCTGATGAAGGCACCTGCAAGGTAAACCCACATGCTCTCCATAGTACCTGAGAGCAACTCCAGAGCCATACCGATGATACCTACGATGAGGGCCATGATGGCAGTTTTCTTGTAGCCATACTTTACGATAAGCATACCGCTTGGGATACCCATTACGAGGTATGCGATGAAGTTTGCGTAATTACCAATCTGTGACTGGAGCTCAGATGCTCCGAACTGGTTCTGTACAATAACTGCCATAGGTGAGCAAAGGTTTGTCACGAATGCAATCATAGCGAAGAGGGCGATCATCATTATAATCGCAGCCCACTGTTTTGATTTTTGTGCCATTTTTTTGTTTTAGTTTAAATTATTTTTAATGATTTTATTTTTATTATTTCTCAACGCTGAATTTATAGACAGTCTTCTGCTGATATACTTCTCCAGGCTTAAGGATACAGCTGGGGAAATATGCGTGGTTAGGACTGTCGGGGAAGTGCTGTGCCTCGAAACAGAGAGCGCTGTACTTGCCGTAAACGGTACCATGTGTACCTACAAGTCCGCTGTGCCAGTTACTGCTATAGAACTGAACACCAGGTTCTGTGGTCCACATCTCCAGGCAGCGTCCGCTATTAGGCTCTACGCATTTCACGGCGTATGAGAGTTCGCCTGGCTCACGCTTGTTCAGTACGTAGCAATGGTCATAACCTGTACCATTCTTTATCTGCTCGTCGTCTGCAGCTATACGTTCGCCTACGGTATGTGGCTCGCGGAAATCAAAGGGTGTGCCTGCAACCTTCAGGATTTCGCCTGTAGGAATACTTGTTTCGTCAATAGGAAGATAGAAATCAGCATTAATCTGTAATACGTTGTTTAATGCTTCTGGGGTGGGGTTGGCAATACCTGCCAGAGAGAAGAAGCCGTGGCTTGTCATGTTCACAACAGTCTTCTTGTTGGTGTTGCCGCGATAGTCAATGATAAGCTCGTTGTCTTCGCTGAGGCTGTACTTGACAGCCATTTTCAACTCGCCAGGGAAGCCTTCCTCGTAGTAGGCTGAAACATAGCGGAGAACCAGCTCGCTATCGTTTATCTGCTCGGCATCCCATACACGTGCATGGAAACCAGTAGGACCTCCGTGCAAGTGGTTGGGGCCATTATTTACGGCCAGGTTGTATTCCTTCCCGTTCATAATGAACTTCCCCTTGCAGATACGGTTGCCATAGCGGCCAATGAGTGTACTGAGGAAAGGTTCTGGACTTTCCATTACGCCTTTTATGCTGTCATGACCTTGTATAATATTGGCCATCTTGCCTTCCTTGTCAGGAACCATGATGGCCACAAGAGCACCGCCGTAATTGGTTATGCTTACTTCCATTCCGTTGCTGTTGGTCAAGGTATACAAATCTGTCTGCTTGCCCTGAACAACAGCTTGAAAGTCTTCTCTTTTTAATCCGGAAATTAATTCTTTGTCCATTGGTCTTGAAGATTAATTTTTGATAAATGTATATGCAAACTTACAAAGTTTTTATCAAAAAACAAAATCAATGGACGTTTTTTAAGTCACATTAACGATGAAAACTGCATCAAAGTATGTTATTTAGCATGTCCGCTACAATAAATGTGCTGCCGCCAACGAAAATCAGGTCGTTTTTCTCCGCATTTTGCTTAGCTGCGCGATATGCCAGTTCAACATTTGCGTAACTGTTTCCGTGCAGATCATGTTTTTCAGCTTTTTGTGCGAATTCCTCTACTGGCATGGCTCTTTTTACTGAGGCTTGTGTGAAATAATAAACGGCATCCTTGGGCAGCATGGAAAGGACGGTGTTTACGTCCTTGTCGTTCACCATACCTATTATAATATGTAGGCGCTGGTGTGGTGTTTCCTTCAGTTGCTTGGTGATGTATTGCATACCGCCCACGTTGTGGCCGGTATCGCAGATAGTGAGCGGGTTGGTGCTTATGGTTTGCCATCTTCCCATTAGGCCTGTCAGTTGGCATACCTGGCTCATACCTTTTGCTACGGATGCTGTGCTGATGCCATAACTTATTTTGTTAAGCTCGTTCACAGCGGCCAGTATGGTGCGGGTGTTCTTCTCCTGGCAGAATCCGCTAAGCTGGCCATGCAGCTCGCCGTATGTCTTTGTCTGGTATGTGTATCCTTGGGTAGGGGAGTAGGTGTAACTGATTAGCTCCTTTTCCTCCTCGGCAAAGATAAGTCTGGTGCCTACCTTTTCTGCTTCCTGTTCGAATACCGTTCTTACATCCTCCTCGCCTGCTTCGCCTATAATGGCGGGAACACCTTGCTTTATTATGCCAGCTTTTTCAGAGGCAATCTTGGGAAGTGTGTTGCCCAGGAACTGGATGTGATCGAAACTGATGTTCGTGATGATGGAGAGGTCGGGGTGTATGATGTTGGTGCAGTCGAGTCGTCCGCCTAATCCCACTTCGATTACGGCTACGTCAACTTTCTGCTCGGCAAAATACTGGAATGCCAGAGCTGTTGCCAGTTCGAAGAACGATGGGTGCAAGGGTTCGAAAAAGGAACGTTCCTGCTCGACAAAGCTGATGACTCTTTTTTCTGGAATCATTACGCCGTTCACGCGTATTCTCTCGCGGAAATCCACCAGGTGTGGGCTGGTATAGAGGCCTACGCGATAGCCTTGCGACTGCAGGATGGCTGCCAGCGTATGGCTGGTGCTACCTTTGCCGTTTGTTCCTCCGACGTGTATGGTACGGAACTTCTCGTGGGGATGCCCAAAGTGTTCGTCAAGCAAATGTGTATTGCTTAATCCTTCCTTATATGCACCCGCCCCGATATTCTGGAATAACGGGGCGGCAGTAAACAGGTATGTTGTTGCTTCCTGATAGGTCATTCAAACATCTTTTTAAATTTCCTGAAGAAACTTTCTTTCTCTTCGGCTTTCGGACGCATGTTCTCGCTTTCTCGCATCTTCTCGAACATTTCTTTTTCCTCCTTGCTCAGGGTGCGGGGCACATAGACGCCGATATTAACAATCAGGTCGCCATATCCGTAACCATAGCCTGATACGGCAGGCAGGCCCTTTCCGCGCAGACGCATAATCTTGCCGGGCTGTGTCCCTGGCTCAATCTTTATCTTAACCTTGCCGTCTATGGTAGGAATCTCAGCCGAGCCTCCAAGGACAGCTGTGGGAACGTCAAGCAGCAGGTTGTATTCCAGGTTCTGTCCGTTTCGGATAAGCTCCTTGTGAGGCTCAACCTCTATGAACACCTGAATATCTCCGGGCACGCCGTTCTGTTTTCCTGCATGTCCTTTTCCGCTGGCAGTTACCACCATGCCGTCGTCAACGCCTGCAGGGATAGCTACTTCGATAATCTCTTCGCCGTTTACTACGCCTTCGCCATTACATTTGGGACATTTATTTTTGATGGTACTTCCTGTTCCGTTACAAGAGGGGCATACCGTCTGTGTCTGCATACGTCCGAACATCGAGTTGATGGTCTTGTAAACCACACCGCTTCCCTTACATTGCGAGCAGGTTTCCTTCTTTCCGTCGGCACTTCCTGTACCATTACAAGCCGTACAGGTAACGTTCTTGCGTACCTTGAATTTCTTGGTGACGCCTGTGGATACTTCCTCCAGGGTCAGACGCACCTTCAGGCGCAAGTCGGCACCCTTGTATGTCTTGTGTCCGGCATTACCTCCCCCGCCGAAGCCTCCAAAACCGCTAAAGCCTTCAAAGCCTCCGAATCCTCCTCTGCCGCCGAAAATGTCTCCGAACATCGAGAATATGTCATCCATGTTCATGCTGGATCCGCTAAAACCGCCTTGTCCGCCCATTCCGGCAAATCCGAACTGGTCGTACCGCTGGCGTTTCTGTGGGTCGCGCAGTACGTCGTATGCTTCAGCCGCTTCCTTGAATTTCTCCTCAGCCTCCTTGTCACCCGGATTACGGTCGGGGTGATACTTGATGGCCATTTTCTTGTATGCGGATTTTATTTCTGCATCAGAGGCGTTTTTCGATACGCCTAAGACCTCGTAATAATCTCTTTTTTCTGCCATAATTATTTCAATTCATAATTTTTAATTCATAATTCATAATTACCCTTCGATTTCCATGATAATCACATTTGCTCGGTTGTTGGGGTTGTTTTTGAATTTTGAATTTTGAATTTTGAATTTGTGTTACAGTCCTACTACAACCTGAGCGTGGCGGATTACCTTGTCGTTCAGCTTATAGCCGGTAAGTGTGCAATCCATTACCTTGCCCTTGAGTTCTTCTGTGGGAGCGGGTAGTTGCGCAATGGCCTCGTGAATGTCAACGTCGAAGTCGGCATCCTTCGTCTCGATTACGCTTACGCCTTGCTTGCCCAGGATGTCCATAAACTTCTTGTAGATAAGTTCTACGCCCTCCAGCACGGCAGCTACATCGTCTGCGTTCTTCATATTCTTGAGTGCGCGTTCCATATCATCTATAACTGGTAGGATAGAGACGATGGTTTTCTCTCCGCCGTTCAGAATCAGTTCTGTCTTCTCCTTGAGCGTGCGTTTGCGGTAGTTGTCGAATTCTGCAATTTTGCGGAGCAACTTGTCGTTAAGTTCCTCTATCTCCTTCTTTGCAGCATCCAGCTGTTCCTCTATGGTGAGTTCCTTTTCTGTATCCTGACCAGCTTCTTTTTCAGTATCTGTTTCAGCCTGAGCATTTACGGTCTCCTGAGTCTCCTGACTCTCCTTCTGCTCTTTCTGTTCTTCGTTTTTCAATTCTTCGCTCATATTTCTTTAACTGTTTGTCCTGACAATCTTAATACAAAAAGTGTGCCAAGTGTCATTCTGTCAGTTTATACTGAATACATTCTTTCCTTCTGCTCCTTGATGGCCTCGCTGCTGATGTACTCGTCGTAATCCATCAGCTTGTCGATGATGCCATTGGGCGTAAGTTCGATGATACGTGTGGCAACAGTCTGTATGAACTCGTGGTCGTGGCTGGTGAAGAGGATGTTGCCCTTGAAGAGCTTCAGATTGTTGTTGAACGCCTGAATACTCTCCAGGTCCAGATGGTTGGTGGGAGTGTCCAGAATCAGACAGTTGGCATTCTTGAGTTGCATACGGGCAATCATACAACGCATTTTCTCGCCTCCGGACAAAACGTTCACCTTCTTCAGCACCTCTTCGCCGCTGAAGAGCATTCTTCCCAGGAACTGCTTGAAATATACCTCGTTGCCTTCGCCGAACTGTCCCAGCCAGTCAACCAGGTTCAGTTCGCTCTGGAAGAATTCTGTATTGTCGAGTGGCAGGTAGGCAGTTGTGATGGTAACGCCCCAGTTATAGGTTCCTGCCTGAGCCTCGCGGTTGCCGTTTATAATCTCGAAGAGGGCTGTCATGGCACGGGGGTCGTGACTCAGGAATACCACCTTGTCGCCCTTCTCGATGGTGAAGCTGACATTATCGAACAGAACTGTTCCGTCGTCCATCGTAGCCTTAAGTCCTTCAACCTCCAGAATCTGGTTGCCTGGCTCACGCTCCATCTGGAAGATAATGCCGGGATACTTTCTGGTTGAGGGCTTGATCTCCTCCACGTTAAGCTTCTCCAGCATCTTCTTGCGGCTTGTTGTTTGCTTACTCTTTGCCACATTGGCAGAGAATCGGCGGATGAATTCCTCCAGCTCCTTTCTCTTCTCCTCAGCCTTAGCCTTTTGGTTCTGAGCCTGACGCAGAGCCAACTGGCTACTCTGGTACCAGAAGCTATAGTTACCGGCAAACATGGTTACCTTGCCGAAGTCGATGTCGACGGTGTGCGTACAAACGCAGTCGAGGAAGTGACGGTCGTGACTTACCACCAGTACCGTGTGCTCAAATTCGCTCAGATACTGCTCCAACCATTGTACGGTATCTAGGTCGAGGTCGTTGGTAGGCTCGTCCAGCAACAAGTTGTCGGGGTTACCGAAGAGAGCCTTTGCCAGCATCACACGCACCTTCTCCTTACCTGACAGCTCGCCCATCAGCTGGTGATGCTTATCCTCCTTGATACCCAAGCCAGAGAGTAGGGCAGAGGCATCGCTCTCTGCTGTATAGCCGCCCATCTCGGCGAACTTGTCTTCCAGTTCTGCTACGCGGATACCGTCCTCGTCCGTGAAGTCTTCCTTCGAATACAGGCTCTCGCGCTCCTTCATTACTTCCCACATCGTGGTGTGGCCCATTAGAACGGTATTCAAGACCGTCTCCTGGTCATACTGGAAGTGGTCCTGACTCAGAACGCTCAGGCGCTCGCCCGGACCTAGCTCAACGGTTCCCTTTGTGGGTTCCAGCTCGCCGCTGATGGCTTTAAGAAGGGTTGATTTTCCTGCTCCGTTAGCACCAATGACGCCATAGATGTTACCATTGGTGAACTTCATATTTACATCCTTGTAGAGGACTCTTTTTCCGAATTGTACGGCAATGTTTGATAATGTAATCATATATTTTCTTTGTTCTTTTTTTATCTGATTCTGAGGATGTCTCCAGGCTTTATCTCGTGTGAAGGTTCAAACTCGTTCAGTTTGTACAAGCTCTTCAGACGGATGCCGTAGAGTTGTGATATGTCGAACATACTCTGGTTGGGTTCCACAATATGTATGGGGTTCTTCTTGAACTGCTTGCTTGCGCACTTCTGCTTCTTCTTCAGGTAGATCAGGTCGCCCTGTGTCGGAGCATAGTCCAGCGGCAGGTCGTTGTATTGGTATAGCTTCTTCAGGCTGATGCCCGTTTCCTTGCTTATGGTGGCCATGTTGTCACCAATCTCCACGATGATAAAGTAGTTCTTGTTGTGCTTGTAGAGCGTATGCGTCTGGAAGAAGGAGCTCTGGGCGTTGATGGTGGGTATGACGGGTGCCGTACTCTTCCTCTCCTGCCTGTAGCTGCCGTTGTCGAACTGATACAGGTTATACATCTCGATGATTCTGATCAGCGACTCGGCGTATGTGGGAGAAGTGGCATATCCGGCAGCCTTCAGTCCTCTTGCCCATCCTCTGTAGTCGGTAATCTTCAGTTGGAAGAGTCCCTGATAGCGCCTTCCCTGCAGGAATCTGGAATGGTCCTCGTAACTCTCCCTTGCATTGTTGTATTTGCGGAACTTCTCGTTGGGCGCATCATCGTTCTTTAGAACGTAGGGGCCTGTCCAGTTTCCGCTGACCTTAATACCGAAGTGGTTGTGGGCTTTGGTGGCAAGTGAGCTGCGTCCTGCTCCGCTCTCCAGAAGTCCCTGAGCCAATGTTATGCTGGCAGGGATGCGATATTTGTGCATTTGCTCTATGGCAATACCCTTGTATTGGTCTATGTAAGCCCAATATGCCTGGTTTGTTCTCTGCGCAAAGATGCAAAGTTGCAGGAACAATAGCAGCAAAAATGTAGAGAAAAGTCTTGATTTCATTTCCAGTTCTTCGAATTCGGGCACAAAATTAGCTAAAAATTACCGCTTTATGAAGAAAACTTATATATTTGTGCTTAAAAAGTGAACTAAACGATGAAAGAGTACACGATTCAGAGCACAATACGCGTTTTTGATTGGGAGGAATTGCCCCAGGAAGACCGTATCTTAATAGAGGCTGCAAAGAATGCAACGGCCAGCAGTTATGCACCTTATTCCGGGTTCTGCGTTGGTGCGGCAGCCCGTTTGAAGAATGGGACCGTTGTTATTGGCAGCAATCAGGAGAATGTAGCTTATCCATCGGGTTTGTGTGCCGAGCGTACGACACTCTTTGCTGCCAACGCCCAGTACCCCGACCAGCCCGTTATTTCTCTTGCCATAGCTGCGCGGAACAGGGAAGGCTTCCTTTCGCAGCCCATCACTCCCTGTGGTGCCTGCCGTCAGGTAATATTTGGCGTCGAGCAACGTTACGATCATCCCATTCGCATCCTGTTGTATGGTACAGAAGGCACCCATGTTGTGGAGAGCGTAGATGCTTTGCTACCCCTGCAGTTTGCCGATTCTTATCTGAAAGGGTAGCTTTAATGGCGGAATACCATAAAAATGCCAAATTTTAGGTATTGCACATTATGTGAAATCGCCTTACCTTTGCACCAGATCTTTTGACCATAATGGATTGATTACATTCACAGAATTGAATTCAGCTAACATTAGTTAAGAACTGAGCTTGCCGCGAGGCAGGCTCTTTTTTTTGCGTGGTCAAAGTGGAGTGTATCGTGAACTTCATCAGACACTCAAAGGCCTTGTAGAGGAAGAATAACGAATTAGCAGAACAGTCTCAAATCTCAGTCTCAGTTCGTTTGAAAGTCACAATCTAACTTACACCCCATTCTTTTAGACTTTATAACTTATTGATATATAGATATATATATAATATAGAAGAAAGAGTGGGGGTGTCTTGAAAAACAACTGAGACTCTGAGACTGAGACTGCTACAGTATTATTAGTTGATTTAATTCCCTAAAAAGCAATGACTTATAATATCTTTAGCGACACCGTTCCAGCGATGTCCGAGCCCTCGAAAGGCACAAAATTGTTAAAATCCTGCTCTCTCAGGCCTCTAAAGACATGCAAGATCCCCTTGTTCCGATGCTTTTCCCTATCCTTAGCGCATACATGAGTTGTTCGGAATTTAAGTATTCAGAGCCATTTGGAAGGGTTCATGTGGCCAAATGGCCCATCAGGTTTGCGATTTGGGCTGTAATAAGGGGAAAATTTGCGCTCTCACGAGGGAATTTTTGCGCTCCCACGAGAAAACAAATGCGCCCCCACGGGGGAGCAAATTTTATCTTCCGCAAAGGAGCTTGAAGTCGCAGTTGGCGCAATCCTTAAGTTCGGGTGTTTGCGTGAAACTGTAGTCAGGCGAGAAGATTTGCTCTATGATGTGAGTCAAGCCCTCGTAGAACTCGTCTGCCATGGGGGCGAAGTCCTCTATCACATCCTTGCCAATGGTAAGGGTAGGGTCGTAATCCTCTTTGTACGCTTTGCCTGGATAGAAGAGGGCCGGCACCAGTGGAGAGGTAGGTTTGTCGTTCTGCAGTACGGCATAGGAATAGAGAAACGCTTGTAGGAAATAGCCTTCATGCTTGCCTGCGGTATTGGTGACATCATCCATACTCTTAATGCTGGGCACGTGATACCCCGTCTTATAATCCACAACTCGGATGCGCCCGTCCATCTCGTCCAGTCGGTCGATGCGCCCGCCGGTCAAAACATTGACAGACCTAACCCCCTCTAAATCTCCCCGAGGGGAGACTTGGGATTGTTCACTCCCCCTCGGGGGAGTTGGAGAGGGGTTCGTTATGTTGAAATACTTATCGATTTCGGTAGCGATGATGCGGAAGGGAGCGTGGCGGAGGTCGTAACGCAGCAGGTTGGTGAGGTACTGCATGAGCACACGACGGATGATGATGAGCTCGCCCGTATATTGGTTGCCAGGGCGGGTGTCACGGCAAACCATCTTCCAAGCCTCATCTGTACGGCTCCAACGGTCGGCAGGGTGGAAATAGATGGTGTCGAAGACGATGTCCAGAATAGGGCCAACGAGGCCTTCCATATCGTTGAGTACCTCGGAGAGGGTGTTGCGTTGGATAATATGACTGCCCGTGTGCTGGATGATACGCTTATAGATGAGTTCGGCTGTATCGTGGAAGATATCACCTATGAGCGGTGCATTCAGTCCCTCTTGTGGATCGACATCGGCACGAAGTCCTGAGACATGTGTCAGGAAGAACTTCAGGGGGCATGTCATATAGGTGTTAATGGCCGAGGGACTGAGTGGAATAGCCTTCTCTCCGCTGGTGTTCCGGTCGTAGCGCTCCAGCATGCGCTGCAGTATTTCGGGTGTCTTTGGAACGGAAAGCGACTCGACATCTTGAATGCTGCTTTCGCTCTTCAGCCAAAGAGTGCGTATGGGAATGTCCGTCTCTGCCAGCATCTGGCGCAGGAAGCGCGACATTTCGTGGCGGCTGTTGCCCACGCAGTTCTCGTTATAGACACAGGTAAGGTGTTCTGTGCGCTGGATGAGTCGGTAGAAGTAGTAAGAGAAGACGGCTATCCTGTGGCGAGGTGTGGTAAGGCCGAATGCCTCGCGGATATTGGCAGGAATCATGGTGTTGCTCTGCGTGTTGCGCGGCAGCATACCTTCCTCGACGGAGAGCATGAGCATATGCGAGAAGTCCAGACAACGTGTCTCCAATACGCCCATCACCTGCAAGCCTTGTGCTGGCTCCCCATGGAAGGGGATGCTGGTGCTACAGAGGAGTGTTCGCATGAGTCGACGCAGGGTAACATGCTGAACGACAAGCGGATTCTCGTCACGACTGGTCAGTTGCAGGAACTTGGTGAGGATGCGATGCGTCTGGAAGATGGCCTCGATGTAAAGTTGCTCATATACATCGGGTTCCTGAATCCCCGAAAAATGCATGCCCACCTGCTGCACCATCTCTATCAGGTAGGTCAGCAGCTGCACATTATCCGTTGCCTGATAGCGGAGCCATTGCTCCTCGGACACAAGGGGTGCATACACATGGTGCTGTACGACCTGCACGAAGGGATGGCGAAAACGTTGCTGGGTGGCATCGAACCCATCCGTCTGCAATGAGAGCAAAGCCATCACGAAGCTATAGACTGGTGCATCCGTAAGGGGGAAGCCCATGGTAATGTTGACCTTTCCGACTTGCTGGGGCAAAGAATGCAAAACGGGTTGCAGGAGATTTTCGTTGCACATCACCACGGCATTACGGTTGTTGCAGGAGTCGTGTGGCGTATCCAGCCATTGGTTGGCGTAGCGGGCTGTAGCATTGTCGGTATTGCAGGAGATGAAGGTAACGTCCTGCAGGTGGCGCAGGTTGTCGAAATGTTCCTTGCTAAGGGCACAGGGGAAGTCCTTCAGGTTCTGACGCATAAAGACGCCTGCCTCATGATCTGGGTTCTCTACATAATAGCTGTCGTAATCCCAATAGAAGATGGCCTTTCCCTGCTTCTGGATGGCCGCCATCAGGGCGTGCTCCACATCGTTTAGCACATTAAAGCCGGCAAAGACAATGGCCTTGCGCTTCTCGAGCAAAGACTGCAGGGGCGAATCGTCCTTCTTGAGGTTCTCGATAACGTTGCGGAAGATGGCGCCCTCATAAACGGCACCTGCCTGCATCTGCTCCTCACGAAGTTGCGTGTACATATTATACATCTGCGACCAGATATTCAGGAAGCGTTCCTTGAGCTGTGAATTGCCTTTGGTGGAGAAGTTCTGGAAGAAATGCTGAAGGGTCTGCTTCTGCTCGTCGGTCAGATAGTCCAACGACTCCAGCTCCATCAGTTCATATACATTCAGGAAGACAGACTTGGCATCGGCCAAGTGCTTGTCCACATCGTCGAAGTCAGAAAGGATAATCTCGCCCCATCCCCAGAACTTGTCCAGCGTGTATTCTTCCTGCATTTCTTCAGAGAGGATGGTCTTGCTGAAGATCTGATAAAGGGAAGTAATGCTCTCTATAGGATCGGCCTTTACGTAGGGCGAGAGGCTGTAGAAAAGGTCGCTCATGGTGATATAACGAGGTGCCCAGACGGGTGTCTCGCTGGCCAAGGCTAACTCCTGATTAAGGAAAAGGCTTGCACGCTTTCCCGGGAATACCACCGTAACGTCGTGCATATTGGTGCCAAAACGTTGCAGAAGGTCTTTCGCTATTAAACTCAGAAATGTCTTCATCCTTTTACCTCCTCTATTTTACCTGAATAAATATACCACAGATAACCTTCTACCTGTTTCTGGGGGTACATGGCATGCATCAACTGCTTGTATGCCTCTACCTGGGTGTGATGTTCCTGCTCGGGGCGACCGAACTTGAAGTCGATAACTGTAATGGTATCGCCGCTGATGATGACACGGTCGGGACGCAGGGTGCAGGGCTCGCCTGTTTCGGGACTGATGCTGGTGATGCTGCATTCGTTGAACACCTGGTTGTCGGGGGCAAACCATTGGGCTATCTTGGGGTTGGAGAATCCCTTCTGGAGTCTCTTTATAACCACATCCATCAGTTTCTTATCCGTTATGATGCCTTCTGCCATGCAACGGTTCAGCACCTTCTGTATTTGGTCGGCATGCTCTATCTGGCTAAGCACATAGTGCATAATCTTTCCTACCTCCAGATAGGTCTGCTGACCAGTCTCTTCTGTTTCCTCTGTACCCAAACTGCCAATGAACTTGCGTGACTGGTTGCTCTGCATGAAATCCAATGTGGGTGCATTGGAAGTCATGGTCACCCCGAGTGCCTCCTCCTTCTCGTGCGAACTCTTCATGCGGTTCTTGTGCTGCTTTTTTTCTGACTTGTGCGAAGTTACGGCTTCGCCCAACTCGTAAATTAGTTTAGAGTTTAGGGTTGAGAGTTTAGGGTTTGGGATGGCTGCGCGGATGAGGTCGCCAGCGCTGGTGATGGTGCCTTCCTTTTCGGCTGTAAGGCCCCAGACGAGGAGATTGTTCTCAGCACGTGTGAAGGCCACATAAATCATGTTCAGGGCATCCACACGGCGTTGCAGATGTTCCTCGTTGTAATCGGAGGCAAAGTCCGACTGCTGCATGTTTTTGCCCGCATTGATGGGCAAAGAGCCTAAGGCGTTATAGGGCTCCTTGTCTGTCTGGCACCAGATGGTATCGTCGTTGCGGTCCTTCTCGATGGTCCAATCCATATAAGGTAGCAGAACGGTATGGAACTGCAGACCCTTACTCTTGTGAATGGTAAGGATGCGGATGCCGTCCACCTCTCCGGCTGGGATTGAGCGGTTGTGGATGGTCTCGTCCCATGCCTGCAGGAAGGTGTGAATGTCTGATGGATTGCTACGGAGGTGGTTCTGCAGCTCGTCCATAAAAGTGAATATATAAGTATCCTGCCCGGGAATTTTGTCTAGGTGGAATAGCTGATACAGACGTTCACAGAGCAGATAGAGCGGCAGTTGTGCCAACTCTTGTTTATGCTGAATGAAAGCCTCTGGCAACAGATCCTCAGCCTTGTCGGTAGCCACCTGCAGCATGCTGAGTGGCTGGCCTAAGACATCGCTGTGGTAATGCATCATCAGGTATCGTTCGGGGATGGGGTTCAAATGCTTGTTGTCGTTCAGCACAAAAAGGGCTGCCACCAGCATCTGAACGGCTACTGAGGATTCCAGCAGGAAAGCCTCATCGCTGACCAACTTTATCTCGGGTGCCAACAGGTGGAACCATTGCAGCAGGCTCTCGGCATTGTCCTTCTTGCGCACAAGTATGGCAAAATCTTGTGTAGTGAGCCCTTCCTGCATCATCTGGCGGATATGGCTAATCATATCCGTTACCATTCCTTCCTCGTAGTCTTCTGGAGCCGAGTTGCCGCTCTTGGTATAGAGGGATATGGAGATGTAGCCTTCGTCTTTCGTCTGCATGGTCTGCTGCTCCACATCGCTATAGATATCCTCGATTTGGAATCGTGCCTGCGGCTCTATGTCGTCCAGCGCCTTGGCCGCCTTGGGGAAGAAAGCATTATTGAAATCAATAATATTCTTCTTGCTGCGGAAGTTGTAGCGCAGTTCTTTGTCCTGAGGCGAGAGGCTTGCCAATTCCTCCTTTACATTCTTTAGGATGGCCCAGTCGCCGTTACGCCAACGATAGATGCTCTGTTTGATGTCGCCAACGAGGAGGTCGTTGCCGCCCGTAGACTGGTTCTCTATGAGCAGCACTTTGAAGTTGTTCCATTGCAGTCGGCTGGTATCCTGGAACTCGTCTATCATTACGTTGTGGAATTGCGTCCCTATCTTCTCGAAAACAAACGGCGCATCCGACTTCTCCACCAACTTGCTCAGCAGAGTAGGGGTCTTGCTCAGGTTGAACTGGTTGTTCTCGGCATTGATGCTGTTAGCTTCTTGCTCTATCACGTTCAGCAAGCGCAGCGGGTTCAGGTATCTGAGCGACAACTTAGCAGTATTGATGGCTATGCTATTCCTCTCGTATAGATGGAGTAACTCCGACAATCCTCCTTGTATCTCCTGTGCATCTGCCACTAGGACAGGGTCGTTCTTGTCCTTTGCCTTCAGCATTACCTCATAGTCGTCAGCGGCCTTGTAGATGGTGTTTGAGGCACCATCCATCTTCTCGCTTCTGACCAGATTCAGGAAACTAAGGTAAATTCTTCCATTGCTGATACGCTCAAAGTTGAGTGCCTTTTCATTAACTAATGCTTCAAGTGCATCTGCCGACTCCTTGAGTTGGTTGCGACAGCTGGTGATGATGCTGTGCATCTCCTTCTTGAAGTCGCTCATCTGGCGTGAGTCCGAGATTTTCTCTCTCTCCTCGGCAGAGCGGTTTTGGAAAGCTTCCTCGAAGATACAACGGGCAAACTGCTTTATCATGCCCGAGATGTTCCATCGCTCTCCCGTCTGCAATTGTTCCTCCACATAATCCATTATCCATCCCTGCACATCCTTGCGATTCTGCATATTCTCAATCACACGGTCAACGGAACGCGAGATAACCTCGTCGTTGTTCAGTTCCACCTGCAGGTTGGCTGTCAAGCCCAGTTCGTGTGCCAAGTTGCGCAATATACTCTGGAAAAAGGAGTCGATGGTTTCTACGCGAAAATGTGTGTAGTCGTGTAGGATGGCGCTAAGCGCCTCGCCAGCTCGTTGGCGAATCATTTCTTCACCCATCTCCTCACCAAGTTCCTTTAGACGCATCTGAATGACCTTCAGGTAACCGTTGCATTCTGGGATACCGTTCTGTAATCCGTAGAGGGTCTCCAAGATGCGCTCTTTCATCTCGGCAGTAGCCTTGTTGGTAAAGGTAACGGCAAGGGTGTGCTCGAATTCCTTTCGCCCGTTGCGCAACAAGAGCAGAATGTACTCTACGGTCAACGTAAACGTTTTTCCTGCTCCAGCAGAGGCTTTATATATAGATAATGTGTTACTCATTCAAAGGGAAACGCAATTGATTTTATGCAAAGATAAGGTTTTTATTTGAAAATGTTGTAACTTTGCAGTCGCAAAAACAAAATTAAGCATATAATGGCAGCATATATTGTTGAAGATACAAAGAAAATAACTACTCAGAAAATTATTCAGATGAAGAAGGATGGCAAGAAGATTGCCATGCTGACTTCTTATGATTATACAACGGCACAGATTGTTGATCAGGCAGGTGTGGATATCATCCTGGTGGGGGATAGTGCCAGCAATGTGATGGCTGGCAATTTAACAACCTTGCCCATTACCATAGACCAGATGATATATCATGCCCGTAGTGTGGCCCGAGGTGTAAAGCGTGCCATGGTAATTTGCGATATGCCTTTTGGTACCTATCAGGTGAGTCGCGAGGAGGGTATCCGCAATGCTGTGCGCATGATGGCTGAGTCAGGCGTCGATGGCCTGAAGCTGGAAGGCGGAGAGGAAATCATAGATACCGTAAAGGGTATCATCAATGCCGGTATTCCTGTAATTGGACACTTAGGATTGACCCCTCAGAGCGTCTATAAGTTTGGTGGGTTCGGTGTTAGAGCAAAAGAAGAAGCAGAAGCTGATAAGTTGCTGAAAGATGCCAAATTACTGGAAGAGGCGGGGTGCTTTGCGCTGGTGTTGGAGAAAATTCCTGCAGCGCTTTGTCAGAAGGTATGCCAGAGCATCTCTATCCCCGTTATCGGTATAGGCGCTGGAAGTGCCGACGGACAGGTTCTGGTTATTCAGGATATGCTGGGAATGAACAGCGCTTTCAAGCCTAAGTTCCTGCGCCAGTATGCCCAGTTAGGTGCCATTATGAACGATGCCATCGGTCAGTATGTTACCGACGTGAAGAGCGGTGACTTCCCCAACGAAACAGAAAGTTATTAATCATAATTCTTAAAACAAAACAACATTATGAAGATTCCCTACAAAATTTACCTTGAGGAGAACGAGATCCCAAAGCAGTGGTACAATGTGCGTGCCGACATGAAGAACAAGCCTGCTCCGCTCATTAACCCAGCAACTGGTAAGCCCCTCACAATCGAAGATTTGAATCCCATCTTCTGCGAAGATCTGAACAAGCAGGAGCTGGATAATGATACTCCATATTTTGATATCCCTGAGGAGATACAGAACTTCTATAAGATGTATCGTCCCTCTCCCTTGGTACGTGCCTACTTCTTGGAGAAAGCATTGGGTACTCCAGCCAAGATATACTACAAGTTCGAGGGTAACAATACCTCTGGTAGCCACAAACTGAACTCTGCCATTGCTCAGGCATATTATGCAAAGAAGCAGGGTCTGAAGGGCGTAACCACAGAGACAGGCGCCGGACAGTGGGGTACAGCCCTTAGTATGGCATGTGCCTACTTTGGCTTGGATTGCCGTGTGTATATGGTTAAGTGTAGCTATGAGCAGAAGCCTTTCCGTCGTGAGGTAATGCGTACGTATGGCGCTACCGTTACTCCTTCTCCCAGTCTTACTACTGAGGTTGGCCGTAAAATTTTGGCCGACCATCCTGACACGACAGGTTCTTTGGGTTGTGCCATCAGCGAGGCAGTTGAGGCAGCCGTAACAAGCGATGGCTATCGTTATGTATTGGGCTCTGTGCTCAATCAGGTGCTTTTGCATCAGACGGTTATTGGCTTGGAGGCTAAGAAAGCCCTTGACAAATATGGCATCAAGCCCGATATCATCATCGGTTGTGCTGGTGGTGGTAGTAATCTGGGTGGTCTGATTTCTCCCTTCATTGGCGAGATGCTGAGGGGTGAGGCTGATTATAAGGTAATTGCCGTTGAGCCCGCTTCTTGTCCCAGCTTTACCCGTGGTAAGTATGCTTATGACTTCTGCGATACTGGTATGATTTGTCCATTGGCCAAGATGTACACGCTGGGAAGCCAGTTTATTCCATCTGCCAACCATGCAGGTGGTCTTCGCTTCCATGGAATGAGCCCTATTCTGTCTCAGTTGTATCACGACGGTTTGTTCGAGGCTCGTGCTGTTGAGCAGACACAGGTGTTTGATGCTGCAACTCAGTTCGCACGTGTGGAAGGAATTCTTCCCGCACCTGAGAGTAGTCACGCCATCCGTGTAGCTATTGATGAGGCTTTGAAGTGTAAGGAGACTGGCGAGGAGAAAACTATTGTCTTCGGACTTACAGGAACTGGTTACTTCGACTTGTATGCCTATGAGCAGTACAACAATGGTACCATGACCGACATCATCCCCAGCGATGAGGTTATCAAGGAATACCTGGATAAATTGCCCAAGGTGTAATTATTTATCAAATATTATAATTACGAATATGAGAGCTCCTGATTGTTCGGGGGCTCTTATATTTATATAAGATATACAAGATATAGGCAAGAAATTTGGCTGTTAAGATGATTTTTCTTATCTTTGCACCCCAAATAAATAAGGATACAAATAAAATACGATATGGGCAAGAAATTTGCAGAACATAGTAAACTGAACCTCAGTGATGTGAATAAAGAGGTTCTGGAACAGTGGAACGGTGAGGACCTCTTCCATAGAAGTATTACTGAACGTGAAGGCTGTCCCTCTTTTGTCTTCTTCGAGGGCCCTCCATCAGCCAACGGGCATCCAGGTATCCATCATGTTATGGGACGTACCATCAAGGATACTTTCCTTCGTTATAAGACCATGCAGGGATTTCAGGTTAAGCGTAAAGCCGGATGGGATACACACGGACTTCCCGTCGAGTTGAGCGTAGAAAAGAGCCTGGGTATCACCAAGGAGGATATTGGTAAGAAGATTAGCGTTGACGACTACAACGATGCATGTCGCAAGAATGTGATGATGTACACCGATGAATGGTCAGACCTAACCAACAAGATGGGTTATTGGGTTGACTTGGAACATCCTTACATCACATACGATAATAAATACATCGAGAGTCTTTGGTGGTTACTGAAGCAACTATACAACAAGGACCTCCTCTATAAGGGTTATACCATTCAGCCTTATAGTCCAGCCGCAGGTACGGGTCTTTCCAGCCACGAGTTGAACCAGCCTGGTTGCTATCGTGATGTAAAGGATACCACCGTTACTGCACAATTCAGAGTTGTTTTAGATGGAACAGAGAACTCTCAACTCTCAACTCTCAACTCTCAACTTTATATTCTGGCTTGGACAACAACCCCTTGGACATTGCCCTCTAATACAGCACTTTGTGTTGGTCCTAAGATTGACTACGTTGCTGTAAAGGGTGCCAATCCCTATAGTGGCGAGGAGGCTGTTTACATTTTGGCAGAAAGCAGACTGAGCGCATATTTCCAGGCCGAGGAAGGTATGGAACTCGAGATTCTCTGGCGTGGTAAGGGCACAGATTTGATAGGCCTGCATTATCAGCAGTTGATGCCTTGGGTGAAGCCTTGTGCATTAGAGGGTGATAAGGTAGTTGATAAGAGTGCAGACGCCTTCCGTGTTATTCCTGGCGATTACGTAACAACCGAGGATGGTACGGGTATTGTTCATATTGCTCCTACCTTTGGTGCCGATGATGCCAAAGTAGCTAAGGATGCCGGCATTCCTTCTCTGTTTGTTATAGACAAGGCTGGGGATACCCGTCCCATGGTTGATTTCCAGGGTAAGTATTTCGTAAAGGAAGATATGAATCCTGATTTTGTCGCTACATGTGTCAACGAATCATACTGGAAGCACAGCGGCAACTATGTGAAGAATGCCTACGATCCCAAATATAACGTAGATGGCAAGTACGACGAGAAGGCTGCTACAAAGGATATGGACCTGAACGTGGTACTATGTCTGGAGATGAAAGAAGAGGGTAGTGCATTCAAGATTGAGAAGCATGTTCACAACTATCCTCATTGCTGGCGTACGGACAAGCCTGTACTTTACTATCCCTTGGATTCATGGTTTATCCGCTCTACCGCCTGCAAGGACCGCATGGTAGAACTTAATAAGACTATTAAGTGGAAGCCTGAGGCAACAGGTACAGGACGCTTCGGAAAGTGGCTGGAGAATCTGAACGACTGGAATCTCTCTCGTTCCCGTTACTGGGGTACACCATTGCCCATCTGGCGCAACCGCGATACCAAGGAGGAAATCTGCATTGGTAGTGTAGAGGAGCTCTATAACGAGATAGAAAAGGCTGTTGCTGCTGGCGTTATGTCAAGCAACCCCTTGAAGGATAAGGGTTTTGTTCCTGGCGATATGAGTCAGGAAAACTATGATAAGATCGACCTGCATCGTCCCTATGTGGATGATATCAAGTTGGTGGGTAAGAACGGCGATGTGCTGACACGCGAACTTGACCTTATTGATGTATGGTTCGATTCAGGCGCTATGCCTTATGCCCAGATTCATTACCCCTTCGAGAATAAGGAAGCATTGGACAGCCGTGTTTGCTATCCTGCCGACTTTATTGCCGAAGGTGTTGACCAGACACGTGGATGGTTCTTTACCTTGCATGCAATTGCAACAATGGTCTTCGACAGCGTGGCATACAAGGCTGTTATCAGCAACGGTCTGGTACTGGATAAGAATGGCATTAAGATGTCAAAGCGTCTGGGTAACGTAATTAATCCCTTTGATTGTATCGAGACCTATGGCGTTGACCCCGTTCGTTGGTATATGGTTACTAACTCCGCTCCTTGGGATAACCTCAGTTTCGACCCCGATGGCGTGAAGGAGGTTAGCGGTAGCTTCTTTGTGAAGTTACACCAGACCTATGGACTTTTGGCTATGTATGCCAATGTTGACGGATGGAATAACAGCCAGCCTCAGGTACCTTATTCAGAGCGTGCGCTCTTTGACCGCTGGATTCTGAGCCAGTTGAACACCCTTGTAAAGGATGTAACAGAGGCATTCGATGACTACGAGCCTACTCGCGCAGGTCGTGCAATTCAGACTTTTGTTGTTGACAACCTCAGTAACTGGTATGTCCGTCTGGCTAAGAAGCGTCTATGGGGTGAGGGCTTGTCACAAGATAAGCTGGCATGCTACCAGACTCTTTACGAATGTCTGCTTACCGTTAGTAAGCTGATAGCCCCCATTTCTCCTTTCTTTGCCGACCGTCTGTATCGCGACCTGACTTTTGGCGAAGCCAAGACAAGCGTGCATCTCGACAGCTATCCTGTTGTCAACGAGAGCATCATAGACAAGACGTTGGAGAGCAATATGGATATTGTTCAGAAGATCTGTTCAATGGCATTGTCTCTGCGTAAGAAAGAGAAAATTGGTGTTCGTCAGCCTCTGCAGCGTATAGCTATTCCCGTTACAGATAATAGTATTAAGGAAGGCATCGTGTTCCTGAAGCATATCATCCTGGAAGAACTGAATATCAAGGATATTGAGTTTATCGAGGGTCAGATGGTTGAGAAGAACGTGAAGCCCAACTTCCGTGTTATGGGTAAGAAGTTCGGTAAGCAGATGAAGGCTGCCGCTGCTGTTGTTACTGCTCTTTCTCAGGAGCAGATTGCCCAGTTGGAAAATGGCGCTATCACCATTAATGTCGAGGGTACGGATTATGAACTGACTCGTGACGATGTGGAGATTTCCGCTCAGGATATGCCTGGATGGAGTGTTACCAGCGAGGGCGTGTTGACTGTTGCCCTGGATATCACCATTACTCCTGAATTGCGTCTCGAAGGTGTTGCACGCGAACTGGTGCGTAGCATCCAGCAGATGCGTAAGGATACCGGCCTCGAGATAACAGACCGCATCAAGGTTACTATTCCTAAAAACGAAGATAACGAAGCATGTGTCAAGACATACGGCGAGTATATTGCATCGCAGGTCTTGGCTGACAATATTTCTTTAAGCAATGAACTAACAATACAAAAAAGTTAATAATATGGAAGAAGAAAAGAAACGTTATTCTGACGAGGAACTGGAAGAGTTCCGCCAGATTATCCTGGACAAGTTGGCTGTAAACCGTAGGGACTATGAAGCCTACATGGATCAGCTTACCCGCCGTAACGACAATGGCGCTGACGACACAGCTCCAACTTATCATCAATTGGAGGAGGGCTCAGAAGCTTTGTCTAAGGAGACGCTTATGAATATGGCTGTCCGTACCCAGAAGTTCATTAAGGGACTTGAGCAGGCTTTGGTACGTATAGATAACAAGACCTACGGTATCTGCCGTGAGACTGGCAAACTGATACCTAAGGAGCGTCTTCGTCTGGTACCTCACGCTACGCTTAGTGTAGAGGCTAAGAACGCACGCGACAAACGTAAGTAATCTATGAGTCGCAGGCAAAAGCAGACACTCTTCGGTGTAATACTCTCGGTGTGCATACTCTGTACGGATCAGCTTATTAAGATAGCTGTGAAGACGGGTATGTACCTTCACCAGAGTATTCACGTAACGGACTGGTTCCAGATTCTCTTTACCGAAAATCGTGGAATGGCCTTTGGTATGGAGCTCTTTGACAAGTTGTTCCTTACCTCGTTCCGTATTATTGCCGTCTCATTCCTTATATATTATATTGCTAAGCAGATAAAGAGAGGAATTGGATGGGGGTATCTGACTTGCCTAATCTTGATAATGGCAGGAGCTGCAGGAAATATCTTCGACTGCGTCTTTTATGGCATGATATTCAATAATCCTCCAGCTCCCATGATTGCCGAATTCGTACCTTGGGGAACAGGATACGAAAGTCTGCTCCATGGTCGGGTGGTGGACATGTTCTATTTCCCTTTGGTAGAGTGGGATTGGCCATCGTGGCTTCCTCTATGGGGTGGTGAGCATTTCATATTCTTCAGCCCCATCTTTAACTTTGCTGACGCTTGCATATCTTGCGGCGTTATAGCATTGCTCCTCTTCTTTAATAAAAAGGTGTTACGTAATGAGGAGTAATGCTTTTGTTTTCTGTTGTCTGACTTTTGCATCTTGTGTGTTGGTTGGGTGTAAACCCAAGCGGCCAAGCGGAATCCTATCGGAAAGCAAGATGGAGAATGTTATGGTTGACTACCATCTGGCACAGGGAATGGCTGAGCAGGCAGACGGAGATGTTGAGGCAGCACGTTACAGATATATCCAAGCTGTCTTCAAGAAACACCATATCACGGAGGCCGTCTTTGATTCTTCTTTGGTTTACTATTTCGAAAATTCCGAGAAGTTCAATGATATATACAAGAATGTAAGTCAGCGTGTTCAGGCTCAGGCAGAGAAATTTGGTGTTGATGCCAGGGCTACTCAGAATCAGTATAGTCATCTGACTAGTCAGGGTGATACTGCCAATATCTGGACCGACCATAGTAATGCCTGTATTATTCCGAATAAACTGCAGAATGTCTATCAGTTTGTCTTAATGGCTGATAGTACCTATCAGACAGGTGACTCGTTTATCTGGCATTTCCATACACAGTATATCACGCAGGGTTTAGATCGTGAGGCTTATGCTGTTTTAACCTTGCAGTATGAGAATGACTCTGTGGTTGGTGTCACGCAATATGTCAGGGGAAATAATAACTTCGATGTCAGATTCTCTCCCCGTGCGCCGCTTGATACTGTACCATTACGCAAAATCAATGGTTTTGTGTTTATGCCCACGATGCAGAAAAACGAGAACAACCTGACAGTCCTTCTTCTACAGGATCTTTCCATGATTCGAATGCATCCAGAGAAGAAAGATACTGTTGCTGTTGATTCTACACTTATGGATTCTTTGCAGCACGACACGATGTCCGCTCCTTCGGGCAAACGTCTTTCTCCTTTGGAAATCAGGGATAAGCAGCCACATCAGAAGAAGATTAATGTGGTAAAGGAGAAGCCTACTCAACCTGTAAGGCGTAATCAAGGCAATAGAAGAGTAAGACGTCGCTACCAGTTATGATAATTAAACGTGCCTACCATAGAATTCAAACCGCCGACGGCCAGATGGTAGAAGGTCCTTTGGTGGTGGAGATGGAAGAGGATGGAACCTTCCTCTCATATCATCAGCTTCGTCAGGAAGAAGCTACGACGGAGTGGATTGGAGGAACCTTTATTAGTTCGTAATTTTCAACTTTCAATTTTCAATTTGTAATTCATATTCCACATGAAAAGATTCTTTATCCTTGCACTTGCAATACTTTGCCTTGGCTCAAACATGGCAGAAGCCAAGAAGAAAAAGACTAGTGGTAATCCTATAGCAGAAGGATGGTATGCTGATCCGGAAGGTGCTGTCCTTGGCGGCAAGTATTGGATTTTCCCTACTTATAGCGCTCCCTACAAGCAGCAGCTGCATTTTGATGCTTTCAGTAGTACTGATTTGGTTAATTGGACTAAGCACGAGCGTGTCTTGGAACAGAAGAATGTTCCCTGGCTGCACATGGCACTTTGGGCTCCTTCTATCATCGAGGCTAATAATAAGTTCTACCTGTTCTTTGGCGGTAACGATGTACATGAGGGTGAAGTAGGAGGTATCGGTGTGGCTGTTGCTGATAAACCAGAGGGCCCTTATGTAGATGCCTTGGGAAAGCCTCTTATAAATGAGATTGTAAATGGTGCTCAACCCATTGATCAGTTTGTGTTCCGTGATGACGATGGTCAGTTCTATATGTTCTATGGTGGTTGGCGTCATTGTAATGTGTGCAAGCTCAGTCCCGATTTACTCAGTATTGTTCCATGGGAGGATGGGCAGAAGTTCCACGAGATTACACCCAGCCAGACATATGTGGAAGGTCCTTTTATGCTCAAGCGTAATGGAAAATACTACTTTATGTGGAGTGAAGGTGGATGGACAGGTCCTGATTATTGCGTAGCTTATGCTATAGCTGATAGTCCCTTCGGTCCTTTCAAACGTATTGGCAAAATCCTTGAACGCGACGAGAGCATAGCTCGTGGTGCAGGACATCATTCTGTTATCAAGGTCCCTGGTAAAGATGACTATTACATTATCTACCACCGTCGTCCTTTGGAAGAGACGGATGGTAATCATCGCGTTACCTGCATAGATAAGTTGGAATTCAATGACGACGGCACCATTCGACCAGTAAAGATGACCTTCGAAGGTGTACGACCAAATAAGATAAAGAAGTCTTTCAGAAAGTAAGATAGAAAAGAAGGGAACTCATGTTGGGTCCCCTTCTTTGTTTATATGTTTTATTTCTCTATTATGGCAAACTGTTCCAAATGGTCGTCGATATAACGTGCTATCGTTTCCGTCACCTCTTCTTCCATCTCTATAAAAGCATCGTCCAGTTCGTCAAAGTCAGGGTACTTCTCAAAAAGTGCCATGAATTCCTCGTCGGAGCATTCCTTTGTTATCTCGTCTCCGTATAGCTCAAATAGTTTCCTTCCTTTATATATTAGGTTACAGAAATCCTTGGCCCCCCACAGACGCATGGCTTTTGCAAAAGGATTCAAGAAGATAAACGGTCCGTATCCATTGTAGATAAGTTGTACAAAGCCACCGTCCATTACCTCCTCGCGGAAGATCATGTAGGCCAAGAGGGTTATCTGGTCGGCCTGCAGTTTTTGCATGCCTTCGGTGTTCAGTTCACCTCCAATACTGTCTAGGATGTGCTTATAAAAAACATCAACAAAGGCGTCCATTCCCTGCTGAGCAGCTTGAATAATCTCTGTTTCTTTAATCTTAACTTGCATGATATGTTGCTATTATTTGTAATGCAAAGGTATCAAAAATAATGATAATTAGGTAGCTGTTGCGAAAAATCGCTTTCCTTTTTTTGAATTAAGCGCTTTTTTTACTACTTTTGCATGATTTTTAGTGATAAAAAACATCAAATTATAATTAATAATTTAAGTAAACATGGTTTATTCACACGAAGTACAAAACATGTGTTGCGTGGCTAAAGGCCCCAACCATGGTCCTGCTCCCATTCCCGAAGAGGGCAAGTGGGTTCAGGCAAAGGAGATTAAGGACATCAGCGGTCTGACACACGGTATCGGTTGGTGTGCTCCCCAGCAGGGTGCTTGCAAACTGACCCTGAATGTTAAGGACGGCGTTATCGAGGAGGCTTTGGTTGAGACCATCGGTTGCTCTGGTATGACTCACTCAGCTGCTATGGCATCTGAGATTCTGCCTGGCAAGACTATCCTCGAGGCTTTGAATACCGACTTGGTTTGCGATGCTATCAACACCGCTATGCGCGAGCTCTTCCTGCAGATTGTCTATGGCCGTACACAGAGTGCCTTCTCTGAGGGTGGTCTGATGATTGGTGCTGGTCTCGAGGACCTGGGTAAGGGCCTTGTTTCTCAGTGCGGTACTTTGTACGGTACCAAGGTGAAGGGTACTCGTTACCTGCAGCTGACTGAGGGCTACATCACTAAGATGTATCTGGATAAGGACGACCAGGTTTGCGGTTATGAATTTGTTCACATGGGCAAGTTCATGGACGCTGTCAAGAAGGGTGTTCCTGCAGAAGAGGCTTTGAAGAGTGTTACAGGTACCTATGGCCGTACAAAGGCTGAGGACGGTGCTGTTAAGAGTATTGACCCACGTAAAGAATAAGGAGGAACTGCTATGATTAGAGAAGTAAAATTCGAGTCACAAGACCGTCGTATCAAGCAGATTCTTGCTTGTTTGAACGCTCATGGTATTGCTTCTATCGAGGAGGCAAACCAGATTTGTGAGGCTGCAGGCCTTGATCCTTACAAGACTTGCGAGGAGACACAGATGATCTGCTTCGAGAATGCAAAGTGGGCTTACGTTGTAGGTACTGCCATTGCTTTGAAGGAGAAGGCTAAGGATGCTGTTGAGGCTGCTAACTATATTGGTGAGGGTTTGCAGAGTTTCTGTATTCCCGGTTCTGTTGCTGACGACCGTAAGGTAGGTATCGGCCACGGTGAGCTGGGTGCTCGTCTGTTGTCTCCCGACACCAAGTGTTTCGCTTTCTTGGCTGGTCACGAGTCATTCGCTGCTGCCGAGGGTGCTATCAAGATTGCTCAGATGGCTAACAAGTCAAGACCAGCTGACAAGCCCCTCCGTTGTATCCTCAACGGTCTGGGTAAGGATGCTGCTATGATTATCAGCCGTATCAATGGTTTCACATATGTGCAGACACAGTTCGACTACTTCACTGGTGAGTTGAAGGAGGTTAAGCGTATTGCTTACTCTAACGGTCCCCGTGCTGCTGTTAACTGCTATGGTGCTGACGATGTTCGCGAGGGTGTAGCTATTCTCTGGAAGGAGGATGTTGATGTATCTATCACAGGTAACTCTACTAACCCCACACGTTTCCAGCATCCCGTAGCTGGTACATACAAGAAGGAGCGTATCCGTGCTGGTAAGGCTTACTTCAGTGTTGCCAGTGGTGGTGGTACAGGTCGTACTCTGCATCCCGATAACATGGCTGCAGGTCCTGCTTCTTATGGTATGACTGATACACTGGGTCGTATGCACTCAGATGCACAGTTCGCCGGTTCAAGCTCAGTTCCCGCTCATGTTGAGATGATGGGCTTCCTGGGTATTGGTAACAACCCCATGGTAGGTTGTACGGTAGCTTGTGCTGTTCAGGCTGACCTTTACCTCAACAAGAAGTAACATCGCTGCTCTAGTGCAGTATTATACATTCATAAACTCCTGTAGTTCGTTTTGAATTACAGGAGTTTTTTTATTGTCATGTCTTTCTTTTTCAAACAGTAAAAGCAGAAAATAATCAGAATTATTTGGCAGAAGTCTTATAAATGTTTATTTTTGTAGCGTCTTTCAAGATTTAATAATTTATACTATAAATTTCTATGTCTTTGCTTATTGTCTTTAAGCTTCTGGGCTCCTTGGCGTTGCTCATGTTCGGTATGAAATCCATGAGTGAAGCCTTGCAGAAGATGGCTGGCCCTCAGCTTCGTCATGTGCTTGGCGCAATGACAACAAACAGGTTCACGGGTGTGCTTACGGGTATGCTTGTTACAGCTTCCGTACAGTCATCTACGGCTACTACCGTTATGACAGTCTCATTCGTAAATGCAGGTTTGTTGACCTTGGCACAGGCCATATCAGTCATTATGGGTGCCAATATTGGTACTACGTTGACTGCGTGGATTATGGCAATAGGTACGGCAGGCGGCGGCGAGGCTGCCACCTTCGATATTGGCTTCGTTTCTTATATTGGCTTCTTTGTAGGTATTATTCTGATATATATGAAGAAGCATCGTTATATCGGCGACTTCCTCTTCGGACTTGGTCTGTTGTTGTTAGGCCTGACTACATTGAAGGCAACAGGAACGTCAATGGATATGGGTAACAATACTGCCGTTACAGATTTCTTCTTGTCATTCGATCCGAATTCTTTCCATACCACTATTATTTTCTTGCTGTTGGGCGGTGTGCTCACTTTCTGCGTACAATCATCTGCAGCCGTGATGGCAATCACCATGTTGCTCTGTTCTACAGGTGCAATGCCTATCTATCAGGGTATAGCTTTAGTGATGGGAGAGAATATTGGTACGACTATTACCTCTAATTTAGCAGCTCTTTCTGCTAATACACAAGCCCGTCGTGCTGCACTCTCGCACATGTTCTTCAACTTCTTTGGCGTAATCTGGATTCTTTTCGTTTTCCGTCCATTCGTCGATGCCGTGTGTGGCTTTGTTGGTTATGATGTGGAGATGACAAAGGAAACTGCTGGCGCTGCGGCTTTCGTGGCTAATGCTGCTAAATTGAATTTTGTGCTGGCAGCATTCCATACATGTTTTAACGTAGCAAATACATTTATCCTAATATGGTTCATTCCATATATAGAGAAGTTGGTATGCTGGGTTATTAAGTCTAAGAAGATTGATGAGGAGGAAGACTTCCGTTTGCACTTCATTACTTCGGGTATCATGAAGACTCCCGAGTTGTCTGTACTTGAGGCACAGAAGGAGATTCAAAGTTTTGCTGGTCGTATGCAACGAATGTTCTTGATGGTGCATGAGTTGCTGACCCTTTCAGCTTCTTCTACCGGTAAGAAAAAGAGTAATCAGGAAACCGAGTTCAATAAGCTTTACTCTCGTATCGAGAAGTACGAAAGTATCTCAGACAATTTGGAACTGGAAATTGCAAACTATTTGGATCAGGTCAGTGATGCGCATCTCTCTGACGAGACAAAGGCTAAGATTCGTGGCATGTTACGTGAGATATCCGAATTAGAGAGTATCGGTGATAGCTGTTACAATATGGCTCGTACAATCAGCCGTAAGTATCAAGGTAAGGAAGACCACTTTAACGAGGAGCAGTACAATCACCTGTATCAGATGATGGGACTTACTGATCAGGCTCTAACGAATATGAATCAACTGATCACTGGTAGGAAAGACTACTTCGATGTAAATCGTTGTTATAACATCGAGAAGGAGATTAATAATTTCCGCGACCAGTTGAAATCTCAGAATATCATAGACATCAATAATCACCAATATACCTATGCAGTAGGTACCATTTACATGGACCTTATTAATGCATGTGAGAAGTTAGGTGATTATGTGGTGAATGTAGTAGAGGCTCGTACAGGTACGAGAATGCGTTAAGAGCTATTTCTTTGTTGATTTAAACAGTTCCATCTGTACTACGTTACTCTTATCGGATTTAGATTCTCCTTCGGTTTCTTCTGTGAGTTTATTTGCTGGTAAATCCCAGAAGAGGTCCAATTGCACGGCTACGTCAGGTTTTATGGCATAGACGCCGTATGAATTATGCGTAAAAGGCGATTCGCGCTTTTGTGACTGCTTCCACAGGAATAGTCCTACAGCCTTGTAAATATCCTCATACTTAATGGAATCGTTAAACATATCTACATGCTGATTGTAGATATATCTGACGATTAGAGACAACTTAAGCCCTTCCTTGCCATGCGGAAGGAGCAGTTCAATTATATCTCTGTAATAAATATTGTTCATCGTTACAAAGATAATCATTTTTTGTTAAACACAATTAAATGTAGTATAAATGTTTTGCCCATACCATAAAAAAATAATAACTTTGCGTATCGGATAATATATTTAAAGTAAAAAGATTATGAATAAGTTATGTTTGATATGCGCTTGTGTTGCATGTCTTTCTTTTTTCTCTTCTTGTAACAAGAGTGAGTCAGAGAACCATTGCTTGTGGATGATTCATCCAAGTAATTACCACGAGTTGTATGCTGATCAGGTCGAGGATTCTATTGTATTCCAGACTTTTGACAGTTATGTGGCAAAGCCTTATAATTCGGATTGGATAACAATAACAGCTGGTGAATCTTATGATGTCACTTATAATCCCACTAATCTGTATACTTTCAAGACATTGCTTGCCTTAACTCCAAACACGACAGGTAAGACTCGTTATGGATTTGTTCAGCTTAATAGTTATACTTACTCATGTAATCCCATCTATGTTCAGTTTGGATTCTTAAATATCAACAACCCTGTTCCAACATTCCCTGGACAAGATACAGATTTTTCTGAGACCGCTACTTTCGAATTGCAGGTAGCTGCTGATTCTGAGCAAGACAGTATATGCTTTACTGTTACTAATCCATGGACATTGGAATTCTCTAATGGTGCAGACCAAACATGGCTTACTCTTGACAAGACAGAAGGTGAGAAGAACCATAATAATGTAACAATCAGGCTTACCCCGAATACCGACAAGGATAATGCACGTACAACTGCATTGGTTCTTAAGTCTGGTGAGGTTAGCAACGTAATTAATATCAAGCAGATGCCTGCTAAGGAACAAACAAACGATTAATATATGCAATACGGTTTCTTTACAGACGAGGATTTTAAGCAGACCACGCCCTTTACAGACAGGGTTGTCTGTATAGTAGGTAATCTGGGCTCTAATATGAGCGCTGTAAAGAAACGTATTCTTGATTTTGGAGCTATCGAAGTCAGGACATCAGTATCCCGTGGTGTTCACTACGTCATAATGGGTAATGATGTTCCTGACTCTCATCTTTCTGCCCTCAAGGAGCTAAACTTTCATGGTTATTATCCCAAGGTGTTGCATAAGGCAGAATTGGATGATATCTTTGCTGGGCATTATGCAGCCTACAATACTCCTTCCGAATTGACTAAGTCATTAACTCTTGGCATTCAGCACTACAATGCGCTAAAGGTAGAACTTACACCAGGGGTTAATTCTTTATATACAGAAGAATTATATGTTCCTTCTTCAATGCATAAGTCTCAGCCGCATCTTTTCCAGCAGTTGGGTGATTTAGGCGTTTATGCCAATAATTATATTGACGATACCACCAATATACTGCTTTTGCCGGATGAGAGCATTTCTCACCTAAAAGAGGGAACGACAGATGATGTTATCCTGTATATTCAGGATAGCTATAATGCTATGCGTGCACAGAATTTCGCCTTTCAGTTGATTTCTGAAAGTGATATTCTTGCTTGGATAAAATCTTTTGATTTTTGATTTCCGGTCTATTTCTTTATCACAAGAATAGACATCTCGTATAAAACGAAGAGCGGCACGAATACCAACATAAGTGTGAATGGGTCGCTGCTGGGTGTGATGATGGCTGCTGCAACAAGTAGTATCACAATGGCATGTCGGCGATATTCGCGCAGAAAACTTTTATGAAGGATGCCGAACTGAGATAATAGCCATGCCAACAGCGGCATCTCAAATACCAGTCCCATAACCATAATCAGCATGGTAAAATTACCGATGTATGAGGATAGGTTTATCTGATTCTGGATGGTAGGGCTCAGTTCATACTCCATCAGGAAACGGAATGTAAAGGGAAATACTAGAAAGTATCCCACAGCACAGCCAATATAGAACATTAGCGTACCACCCATGAAAGCAGGTCTGATATGCTTGATTTCGTTCTCGTATAGTGCAGGTTCAATGAACTTCCATATTTCCCAGATGAAATAGGGAAAAGCTATTACGGCAGCTAGCGAGACAGACGTTGAGATATGTGTCATGAATTGGCTGGCCACATTTATGTTGATAATCTGTACGTTAAAGTCGGGGCTGAATGATATGAGACCGTGGCTTACTTCGCTTAGCCAACGGTAAACAAAGAAATCATTCGAGGTGGCAGCAAGGATAAAATCGTCAAAGATGTAAGGCAATGCCCAGAAAGTACCTATCAGGCAAATGGTTAAGACACATGCCGAACGGAAAAGGGCCCAGCGGAGAACCTCCAGGTGATCCCAGAACGACATGCCCTCATTTACTTCTTCCTCTACGTTTTTGTTTTCTTTAACTTCCTTGTTGTCTTGCATAATCAATATTTCAGAAATTATGGGTTATAGGTTTTTGTACCCATAACCCATAATTGTATTACATGTTGTTTTATTTTGTGTATGTGGATTTCACAAACTTTGCAGCTTTCAGATAGTCAGCGCACACCTTCATACCATCCAGGATATTAGGTCTGTTGCTGCCCTCCAGCTCCACAACCAGGTTCTTCAGTCCGGCCTTATCAGCATTGTTGAAGATAGCGTCGAAACCTACCATACCGCTCTCGCCGAATTCTCTGTGATCCTTGATATGGAGTAGGGTAAAGCGACCGGGGTACTTCTTGAAGTACTCTACAGGGCTTACCTGTCCGCGCACAGCCCAATATACATCCATCTCAAAGAACACCTTGTCGGCGTCGGTATGTTCAATCATATAGTCGTACCATACCTTACCTTCTACCTTGTTGAATTCGTGTGAGTGGTTGTGGTATCCGAACTTCATGCCGGCGGCATTCACCATTTCCCCGACCTTGTTCAGATACTTGCATATAACCTCAGCTTCAGCCAATGTCTTGGGGAAGTTAACGCCAGGGTTTACAATGTACTGCATTCCTGCACGTTTGTGAGCGTCAATACATTGTTCCCACCACTTCAGAGCACCTTCGAAATTACCGCTCTTCAGTTCCTCGTTATTCAGGTTGTGACCTACATGGCTCGAGAGAACCTTCAAACCTGCAGCCTCAATGTCGGCCTTGAACTGTTCCGGTGCAATGCCATATAGTTTCCCATCTCCGTAGTTAGCTGCTTCGATGGCGGTGTATCCCATTTTGGCCAATTCCTTCAGTGTAGTCTCGTGATTTGCGGCATACTTTTCGGGGTTGCCGATAAGCTCACGAACACTATACATCTGGAATGCCATTTCCTTCTTTCTGGCATTGGCATTCAGGCTCATAGTAAGAGCCACCAACACCATCATCGCAACAGAAAAAAACTTCTTCATGTTCTGCCGGTTTTATTATTTCAGTTCTTTAACACGTACGTTGCGATACCATACCTCATCGCCATGATCCTGGAAGCCGAAGTAGCCGGGATCTTTTCCGCAATTCTTCATAATCTCGAATGCAAGAGGCCAGTTCTTCTGGCTGAACTTAGATGTCTGCAGCAGATCAACCCATGACTTGTTTGCCAGTGTGTAGCTCAGTACCTTAACACCATTCTGGTAGTGGGTAACTTTACCGTTCTTAACAACAATCTTCACTTTGTTCCACTGACCGGCAGGGTTAGCGTTCTGAGGCTTTGCGACAATCATGTCATACAATGATGTTGACTGACGGATACCCAGTGTTGCTCCTAATTTGGCATCGGGATGGCGCTCGTTGTCCAGCACCTGACACTCGGGGCAGGAGATATAGATAGGCTGATAGTTCAGTTTTGCATCCTTCTGAACAGTAATGGTAGCCTTGATTGGGCCGTCGTTCAGCTCCTTAGTCTCCTGGCGAGGCTTCTCTATTGTGGCTGTTTCCTTTCCAAGGTAGAATATACCTGAGTTACCGCCTTCTGAAATCTTCCATTCCACTTCGAAAACGAAATCTTTGAAACGACGTGTGAAGATGATGTCACCGCCTTCGCCCTGACCGCGTCCGTTGAAGTGCAGTGCGCCATCCTTAATGTTCCACTTGCTGGGGATATGATCCTTGCCGTATCCTCTCCAACCGTCCATGCTGGTACCGTCGAACAAAACGTAGTATCCGTCTTTGTCGGTTTTCAGAGAACTGAGTTCAACTTCGGGGTTCTGAACTATAACATATTGCATGCTCTGTGCTGATGCAGTAAGTGCAGCCATCATAGAGGCGGCTGTTAATATATTTTTGATTTTCATTGCTTTAATAACTTTCTTGTGAATATAGAATTAAAGACAATTAGAGACATCCCTTTGCGAGTGTCTCTAATTGTCGGGTTATTCATTTAAGACTATTTTACTGTATTAATCCTGGGGCAGTTCGGGCAGAACATAGCCGTTCTGATACTTAGGCTTAATCAATTCTGCGGCAAACTCACGGGCGTTAACAGGCTCTGTCCACTTCTTGTCGAATGTGGGGTGACCGTCGTGGATTGAGAAACCGTCCTTCAACATAGCCTTAACAGTTGCCTTCTCGGGGATGTTAGTGAACTTCATGTTCTCACCGTCCCAATCCAAAACCTGGTTCAGGCCCTGCAGACGTGTAGCTACTACACCCATTGCAACCATTTCGTTGAATGGACCTGCCTCGCTGAAGTCTGATGCTGTTCTTGTCCAATCCTTCTTGCCTGCGCGGATTTCCTTGATAGCGCGGATCCAGTCACGCTGGTGACCGCCGGGACCACCGGGAACACGACGGCAAACCTTTGGTGCATCGGGCACACGTCCGCTTACCAGGTAAGGCTTCTCGCCGTAGCAGCCTACTACCAGAATGTCCTTTGTACCATAGAAAATAGCGCCACCACCGCTTACATTCAGGTTCTTGCCAATGGCCAGACCTTCGGGACGGAAGGGGATAATACCACCATCGCTCCATGTTACAACAACCTCGGGCATAGCCACCTTAGGACGATTAGGACGAGCGGGATAAGTCAGTTTAACAACCTGAGCGCTTGGACAGCAGTCAGACATAAGTGGGGTAGAGCTACCCTCGGCATGGATGGGATAACCCAAATCCAAAGCCTTGAATACGGGGTGCAGGATGTGGCAAGCCATATCGCCAAGTGCACCTGTACCGAAGTCCCACCATCCGCGGAAGTTCCAAGGGTGATAGATAGAGTTGTAAGGACGCTTGGGAGCGGGGCCGATGAAAGCATCCCAGTTCAGTGTGTCGGGAATCTCGTGCACTTCTGTGGGGCGCTCAAGACCCTGAGGCCAAATAGGACGGTCTGTGAAGGCATCAACACGTGTTACCTCACCGATTTCTCCGTTCCAGATCCATTCGCAGGCCAGGCAAACACCTTCGCCGCTTGAGCCCTGGTTACCCATCTGCGTAGCAACGCCTGCCTTGGCAGCCAGCTTAGTCAGCAGACGAGATTCATATACGGTACGTGTCAGAGGCTTCTCGCAGTAAACATGCTTGCCAGCTGCCAAAGCTTCTGCACAGATTATAGCGTGAGTATGGTCGGCGGTACCGCAGATAACAGCATCAGCCTTATCCAACAGTTCGGCATACATCTTCTTGTAGTCGTTGTAAATCTTCATGTTGGGGAAGAGCTTCTTGTACTCTTCCAGAACGCCCTTAGCATACTTGAAGTCAACATCGCACATGCCGATGAACTCGATATCATCGTAGATTTCGTCCTTACCCTTGTAAGTAACGCCGTTGATATCTGCATGTCCACGTCCACCAACACCTACGGCCAAAAGCTTGATTTTGCCTGTAGGAGCGTTTTTCTTACTTGCCTTAGCTTTTGCCAACAACTCACTGGGAGTCAATGCAAGTGCTGCTGTAGCAGCTGTACCAGCCTTTAAGAAAGACCTTCTTGACATTTCTTTCATAATGTTGTAGTTGATTTTTTTTTGGAGTTAGTATTGAATAATTAATTCTCTTCTTTCTTTTCCACTTCTTTCTTGTCAACTTCCTTGTTGATCTCCTCTTCAATTTCGTTCATACCAGTCTTGAAGCTTCTGACGCCTTTGCCGATGCCGTGCATCAGTTCGGGGATTTTCTTACCACCGAAAAGGAGCAGTACCACTAGAGCCAAGATAACCAGCTCTGGCATTCCGATGTTTCCTAAAAATAATAATTGTGTCATAATTATATAATGTTATTAGTTTTACTTCTGATTCAGCAGGCCGTAACCGTTTGTCATGTGGGCTCTGCGATAGTGGATTTGCTCCAACTCTTCGGATGTTCCTTTTGACGGCATGTCATGTTTCCATGCGTCATCCAACATCTTCCATGCATATTCTGATGCGATGGCAGCATCGTCGAATTTGGGCAGGTTCTCGGGTCTTACTCCAGTTAGAATTGCTTCGCCCATCAGGTAACACAGACGGTCTATGTTCTTGTCTCCGTAGGGTTTCTCAACGACTTCCGTGATGGTTACGCCATGTTTTTCCACAACAGCGTTCTTGAAGTCGTGATGCATACGCACAAATCCTTTGCTTCCGATTATCTCGGTATATGAGTTGTGTGTCTGGTCCTTAGCAAGCTGTCCGTACACGAATCCCTGTGTTATGTCGTAAACAATGCCGTTTTCGAAAGTTCCGTGGCATTGCAACCACCAAGGGTCTTTGTAGTCCCACATGCGTATGGCCTGTGCGTGTCCCGTCTTGAATTCCGAATCTGCGTAATATCGTGCTATATCCACGTAGTGCATACCGCAGTCATGAAAGGATGGCCCCTCAAACTCATGTCCTTCGCCAGGAGACAGCCCGGGTGTCATGTGGCAGATACGAATAATGGCCACGTCGCCAATTTCTCCGCTTTTTATAAAGTTTTTTATCTCCTTGGTGTACCATGCGTTCCTCAGATACAGGTTCACGGTACATATCTTGTCTGTTGTTCTGGACAGTTTTACCAATTCTTTCTCATCTTCCATCTTATATGCCAGAGGCTTTTCGCATATCACATGCTTACCATGCTCAATGGCTTTCTTGACACGCCCGGGGCGACTGTCGGCAAGTGCATATAATCCTACGCATTCTACTTCTTTGTCATCAAAGATGTCATCCTCGTTTGTGGTAAAGATGGCGTTGGGAGCTATTTCTTTTGAGTAAATTTCTTTTTCGGGGTCGATATCACAGACGTACTTAACATCCCAGAAGTCGCAAGCAACGAGCTCTCTCAGGTGTTTTCTTCCCATTCGTCCTAAACCGATAATACCTATTTTTACGCGATTCATTTTTTCTTGTTCAGGCGTTTTTAGACCATAAAATGGGGTCCGAAACGCACTTTCGGTTGTAAAGGTATAAAATTCTATTTAACAATTATGTATGCGCAATCTATATTTTACCTATTTTAACAAAGCAACGGTTTTTCCTTATTTTTTGTGTCCTTTGTTCCAGAATGCCTCTTCTGCCTGCTGCTTCCTGACGAAGTCATCGTAAGCCTTGCGAGCTCTGTCGTTGGCAGCCTGGTCAGCCTGAGCTGTTTGGATTCTGCTCTTCCAACGCATGGCATCACCGCTGACGGTGATATCGGCATCAGCAGCCTTCGTACAGTATTCGATAGCTTTGGGGTACTGCCCCAGCTGAGCATAAATCTTTGCCATTCTCAGGTAAGCCATACCTGTCAGGTCGGGATTGTATTCAATGGCTCTTTCGCTGTATTTAAGTGCACCTGTGAACTGCTTGCTCTTGGTCAGGGCATTCGAGATGTTCAGACAGATTCTGCCACGTTTGGCATCGTCTGCTGCCAGTTCCAAAGCCTTGTTGTAATAATCCAGCATTTTGTCCATCTCACCATCCTTCTGTGCTTTCTGTGCCAAACCGATGGCGCTGTTGTAAGTCGGCTGAATGGCGTATGCTGCTTCGGCGTACTGATAGTAGATTTCGGCATCATCGCAATCGTTATTGGCCATAAGGTTGATGGCGCTGTTCAACTTGTCGATATCGCTCTTGTAGCTTTCAAACTTCTTGGTGTAGATGGCAATAACCTGCTCACGGTCGGCGGCACCGCTTTCAGAGAATAACTGGTCGATATTAGCTGATGGCTGGTCATAAATGGCAAACAGCTTGTTGGCCTTCTCCTCGTCGCCTTCCGTCTTTGCCTCCTTGGCCAGTTGCAGCATCTTCTCGCAGGCATCCTTGCAATCCAGATAATCCTGCAAGTATTGCTCGCGCATGGTGTTGGGAGAGTTCTTGTACATGGCGGTACTTGTCAGGAAGAAGTTCAGTAACATGTTGCCCTCAATCTCACGTCCGCCTTTCTCGTTAATCATCTTGATAGCCTTGCAGTAGTTCTCGTAAGACTTGTTCAGCGTATAGCCAGAACCCGGGAAGACTTGTGCTGCCCAGTTCAGGAAGTCGGCTTTTACGGCAAGGACATCTCCCAGAGTCGATTTGTTTTTGGCAAAGGTATTGAGTACTTCCAGATTCTTTTCGCGCAATTCGAAGAGTTCCGTCAGTTCCTTGAAATACTCCTTTTTCTTAGCCTCATCAGTTTCACTTTGGAGGAGGGCAAGATAAACTTTTGGTCCCTGTGTATAGATGCCGGTGAGGGCATAGGGGGCGTTCTTTACCAACCAACGCAGGTTGATGAGCGCCTCCTGTGGGTCTGTCTTATAATACTGCTGCCACAGGGAGATGTTGTTAATTCCGATCTTGATGCTGTCCTCGTTGCCATTGTTGGTGGCAGCGATACGCTCCTCGTAGGTTGTACCTTCAAAGTTCTGTGCCAAGATGGGGGAGGTGCTTATTGCTAATGCCGTTGCGGCTGCGATTCTTTTTAGTCTCATAGTTGTATTTTTATTAGTTGTTATACCCGATTTTCTGAAATTTCGATTGCAAATGTACAAAATTATTTTCAATTTGCAAGGTCTGCGAAAGGGAAAAATCCCTATGTCCGAGGAAAGATTCCCTATTTTTCTTCTTAGCTGTAAAAAAAAGAATGCGGCAGAAAAAAGAATGCGACTTTATTTTGTATTCTGCTCGCATAGTCGTAACTTTGCAATCAATTATGATGTTGATAAATTGTTTACTACTTGTTGTCGGCATTGCCTTGGTACTTTGGGGCGCCGACAGATTTACGGACGGAGCATGCGGAATAGCTCGTCGATGGAATGTGAGTGAGATGGTGATAGGTCTTACCATTGTGGCCCTTGGAACCAGTCTTCCTGAGTTTATGGTTAGCTTCTTCAGTGTGCTGAAGGGTAGTGCGGATATGAGTGTCGGCAACATTGTAGGCAGCAATATCTTCAACACTTTGGTTATTGTTGGTGCTTCTGCTCTGATGATGAAGATGCCGGTTGAACGTTCCCTCCTTTCTTACGACATTCCCTTTAGTATGTTGGCAGCCCTCTGCCTTTATGGCGTCGCCTATTATGATGGTGATATACGTAGGGTTGAGGGAGTTTTCCTGATAGCTTTCTTCTGCGGATTCCTGTATTATACGTTCTGGCGTGCTCGCAAGAAATCACCTGTTACTGAGGAAGATGAAAAGGATGCCCAGATGTCCCTTATGAAGATTCTTCTTTATCTTGTTGTTGGTTGTGCCTGCTTGATATATGGTGGTCAGCTGATGGTTGATAATGCTGCAGTCTTGGCTCGTGAGTGGGGTGTCAGCGAACGTATCATAGGTCTTACCATTTTGGCTGCCGGAACCAGTCTTCCCGAGTTGGCTACCAGCATGATGGCTGCACGTAAGGGGAGCAATGGGTTGGCCCTTGGCAATGCCATTGGCAGTAATGTCTTTAATATAGCTTTTGTGATAGGTATTTGTAGCATAGTCAAGCCTATGGCTGTCTCAGACATCTCTGTTACCGACTGGTTTACGCTTATCTTCTGTAATGTATTGCTATGGGGGCTGGCCTTTGCCAGACGTAGCCTTACCAGCTGGAAGGGTATTGTGCTTGTAGCCGCGTACATTATCTATCTGTTATATATATTATTTGTATAATGTGGAGTTAAAATGAAACGAATTCTTTTTCTTTTCTTTATTGCTCTAAGCCTTAGTTCTACTGTTATGGCACAGGGACCTTGGAAGTTGAAACTTCTTTGCCCTGAGGAGAATGTTCGTCTGCACATTGATCTTTACGAAGAGTCGGTTAAAGTGCCCGGCATGGAAATGTTTGGTCCTATGAATGGTTACCTGGGTGGTAATATCTATGGTGTCTGGACTGTTACCAGTTTCAAGATTCAGGATGATAAAACGGCCACACTTCGTTTGAGCAACGACTTGGGGAGCGAAACACAGAAAGCCACGCTTACACAACAGTCCGATAGTCTTTATCTTTTGCATTTGGATGGTGTTAATGTTGTTAAGCGCGTTGTGGGTAAGAAGTTGGTAAAGGTTCCCATAGACTTTAAAATGAAGGTTGATGTCCGTTAAGTATGCAATAGTAACTGGTGCCGCCTCTGGTATGGGGCGTTGTTATGCCATCCAGTTGGCACAGATGGGCTATGGCGTGTTGTTGGTAGATATCAACGAGCCGGCTGCTCAGGAACTTTCCAGCCAGCTCTGTCAGCAATATGATGTCCCAGCACCTGTGTTGTGCATTGACCTCTGCAAGGAAACTGCTGCGCAGGAAATCGTATCCCTTTGCCAAGATAATGGCTGGCAGGTTGAAATACTCATCAATAATGCCGGTATGCTCATTACCTCTACTATCGAGGATACTGACCCCGCCAGGCTACAGCGTATCATAGCTTTGCATTGCACCACACCTTTGTTGCTCTGCAGACTTTTTGTCCCGCTCATGAAGGCGCATGGTAGAGGTTACATTCTGAATATCTCTTCCATTTCTGCTTGGATGGAATGGCCTGTAATTGGTATGTACGGCAGCACCAAGCGTTTCGTAAAAGGTTATTCCCGTCAGTTGCGACTGGAGTGTCACGGAACGCCTGTCAGCATTACTACTGCCATCTTCGGAGCTGTTGATACCCCCTTGCTTCAGGGATTGACCTTATTACGTTTCCGTAAGCTGATGTACGCATTTGGTATTATGATAACACCAGAGAAGGCTACACGCTTGGCTCTTAAGGCTATGTTCCGTCGCAAGTCCACTCTTGTGCCAGGTCTCATAAACCGAATTACCATTCTTTTCTGTCCCCTTTATCCCTCCTGTTTCCTTCGTTATATGGCCAGGAAGGTTAAAATTAATATAAATAAGTAAGAGAAAAAAATACAGTGGTTTTTTTCTCGTCATATTTAACTTGTACGGAAAGAAAAAAAGTAATATCTTTGCCCAAAGAAAATTTGTGTATTATGAATAAAGTAATGCTGATAGGTAATGTAGGCAAGGAGCCAGAAGTGAGGTACGTGGATGCCGGTGTTTGTGTAGCCAGCGTAAGGTTGGCAACCAAGGAACGTGGTTATAAGCTGCCTAGCGGAGGCGAGGTGCCTGACCGTACAGAGTGGCATAATGTAATCCTGTGGCGCAAATTGGCCGAGGTGGTGGAGAAATATGTTCATACTGGCGACAAACTGTACATAGAGGGACAGATTCATACCCGTACATGGGATGACCGCAACGGCATAAAGCGTTCTATTACTGAAATTTGGGCAGATTCTATGGAGATGCTTACGCCTAAATCTCAGGATACACCAGAAAACAACGTATAATGGATATTTTGTCATATTTCCAGGTAATAGGCGAGGCCTTCTGTGCCATACGTTTCCACGAACCTACCATTGGGGTGATTGTTGCCTTTTGCCTGTCTCTCTTCCTTTTGATGTGCAGCGGCTTTGTCTCTGCCAGTGAGATTGCTTTCTTCAGTCTTTCCCCCTCGGATATCAACGAAGTAGAGGAAGAGAAGCACAGTTCCGATAGGAGTATCATAGCATTGCGCGAGGACAGCGAGCGCCTGTTGGCTAATATTCTGATTTGTAATAATCTGGTTAATATAGCCATTATTACGCTATTGGACTTCGTCTTTATGAAGGTGATGGACTTTGGCGGTTCGGATGTGCTGCAGTTCCTGCTGATGACGGTAGTGCTGACATTCCTGCTTCTACTCTTTGGCGAGGTGATCCCCAAGATTTACAGTTCGCAGCATACTTTGGCTTTCTGCCGTTTTGCAGCTCCCAAGCTACGCAAGATTAGTAAATTACTGTCTCCGTTGAGTAATCTGCTTATTAGGAGTAAGGTTGTAACAAGGCGCTTTGTCCATGCTGATATACAAAGCCTAACGGTGGATGACTTGGAGAAGGCTATGGAGTTGACCGACCAGAAAGACATCGCTCAGGAGAGTAGTATGCTGGAGGGTATCATCCGTTTTGGCGGTGAGATGGCCAAAGAGATTATGACCAGTCGTGTGGATATTGTGGCACTGGACATAAATACTCCTTTCCCAGAGGTGTTGAAGTGCATTGTCGAGAACAACTACAGTCGTATTCCCGTCTATCAGGGTACGCAGGATAATATTAAGGGCGTATTGTATATCAAGGATTTGCTGCCTCATTTGGGTAAGCCGTCAAGCTTCAGATGGCAGAGTCTGATAAGGCCTCCGTACTTTGTTCCTGAGACCAAGATGATAGATGATTTGCTGCGTGATTTCCAGTCAAACAAGGTTCACATGGCCATTGTCGTGGATGAGTTTGGCGGTACCAGCGGCCTTGTGACAATGGAGGACATTATAGAGGAGATTGTGGGTGAGATTAATGATGAGTACGATGACGAGGAGAAACCTTATCAGCGTCTGAACCAGAATACCTACATTTTTGAGGCCAAGATTCTCTTGGCTGACTTTATGAAGATGTTCGACCTGGACGATGACTATTTCGAGGAAGTTGAGGGTGAAGCTGATACCCTGGCAGGTCTGTTGCTTGAGATTAAGGGCGAATTCCCCCAACTACACGAGAAAATGGTTTACAAGGGCTTCTCGTTCGAAATCATGGAGATGGACGAGCGCCGCATCGTAAAGGTAAAGGTTATTTTCCACAAGGAAGAGTGATTTCTTAAAGTTTATAGTTTAATGTTTATAGTTTATAGTCATTTTTTGAGTTTATCGTTTGGAGTCTGTGGTTCGGGGAAGTTCAGCGTTTCAACTATCAACTTTCAACTGCCTCTAAACTCTAAACTCTAAACTCTCATCTCTAAACTTTAACAACGAAGTGCTTGCAAAAGCGTGTCAACTGCTTTCTGGGGTTCTTTCAGCTCATCCAACAAGGTAACAAACTTACTGCCTATGATGGCACCTGCGGCATTTGCCTGTGCACTTTCAAGGGTCTGTTTGTTGCTTATGCCGAAGCCTATCATGCGCGGATGCTTCAATCCCATCTGGTTCACCTTATTAAAATATGCCTGCTTAGCCTCGTCAAATTCTTTCTGGGCACCTGTTGTAGCTGCCGAGCTGACCATATAGATGAAGCCGTCTGTGTTATCGTCGATGAAGCGGATACGCTCGTCGGAAGTCTCGGGTGTGATAAGCATGATAATGCGGATATCATACTTGTCGGCAATGGGCTTCACCTCTTCCATATAGTCGCGGAAGGGTAGGTCGGGAATGATAACGCCATCTACATCAGCCTCCTTGCAGTTACAGAAGAATTTCTCGTAGCCCATCTGGTAAATGGGGTTCATGTAGCCCATCAGTATAAGGGGCAGTTTTACACCTTCCTTTCTTACCTCTGCAACCTGACTAAAGAGCTTGCGCAGCGTCATGCCATTGCGTAATGCTTTGGTGGCTGCATCCTGTATGACAGGACCATCTGCCATAGGGTCGCTAAAGGGGATTCCCACTTCAATGAAGTCGATGCCGTTCTTCTCGATAGTCTTGATGATTTCTCCTGTACTTTCCAGCGTTGGGTGTCCGGCACAGAAGTAAAGTGAAAGAAGTCCTGACTTCTTCTCTTGAAATATTTGGTTGATACGATTCATCGCGATTATTTTCTGTTTTACGATTTACAAAATACGATTTATTTACTATTGGCCTATTTCTCCCTTGCCTTTGGAGAGGGTTGGGGAGAGGCCTTTTACGAACTTGGCTAACGCCTGAGCGTCTTTGTAAGCAGGAGCTGACTCAAAGCGTGAGTTCAGGTCGATGCCTACCCATCGGGGGTGACACCATCGTCTTACTTTCTCCTCATCACCCGGACCTATTCCCCCGGAAAGCAGGAAGGGAGTATCTCCCTTGTAGTGCTGCAGGATGTCCCAGTTGAACTGCTCACCGCTGCCGCCCACACACTTGCATTTGGTGTCAAAGAGGAAGAGGTCGGCGATTCCGTCATATCGTGAAGAGTGAAGCGTGAAGAGTGAAGAATCACCTTCACCTATGCTGAAGGCCTTGATAATGGGCAGCCCTGTTTGCTTCTTTATGGTGCGGCAGAAGTCGGGAGATTCCTGTCCGTGCAGCTGTATGGCATTCAGGCTGAAGTCCTTTGCTTTCTGCAATACTTCCTCCTCCGTAGGATTAACGAATACGCCTACCCTGGTACACTGGGGCAGGTAGGAGGGGACCTCGGTAACGCAACGCTTGGAGCCTTCCCAGAAGATGAAGCCCATCATGTCAGGCTTCACCTGTTCTTCTACTGCGCGTATGTTTTCGGGCTCGCGCATGCCACAGACCTTTATTCTCAATTCTTAATTTACAATTTTGCTATGAATTCGCTGAGCGCCTGGCCCGGATCGGGTTGCTTCATGAAGTGTTCACCCATCAGGAATCCCCTGTATCCGGCGGCACGTAGCAGCCGTATGGTTTCAGGGTTGCCTATACCGCTTTCGCTGACCTTTACCTTATCTTCGGGCAGACGTACTATCATGTTAAAGGAGTTCTGCACATCTGTATGGAAGGTACCCAGATTGCGATTGTTGATACCCAACATATCTACATCCAGCTCGGCATAATCCAATTCCTCCAGTGAGTGCATCTCTAATAGCACCTCCAATTTGAGTTCATGTGCAAGGGCTGCCAATGTCTTCACCTCCTGCTTCTTCAGGTCGGCAGCTATTAGCAACACAGCATCGGCACCAATCTCGCGTGCTTGGAAGAGCTGATATTCATCTATGATGAAATCTTTACGCAGAATGGGGATATTTACCAAGGGGCGTGCCGTCTTGACAAACTGCATGCTACCGCCAAAGTATTTCTCGTCTGTGAGGATGCTCAGTGCGGCGGCTCCGTTCTGCTGGTAGGATGGGGGGATGACCTCAGGTTTTCCCTCTTCCTTTATCCATCCCTTGGAAGGGCTCTTGCGTTTGAACTCTGCAATGATGCCGTGCGCATCCTCGGTGAGCGCCTTACTCATGCTTCTGCCTTCCACACCCTCAGCCATCATCTTCTCTACGACGGCATACAACTGACGGGCAGGCACCTGCTCCTTCTGCCCGGCTACCTCAATGCGCTTATGGGCAACTATTTCCTCCAGAACGTCTTTCATTTTGCTCAATTCTTTAGTTGACAAGTTGTTCGTTCCCCTCGCCCACGGGAGAGGGGTTAGGGGTGAGGCTTATTTTAAGAATTAATCTCCACAAACTTGCGGAAGCACTCCAGGGCTCTGCCGCTCTCCAGCGACTCACGAGCCTTCTCGATGGTCTCCGTAATGGTCAGCTCTTCCTCCATCAGGCTGATACCGCAGGCGGCATTGGCCAGAATGACGTTCTTCTGCGCCTCGGTACTCTTATTCTGAAGTACACTGTCGAATATCTGCATCGCCTCCTCGGCAGTTTCTCCGCCGTAGATATCAGAGGGCTTAACATATCTCAGTCCCATCTCCAGCGGGGTATATACTTTCTCGAAGTAGCGGGTGTTGATTTTAAAGCCGCTTGTCAGCGAAATCTCATCATAACCGTCATAGCTGGTTATCACACCGTAGTTGTCACCGATCTTCTGATGGATATTGGTGTATAGGCGCAGCTGCCCCTGGTTGGCTGTACCGTGCAGCGAGTTCTTGGGGCGGCAGGGATTAACCAGAGGGCCCAGCAGATTGAAGAAGGTGGGGATGCCCAAGGCCTTGCGGGCAGGAGCAACATGCTTCATGCCGTAGGCAAAGAGCGGAGCGTGCAGATAGCAGATGCCTGCCTCATCCAGCGAACGGCGCAGAATGTCCTCGTTGTCCGTAAACTTCACACCGTGTCCTGCCAGTACATTGCTGGCACCGCTGACACTGGTGCTGCCCCCGTTGCCATGCTTTGTAACTTTGTAACCGGCTCCGGCAATAACGAAGGCCGAGCAGGTACTGATATTGAAGGAGTTCTTGCCGTCGCCGCCCGTTCCCACGATGTCCAGCGTGTTGTAATCATCCAGATTCACCCGCTTGCCCGTTTCCAGCAAGCCGTCGCGAAAGCCCAGCATCTCATCCACCGTAATGCCTCTGGTCTGCAGAGCCATCAGCAAGGCTGCAATCTGATGCTCATTATACTTTTGCTCGGTAATACCCAGCATGATGGTGTGCGTATCCTCGCGTGTGAGGGTTGCACCTTCTATGAGTTGTGAAAGGTATTTCTTCATTTGTGTTCAAGCCAGTTCTTTATTATCGTCTTACCTGCCTGGGTCAGCACACTCTCAGGGTGGTACTGAATACCATGAATGTCATATTCTCTGTGTCGGAGCGACATGATGTAGCCCTCCGGGCTGGTACTTGTCACCTCCAGGCAGGCAGGGAACCCGTCGGTATCCACTACCCAGGAGTGGTAGCGTCCCACCTCGATGGTCTTGTCCAGTCCGGCAAAGATATAGTCATCTGCACAGATGTGCGTAGGAGTGGCTACCCCGTGAAATACGCTGCTCAGGTTGGTGAGCTTGCCGCCGAAGACCTCGCCTATGGCCTGATGTCCCAGGCAGACACCCAGGATAGGCTTCTTGCCGGCATACGTACGGATGACATCCAACAGCAGTCCTGCCTCGCTGGGGATGCCGGGGCCGGGCGACAGGATAATCTTATCGTATCCCTCCAATTCCGGCAGTTGGAACTTGTCGTTTCTGAGAACTGTCACTTCAGCCCCCAGCTCCTTCACCAGATGGGAAAGGTTATAGGTGAAGGAATCGTAGTTGTCTATGATAACTATCTTCATGAGTTCATGAGTTATTGAGTTCATGAGTTGTTAGAGCTCCTCGGCCTTCTCTATGGCTTTGCGCAGAGCACCCAGTTTGTTGTTCACCTCCTGCAGTTCGTACTCCACATCGCTCTTGGCCACGATGCCGCCTCCCGCCTGGAACCACAGTTCGTTGTTGCGGCTCACGAAGGTACGGATGGTAATGGCCTGATTCAGGTTCTTATTGAAACCGATGAAACCGATGCAGCCACCGTAGGCACCGCGGTTGTGCGGCTCGTACTTGCTTATCAGCTGCATCGCCATCACCTTGGGCGCACCGGACAGGGTGCCTGCGGGGAAAGTGTCTATGAATGCCTGGATAGGATCAGCCCCCTCGTCCAGCTCGCCGCTGACACGGCTGACCAGATGAATCACATGGCTGTAGAACTGCATATCCTTGTAGAAGTCCACCTTCACATTATGGCAGTTGCGGCTCAGGTCGTTTCGTGCCAAATCCACCAGCATCACATGCTCGGCATTCTCCTTCGGGTCGTTGCGCAGATACTCGGCATTCTTGCGGTCGGTCTCGGCATCGCCAGTACGCTTGGTGGTTCCTGCGATGGGGTCGATGTATGCGCGTCTGCCTTCAATACGGCAATGTGTCTCGGGGCTAGAGCCGAAGATACGGAACCCGCCGAAGTCGAAGTAGAACAGATAGGGGCTGGGATTGATGCTGCGCAGTGCACGGTAGAGCTTGAAGTCGTCACCCTCATAGCGCTGCCTGAAGCGGCGGG